>JBHYED010000046.1:0-32426 GCA_051860365.1 Phormidesmis sp.
ATCGCAGCCCAGTCAACTGCTGGGTCAACATCATTTGCGGTTTAATTGCCTACTGTCATCAGCCTAAGAAACCTGGACTCCATCTAGAATGGGCGTTGCCGCCTGCGGCTTAACCCGAACTGACGTTTTTTAGGGTGCGTATGCGCTTATAGCTGAATGAGCAAATCGCGTAGCGTTGGCGTATCAAAGAACTTTTCGGTAGCGGTAATAAGCTGCTCGCCCCAGAGGTTTTCCTTTAAAAAATCGATGTCGGCGTAGCGGGGGTCGCGCTCTAGTGCAGCAATGGCAATGCTGCGGCTAGCGATGGTTTGAGTGCCTTTACTGAACTGGGCAACTGCGATCGCAAGCTGAGGTTCACTCTCTTCATTTTCAGCCATATCAAGCGCCTTTTTCCACTGGGCGATCGCGCCATCAATATCACCCGCCTCGTACTTAACTAGGCCAATATTGTTGATGGCTGGCCAGAAGTTAGCGTCGGTGCTGACGGCTTTTTCGTACTGAGCGATCGCCTGATCGTACCGAGCCAGCTTGTAATAGGCATTACCCAAATCAAACAGCGCATTTGCATTTTCCGGCTCCACCTTCAGTCCCGATTCAATCGACGCTGACGCTTCCTCGTATTGCTGCTGGCTAAAGTACGCATTACCAAGGGCAAACATTACCAAAGCATTCTCTGGCTGTAGCTGCTTAGCCCTATCTAAAACTTCAATTGCTTGAGCAGGCTGAGGCTCACTAGACTGCAAATAAAGGCCACCCAGCAGCGTCAAAACATCAGGATCACCCGGCAATAGCTGAGCCGCTAGCTGCGCTCTGGCTAAAGCTTCGTCATACTGCTGAAACTGCGCGAGCTGAGCCGCATCTCTCGCCAAACTTTGTCCATCGGCCTGCAAACGCTCCTCATCTAGCGGCAAGGTATAGGGCAAAAGCGCTTGAGCCGTCGCCGGTTTGGCCTGATTCCACGCGCCAAGAAGGAGCACTAATGAGAGGGTAATTCGTTTGAGCACAGGTTAATTGATGTGTAAAGAAACAAGTAAAGCCAGTAGTACTACTGACGCTATAAACGCTAGATATAGATGCTTTCAGCCAGTATCGCTCTTTTTCAGCACAGGCTTAAATGATTTTATCTGATGAGCTAATTTTGAACATAGAGAACACGAACAGAACCTGAACCGTCTACTCTCTTTAAAACCGAAGTTCGTATTCAATAAGGAACTGATTGATATCGTTAAAATTAGTGGTGCTTCTGATGGTTAAAGCATCGGTAAGGCGATAGTTCGCACCAATCTCAGGATTACTGCCATCGGTAATGATTTTAGTTACTGATAAAGAAGTCGATTCAGATAGATCAAAGCCAGCCGTCGCCGCAATATCTAAGCCCGTTTCATTATTTTCTTCAGAACGAGTACGGCTCGCAGACGTTACCGGAAACAGCCGGAACTCACTGAGATTTAGGGTGTTACCAATAACGTCTTGTACTCTTGTGAGCACCGTGCCACCAACCAGATTAATCAGTCCCTCAAAGCTATCGCCCCCCCCTGAAAGGGAGCCTACGGTAGATTCGATAGCATCCACAAAGCCACCGCCTAACAGCGCAATCAGTTCAGCCTCGCTACGGGACGGAGAGCTAGATAGCTCCAGATTGTCAAAGAGCGCATTGGCGGGGCCATCAACGTCTGCATACACGCGGATAGTACGGAGTGAACCAGGATCACTAAATCCGTTTTTAGACGTATCGGCAATTTCAGAGGTTGCAAAAGGTGTATTAGGTAAAGAAGGCGCGCGTTCAATCTCTGGGACATTGCTGCGCAGTGAGACATTTAGAGAAGGGTTAGCAATGCCTGCTTCTCGACTAAACTCAACAATGTTATCGCTTCCTCGAAGCCGGAACACGGTATTGAATAGACTGATGCGTCCTGAGCGAATATTAATAATGCCCTCCGGCTCTAGATCATCTGGTGGGCCATTAATTAGCAGTGTGCCATCAGCCACAAAGTTTAATAGGTTGTTTTGAACAACCTGAATAGAATTGCCCAAGGTAAGCCTCAGATCGCGAAAGTTAGTGGTGATGCCGTCCGAGTCCGAGCCGCCTGGAGAGGGCATAGACGCTAACGTGCCAGTAGTGTTAGCAGAGTTGGCTGCACCATTTGTTTCAGGGAGTAGCACCTGTCCATCTGAAAGGACGACTCGGCCGCTGACTTGAGGGCCACCGAGCAATGCACTGCCCCCTACAATGACCTGCCCATTCACGCCACCGCGATATAGGTTTTGAAATGCTAGATCGACGTCTTCAAAATTAACGGTGAGTGGAAGATTAGCAGCTAGCGGCTGAGGAAATAATGGATTGAAGTCAGGCGCAACTTCCTCACTTTCTGTGTCCTCGACCGCGATATCGATAGGATTTTCTGTTTCTTCTGGGGATGCTGCCAGATCGCTGAGTCGCCGACCGCTGACGACGGGATACAGCAGCGGGAAAATTCCCGCTGCCGTGAGACGTCCATCGCTGAAACGCCCCTCAAGACCTTCGACAATAATGCGCTCGCCAGCAAAAGTGGCTCTGCCTGTCACGTTTGTCAGGGGTTCTGGCAAAATTTGAGCGCTGATAACAGCATCATCTAGCGTGGCCACACCTGCTATTTGAGGATTGCTCAGCGTTCCGGTGACATCTAGGTCGAATTTACCGCTGCCTGACTCCCACGCAACCTGCTGAGTAAAGATGTTTAAGAGTGCTAGGCCTTCATCTTGAACATCTATCTCGACAGTAATGTCATCGCTATCGGGCTGAGTTTCCATAAAGTTGAAGGCGTAAGGAATTTGAGCGGATAGTGTTAGTGGCTGCTCAGGTGTGGTGGCCACTAATGCACTCGCCAGACTCAGCCGAGCGTTTTGATAAAGAAACTGGGCGACGGCTGATTCAATAGGCGTGTCGTTAATAGTCGCAGCGGCGATGTTGGCTTCGCCTCTTAGCTGCGGGTTGGCTAGCGTACCGCCGAGGGAGGCTGTAGCATTGGCAAAGCCATCAATGTCGAGTGGAATTTCTAGGATATCGCGGAGAGATTCGACGTTTAGATTTTGAGCGGTGGCCTGTAAGGTTGAGGTGAGTTCGGTGGTGCGACCGAAGACAAGCTGACCTGCTAAGTTAATGGCCGCAACGGCAGATTGAGATGAGTCTACGTCTACAGGTTCACTCTGAACTTCCAAAGGCGCAGATAGATTAGGTAAGCCTTCAGCGGGTTCTACTTCAACAGCGATTTCGGGCGGAACAAGTTCGGTTGGAACATTTAGAACAGAGGCAAAACGTACCGGTGCTAGCGTTAGTACATTAGGCGTTAGGCTACCTTTGGCAATGACTTCTTGAGCGCTGTACTCGTCGCCCCACTGCCAGTTTTCACCCGCCAGATCAAAGTCTAGATTAAAGTCGCCGCCTGTACCGCTGAGCTGAATATTGCCAGCAAAAGGGCCGCTCAATTCTTTAAGTGGTGGCAGCGGACGGGCTTCGTCTGCAATGATTTCTTCTGCCTGAAGTGCTTGAATCTCTGCTAGACGGCGCAACTGTTCTAATAAAGCCGCGTCGGCACTTCCTGTAGAACTGGTTGCCAGAATTGTGTCTAGCACTGACTCGGATGGTGGATTGGTAATCCAATCTGGTGGAGCAAGGCCTCGGCGGAAGTCTTCTAGGCGATAGATAGAAAGGGTCGCGAGAATATTTTGGATGTTGCCTCGCTCCGTTTCTATATTGGCACTGTAAACCGGGACGGGGCCATTTAGGGCGACGCGTCCGTTGAGTGAATAGGTGTTTTGATTAAAGGCGAGTGCACCGTCAGTTAGCGTGGCCAAACCATCGGCATAGCGAACTTTTCCGGCAAGGCGTCCGGCGTTAATGTAGCCAAGGCCCAGCTTGTTGATGGCGATGTCGCCGTCTAGCGTTTGATTGTTGAGATTGACGGCGACGTCGGTTTGGGTGAGGGTGCCCCGTAGCTGGCCGATATCGCCAAAGCCTTCGGGTGGGAAATTGAGGGCAGAGAGCGGGAAATTGCTAGCGTTAATATCGAGGATGTCGCCTCGGGTTTGGCCTTTAGCAACGGCGTTGCGCCAGCCGACGTCAAAATTGAGATCAGGAGTGGCGGCGGGGTTATCTGCGTTGAAGATAGAGGGGCCAATGTCTAGCGCAATTTTATCGGTGTTACCGATGAGGTCGAGATCTAGGCCATCGCTGAAGGCAAAGTCTACGGTGCCGGTGAGGAGGTTGTTGAAGGGAAGCGTGTTGACGACAAGATCGGCAAGGCGAACCTCGCCGCTAATGCTGGGAGCTTCGGGTTTCCCGGTGAGAGTGCCGGTGAAATTAGCGCGTCCGGCGAGGTCGAAGATGTCGGGAATGGTGACGAAGGGGATTTCGTTGATGCCGTAGTCTTTGGCAATGACGTTGAGGTCGAGGCGTTCGATGCCTTCAAAGCCGCTGTCAAAAATGGGGGTGATGGTGCCGTTGGCGGTGATGCGATCGGTGCGGGCGTCGGTGATTTGGAGCTTTTGGCCGTTCCAGGCGACCTGGGCGGTGAGCGGATCGCTGAGACTGGCGAGCTGTGGGCTAAAGGTGGCCACGCCGTTGGTAAAGGAGACGTTTCCTTGGGCTGCGATCGCGCCAATTTTTGTATCCGCCGTATTTCCACTCGCCGTAAAGCCGCCGCTTACCTCACCGTCTAAATTCTCAGAAATCGTGCCAAGATCTACATTTGCTAAAGCAACATCCGCAGTCCACTGTTGGCCCAACAGATTGCCTGAGGCGTTGACGATGCCACCGCCGATTTTGAACGTGCTGTCTCGAAAGGCGATCGCATTCCCATTAATATCAATTGCCCCCGACCCTGGATACAAGGCATTCGGCGCACCCCAATCAATCGTGGTACGCACCTCACCCCCGCGACTGACTACGGTGGCATCGGCAGACACTAAGCCCAGCTTAAATCCAGGCTTAACGCCATAGATTTGAGCTATTTCGAGCGCGGGTAAGCTGCGACCAGTGACTTTGAATGTAAACGGCGTACCGTCCGCTAAAAGCACCTGCCCCGAACCGCGTAAGGCTCCGCCAGTAGCGGGTGTAGCCGTAATATTGCTGAGCGCAAGCTGCTGACCCTGCAATCGAAAATCAGTAGAAGCCGTATTAAAAGCGAGCTTATCGACAATGAGGGGTTCGGTGGCCGCAGCACCCCCGGTAAATATTGGATTGTCCATCGCTCCGGTAATGGACGCCACCGCATCAAACGTACCTTCGGTTGGCACGGGCAAATCGAGATCGACAGTGTTCGTAAATTCTTCAACAGTGACATTATCAGCAGCAACAGCGAGGTCATAACCTCTATCAAAATCAACCAACCCTTCAGCAACAGCATCAATCTCGCCATACTCCGCACTGAGCCGGTCAATTGACCACTTATTGCCTTGAAACCGCGTCTGCCCTTCAATATTCTCAAACGGCAGCGGCAATATCTCAGTGCTCACCTCAGCATTCTCGACACTCAGCACACCCGAATACTCAAACGGCTGATCGGGTCGAAACGCCATCTCCATCGAACCGTTTACAGTGCCCGACTCTATCAAAAACTGATCGGTAAATAGCCCAATTGTTGGCAGCGTAAAATCTAGAATGTCATCTAGCGTTAGCTGATCTGACTGAAGCGATAGATTCGTTGCGCTCTTGATGTGGCTATCTGAAGCTCCTTTATCGGCAGCTTCTTCAGCGGCAGCCCCCTCAATTGACTCAATCACGGCTACTGGCTGCACTTCACCTCTGAGCGTCAGCGTTCCCCCGTCTGCTGGATCACCTGCCACCTCAAACCGAGTGCGACGAGCCTCTTCACCCGCTACCACTACGTCGTCAAAATTTACTTTGCCATTCACGTTGCTAAACGGAATCGTATCCGGCTTGTCAGGATTTACCGGCAGCGGCACCAGTGTGATTTGAGAGTCTCGAACGCGAATATCATCCAGGCGGATCTCAAATCGGGGATTTTCCTCTTCTTCCGCTTGCTCGGGCACATCAATATCGAGCCATCCCCTTTCTTCATCCTGTTCCAGATAGCCGTCTATGCCTTCTAACGTGAGGTCTAAGCCCAGATCAAACGTCAGCAAGGTTTCAATCAAATCAAACTTGACCGTCACTGCATCGACGCTAGCGGTTGTAGAATCATCCACCCCTGCACCAATCGTAGAGGGGCCGACTCGCAAGCTGCCAAAGCCGACGCTTTCTACATCGCCTAAGTTAACTGGGCGCTCTAAAGACTCGGTGAGCTGTTTGGAGATAAGGGGCGAAAGATCGTCATTAATAAAAATCCAGGCCCAAGCCGCTAAGCCCAAACTACCTGCACTGAAGAGCGTGCCTATAAACACGCCTAGCCAGAACCAAGGAAAAGATCGCCGTTTCTGAGGCGCTGGCCCCGGCGTTATCTCAGGCACTGTGTCAGGTGAAATATTGGACGGCTCTGCTGGCGTTATCTCAGGAGTTGTCAACGCGTCGTCGTCAGAGCTTGGCGGCACGGGATCAATATTTGGCGGCACTTCAAAGGGGCTAAAGCCTGACTACTCAGTTACTTTAGCAATATTGGATGAGGATTTGATTAATGTGTAGCACTTTGAAGAGTGACTACTTCAAAGGCACGCTTTGAAGTGGTTCCAAACATGACAGGGGCAAAAGATTCTTATAATGTTGACCATACTGAAAAAATCATTGCTGAATCGTCCTTGTAAGCTGGCTGCTGAGCTAGCGATCGCCTCTTATATGGATACGCTCAATTCACCCGCTCGCCTGCCTTTACCTAATCCTTTCCTCCAGTTCCAAAGTCGCTATCTCATCTTAGGAACGTTCTTAATTGCGAGCCCTGTTGTGAGCGGTTTGTACGCAATTCTAGGCGAATGGCAGCTACTGCCCCTACCCAATGAAGATCCCATTTCGACCCCTGTTTTGACCATTACGCTGCTGACGGTGATGGGCCTTGCTATTCTTTGGGTCAGCCGCTGCGAAAGTCTTAGCGTTAGATATTTGTTTGGCCAGCGGGTTCTCAAAGTTTCTATTGTTCACAGTGTGCTTTTAGTCGCAAGCCTGCTGCTGTTTTCTCTAGGCATCTCGTCTATTGGCTTCTACTTGTTGTCCTTAGTGTTTCCAGAGTATGTAGCACAGGTATTAGAAAGCAACATGCTGATGATGGGCGCACAGAGCCTCTATCCAAGGCTGTATCAAGGCCTGATGCTGTTTTTATTAGTGGTGTACGCGCCTTTAGTCGAGGAGTTGATATTTCGGGGGATTTTGCTTCAGCGATGGAGCGTGAAGTGGGGCTTGCGCCGGGGCTTAGTCGCCTCTTCCGTATTGTTTGGGGCGCTGCATCTGAACAATCCGATGGGCCTGACGCTGTTTGGGCTGGTGATGGGGCTGCTGTATGTGCGCACGTGCAGCCTTTGGGTGCCAATTGCCTGCCATGCGCTAAATAATTTAGCTGCTGTCGGCATTGACGGGCTCTCTAAAATAGCGACTGGCGGACAAACCTCCACGGTTAGCGATGTTCAGGACGTATGGATTGTGAGCCTGTTATTGATAGCGGTCTCCTTTCCTTTTTTAGGCTGGTTTATTTGGCATAGCTGGCCCCGGCGAAAAGATCAGATTCCCTATTTGCTGAACGTTGGCGTAGCCCAAGGCGATCTACAAACGGACGCTATGCAAGATAAGGTGGATCGATTGCTTTGACCGACTGCTTTAAAAAGTGTCTAAAAAATCCTTCGTAATTGTTTATGCCGCCTATCCGCCGCGTTCGTCAGCACGTTAATCCGCTCAGCAGTAAGTATGCAAATCCGGCTGATGCACCAGATTGGAACGCGGTATATGCCAATTCTCGGCTACCGCTGCACATGGACATTGGCTGCGGGAAGGGTGATTTTGTTCGCGAAATGGCAGATAAGTTGCCGGACTGGAACTTTTTGGGCCTAGAAATCCGTGAGCCGCTGGTGGAGCGGGCTTTGATTAGACGCGATCGCGCAAACCAAAAAAACCTGCACTTCGTCTTCTGCAACGCCAACAATTCACTCAAGCCCCTGCTAGAAAACTGGCTCGAATGCCCTTTAAAGACCGTCAGCATTCAGTTTCCTGATCCCTGGTTTAAAAAGCGCCATCAAAAACGTCGGGTGGTACAGCCTGAGTTAGTAGAGGCTTTGGCTGAGCTGATGCCTGCGGGCGCGATGGTCTGGCTGCAGTCGGATATTGAAGAGGTGTGTGTGGAGATGTGCGATCGCTTCACTGAAAATGCTGATTTCATCCGAGCAGGCACTCACTGGCTGAGCGAAAGCCCATTCCCCGCAGAAACCGATCGAGAGCGGGTGACCCAGGAAAAAGGACTGCCGGTATACAGAGCAAAATATGTGCGGCAGTGAGCTGCTTAAGGGCTCAAACCGACGGGGCTGTCTGAGAATCGTGTAAACTTTTATAAACACCACGACGAAAAGATATGTCTGAGCCAGTTGGTTTCGGGAAAAAAACACCTAAAAAGCCTAAGTCAGAGCGGACGCAAAAGCGGGAAAAAGCGTCTAAGCAGTATGACAAAATGAAGACGGATGGCCTGCCGGAATACGAAGTGTATGTGCGCGGTGAAGGCACAAAGCAGTGGTATCCGATTGGCGCGATCGCCGTTCGCAGATCTAGCCAAATTAGCCGAGCTATCTATCACAGTGAAGCGGATTTGCTTCAGGGTGCGTTTCGAGCCTTTCCTGTGCTGAAAAAAAGCCGAGACAATCTGGAGTATGGGTACCGGCTTAAGGGCGAGAAAGATGATGACATTGAACCAGCTAAAAAGCAGCGCGATCGCTCTGAACGCGGTTTGATGGGTGCTATTAACGGCATCAAAGGACTGTTTGGCGCTAAAAAATCCGAAGGCTAAACAATGACAGCTTCAGATCAAAATCAGGGCAAGCCGACGCTCACCTACTGGCACGTATGGACAGACGACGCGGGCATTAGCCACCAAAGTCAGTGCGAGCTAACCGACTTTTCTCAAGAAAGTATGGGCGGCGATGCGGCACCACAGTGGAATAACCGGCTGATGACTGGTGACGTGGAAGTGCTGTTTGCCACGCTGCCCGTTGGTTGGGTAGGCGAATGGCACGAGAACCCTAGGCCGCAGTGGATTGTCCCAATATCTGGCATTTGGTACGTAGAAACGATGGATGGGATGCGAGTAGAGATGGGGCCAGGAGACATCTCTTTTGGAGCCGATCAAAATACTCAAGCCGACGCCGATGGCAAAAAGGGACATACCTCTGGGTGCGTGGGCGATGAGCCTGCAAAGCTGATGGTTATCCAACTAAAGAGCGATGACTATCTGGCTGCGAAACCGGGAGAATTAGAACCATAATGTGTCGGAGAGAGTCGTAATTTGTCGGAGATTTGTCGGATGAAGCCTGAACCGTTAGAGCCGGCAACGATTGACCGCGTAATTGAAATGGCGTGGGAAGATAGAACAACGTTTGAGGTGATTGAGAAGCAATTTGGCCTCAAAGAAAAAGATGTGATTGCGGTGATGCGTAAGCATATGAAGCCTTCTAGCTTTAAGATGTGGCGAAAAAGAGTGACTGCCAGGAAGACTAAGCATGCCAAACTAAGAGACTTTGAAGTGGGTCGATTTAAGTCGAGCAATCAGAAGAATTATTAGCCCCAACAGCGGCGCTACGCAATCGGTGCAAGAATCGTGATTCCCTTGGGAATGCACTGAAACTCAACGGGCGTTGTGCCGATAATTTCACCATCGACAACAACCTTTTGAGGTGGGTGGGTAGTAACTTTTATATTGGGTGCCCGCAGGCTAAGGATATTTTCGTTTTGGGTGGGGCGTTTGGCTAACGCAGCGGTGAACAGATCGGCGATCGCACCCACCCCATGAAGCCGTGCCCCAATACCTTGAGCCTCCCCAGACGTCAGCCCAATCGTGATATCCAACAGGCCATCGTCTGCAATGACTTCACCAAAGCCCTGAGCCAGCAACGACGTTGGCGGTGCTGCATTGGCGACTGTAATCGCACTACAGTCAAACTTATCTACCTTTCCATTAATTTCTAGCGCCGCCTCAAAAGGCTCCTGATCGGCTATCTGCTGCATTCCTGCCACAATATAGGCCAGTACGCCCAGCCGATTCTTCATCTCTCGATTAGCACGTTCTACCGTCTCAGCTTCAAAGCCAATCCCCGCTAATAAAATCATTGGCGTGCCGTTACAAGTGGCGACATCGATTTGTTTTGTCGTCCCTGCCAAGATAGTCTCGCAGGCCGCGCGAAGATTGGTAGGAATGCCTAGCGCCACTGAAAAAGCGTTGGCAGTGCCACGCGGAATCACGCCCAAGGGAATATCTGTTTGGGTAACGGCTTCGGCAACAGCAGACACGGTGCCGTCGCCACCGGAAGCGATGATTAGATCTGCGCCTGCTGCGATCGCCTCTCGTGTCTGCTCAGCCGGGCTTACGTCTGGCTCCGTACAAATCACATTTACCTGAATCTGCGGCTCCAAAAGCTGGCGAATGAGCTTGAGATCTTGATTAGGGTTGCCCTGACCTGCCACAGGATTAAAAATGAGGTGCGCAACCGGACTTTTTGCTAACGCCAATAGCACCGCACGTGCTGTAGAAAGATTCGTCGCTAGCGGCACATCATGAAGCTGGCACATGCGCATCATGGTGCTCAAATCAGCGGCAGTATTGTGCGTGTGCAGCGCGTCAGGCAGAAAAATAACAGCGGCAATTGTGTTTTCAGCCACGCGAGCGGCAATTTGAACATCTCCGCCCAACGCCCCCGGTAGCAACCGCTCCACAGTCAGCGGCGTCTCTTGATTTAGGCTAAGGCCAGTGGTATCTGTGGCGATGAACTGATAGTTAGATATCAACGATGAATACTCGTTGACAAACTCAATCAGCGCATATTTCTGACTGTCATGGGCGATAAACGCAAGCGTCGTAGGCATAGGAGCAAACTCTTATTTCTTTTTACTTTGCCTTTGTAGGAAGCTTTCCAAAAAAACCTGTCATCAATTGCAAAATTAGGCGCTTCAGCGGGCCGACGCTATCCAGTATCCAAATGCCTGCGCGTCTAGCGATTAGCAAGGGCAAAAAGCGATTAGAAAAAGACCGGTTTAAAAAATCCGTAAGACTCAGCGTGAACCAGTTTTCGGTTCTACGCCAGCGTTCGTAGCGCTTCAACACTTTCAGACTCCCAAGATCTTCGCCTTTACTAGCGGCCTGCTGAATGATTTCGGCAAGCGCTGTCGCATCGCGAATCCCCATATTAAGGCCCTGTCCGCCTACAGGATGGCAGCAGTGAGCCGCATCGCCAATCAACGCTGTCCCAGGCCGTACATACTCACGGCTTTGCATAAGCTGTACCGGAAACATCATCGGATCAGTGACCAGCTTAAGATCGCCCATCTCATCGCCGTAGCGCATTTTTAACGCTGATAAAAACTGTTCTTTTGGCAAATTTAGCAGGGCTTTTGCTTCCTCGTGAGGGGCCGTCCAAACAATTTGACAGCGGTTGTTGGGCAGGGGCAAAATGGCAAAAGGGCCGCTGGGCCAAAACTTTTCATAGGCGGTATCGCGATGAGAGTGCTCAGGCTCTAGCACCGCCGTCACGCAAGACTGCCAGTACTTCCATCCAAACGTTTTGATATTTGCCAGATTGCGAACAAACGAGCGAGCCCCGTCAGCGCCGACGATGAGCGGCGTCTGAAACTCGTACAGGCTGCCATCCTGTTCTACCGTCAACTGGTTGATCGCGTCGTCTTTTTCAGCGTTCAAAACCTTGCTTTCACACCAGTAATCAACGTTTGCCGCTGCTCGAATCGCTGTCTGCAACGCATTCATTAGCACCGTATGCTCGGCTGAGTAGTAAACGGCATCACTTCTCCCGTCGCTGGGTCTGAAGGTAATCGCTTTGCCATAGTCGGCGTCTGAAAGCTTTACGCGTTGAAAGTGAGTGAGCTGCGGGCCAACGGTATCCCACAGGCCGAGCCCTGCTAAAATTTTGGCGGATACGGGTGAAAAGGCGTAGGCTCGCTGGCGTCCGGCAGCTTGCTGGGCCGTTTGGGCTTCGATTACAGCGACGCGCAGTCCAGATTCTCGCAGGCCACAGGCACAGGTAAGCCCGACAATGCCGCCACCAACAATGACAACATCATAAGTTTGAACTGAAGCAGATAAAGGCTGTGGGCGAGCAGACAGGGCAACAGACATATAGGCGCTTTCTCTTAAGGCACGGATGATAATTTACATCCCTTTACATTTTGACGCGCGAATATAGATATATCAACGATAGCCCTCTAAATTAAAAGAGATTAAAGGTTGACGCCAGCCTAGTTAAAACGTTGCTGCATCCAGTATTTCTTCACTCATATTAAAATTTGCCGTGACTGACTGTACGTCATCTGAGTCTTCTAACGCGTCCATCATTCTGATGAGCGATGTTGCCAGCTCAATATCGTCTATCTGCACGGTATTGGAAGGAATCCAGCGCATGTCAACGTCACGAATGTCATACGCTTTGGTCTTGAGCATATTGCTAACGCTCTCCAGGCTCGGCACATCGCAAAATACTTCTGCACCGGGCGTATCTTCGTCGATTTCGTCTACCAGATCGTAAGACTCTGCACCCGCTTCTAACGCATCTTCAAAGAGTGCTTCCTCATCAATATCGCCTGCGATCGCAATGACGCCTTTATGATCAAACATCCAGCCGACACAGCCGGTTTCACCCAGGTTGCCGCCGTTTTTGTTAAAGGCAGACCGCAGCTCGGCAGCGGCGCGATTGCGGTTGTCTGTCAGCGCTTCAATCAGCACCGCGACGCCACCAGGGCCATAGCCTTCGTAGCGAATGGATTCAAAGTCGCCTTCACCCGAGAGTGCGCCGCATCCTTTGGCGATCGCCCGCTCAATATTCTCAGCCGGAAAGCTCACCGCCTTTGCCTTCTCAATCGCTGTTCGCAGTTGAAAATTTCCATCCGGATCGCCGCCGCCCTGCCGCGCCGCGACGATAATTTCTCTGGAGACCTTGGCAAATATTTTGCCGCGCTTGGAGTCAACCCGCGCTTTTTGTCGCTTGATATTTGCCCATTTACTATGTCCGGCCATATGCGATCGCTAAAAAGGTGCCTAACTTGAGGTAGCTTACCAGTTTTACAAAAGCTGGCAGGCAAGGGAGCCTTACGCCTCGCCAAAAGGTGGACTGGTGGCCTCTAGCCGCTCCTTATAGTTGCGCGCCGCTTTAATCGTGGCCCCAATGAGGCCCACATGCTGATTGAGCACCACCCGAACCGGCACTTCGTCTAACAGGTGACTGACCCGGCCTTTATTTTTAAAGGCATACATAAACTCACCCGTCTTAATTAAGGCAAGATTTTTTGCCGTGACGCCACCCGCGATGTAGAGCCCGCCGCGTGGCAAAAACTTGAGCGAGATATTTCCGGCTTCTGAACCATACGCTCGGATAAAAATCTCCATCGTTTTCTGTGAAAGCAAATCTGTTTTGTCAGTAGCGGCAATAGAAATCACGGCTGCTGGATCTTGAAGCTTGCTGCGCAGGCCGGCTTTGCGCTCCCAGTCATCCATGATTTGGCCAATCTCATTAGACTCGCTGGCGTATTGGCGATCGCGCAAAAACTGATAGATAGAAATGATCCCCATTCCCGAAACTACGCGCTCTTCCGACACCCGCGAAATCGAATGTTTCTCAATTAAATACTTACGCAGTTGAAACTCTAGCTCCGACTGGGGCGCAAAGTCCACGTGCCCCCCTTCCGAAGGAAACACTGCATACTCATCACCCGTCGGCAGCAAAAATCCCTGGCCAAGCCCGGTACCCGCCCCTAAAACAGCCATGGGTGATAAGGGGTTAGGCACACCCGCCTGCAGCTCAAAAATATCGTCTGGCTGTAAGCCCAAAACGCCATAGCCAATCGCTTCAAAGTCATTGATGAGCTGAACGTAGTCGACGCCGAGGGCACCGCGTAGAAACTCGCCGCGTAGGAACCAGGAAAGGTTGGTGAGCTGAGAGGTGTTGTGGACGACCGGGCCTGCGATCGCAAAACAAGCCGACGTCGGCTTCACCGTCTCAACCTTCTGTCCAGCCGCTGTCAAAAACGCCTTCACCATCGGCACAAACTCGGGATAGTCTTGGCTCGGAAACCGATCCTCATACAGCGTCTCTATTGCAACTTTGTGGCTCGCTTTTTGCCTAACGTCTTCGTCTCCAACCTCAGCCAACCGTAAAATAGTTTTCGTTCCGCCGATGTCCCCAGAAAGCAACTGTGCCATAAGATATCGAGTAGATTTTGTGTATAGTTCAAGGGCCGAAGTCCAGCGTTGCTGTAGTCGCACAGCAAGTACAGAGTAAGCAAAGATTTCCAGGCCATGCTACGAGACGTAAAAACTATTCACAATCCTCCTCAGGTCACAACCTTTTCGCAGACGGCCTATAGTCTCTATAATGGGGAACTTCTTAAAAACTCGTAGGTAAGCGCTGTGACTGTTACGCCTCTTTCTAAGCCCACCAGTAAAGCAACTGAAGACTCTCTTTCTCTAGCGGCTCGCCCCGACAAGCTCGGGCGCTTCGGTCAGTTTGGCGGCAAGTACGTGCCCGAAACGCTCATGCCCGCTTTGAAGGAGCTAGAAGAAGCTTACTATCGCCACAGGGAAGAAGCTGACTTCAATGAAGAGCTTAACGGACTGCTCAAAGACTACGTAGGTCGTGCGAATCCACTTTATTTTGCCGAGCGATTAACTAAGCACTATGCAAAACCCGATGGTAGCGGGCCACAGATTTACCTCAAAAGAGAAGACCTAAACCACACAGGTGCGCACAAAATTAACAATGCCCTAGGCCAGGTTTTGCTGGCTAAGCGCATGGGTAAAAAACGGGTAATTGCTGAGACGGGTGCGGGACAGCATGGCGTGGCCACGGCAACAGTGTGCGCTCGCTTTGGCCTGGAATGTGTGGTGTACATGGGCGTAGAAGACATGCGACGCCAAGAGCTGAACGTGTTTCGGATGCGGCTGATGGGGGCGACGGTGAGCCCGGTGAGCGCGGGGAGCGGCACGCTAAAAGATGCAACCAGTGAAGCCATTCGGGACTGGGTGACGAATGTAGAGACAACGCACTATATTTTAGGCTCGGTGGCGGGGCCGCATCCTTACCCAATGATGGTGCGTGATTTTCACGGTGTGATTGGTGTAGAGACGCGGGCGCAGTGCTTAGAGAAGTGGGGCGGAAAGCCGGATTTGCTGCTGGCTTGTGTGGGCGGTGGCTCAAATGCAATGGGCTTGTTTCATGAGTTTGTGGGCGAAACCGATATTCGGATGATTGGGATTGAGGCGGCGGGTGAAGGCGCTGAAACCGATAAGCACGCGGCAACACTAACGAAAGGGCGCGTGGGTGTGCTGCACGGGGCAATGAGCTACCTGTTGCAGGATGGCGAGGGCCAGGTGACGGAAGCGCATTCAATTAGTGCGGGGCTTGACTATCCGGGTGTGGGGCCAGAGCACAGCTACTTTAAGGACTTGGGACGGGCGGAGTATTACAGCGTGACGGATGCGGAGGCACTAGAGGCGTTTCAGCTAGTGTCGCGGTTAGAAGGCATTATTCCAGCGCTGGAGACGGCTCATGCATTTGCATATTTGGAGACGCTTTGTCCCACTTTGGGTAATGAGAAAGTTGTGATTAACTGTTCTGGGCGAGGTGATAAGGACGTGCAGACCGTGGCAAAAGTGTTGAACTTTGAGTAGATGCGGCTAGAAAAAACAGATTTTTATTTGATTTAAGAAACATTCTTTAATCAACGAAGGAAAGATGAATTTATTGTTTTATCTCTTCTGTTTTTTTATTGGTTCGTTTTGTTTTGGTGGATTTTATGAAAGATCGTGGGCATCTGTTGACGGAGCAAAATAATCCAAATAGCCAGAATTTGGATGAGCTGTCTACTTTGGAGATGGTGGACGTTTTTAATCAAGAAGATCAGCGGACGGTGGATGCGATCGCCCAGTCTAGAACCTCACTTGCCCAGGCCATTAACCTGGCGGCGGCCTGCATGAGAGAGGGCGGACGCCTCTTTTACATTGGAGCAGGCACCAGCGGTCGCTTAGGCGTTTTGGATGCCGCAGAATGCCCCCCTACTTTTTGCACGCCGCCTGAGATGGTTCAAGGCATTTTGGCCGGGGGCGCAGCGGCCTTACTTCGCAGCTCTGAAGCACTAGAAGACGAAGCAGAGGGCGGCAAAGAGGCCATTTTTGACCACAAGGTGACTAAGCGAGATATGGTGATTGGAATCACGGCGGGTGGCACAACGCCTTATGTCCACGGCGCGCTGAGGGCGGCGAAGCAGAGTGGCGCGAGCACTGCATTTATCGCCTGTGTACCTGCCGATCAGGTGCCTGCCGATGTCGATGTAGATATCCGGTTAATCGTAGGGCCAGAAGTGCTCGCGGGCTCAACTCGGCTGAAGGCGGGGACAGTGACTAAGATGGCGTTGAATATTATTTCGACTGGGGTGATGGTGAAGCTGGGGAAGGTGTACGGCAATCGGATGGTGGATGTGGCGGTGACGAATACGAAATTACGCGATCGCGCCATCCGTATTCTGTGCGACCTCACCGAGCTAGACCGCAAGGCCGCAGGCGAGCTATTAGACAAAAGCGATTTGCAGGTAAAAGTTGCGCTGATTATGCACCTAGCCGGCTTAGATAAAGCAAAAGCGGCGGCTGCACTCGCAGACCATGACGGCAACTTAAGAACAGCTTTAGCGAGTGCTACTGCCTAAGACCGAGAAATCCTGAGCATTTCGTTCCCACCTGGCTGAAGCTCGTAGTCTACTGTTTCAATCGTGCATTGATAGGCAGATCTTTCCAATCGTTCAATCACAGGCGAAATATAGGAAGATCTTTGCTGACTAAGCGTGAGTAACGGAAAGATTCTGACTTCATGACAGATCCTGAGCATCTCTTCGACAGCAGCAATATGAAAAGCCTCGTCAAACTGATCTGAGTACAAAAACAGAAAATGTGAGCAAAGTCCTAAATCAAAAGCACGATCTGCGTAGGTGAGACGAGGAAGGTTTCCGGTCACGTAGCGCCCTTGCCGCTTGCCTAAGTCGTAGTCGGCTGCAAAGGCCTCAGTGACGCGGGTTCGACGGTCTTTTAAATCATCTGCTGATTTGTGATAGCGCCACACCCAGTCGTTGGGCGTTGATTTGATTTGATCGATGATGTTGTCGCGTACGGCGTAGAAGCGAGCCCGAATGTCAGCCGCACTAAACTCGTACAGCGGATCGACCGACTGAATACAATAGCCCTTAGCTGTCCCTTCAGCGTTAAAGCTCGCAGGGCCATCGGCGACACTGAGAATGGAGGCTTGCAAATCGCGATCGCTCAGCGAAAACATTTTGACGTATTCATCTAGCGATCGCCCAAACGGCACTACCTGATCAAGCTGCATCGCCATTCTGTAATCCTCTAATTAGCGGCTTCCGTTTCAATCTTCTCAGTAGCAGAAGCCTTGGTTGTCTTCTTCTTCGCTGCGGTTCGAGTAGCCGTACCCCCTGCGGCCTTAGGACTGCTCGCCTTAGTCGCTTTTTTAGCGGTCGTTGTTTTCTTCGCCGTCGCTGCTTTTTTAGTCGTACTCTTCTTCGTGGTTGTCTTTTTTGCAGCCGCCTTCTTAGTCGTACTCTTCTTTGCGGTCGTTTTTTTCTGAGTCGTTTTCTTCTTCGCCGCACCCCCTTTCTCTTCTAGCAGCGCGACCGCTTCTTCTACCGTCACTTCCTCAGGTTTTTTTCCCTCCGGAACAGAAGCATTCACCTTGCCATGCTTCATGTACTGTCCATAGGGCCCGTCATACACATTAATCGGCTCATCATCAGCCGGATGCTTGCCAATTTCATAAATGGGGGTTGCTGCCTTGCGACCCCGCGTTGATTTTGGCTGAGCCAGTATCTCTAGCGCCCGCGCCAGCTCAATGGTGAGCATGTCATCAGGTGCTTTGAGCGAGCGATAGTCATCCTTCCCATCCTCCTTGCCCTTGGTATGCACAATGTAAGGGCCAAACCGGCCTAAGTTCGACTTAATTTTGTTGCCGGTTTCAGGATGAACGCCCAGCAAACGCGGCAAAGACAGCAGCGAAACCGCCATTTCTTGGGTCACATCTTCTGCTTTTACACCCTTTGGCAAAGACGTGCGCTTAGGCTTTTTGTTCTCTTCAGTCACATCGCCAAGCTGCACATACGGTCCAAAGCGGCCAATCAGCATGTACATCGGCTCGCCCGTTTCCGGATGCAGCCCAATCTTCTCTGGCCCCTCTGTTTTTTGCTTCAGCAAGACTTCAACCTGCTCGTCATCCAAATCAGCCGGACTCACGCCGTTTGGAATAGAGGCCCGAACCGTCTCATCGTCTTTTTCTAGCTCTACATACGCACCGTACTTACCGATGCGCACTTTGGCCATCAAGTCATCCAGATCAACCGTCCTCGCTTCGGTTGGATCAATGTTGTCCTGACGCTGATTAACTTGACCTGCCAGCCCATCCTCTCCGTTATAAAACGACTTGAGATACGGCAGCCATTCAGCATGACCGGTAGAGATCTCATCAAGCGTCTGCTCCATGTTCGCGGTGAAGTGAACGTCCACCAGGTCAGGGAAATTTTTCTCCAACAGTTCAGTCACCGCAAAGGCTGTAAATGTTGGCACCAGGCTGTTATTGATCAGCTCAGCATAGCGGCGCGCGACGACGGTACTGATGACGGTCGCGTAGGTACTTGGACGACCAATGCCTTCTTTTTCCAACGTTTTTACCAAACTCGCCTCTGTATAGCGAGCAGGCGGCTGCGTTTCATGACCAATTGCATCTAATCCAGTGCAGTCCAAAGCATCGCCTTTTTTCATCGCAGGCAGCACAATTTCCTGGTTCTCAATGGCCGCATCAGGATTGTCAGATCCTTCTACATAAGCGCGGAAGAAGCCGGGGAAATCAATGCGTTTGCCTGTTGCTTTAAAAACAGCGTCGTCTACTTCAATTTGAGCGGTGATATTAGTTTGGCGGGCCTCAGCCATCTGAGTGGCGACCGTGCGTTTCCAAATCAGGTCATATAGCCTGAGTTCACGTTCTTTTAACGACGTATCTTGAGGAGTACGAAACACCTCGCCAGAGGGGCGAATGGCTTCGTGGGCCTCTTGTGCACCTTTGCTTTTAGCCTTGAACTGGCGGGGCTTGGGGCTGAGATAATCTTTGCCGTATTTGGTTTCTACACAGCTACGGGCGGCCGCGATCGCCTGCTTAGACAAACTTGTAGAATCCGTCCGCATGTAGGTAATAAAGCCTTTCTCATACAGCCCTTGAGCCGTCCGCATCGTGTCCTTTGCAGAAAGCCCTAGCTTACGGTTTGCCTCCTGCTGCAACGTCGAGGTCGTAAACGGCGGCGCGGGCTTACGCGTATTCGGCCGCTCCTCCAGATTAGAGACGCTCCAGACGCTAGATTCTAGCCGGCCCTTCAGCGACTGCGCTTCTTGCTCATTTAAAAGGAGAACGTTGCGACCGGCCTTGACCTGACCCGTTGATTCATCAAAGTCGCTGCCGTTGGCCACGCGAGTACCGCCGACAGACACCAGCCGGGCGTCAAAAGGCCCCTGAGATTTACCGGTGCTTTTTAAAAGGGCCGCTTTAAGATCCCAGTAAGAACCTCTACGGAAGGCTCGTCTTGCCCGCTCGCGCTCAACTAAGAGGCGAACCGACACAGACTGTACCCGTCCGGCTGAAAGGCCAAACGCAATTTTTTTCCACAGCAGAGGTGAGACAGTATAACCCACCAGTCGGTCTAAAATACGGCGCGTTTCCTGCGCGTGCACCAGCTTGTCATCAATAGTGCGGCAGTTAGAGAGCGCCGCTTGAATGGCCTCTTTCGTAATCTCGTGAAACACCATTCGCTTAGTGGGCACCTTCGGCTTCAGCACCTCTAACAAATGCCAGCTAATGCTCTCACCCTCGCGGTCTTCATCAGTAGCCAGTACCAGCTCATCAGCCTCTTTCAGCGCGTCTTTGAGCGTCTTCACCACCTTCTTTTTATCTGCTGGGATCACATACAAAGGCTCAAAATCAGCCTCCGTGTTCACGCCAATTTGCGCCCACTTCTCCTTTTTTACCTTCGCCGGAATTTCTTTAGCCGACTTAGGCAAATCACGAATATGACCCATTGAAGCCTCTACCCGATAGCCCTTTGGCAGGTAGTTGCGAATGGTTTTGGCTTTAGTGGGTGATTCAACAATAACGAGCGTAGACATACGACCTGTGCAGTGATGGCTGAGGGTTAACGATGACTTAGCAGCAAGAGAGGCTGCGACTTTTTAGGTAGATGGAAATAGAAAACTTGTTACAGACTCTAGATATATAAAGGAGAGACTATAGCGAGTTTGATACGAAGCATTCCCAAGCAGCGTTACTTGAGACTACATCGCAATGGCTAGCTGCTGTAAACAGAGCAGGTGTTCAGACTGTTTACAGCAAGCGTGCCTCTAATCAACTTGCCTCTATTTATAGCGATAGATCAAAAAGGGCCAATCCGTCTACCCCAACGTTCATACCTTCGCTGAGTTTTGATCTAGTCAGCGAGCATTGTCAGAGTGATCAAACCCGTTAGCTGTCGCTGTGTTTTTGTTGTAGCGTGCTTCTACAAAATTAGCTTGTTAATTTTTTGGGAGATGCCTTTGAGCGGCGTGAGCAGATAAGCGATTCTCTAATTTATTCTTAGGAGTGTTGGGATTATCGGAAAATACACGGTAAGCTTTCAAGTGGAAAACCTTATCAAGCTCCTTTATTGAGCCGTAGTCGATGGACTTTGCCAATATTGCCGCTCAGCTAAATGCGGGCATCATTTTGCCAGAAGGGATTGTGATAGTCACAATCATGGCAATTATTATTACGGATATTATTGGCGGCAGAGCCGTTACTAAGTGGCTGCCTTACGTTGCAATCTCAGGTCTACTCACCTCAGTTGTAGCCCTCTACTTTCAATGGGGAGCCCCCGAACCCATCGGCTTTTTAGGTGCGTTCAACGGTGATGACTTAAGCATCGTTTTTCGTGGCATTATCGTCCTTTCGGCAGCGGTTACCGTGCCCATGTGCATTCGCTATATTGAGCGTTCAGGCACTGCCCTCGCTGAGTTTCTGGCTATTTTACTGGCGGCGACCCTTGGCGGCATGTTTCTCTCTGGTGCCGACGATCTCATCACCGTTTTCGTCTCTTTAGAAACGCTCAGTATCTCCTCTTACTTATTGACGGGCTACATGAAGCGTGACCCGCGTTCTAACGAAGCGGCCCTTAAGTACTTACTCATTGGCGCAGCGAGTGCGGCAATTTTCCTTTATGGAATGTCCTTGCTGTACGGCCTATCTGGCGGCGAAACCAACCTCAGCCTTATCGCCTCTCAAATTTCAGCCGCCAACGAAGAAGCGCCTATTGGCCTAGTCATCGCGCTTGTATTCGTCATCGCTGGCATCGCATTCAAAGTCGCAGCCGTTCCTTTCCATCAGTGGACGCCCGACGTTTATGAAGGTTCTCCTACACCGGTGGTTGCCTTCCTCTCAGTGGGTTCTAAAACAGCCGGTTTTGCCCTTGCTATTCGCCTGCTGCTCACGGCCTTCCCAATGGTGTCTGAGCAGTGGCGCTTTGTCTTTACGGCCCTTGCTATTCTCAGTATGATTCTAGGAAACGTCGTTGCTCTAGCTCAAACGAGCATGAAGCGACTCCTAGCTTATTCCTCTATTGGTCAAGCCGGAATTATAATGATTGGCTTCATTATTGGCACCGATGCTGGCTATTCCAGTCTGGTTTTCTACCTGTTTATCTACCTATTTATGAACCTGGGCGCGTTTACCTGCGTTATTCTGTTCTCTCTTCGCACAGGCACCGACCAAATCAGCGCCTACAGCGGCCTCTACCAGAAAGACCCGCTGCTCACGCTGTGCCTCAGCCTTTGTCTCTTGTCTCTGGGTGGTATTCCACCGCTAGCGGGCTTCTTCGGCAAAATCTATATATTTTGGGCTGGCTGGCAAGCAGGTGCATACACCCTCGTGCTAGTGGGTCTTATTACCAGCGTAATTTCCATTTACTACTACATTCGTGTGGTGAAAATGATGGTCGTCAAAGAGCCTCAGGAGATGTCTGATGTGGTGAAGGCCTATACCATCAACGATTGGACGTTGCCTGGAATGCGGCCTTTGCAGGTGAGCCTGGTGCTAGCCGTCACGGTAACAGCCTTAGCTGGCGTCGCTGCCAATCCTTTGCTTCAGCTCGCCAATAGCTCAGTTGCTCGTACGCCTTTGCTTCAGCGTTCGGTACTGATGCGTAACGCGGAAATTGCAGAGAAGCTAGGTCATGATCAAGTGTCTGTTGCTGACGTTGCACTCTCTGAGGCGCCGACGATCA
Organism: Phormidesmis sp.; assembly: GCA_051860365.1. GTDB lineage: Bacteria > Cyanobacteriota > Cyanobacteriia > Phormidesmidales > Phormidesmidaceae > Phormidesmis. The sequence continues at coordinate 22,469 of JBHYED010000046.1, forward strand.
CGAAGTAGCTGAAGGATAGCCGCTCAAAAATAAAAGGCATGTGGTCAAAGCTATTGAAACCACATGCCTTTTTATTTTGGTAATACTCAGGAATGCTTAGAGTCGTGAGGATGATAGATAAGAGCTATCGCTTAATTTCATCTTTTAAGTCGGCTAAATCTGTGTAGGCATCGGCTAAATCAATGAGGCTATCGCTGGTCATGGACTGCAAGCTGACGACTTCGATAGACGTCCCTCGCTGTGAAAGAACCTGTAGGGCGTAAGCTAAGTTTCCGTCGCCGCCTAGCAGCGTGAGCGTGGAGCAGTATTCGGAAATGCGCATCATATCGACGGCCATTTCGACGTGCATGTTGGCTTTGCGAGAGCCATCAGGAAGTTGGGCGAGTTCTTTGCTGACGACGCGGTGGCCGTGGCGGTTGAGCCAGAGCAGGAAGCCGCGCTGCTTTTCGTTTTGAGGATCGACGCCTGTGTAGAAGTAGGCGCGCAGCAGGCGTCGACCGCGTACGAGTGTGGTGAGCAGGCGGCGGTAGTCTACTTCAATGTTGAGGTGGGAGGCGGCGTAGAAGAGATTGGAGCCGTCAATGAAAATGGCAATGCGATCGCTACTTTGCTGCACTGGCTGAAACGCAGACTGAGACAGGGGCACTTGATTAGGCCTGTGTCTGCGAAGGCCTGTTGAAGGTGTGCTGACGGAGCTACGCCTGTCGCTACTGGTAGGGTAGGCGTTAAGTTCAGAAGCACTGTCTGAGTCAGCATCGGTCGTGCGCGTTGAGCTTACAGGCTTATGAACGGACTTTTCTGTCATCTCTGGCTTAATTTGGGTACCCGTCTGAGCGTCTTTTCTTGAAACTGAGGGCGCTTTGGCTGCTTGTGGTGAACTGACCTCTGCATATGAAGGCTCCCCCTTATCAGCGGCGCGTGCCGTGGTCGTAGCCTGCTTTCTAGAACTGCTGTTGGATCTATCGTCGTCGTTGACTTGTTTCATAGAAGACCGGGGAGTCATGCGTTTTCTGGCTGAATTCGAGTCAGAAGGCTTCAAGAGACTACGTATATATTGCAAAATGTTGAGAACTTTAACAGTTTAATTGGCGATCGCAACCATCATAAGAATGACCGTAAATATTTTAATAAATGGCAGAATTTATTGGCGCGAAAGGAAATCAGCCATTTTGTAAAAAACCATGAAAAAGTTCACACAGCTTTTTAAGGCCGTAGATGCCACGACCTCAACAAATGCAAAAGTCGAGGCCCTTCAGCAATACTTTCAGCAGGAGCAGCCTGAGAACGCAGTGTGGGCGCTTTATCTGCTATTGGGCAAAACGCGTAAGCGACTGATTACATCCAGGGTGCTCAGAAATATCTTTTTGGAGATTTCAGATATTCCTGAGTGGCTGTTTGAGGAGAGCTACTCGCACGTGGGGGATTCGGCTGAAACGATTGCGCTGCTATTGCGCGACACCCCAATTGAGCCCACAGGAGCCTCTGAAGCTAGCAGTGAGACGTCGCTGCAGGTGTGGATGGAAGAGATTATTCCACAGGTTAAGCCGCTAGCCAAGACGGATGAGGCGCTGCTTAGCCGGCTGGTGATTGACTGGTGGGCCAATCTTTCGGAGGGAGAGATTTTTGTACTTAATAAGGTGCTGACGGGCGCTTTTAGAGTGGGCGTGAGTTCAAAGTTGGTGATTAAGGCGTTGGCGGCTGAGTATGCGCTGACAGAAGCGGTGCTGTCGCATCGATTGATGGGTGAAATTGAGCCGACCGCAAGTTTTTACGAGGCGCTGATTGACCCAGATGATACCGATACGCAGCCGTCGCAGCCGTATCCATTCTTTTTGGCGTCACCGATTGATGTCGAGAAGTTTGCGGCTGATTTTGAGCGAGATGCGTGGCAGGTGGAGTGGAAGTGGGATGGAATACGGGCTCAGCTCATTCACCGAGCCGGTCAGGTGTTTGTATGGTCGCGGGGTGAGGATTTGATTACGCATCAGTTCCCGGAGCTGGCGGCGGTGGGGCGATCGCTCCCACAAGGCACCGTACTCGATGGCGAAATCGTGGCCTGGGACGGCCAGAGTAAAAACAAAAGCAAAAGCACAGACACGACCCTTCGGCCTTTGGACTTTAATTTTTTGCAAAAGCGGCTAGGCCGTAAGCGGGTGACCAAAAAGGTCATGGCCGAGAACCCGGTGCATTTTATTGCTTACGATCTACTGGAAGTCGGCGGTAAGGATATTCGAGAAAAGGAAATGCGATCGCGCCGCACTCTTCTCACGGAACTCATTGATACGCACATTCAAACAGATGAACTCAAAGTGCTAACGAGCTATGCCCAGCCTTTACCGGTTCAGTCGTTTGATGATATTCAGCGCTGGCGATCGCAATCCCGGCAATACGGCGCAGAAGGCCTGATGCTCAAAGCCTCAAACAGTCCTTACCTGGTCGGCAGAAAACGAGGCTACTGGTGGAAGCATAAGGTTGATCCGATGACGCTAGATGCCGTGCTGATTTATGCGCAGGCAGGCACCGGCAAGCGAGCGAATTTATTTACTGACTACACGTTTGCACTCTGGAAAAGCCAGCGGAAAGATCAGGAGAAAGACCAGGGTGAAGGTAAAACGCTGGTGCCTTTTACCAAGGCGTATTCTGGCTTAGACAATAAGGAAATTGAAAAGCTGGATCGCTGGATTCGGCGGCATACGGTTGAAAAATTTGGCCCGGTGCGCTCGGTAGAGCCGCTGCATGTTTTTGAAATTGGCTTTGAAGGGATCGCTGAATCTAAGCGACACAAGTCAGGGATTGCGGTGCGGTTTCCCCGTATTTTGCGATGGCGGGATGATAAGCCGGTAGCAGAGGCCGATACGTTGGCGAGTGCGATCGCGCTACTCAACACCTACTCATCCAAACCGGATTCTCAATAGCCTTTATTTAATATCGCTCTATTTAATTCGCTCTATTTAATATCACTCTATTTGATATCGATGGTGACGCGTTCAGCTAAACGGCTAGAGCGAGAGGGCGTAGTGAGCTGACAAATCCAGTCACCGGTATTGCCGGTTAGAAAAGGAACTAAAGAGCCATCGCTGGCCAAAGCACGGGTGCGATCGCGACAGTTATAAAGCTCCAGCGGCTGCTTGACGCCATCAATGCTCACCACCGTCCGATATTCCCAATAGCGAGCCGCACTGCGCTTAATGCTCACCGCGCAGGTTTGATGCCCGCTAAAGGTTCTACAAAGCTGTGCGGATGTCGGCGCGGTGACAATATTCAGCAGCCAAACCGCAAACGGTAGCGCCAGCAGCAGAATCACGACGGCCCACCAAACAGATAAAAATTTATCGACAAATAAGGATTTTAGAAAAAGCATTAAGGCGGCTAACAGAAATAATTTGAGCGCAGGCGACAGACGCAAAAGACTAGGATGGACAGCGGATACTTTAAAAAGTGTAGACCTTCGCAGATCCTACTGCTCTCTTAAAACGCAATTGATTTTTGCTCCTCACGCGACCCGACATTCTGATCAGGCGATCGCCAGCCTTAAGAAGTGGGCGATCGCGCTTATTCCTCCTTTGGCGCTATCTAGCTGCAAACCTTTATCGCCGCAGATTCCTGATCAAACCATCACGCTTACCGTCTCTGCGGCGGCGAGTGTACAAGTGGCTTTAGCAGAGATTGATCCGCAGTTTGAAGCGGCCTATTCTGGTGTTGCGATCGCTCATAATTCAGGCGGCTCAGGCATACTGCAAAGGCAAATTGAGCAAGGCGCACCGGCTGATATTTTCCTCTCTGCCAGCCCGCTACAAATGAATGCACTGGCCAAAAAAGATCTCCTGATTGACGCATCACGCCGTGATTTACTGAGCAATCAGCTCGTTTTAATTGGCTTAGCTGACAGTCCGCTTCAGCGATTTGAAGAGATTGCTAGTGCCGATGTGCAAAAGCTCGCCGTCGGTGAGTTTCGCAGCGTTCCAGCGGGTGACTATGCTGAGGCCACGCTGACGGCGTTCAATCTGCTGCCTGAAGTTTTACCAAAGCTGGTTTTTTTTAACAATGTAAGCGGCGTTTTGGCAGCGGTAGAAAGCGGTAACGTGAGTGCTGGCATTGTGTATAAAACGGACGCCGACCTCTCGGAGCGGGTCAAGATTTTAGCGATCGCCCCGCCAAATACGCATCCGCCCATTCGCTATCCAATCGCCGTTCTCAAACGCAGTCAGCACCCCGAAGCCGCCCAGCAATACATCAGCTTTTTACAGACCCCTGAAGCCGCTCAAACCTTCCGGAGCTTCGGCTTTACCCCGCTCACTGAGTAGCGACTTTTCGACTCATGCCCCTTCTCATTTCGCTAAAAGTCGCGTTGAGCGCCACCTTCATTACGTTTTGTCTGGGTGTGCCTACCGCGTACTTCATGGCGAGCTACAAAGGACGCGGCCAAACGCTGCTCGATAGCGCGCTGTTACTGCCGCTGGTGCTACCGCCGACCGTGATCGGTTTTTTGCTGCTGTGGCTGCTGGGCAATCAAGGGCCGCTGCACAATGGGCTGCCAGCATTTCCGAATATTGTGTTCACGCCGTGGGCGGCCATTGTCACCGCTGTCGTCGTGGCTTTTCCACTGATGTATCGCACCGGTAGAGCGGCTTTTAGCCAGATTGATCCACAGCTCTCTAAGGTGGCTCGAACGCTAGGAGCTTCTGAGTGGAAGGTGTTTTCGCAGGTAGCGGTGCCGCTGGCAATGCCTGGGCTAATCTCAGGAACGTTGCTGACGTTTGCGCGATCGCTTGGAGAATTTGGTGCCACGCTGATGCTAGCAGGCAACATTCCAGGTAAAACGCAGACGCTGCCAATGGCCGTTTACTTTGCCGTAGAAGGCGGTGACTTTGCCACAGCCACACGCTGGTCACTGGTGATTATCGCAATCTCTGGGCTCAGCGTAGCCTTATCGAACTATGTAGACAGCGGTAAAAAGAAAACTTCATTGCGCCTCACCGCTAAGCACAATCAGGCATCTTGTTTAAGCCGTTCTAGAACGTCAAATCTCTCTGATCTCTCTGGAAATCAAAAAGAACCGCTTTTATTAGAGGTCAATATTTCAAAGCAAATAGGTCATTTCACACTCCAAGCTGCCTTTAAAACAACGGATGGGCTACTGAGCGTTTTGGGTGAATCGGGTGCGGGAAAAAGTCTTTTACTGCGGTGCCTAACGGGGATTGAAACCCCTGATAGCGGGCGGATTGTGGTAGGTGAACAGGTTCTTTTTGACAGCCAGCAGAAAATTGATGTGCCGAGCTGCGATCGCAACATCGCCCTGCTTTTTCAAAACTACGCCCTCTTCCCACATCTCACCGCCGCCCAAAACGTTAGCTTCGGCCTGACGAAATTTGCCGACAGCACTACAAAAGCCATTCAAATCGCCATTAACCAAAAGATTGTTGCCGAAGAACTCGCAGCCGTTGGCATGAGCCCATTTGCCGATCACTATCCGCATCAGCTATCGGGCGGACAGCAGCAGCGAATTGCGTTGGCTCGGGCGCTGGCCACGCGGCCCAAACTGCTCTTATTAGACGAGCCTTTTTCAGCGCTAGATACTCATTTGCGATCGCACCTCAGTCAGCAGCTCTTCCACCGCCTGAGCACCTATCCCGGCACCACCTTACTCGTAACCCATAATCTTACGGAGGCCTACAGAGCCGATCAGCTAGTTGTGCTACATCAAGGCCAAACCGTGCAGCAAGGGAAGCCCGCGAGCGTGTTTGAGCGGCCTAAAACGAAGGCGATCGCTCAGCTCACGGGCTCCTATAATCTCTCTTCTGCCCAAATTCAAAACCAGGTTCAAGGCTCGTCCCAAATCTACGCGCAGCACTGGCAAATGCCCCTAAGCCTACCGACCCCTATCCAACACGATTTGGCCCAAAAGCATTATTCCGTGGGGATTCGCCCACATCACGTATTATTTATAACGCTATCTAAGTCTGGCGGGCAGCAGATCTCACCAAACTCACCTGCTAAGATAGCCTTTCCGAACAAGCCTAAATCGCTACCTGCAACTTTATCTACAAATCAGGCTCATTGCTGGCTTGCTCATCACTGGCAGCTACCGGATAGCGTCGCTGTTTTAGTAAAGCTACATGGCCCAGCCAACAACCCTAACGACTATCACTTGCAGATAGCGATCTCACACAAAAGCTGGCAGCAGCAGCAGCAACAGCCGCTCCCCTGGACAGTTCATTTGCCCTCTCGTCACCTAATTGTGCTCCGGCCATGACTGCCCAAACCATTCCCGTCCTCGACCACCAGCGCCTCAAAGAAATTGATCTCGCTGATTAGCGTTTTCTAAACGAAAGGACTTTAACAAAGAAATTCGCGCGATAATGAAAAGGTGCGCTTGCCCTTTGTCTTGCCTTTTATAAGGCTCGCAGTGCGCTCAATCACTTTGATTTCATCACCTGACGAGATAGCTGTCATGGATTTTTCCCAAGCCGTCCCTACGTTTGTCATTACCCTGCGAGAAGGCGTAGAAGCCGCCCTCGTGGTGGGTATCGTTTTAGCTTGCTTAAGCAAGGCCAATCGGACTGAGCTGAATAAGTGGGTGTATGCGGGCGTGGCTGCGGGGATTGCTGGCAGCATTTTAATCGGCGTTTTCTTTGGCCTTACGCTCAGCCGCGTGCAGTATGCCGCACCTGAATTGCAGTCGGTGGTCAAACCCTTTTTGGGGGTGACCTTTGGCAGCGTAGCGGTAGTGATGCTGAGCTGGATGTTGATTTGGATGACGCAGCAGGCTAGGAGCTTGAAGGGGAACGTGGAAGGCTCGCTTCAAGATGCGCTGGCTGATTCTGAAGGGGCCAACATCAGCATTTTTAGCCTGGTTTGTATTGCTGTGCTGCGAGAAGGGTTTGAGACGGTACTGTTTTTGTTTAGTAACCTGCAGCAGAGCGCAGCGGGTGTATTAGGCGCAGCAGGTGGGTTGCTCGGTGCGTTTGCGATTGGGGTAGGGCTATTTAAGTTTGGCGTGAAAATTAATCTCAAGCTATTTTTTCAGACGATGGGCGTTTTTCTGCTGTTGATCGTAGCGGGCCTGGTCGTTTCAGTCTTTAAGAATTTGGACGCTGCTTTTACGGCAGTTAGCTTGCTGAATCAGTCAAACGTAGACTTGTGTATTAGCACAGAGTCTTGCATTTTAGGGCCGCTGCTGTGGGATGCCAGTAGCGTCATGCCAGATAAGCAGTTTCCGGGCATTTTATTCAAAACGCTGCTGGGCTACCGCGACCATATTTATCTGTTGCAGTTAGTGGTGTATGTTGCTTTTTTGGTGGGCGTGGGCGGACGGTATTTTCGCAGTCTTAATGCGGGTGCGCCGAAGGATCAGAGGAGCGATCGCGCAGTCAGCCCCAATCGCTAACGCTAGTACTCACCTGACTCTTTGATCCGTCTGACGAGATACTCACGCATGTCAATAAAGTCTTTTGACACGCGAATGTCAGCCGGCGGCGTATTTTGTAATCGAGCGGAGAAAGGATTGGGAATATCTTCTACAATTCGACCCGGATTCGCATACATCAAAATGATGCGGGTAGAGAGCAACAGCGCTTCTTCTACGTCGTGGGTGATGAAAAATATGCTCTTGTTGGTTTTGCGCCAGATGTCGTATAGGCTGAGCTGCATAGACTCGCGGGTGAAGGCGTCTAGGGCTCCAAAGGGTTCGTCCATGAGGATGACCTTGGGATCGGCGGCCAGGGCACGGGCGATCGCCGCTCGTTGCTTCATGCCACCCGAGAGCTGGTGCGGCAGCTTTTTCGCCGCGTCAATCAGGCTCACCATCTCCAAAAAATAGCTCACGCGCTGTTTGAGCTGATGCGCGTCCATGCCCTTCATCTTGGGGCCAAAGCCGACATTTTTCTCAATCGTAAGCCAGGGAAATAAGTTAGGCTGCTGAAAAACAACGCCGACTTCAGCGTCTGGCTTGTAGTGCGGCCTGCCGTCTACTGTGACATCGCCATTCGTGGCTCTTTCATATCCAGCCAGCACGCGAAGTAAAGACGTTTTACCACAGCCAGAAGGGCCGATAGCACAGACAAAATCACCTTCATTCAAATTGAGATCAAGGTCGTGCAGCGCTTCAAAAGGGTCGCCGCCATCGTCTTCGTAAAACAAGTCAATGCCTTTAAGCGAGATTAAAGTATCGCCCGAAATCGGGTTGCGTACGTCGCCTTCGCCCCCTGTTGGAATGGTGTCTTCGGTCGTTGAGGTGTCTTGAAGCGCACGGGGAAGATCCATAAAGAAAGTGTAAGTAACAACAATAGAAAAAGCGTTGCAGAGGCCGTATTTTGTAGCGCAGTAAACACTGTGCGGACACAACCTCCAACAGCGCTAAAGCGGGTCGGTGCTATTTCGCAGCAGCAACCGGCGCGTTGAAGAGTGCCTTTTGATAAACTTCAATATCTGGCGCACTCGGAATTGCCTTTTGGCCCACCATAAACTCAGCAGAGTCTTTCAGCACCTGACTCATTTCACCAGGGGCCTCAGGCGTACCCAAATACTTCGCAGACGCCTGCTCGGAAGCATCTAGCCAGACAAGTTCGTTCATCACGCTGAGGCTTTCTTCAGGCGTTAACCCAATTTCTTCTGAAATCGCTTCAGCCGCTTTTTCAGGCTCGCTACGGTAAACCTCAGTCGCTTCGTTCAGCGTAGCCACATAGTCAGAAAGAAAGTCAGGATAGGCTGAGGAAAAGTCTTTGCTGACAATGCCAATATCAGCCGTAATAATGCCATCTTCTGCTAGATCTTTAGCCGTAATCAGCACTTTGCCGTCGGCTTCTATCATCTTTGTAAGCGTGGGCTGCCATACGAAGCCACCGTCAATGTCGCCGCGCTGCCAAGCTGCAAACATGTCTTGAGGCTGCAAATCAAGAATTTGAACGTCGTTAGGGTCAATGCCTTCTTGCGTGAGTGTAGAGAGCAGGCTGAAGTGCGTCGTAGAGCCGAATGGAACGCCGATTTTCTTACCGGTTAAGTCAGCCACGCTGTTGATGCCGGAAGCCGTGGTGACAGCCAAGGCCTCGTTGTCACCAATCACATCGTGAATGTAGTAGACATCGTAGGGAAGATCTTGCGCGATCCCGGTAGAGACAGGAACAGAGCCTGCTAAGCCGACATCAAGCCCGCCAGCAACCATTGCCGTGTTGACGTCACTACCGGAATCGAAGGAGAGCCACTTGATATCAACGTCAGGAAACTTAGCTTCAGCAAGGCCGAGGTTTTTGGCGAGTAGCTCGGCGTTGGGAATAACCTGATAGCCAATGCGAAATTCGGCAGGCATATTACCATCGCCGCCTGCGGGGGCGTTTGCGGTGCTAGAGGGCTGGGTACAAGCTGCTAGCGCAATTACAAGGGTCATGCTGAGGAGGCCTAGCAGCACGCTGAACTGTCTGCGGAACAGACGTTTGAATCCGAAAACGGTGGGTGTAGATTTGGTTTTTGGAGGCATTTTGTAAGGTTTAGTCTAGTTGGGAGTGTGAAAAAGGTGTGATACCGCCGCCACTATATAGGCTTTTGCGAGGCTTTTGCCGCTACTCGCGACCGACCCAGGGCAAATAGTAGGTCTGAAGCCTTTGCAGACCGCTATTAAGGAGGATAGCGATCGCGCCCATAATAATGATGCCGACAAACATGACGTCAGTTTGCAAAAAGCTGCTGGCATCTAGCACCATCCATGCAATGCCAGAGAGGGCAGCCACCATTTCAGCCGCGACCAGAGTGGTGTACATAAAGCCTAAGGCGGTTCGCAGCCCTGTAAATAGCTCGGGCAGACACGATGGGAAAATAACCTGAACAAATACCTGCCACCCCACATTCCGCCCTTTGAATTGTCACAATCAGAATAATGATGGAGGATGAGCTGAGAGCGCTGTAGAGGTTCGTACGATCGCAGAAACCTTAGAAGTCAAAAATCTCGACCATCTAGGCATCGTAG
>JBHYED010000047.1:0-31510 GCA_051860365.1 Phormidesmis sp.
AAGTCATCGACGTGGCAAAAGAGTTCTTCTAAGCTAGACATAGCGGAGGACAGGGCTGATTGATTTTGGTAATCTCAGCGTACCTGTCCTTCTTTTTTATCGCTATCCTTATCCCGAACTGACGTTAGATAAGTTAGTGGCGCTAGGCTGTCCGTTTGGCCAGGGATTTTTACTTAGTGAGCCGCTAACGGCAGCAGACATTGACGCGCTGCTGCCGCTGTAGCGCCTCTTTTGTTTAAAGGCGGACTCGTCGTCGATAAAGGGCGATCGCGCTTCCGGCTACCAGCAGCGGCGTGAGCCAATTGCCCCAACGGACGTAAGGCGATCGCGTCTCTCGTCGATAAATCGTCGCCATATGGGTCGTGTATTCATTCGGTGTTGACAGCCAGAGCGATCGCCCCCGAGGATCTACCACCCCTGAAATTCCAGTATTAGTTACCCGCACCTCCCATCGATCCGTCTCAATCGCTCGCATCACGTCCTGCCCATGATGCTGAATCATCTGCCTAGGCGAGTAAGGGTCGTTATTAGACGCGGTAATGATCGCCTGTCCGCCGCTATCTACCTGCCGCCGAAATAAATCAGAAAACACCGATTCATAGCAAATACCTGCAGTCATCGGGCCAAATGGCGTGTTTAGCTGCTGGTTTACATTGCCCGGAACCATACTTTCGCCAAACGGTGACAGCCGATTAATCACAGCGCCAATAATATTTTCAAAGGGTACATATTCTCCCAAGGGTACCAGCCTGACCTTGTTATAGCGCCCAGCAACGCGCCCTTCAGCCGTCAGCATAAGCAGGCTTTGCGTCAGCGGCGTCTGCGGGTCATCAATGGCTTGATGCACAAATGTCCCTAACAGCAACGGCACACCTGCCTTAACCACGGCCCGCTGAAACAAATTCTGATCTTGCAAAAACGTATCCCACACCTGCGGAATGGCCCCTTCTGGCGTGATCACCAAATCTGCGCCTTGCGCTGCGAGCAATTCGTACCCTTTCAAATAAATTTGACGAGAGGTTTTAATACCGGCTGTCGTCAGCTTTTGATCCGTTGGAATGTTGCCTTGAATCAGCCCAACAGTAAGAGCTTGATTGGGCAAATCATTTAAAGGACGGCTGTAAAGACCTAGGCCGATGAGATGGAGCCCTAAAAAAAGCGCGATCGCCCAGCCTAATCTCTTTGGCTGCGGCCTGACCGATCCTTTTCTCCGATTCATCCAGGCTTCAGCCAGCAGCCCATTCACCGCCAAAATTGCGGCGGTAATCGTTAGCGGCCCGGATAGCTGACCAAGCTGCAACCCCAGCAAATTATAGGGACTCTGCGTGTAGTTCACTGGCGACCAGTACAGCGGCCCCCGGCTCCAAATCCACTCCAGCAGGCACCATAGCGTCGTCCCAATCAGCACCCGACTCGCGCCAGCAAAAGGCTTCCCTGCTTGGGCAAGCTGCCGACTTAAAGCCATCATCACGCTGACCCAAATCATGCCAATGGCCGCGCCCCAAGCGGTGATAAAGGCCCAGGAAAGTAGCGTGATGGTGATGCTGCCCAGCCAAGGAATGCCCATCCACATCATGGGATGGAGCCCTGTTACCCAGGAAAGGGCCACGCCGTGAAATGCGAATCCCCAAATTGCAGCATGGCCAATTGCAATACGAAATGATGGTTGCGATCGCCCCAACAAAACCCACAGCGGCACCATCGCGACCCAAGCCAGCGGCCACGCATTGACGGGCGCTATCCCCATCAGCAGGCCACTTCCCAACATCGTGAGCGTTTGAAGGCTAGAGGGCTTTTTATCGGTGACGTATTTTAGGGCGTTCAAAGTGAGTAGGCGATCGCTTAATTTAGGAATAAGCCGATCATAGGCGTTTAGCGGCTTGGTATAATCCACCTTTCATTAGCAAAACAGAACAGCTATGGCAGATTGGCAGGTAATTGAAGGCGGCGTGACCGCACCCAAAGGCTTTCGCGCAGCAGGTATTACCGCCGGTCTCAAACCATCAGGTGCGCCAGATTTAGCTTTGATTGTTTCTGACTGTGATGCGATCGCTGCAGGTGTTTTTACAACCAGTCAAGTCCGCGCTGCCTGCGTAGACACCTGCCAAGACCTGCTCGAAGAAAAGCCCGCTGCTCGCGCCATCCTTTGTAATGCCGGACAAGCCAACGCCTGTACCGGGCCGCAAGGCTTACAAGATGCGCTGTCCTGTGCCGCTTCTACGGCTCAAGCTTTGGGGTTAGCGCCCAATCAGGTGCTCACCGCTTCTACGGGTGTTATTGGTCAGCGGATCAAAATAGATGCCCTGCAAGCAGGTATTCCAGCTTTAGTGAGCGATCTTTCTCATGAAGGCTCAGATCGCGCTGCTCGGGCCATTGTGACAACAGATTTGGTGACTAAATCGATCGCATTGGAAACTCAGATAGGCGATCGCCCGGTTCGCATCGGCGGCATTGCCAAAGGCTCCGGCATGATCCATCCCAACATGGCGACCATGCTAGCGTTTGTCACCTGCGACGCAGCAGTATCGGCTCAGCTCTGGCAAGACATGCTGCGCCGCGCCACCGAAAAAAGCTTTAATCAAATCACAGTCGACGGCGACACCAGTACTAATGACTGCCTGCTAGCACTTGCCAATGGTGAATCGCGTACGCCTGCTATCACCAAAGCTGGGCCTGAGGCCGACAAGCTAGAAGCCATGCTCACAGCCGTATGTGTGCACCTAGCAAAATCAATTGCACGCGATGGCGAAGGGGCGACCTGCTTAATTGAAATTACCGTGACTGGAGCCATGAGCGATCGCGCAGCCAGTCAAATTGCGCGCACCGTGGCTGGTTCCTCACTGGTCAAATCTGCCACCTTTGGCCGCGATCCGAACTGGGGCCGGATTGCAGGTGCCGCTGGTCGCGCAGGCGTCCCCTTCGATCAAAACGAACTCACTATCGCACTGGGTAACTTCACCCTAATGACAAACGGTACGCCTCAGTCCTTTGACAGAAAGGCTGCTAGCGCCTACCTCACGCAGCAATCAGAGCACAGCACGCTAGCGATGTCTCAAATCTTGCTCGTCAGTACAGCGCAAAGCAACGAACTGCTCGTTAAAGACACCCTGAAGCCCTTCGAGCGACAAACGCTAGAGATAGAAGCGCTCACCCATCCGGTCACTATTGATATCAAAGTAGGCGACGGCCCTGGCAGCGGCAAAGCCTGGGGATGCGATCTCAGCTACGACTACGTAAAAATAAACGCCGAATACACCACGTAACGGCCGCTCTACTTCTATTAATAGTTCTATTAAGAGCGGTATGGATAGTGATATGGTCGCCAGTAATACTTATCCGTTGGCGGTTCCAGTTTCCTCACAAGCCTTTACCAGCGTCTGCTCAGCCAGAAGTACTTTCTATCGTTCAACGAAAGCGATTGAACTGGCTGTAGTCAATCGACAACTGCACGAGATTGTTAGCTCTTTAGTTCTTCGCCAGTTCTATAGTGTGATCGCGAATCGTCACGTCATAGCCGTTGAGAAAGTCATTGCCTAGCAGGCCAATATTCACAGAGTCACCGATGCTGACTTTAGGGTCAAGCAGCCTGACGTCTCCTATCGAGATAGAGGCTGCTTGGCCAATATCAAAGGTCACTTCAGCCGCACTTGCGGTTGCCGCAACCATTTTTTCGGTCGGAATAATGCCTAGCTCGTCAGCCATATTCCGGGTAATCAGCGTCCGGCTTGCGCCTGTGTCTAAAATCATCTCGTAGGTGCGCGCGTCATTAAAGGTGACTTGCACAACTGGCGTGCCGTGCAGCCTGCGAGTGACTGGCACCTGTATGGTCTGGTTTCCCGGTTCGATGGCTACAGGACGGGCGCTTTCTATGATTGCGATCGCTGGCTTGGGACGTGGCGGTAGCTGCACAGACTGCTGTAGCAATCGAATCTGCTCGGTAGCGCTGCTGGCGTGACGAGCGTACTCATCCATTTTTTGTTGGGCTGCTGCGTAATGCTCACTGTTTTCATTAACCTTCTTAAGTCGGTCAGCGGCCCGCTGCCATCGGCTCGCGATTAAGCCCCAATCATCAGGCGACACAGCAGAAAGACTCAGCGTATAGGCGCTAGAGGCCAGATTAATCGCCTCTCTGTATGATTTGTTTGACTGTGACGAACGGCTAGCTGTTGAAGTGGTCACTAGGCGATCGCGCTTTGTATCACTACCTACCGACTCTAAACTCACCTCATCTGTACGATTAGCAGTAGCGCTTGCCATCGGCACAGGCTCCATAGCCTCTTTGGGTGAAAGCACGCATCCGTAACACACCAATCCGACAAAGCTAGGCAATAATATGAAACGACAAATGGATTGAGACTGGCCCATAGAAACGGTTTAACCTCACTTATCTTTCAAAATTCCCTGACAAGTTTGGTGCCTTCCTCGCCCCTTCTACGGATATTATTGACAAAGATTCGTCAAGTTCAGTGTTTTCAGCCCAGCCTAAGCGAGTGGCAAAAGACTCTGCTGGCGTGTTCCCCCATTTTTACCTACCAATATGTTTGATCCCTCTGCTCAGCCCGCTCTGCTTGTTTTAGAAGACGGCTCTATATATAGAGGATGGTCATTCGGTGCAAAGGGCACCACGATGGGCGAGGTGGTTTTTAATACGGGCATGACAGGCTACCAGGAGGTGCTCACAGATCCGAGCTACTGCGGTCAAATTGTAATTTTCACCTATCCTGAGTTGGGCAATACGGGCGTAAACCCAGAAGATGAAGAGTCGGCACGGCCTTATGTGAAGGGCGCGATCGCTAAAACAGTGTGCGATCGCCCCAGCAACTGGCGTTCCACCCAATCTCTTGGCAGCTACTTAGACGCTCACGATATTCCAGCCATTCATGGCCTTGATACCCGCGCGCTTACCCGCAAAATCCGCAGCGCAGGGGCGATGAATGGCATCATCTCCAGCGAAGTCCTAGACGCCGAAGAACTCCTCAGAAGGCTCCAAACGCTGCCTTCAATGGAAGGCCTTAATCTGGTCAAAGAAGTAACCACCTCTGAAATATACGAGTGGAGCGACCCTACTGAAGAGAACTGGGCTTTCAGCTCTACCAGTTCCAAAGGCGATTCAGCTTCAGCAGATCGGCCTTCTCTAACCGTCGTTGCGCTCGATTTTGGCATTAAGCGCAACATCCTTAAGCGGCTCGCTAGCTACGGTTGTAAGGTCATTGTTGTCCCGGCTGACACTGGCGCCGAAACTATATTGAGCTATAAGCCCGACGGTATTTTTCTGTCAAACGGCCCTGGTGATCCGTCCGCTGTGACCAATGCGCCTCAAATCACTCGCGATCTGATGGCCGCAGCGCTACCGACCTTTGGTATTTGCATGGGCCATCAGATTCTAGGCCTGTCTTTTGGCGCAGAAACGTTCAAGCTTAAGTTCGGTCATCGCGGTCTTAATCAACCCTGTGGCCTCACCGAACAAGTTGAAATCACCAGCCAAAACCACGGCTTTGCCCTCAGCGCCGATTCCATTAATGACGAGCAGGTTGAAGTGACTCACCTCAATTTAAACGACCAAACAGTCGCGGGCATTCGCCACAAACAGCTACCGATTTTTTCGGTGCAGTATCATCCTGAAGCGAGCCCTGGCCCTCATGATGCAGACTATTTGTTCGCTAACTTTGTGCAAGCAATGCGCGATCGCCAGTCTTAACGACAAATCATGGCCGATTTCCACAGAACAAAATAATCTGTTGGGTTGACCGATTTTGTCCCTTTATAGGGCATGATATCAATGGCTAAGCACGGGCCAAAAGATCATCCAATTGGCTACATAACTAGGCATAAACGTCTTTCTTGCAGTCGATAGTATCTTGTCCTATACTTAATCGTCATATTGTCATTCAATGCTAGGCATACCAGGAGGATCCCATCGCTGAGTCGCTTACCCTAACGGTTAGTCTAAGAGGCACCCGCGAAGTTAGGGGGAAATGTCAAATCTTTCGCCTAACTGGGCTTTTAGATGCTTTTTCAGAGCCTACTTTTCTTAAGGTGCTGAACAAGTACATTGAAGATGGCCCAGCCCACATCATTTTGGACTTATCTACGATTGACTTTGTAGATAGTTCTGGCTTGGGTGCGCTGGTTCGTTTGGTCAAAAAAGCTAAAGGTGAAAGCGGTAGCCTTCAAGTGGTTAGCAATCCTCGCGTGACTCAAACAGTCAAGCTGGTTCGCCTGGAGCAGTTTTTATCTCTACAGCCGAACGTAGACGCTGCACTTGAAAACCTCAAGAAGCTCTAATTTCAATATTCAACTTGAGTAAACGCTTCTATGAGTCAGCCATCCGATTTTAATTCTGATGACTGCGCTCAAAATGATGTTCTGCCCGCTTCTAACTTTCATCAATTTATAAATAAACTGCCTCATGCAAATGAGGATCAGCTTTCAGGCGCTCAGCTCAATGCTATAGCGCCTGTTTCGTTGGCTTATATTGGTGATGCTGTATTTGAAATGTACGTGCGATCGCGCCTACTCTTCCCAGCCAAAAGAATTCGCGATTACCACACCCAAGTCGTCAGTCAGGTCAAAGCAGAGCAACAGGCCTACTACGCAGACTTGCTCCTACCTCACCTCAACGACGCCGAAAAAGACATGCTTCGGCGCGGACGCAATGCCACCACCGGACGCCAGCGCCGTGCCGCTGCTCAGAGCTATCAAAAGGCCACTGGTTTTGAAGCGCTCATAGGCTTTCTATACCTCAGCAATCAGCCTCGCCTGTTCGATCTGCTCAACCGCCTATCCATCTAGCGCTCCATCTGGACGTCCTTATATTCTGGACGTCCTTATATACAGATATGCAAAAGATATGCAAATGCTTATCTCTTAGCGCGATCTGCTAGCTCACGATGCCTAAGTCCGCCTAAACTGAGCTATAGTATCCAGCCTTGGTAAAATCACCGAGGGAATTTATAGAGGCGTTAGGCGTGAGTTCACCAGACAATTCACAAAACGAAAGTTCATCAGATAGTTCGAACAGCCACTCAGAGGCTCCTCGAATTAAAAAATCAGGTTCAAAACCTGGTAGGCCTAGCGCTGGCGGTAGCTATAAGAGCGGTGCCAGCAGATCCGGTAGCCGTGGAGGCTCTAAATCTAGCTATTCCAAATCGGGACCTAGATCAGGTGCTAAATCTGGCCCTAAGGTCAGTCCTAAGGCCGGTTCTAAACCTAGACTAAAACCGGGTGCTTCGTCTGCAAGCGCTGATAGCCCAAAGAGCGCAAGCAGCACTAAGTTTGTCTCTAGATCGAGTGAAGGGAGTGGCTCAAAGGGTGGCTACAGCAAAGATCGGCGTGATAAAGATGATCGCGGTCGTGGGAAAAGAAATGATCGCTCAGATCACCGTTTGCCAGAGCAATTTCGCAGTGGACGCGATGAGGAGTTTACAGAAGATCAGAAGCCAGACTTAATTTATGGGCGTCATGCGGTAGAGGCGGCTGTAGAAGGCGATCGCCCCTTGAATAGGCTGTGGGTTAATGAAAAGCTACGCTTCGACGCGCGGTTTCGCCCAATTGTGCTAGCGGCCAAAGACAGCGGCGCAGTGATTGATGAGGTAGATGGACTGCGACTATCGCAAATGACACAGGGTGCGAATCACCAGGGGATTGTTGCTCAGGTCGCGGCTTATGGCTATGCAGAAATAGAAGATGTTGTTGCCAGAGCAAAAGCGATCGCGCGCCGTCCGGTCATTGTTGCCGCTGATGGGATTACCGATCCCCACAACTTAGGGGCCATTGTTCGTTCTGCTGAGGCCATTGGTGCACAGGGGATCGTGATCCCAAGAAGGAGAGCGGTCGGGATCACTTCAACAGTTGCAAAAGTCTCGGCAGGCGCACTCGAAAATATTCCTATTGCTAGAGTCGTGAACTTGGGGCGATCGCTAGAGTATCTAAAGAAAGAAGGCTATTGGATCTATGGACTGGCTGCAGAAGCCGCTCAGCCCATACATACTGCCGATTTTTCAACGCCTGTTGTTCTTGTTGTCGGGGCTGAAGGCAGCGGCCTAAGTCTTTCTGTTCAAAATCTCTGTGACGTACTGGTTTCCATTGAGCTAAAAGGAAAAACGCCTAGCCTCAATGCTTCTGTAGCAACGGGTATGGCCCTATATGAGATTTATCGTCAAACCTGGACAAACAAACTGCCAGCTTTGGCAATGCGCAAGTCAGCAGACGGCAAAACGCTGGATTTGACCTCGCTGGCCGACCAAAAATAAAGCTAAAGGCATTGATCTTATGACATAAGCTATTGTACAAGCATATATAGCCTCAAAAAAGAGGAGGGTTTTAAAAGACCACCATAATGAGGCGCTCTTACCAGCTCTCTTTTTTGAGATGATTAGGGATATGCACGCTATTAATGGCTTGTTGCCTTAAGGTACTTTGTCGAAGTGTTCTTCAAGACTGTGACTCTCTTAACAGTTAAGCAATCAATGCTGTCCTAAGCTTGAATTCTTAAATTCGATTACATAGAATTCCAGCCGTAAACCTATAAAGCCATCCTCAATACTGTGATGAAAAACCTCTTTAGCAGCATCCTTAGTTTCTTTTCCACTGCCTGGTGGATCAAGATCACCACCGCAGAGCCCAACTGTATTTATTACTTCGGCCCTTTTGATAACGAATCAAAGGCCGCTCAGGCTAAGTTTGGCTTCATAGAAGACCTAGAGAGTGAGGGCGCGCAGCAAATCCAAAGTAGCCTTCAGCAAAGCAGAGAACCTGAACAGCTCACCATTGAAATGGAATCGACTGTTCAACCGGCAACCATGATCACTGCCTAGCATTTATGCCATTAGGCCTTTGGCTATCTGAGCGTTTAGTTTATTTAATCGTCAGCTATCTAGACACTTTTCTGTGGACTGAGATAGCTGGTCAATTAAGGTGAAGTCGGGCTTCCATCTGTACTGCTTTAGATCCAGCTTCCTGTTTACAAACACGATCCCCTCTTTTTGTAGCAAGAGCTGTTGTAAGTCGTCATTGCCATCACGTAATGACGACCGCGACACTTCACCTTTTGCATTAACAACTCTGTGCCACGGAATATCTGTATCCTTAGTGACCTTAAAAAGTGCATAGCCAACAACGCGGGGCTTACCCATGAGACCTGCTAAATCGGCCACTTGCCCGTAGGTGGCAACTGTCCCAAAAGGAATCAGTCTCACAACGTCGTAGATTTTAGGATAGCAGGACATAATGCTACAGGATCTTAGCGTTTGTAGAGTCTTACGCTCTGGATTTTATGCTTTGTTGGCCTCGCTAGAGTCGGCCATGCTGAAGTCGACCATGCTGAAGCAGTGAGGGCACTTTAAGACGATGAGCGATCGCGCCGAAACGCCAACAGAATCATCCTTCTTATAAATTTTGCCGTCTTCTACAAAACCATCAGAGGCTTCGGTATCAATTAAAACCTGCCACTGCTGATTATCAATCGACTCTGAGATAGAGAAGTGTAGTGACTCATCAGAAGGATTGAAAAATAGTAGAAAGCTATCGTCAAAAATTCGTTGACCTTTGCTGTCTAAATTTGGAATCTCAGCACCGTTCAACAAGATCCCAACAGCGCGTGTAGAACTGTCGTTCCATTCGCGGTCGTCAATATTGCTGCCGTCAGGGTGAAACCAGCCAATATCAACCACACCAGAGCCATGAATTTCACGACCAAAGAACCACTGATGACGGCTAAAAATAGGGTGCGCTTGCCGAAACTCAATCAGCCGCTGCGTAAACGTCAGTAGCTGCTGGTCAGCCTCCTTTAACTGCCAGTCAAACCACGAAAGCTCGTTATCCTGGCAGTATGTGTTGTTATTTCCCTTGGTGGTGCGGCCCATCTCATCACCGCCAAGCATCATTGGGACGCCTTGAGACAGCATTAGCGTCGTTAAAAAGTTGCGGCGTTGCTGAGCCCGCAGCGCTAGTATCTCCAAATTGTCAGTATCGCCCTCCGCACCACAGTTCCAAGAGCGGTTGTAGCTCTCCCCGTCTCGATTGCCTTCTCCATTAGCGATATTGTGCTTTTCGTTGTAGCTCACCAAGTCGTTGATGGTAAATCCATCGTGGGCAGTGATGAAGTTAATGCTGGCGTGAGGCAATCGGCCATCCTCTTGGTACAGATCGGAGCTGCCTGTGAATCGAAAGGCAAAGTCGCCCAGGCTATAGTGCTCTCCCCGCCAAAAGTCTCGAATGGTGTCACGGTATTTGCCATTCCATTCAGACCACAGCAGCGGAAAATTTCCTACCTGATAGCCGCCTTCACCCAAGTCCCAAGGCTCAGCGATGAGCTTTGTTGTGGAGAGCACCGGATCTTGATGAATGATGTCAAAAAAAGATGAGAGCCTATCAACTTCGTACAGCTCGCGAGCAAGTGCTGAGGCCAGGTCAAAGCGAAAACCGTCTACGTGCATTTCCTGTACCCAGTAGCGCAGGCTGTCCATAATCAGCTTTAGCACCTGTGGATGGCGAACATTTAAAGAGTTGCCGCAGCCCGTAAAGTCCATGTAGTAGCGTTCGCTGCCTTCGACTAGACGATAGTAGGCAGCGTTGTCGATGCCTCTGAGCGTGAGCGTTGGCCCCAAGTGGTTACCTTCTCCGGTGTGGTTGTACACGACGTCTAAAATGACTTCGATACCGGCTTCATGCAGTGCCTTGACCATTGCTTTAAACTCGCGCACCTGTTGACCGTGGATACCTGATGAGCTATAGCCAGAGTGAGGTGCAAAGTAACCGAGGGAGTCATAGCCCCAGTAGTTATGGAGACCGGTAGTCACTAAGTGGCCAGGGTGTACGTCGTAATGATGAACGGGGAGAAGTTCTACGGCGGTGATGCCAAGGTTTTTTAGGTGGGCGATCGCCTCAGGATGCGCCATTCCCGCATAAGTGCCTCTCAGCGCCTCAGGAATCTTCGTATTTTGCTGCGTAAAACCACGAACGTGCACTTCATAGATGATGGTGCGATCCCAAGAGGTATCAGGATGCGTATCGCCTTCCCAATCAAAACGGTTATCGATAACCACTGCCTTTGGCATGGCTTCTGCGCTATCGGTGGTTGAGAAATCTAAATCCCGGTCGCGATCGCTAAAATGATCCATCGGAAAGCTAAACAGCTCAGGCCCGAAGCGAATATCACCCGTAATTGCTTTTGCATAGGGGTCAATTAGTAGCTTGTGCTGATTGAAGCGATGCCCTGCTTGGGGATCATAAAGACCTTCTACTCGAAACCCATACTGCTGATCTACACCCACACTTGGGACAAAGCCATGCCAAACGTAGTTAGTCACTTGGGGCAGCCGTACCTGCGTTTCGCTACCCTCTGTGTCAAATAAACAAAGAATAACGCCCGTAGCGTTTTCTGAAAACAGCGCAAAGTTGGTGCCTTCACCAGCCCATGTTGCGCCTAGCGGGTGGGGTTTTCCTGGCCAAACTTCTACCGTCATAGGGACTGCATCTGAACGTAAAATAAAGGAAGTCTTAATCTCGTAACAGCAACCCTACCAAAAATTGCAGTGCCCTGCGCACTGTCCACGTTGATTCATAGCTAGCTAAAAGGGCTTTGTGATACCCATCACCTTGTTGAGTATCTTTTGTCACACCAATTGCGCCTTATGCTGAGTATCTTGAATTAATGTGTTTATCGTTTGCTGCTCATGTCCAAGCCAAGCTGCCTACCCCTTAAACCTAACCCTTTCATCTCCCTGCGCGACCCTAAGACGGGAAAATGGAACGTGGTGTTTAACTTTGCAATAGAGCAAGTGCGACAGAAAGTCTCTTCCCCCTCTTAAAAGCTCTCAGTGAGCATCTCTTGGCACAATAAGCACACATCTCTCTTCATGTTGCTATGCGCCATCTATATCCACCAATTGAACCTTATGCTCAAAGCACGCTAAAGGTTTCTGATCTACACACAATCTACTACGAAGAATCTGGCAACCCAGAGGGCAAGCCGGTGGTTTTTTTACACGGTGGCCCTGGCGGTGGGAGTATGCCGCTCTACCGCCAATTTTTTGATCCTGCTCAGTGGCGAATTGTAATTTTTGATCAGCGCGGCTGTGGAAAAAGCACGCCTCATGCAGAGCTAGCTGAGAACACAACTTGGGATTTGGTGAGCGATATTGAACAGTTGCGAGTCGCTATAAGCGAGGCTTCGCCAACGCATCTCTCTATCTCTCAGTGGACAGTCTTCGGCGGCAGTTGGGGCAGCACCCTAGCGCTTGCCTACGCCCAAACGCACCCCGAAAAATGCAGTGGTTTAATCCTCCGAGGCATTTTCATGCTGCGCGCCAAAGAAATCGAATGGTTCTACCAATCAGGTGCAAGCTATATCTTCCCGGATGCCTGGGAAGGCTATCTGGCCCCAATCCCTAAAAACGAGAGGGACAACCTAGTTGCGGCCTACTATAAGCGCCTCACCAGCGAAGATCCAGATGTTCGGCAAACGGCGGCTCGCGCCTGGTCAATTTGGGAAGCTAGCACCAGCAAACTCGTACCCGATACTGGCCTGATAGCTCGGTTTGGCTATGGCACCTTTGCCGACGCCTTTGCGCGAATTGAATGCCACTACTTTATCAATAGCGGCTTCTTCGACAACGAAAATCAACTGCTAGAAAACATTGATCGCATTCGCCATATTCCAACCGTCATTGTTCAAGGCCGATACGACGTGGTGTGCCCTATGACATCAGCCTGGGACTTGCATAGGGCATGGCCCGAAGCCGAGCTGCTGGTGATTCCTGAAGCGGGTCATTCTGCAACTGAGCCTGTGATCGCCAGCGCACTCATAGAGGCCACCGATCGTTACCTTCTTTCTTGATAGTTACGCTCAATAGCCAATAAAAAACCGTCATCAATTAGCGTTTGATGACGGCTCTCTATTTGTCTTGACGCTTAAATGATGCTTATCTCTGCCAGAAACGGCGCTTGTTTTCGCAAGGGACAGGCAGTCCAAGAGAGGTATGGAATTCTTGCTGCACTTTTTTAGTCAGCCGTTTAGAAACCTGTCGAACAATTTGATTAAGCAGCTTATCGCCAGAGGCTTTGACCAAATTATCAGGGAGCACCTGAATAAAACGTGGTACCTCTACCCAGGTAGATAGCGTGAGTTCCCACTCTACGTGAGTTGCTTTTTGAATATTCAAGTTTTGAGGTAAGTCTTCAACGGAGCCTTCACATAAGGTCATTGAGGCTTTGAAATCTACATCGTAGCCAGCAGGCTTATATCCAGGTACCTCAATCGTTTCTATTCGATAGACGCCTTCTTCTTGGGGTAGCAGGTTCAGGCCAATTTTAGGCTCAACTTCGTGGTTCAAGCTTTTGAATTTGCCCACCGTTAATCCGTAGCCATTCTCGCCAATGGGCTCTACAGTCATAGGCTGGGCGCAGCGGTGAAACCATTCTTGGTGTGCATCTAAATACTGAGCAACCCTGGCGGCATCCGCATACATCTCCATTTGGCCGATATAGTCGCCTTGGAAGTGCAATGTCTCTTTCGAAGAAAATTCTGCGTGTGAAGTTTTTTTACCTTCAATCAGACTAGCACCCGACTTCAGAAATGGGGAGCCTAACTGTGAGGAAGATGCACCAGATGGCTGGATAGAAGGAATCTGCATGAGGCTCAAGTTAAATGTGGGTTTAGTTTAGGTCTGTCGGAAGGGCAATGAAGTGTAGTGGTAGTTACAGCATTCACTACAACGCTAAAAGCATCTGTTATCCCTGAGACTATTCGACTGCCAAATCTTTTTTAACAAGAAAGTGGACGAATGAATGGCATAACCTATCTTTTTACGTATAAAGCGAGATTGATGCAATCTAAACGATACGCCTGAGTTCAAGGTAGCTACTGAAGATTCGCTGCGACCTTCGTTGTTTTACGGATATCTGCCAATCCAATTGGACTAACGGTGCAATCTATAAAAAGGACTACTTTAGGAGGTGAAAATCACGGTGAAGAACCTTTTATACTGCCCTTTGTTATGAGTTTTATTGGAACTTTACTAAGAGGATTGAGCGTATGAAGGCATTGGTAGCAGGGGCGACTGGGCAAACGGGTAGGCGTATTGTTGAGCAGTTGCTTGCACGGGATATAAAGGTGAAGGCGCTGGTGCGAGATGCGGCTAAGGCAGCGACAGAGCTACCCGATGGGGTGGAGATTGTGGTTGGAGATGTGCTGAAGCCTGAGACGCTTGCGAGTGCGATCGCTGACTGCCAAGCATTACTCAGTGCAACCGGTGCCGCACCTAGTTTTGATCCGACTGGCCCGTATAAAGTTGACTACGAAGGCACTAAAAACTTAGTGGACGCAGCAAAGCGAGCTGAGGTTGATCAGTTTGTCATGGTCTCTTCGCTGTGTGTTTCTAAGCTTTTTCACCCACTTAACTTATTTTGGGGCGTTCTGTACTGGAAGCAGCAAGCCGAAGACTATTTGAAAAATAGCGGCGTGCCTTACACCATTGTGCGTCCGGGTGGACTGAAGAATGAGAACAATGATCAGGCGATTGTGATGTCCTCAGCCGATACGCTGTTTGAGGGCAGTATTCCTCGGATGAAGGTGGCTGAGGTGTGTGCTGAGGCCCTCAGCCAGCCGAGTGCGAAGAATAAAGTGGTGGAGATTGTAACGAGTGAAACTGCAGCAGAGCAGCCGTTAGATAGGTTGTTTGCGAGCGTTGGGTAGGCCTAGAAGAACCAGCCGTAGCTGTGTAGGCCCTTACCCAGAAGATTGACCCCTAAATAGCAAATCCAGACCACTACAAACCCTGAGGCCGCTAGGATGGCGGGTCTTCTGCCTTGCCATCCTTTAGTGATACGGGCGTGGAGATAGGCTGCGAATACTAACCACGTGATGAGTGCCCAGGTTTCTTTAGGATCCCAGCTCCAATACGATCCCCAGGCTTCATTGGCCCATACGGCACCAGCAATAATGCCAATAGTGAGGAGTGGAAAGCCTAAGCCGATAATGCGATAGCTGATGTTGTCTAGAGTATCTGCGAGGGTTAGGCGCTGTGGGGAAAGGGCCGCTGCTGTCGTTGCAGTGGTTTTAGTAGGGGCTTCTAAAACGGCTGTGCCGCCGCCAGACATTGCCAAAGAGGGTGTGAGGGGTTCTGGCATGGGTGCGGTGTTTGCTTTTTTGAGCTGGTATTTGCGGTCTCTGAAACCGCCAGTGCCGACTGAGCTGCCTTTTAGTTCGACATTTTGGCCTCGGGTGACAATGAGGAATGCGATCGCAATTAAAGCCCCCACCATGAGCGCCGAATAGCTTAGTAGCATCACACTCACGTGCATCATTAGCCAGTTAGATTTCAGCGCTGGAACCAAGGGTTCAGAAACCTGCATCGTTTCTGGCAACGTAAGCGCTGCGAAGGCTGATATGCCCATCGCTACGGGTGACGTGACCGCGCCCACCCAGCGGCTGCCGCTCATGCGCTCGGCTACAAAGTGCATCGCGGTGATGCCCCAAGCAATGAAAAATAGGGATTCGTACAGGTTACTCAGTGGAAAATAGCCGCCTTCTATCCATCTAGCGGTGAGGAGGGCGGCCAAACACACGTTGCCGATGGCCATGCCAGCGCTGCCAATTATGGGCAGAATCTTGACATTTGAAAAAGCGAGCCCGCCCCAGTAGGCCAGCATCGTAAGAAACAAAACGGCGAAGGCGGCGTTATCTAGCCAGCTTTCCAGGTCTGTTAGGGTCAAGCTGGTAGGGGGTAGGGTGGCAAAATCCATGAGTAACACTGGTTAATTATTCACGCTGTCTTAAGTTTAGGGGGGTACCCTACCTCTATCTTAAGGGTATGGGTTCGCGCTGGGGGAGACAGGCCGTCGCGGCTGCAAGTGAATGTTAAAATCCTTCAGACCTTTTTATAAAAAGTACGATCAGGCCTTATATCTGGTTAGCGATCGCCTGGATCGAACTAAGTATCTCTAGCATCGTACCGCTATCACTTCAGAACAATTCAACACAAGAGAGTAATCAATGGACGCGGCTGCACTTTGGAAACGCTATCAAGACTGGCTTTACTATCACAAGGGGCTAGGTATCTATGTCGATATCAGCCGAATGAGTTTTGATGATGCGTTTGTTGCACAGCTCACGCCAAGATTTGAGCACGCGTTTGAGGCTATGAAGGCGCTGGAAGGAGGGGCGATCGCAAACCCCGATGAAAATCGCATGGTCGGACACTACTGGCTGCGCAACCCCGATCTGGCACCCACTGAAGAGTTAAAAAAAGCAGTCACTGAAACGCTAAGTTCTGTAAAGGACTTTGCGGCGAAAGTGCTCGATGGTGAGATCAAAACGCCGAGCGGCGATCGCTTTACAGACGTGCTCTCTGTTGGCATTGGCGGTTCAGCGCTGGGGCCTCAATTCGTTTCTCAAGGGCTGGTGGATGTAAATCCACCGATGGACATTCACTTTATTGATAATACCGATCCGGTGGGGATCGATCATATTTTTGCTGAGATCGGCGATCGCCTCAAAACCACCCTCGTCATTATCATCTCTAAATCGGGCGGCACCCCTGAAACCCGTAACGGCATGTTAGAGAGCAAAGCTGCCTTTGAAAAAGCGGGGCTAGACTTTGCCAAGCAGGCCGTCGCGGTGACGGGTGAAGGCAGCAAGCTCGATACCGTCGCCAAGTCTGAAGGCTGGATTACCACTTTCCCTATGTATGACTGGATTGGAGGCCGTACGTCTGAGCTGTCAGCGGTGGGTCTACTGCCTGCGGCCCTACAGGGCATCGATATTCAGGCCATGCTAGACGGCGCAAAAGAAATGGACGATGCCACCCGCGTTGCCAATATTCGTCAGAACCCAGCGGCGCTGCTAGCGCTGGCCTGGTACTTTGCGGGCAACGGCAAAGGTGAGAAAGATATGGTGGTGCTGCCCTACAAAGATAGTCTTTTCCTCTTCAGTCGCTACTTGCAGCAGCTTGTGATGGAGTCCCTAGGTAAAGAGAAGGATTTAGACGGCAATACGGTGTATCAAGGGATTGCGGTTTATGGCAATAAGGGATCAACCGACCAGCACGCATACGTTCAGCAATTGCGTGAGGGCGTGCCGAACTTTTTTGCAACGCTGATTGAAGTATTGCAGGATCGTGAAGGCGTTTCGATTGAGGTAGAGCCGGGTGTGACTTCTGGTGACTATCTGTCTGGATTGCTTCAAGGTACGCGCCGCGCACTGTATGAGAACCAGCGTGATTCGATCACCATTACGGTGTCTGACGTGAGCGCTCGCATGGTGGGTGCGCTGATTGCACTATACGAGCGAGCCGTGAGCATTTATGCGCAGCTCGTCAACATCAATGCCTATCATCAGCCGGGTGTAGAGGCCGGTAAAAAGGCAGCGGCGGCCATATTGGATTTGCAAAATCAGGTGACAGGAGCGCTTGAAAGTGCGCCGCTGTCGCTAACTGAAATTGCAGAGAAGATAGACGCTTCAGATCGCATTGAGAATATCTATAAGATCGTCCGCCATTTGGATGCGAACAATCGCGGGGTGAAAATAGAGGGCGATCCGAGTCAGCCGAATACGCTGAGGGTGTCAGCGACCTAGCTGTTTTTTGCGGGTGATGCCTTCTACAATAAATACCTCTGATTATTTCGGGTTGCGTGGCTTCTTCCAGGCTTCTCACTGTCGTAATTCGTAATTGTAGTTCGTATTTCATGGCGTTTTCTTCTATTACTCGGGCGATCGCCCGTACGGCCCTTGGGCAAGAGCTGGTCACTAAGCTGGCGTCTCAGCAAAGTTTGCAGCTCAGCGGTGTGCCTCGCCTGCCCAAGGGATTGGTGGTCTCGGCGCTGGCTCAGGCGCAAAAGCGTCCGATGTTGCTGGTTGCAGCCACTCTAGAAGAAGCAGGCCGCTGGGCCGCGCAGCTCGAAGCGATGGGCTGGGCCGCCGTCTCCTTTTACCCCACCTCAGAGTCCTCCCCATACGATGTTTTTGACCAAGAGTCAGAGCTGACGTGGGGACAGCTTCAGGTGCTTTCTGATCTGATTAACGGCAAGGCAAGTGCTGAGAATTTGCCGCCGGGAACGAAGCATTTGGGCTCAATGGCGATTGTGGCGACTGAACGGGCTTTGCAGCCTCATTTGCCGCCAGTTGAAGTGTTTCGGCCTTATTGCCTAGAAATTAATTTGGGGATGGAGCTGAATCTGAAGGATTTAGCGCTGAATTTGGCGAAGCTAGGCTACGAAAAGGTTTCGACTGTGGAGATGGAAGGGCAGTGGAGCCAGCGAGGCGACATTATTGATGTGTTTCCGGTGGCGGCTGAGCTGCCGGTGCGGCTGGAACTATTTGGAGATGAGCTAGAGCGGCTGCGGGAATTTGATCCGGCTAATCAGCGATCGCTTGACAAAATAGAAACCCTTCTTCTCACCACCACTGACTACAATCCGATCATTTCAGCGGCGCTCGACCAAAAAGGTCTGCTCGAAGATTTGCTACTGCCTGAAGACAAAGAGAGCTTTGAAACCAGTCAGAAGGTAGAAGGCATCCGTAGATTCTTAGGCCTTGCTTTCGATCAGCCCGCCTCTTTACTCGACTATTTACCGGAAAACACGCTGATTGCGATTGATGAGCCTTCGCAATGTTTTGCTCATGCGGATCGATGGGTGGAAACGATTGACGATCGCTGGGCCGAAACGCAGGCCTCTTTAGAAAAGCATCCTGACGTTAAGCTGCCTGCACAAGGACTGCCCAAAGTTCATCGGCGCTGGTCAGAATCGCTTGAAGAAATCGGCTTATTTCAGCGGATTGAGCTAGCTGAGATTGCTGAAGACGGGGTGGGGCTGAATTTGTCGAGTCGGCCGATTCCGACGATTCCGCATCAGTTTGGAAAGTTAGCTGATATTTTGAGGGCGGAGCGCGATCGCAAATTCAGCCCATGGTTGATTTCTGCCCAGCCGTCCCGCTCAGTCGCCCTCCTTCAAGAACACGACTGCCCCGCCCAGTTCATTCCTAATCCCAAAGACTATCCCGCAATTGATAAACTACAAAATCAGCGCATTCCAATCGCCGTGAAGTATTCAGGGCTCGCTGAGCTTGAAGGCTTTATTCTGCCGACGTTTCGCATTGTGGTGGTCACCGACCGCGAATTTTTTGGTCAGCACACGCTTGCCACACCTAGCTACGTTCGCAAACGTCGTCGCGCTGCGTCCAAACAGGTTGATCCCAATAAGCTGAATCCAAAAGATTATGTCGTTCATCGCAATCACGGCATTGGTCAGTTTCTCAAGCTCGACAGCATCACGGTCGATAACAAAACCCGTGAGTATTTGGTGATTCAATATGCCGATGGTTTGCTGCGAGTCGCAGTCGATCAAATGGCGTCACTGTCGCGCTATCGCACGTCGGTAGAGCAGCGGCCTCAGCTCAATAAAATGACGGGCAAGGCTTGGGAGAAAACTAAGGGTAAGGCTCGTAAAGCCATTCAGAAGGTGGCGGTTGATTTGCTGAAGCTGTACGCGAAGCGATCGCAAATGCAAGGCTTTACTTACCCTGAAGATATGCCCTGGCAGCAGGAGCTAGAAGATTCTTTTCCTTACAGTCCAACGCCTGACCAGCTTAAGGCGACGCAGGATGTAAAGCGGGATATGGAGAGCGATCGCCCCATGGATCGTCTCGTCTGCGGCGACGTGGGCTTTGGCAAAACAGAAGTCGCCCTTCGCGCCATCTTCAAAGCGATCACCGCAGGCAAACAAGTCGCCCTCCTTGCTCCAACCACCATTCTCACCCAGCAGCACTACCACACGCTCAAAGAACGCTTTGCCCCTTACCCCATTCAGCTTGGGCTATTAAACCGATTCCGCACGGCTTCCGAGCGCAAAGAAATTCTCAAGCGTCTGGTTTCTGGCGAACTTGACGTGGTGATAGGCACGCATCAACTTCTCGGTAAAACCGTTAAGTTTAAGGATCTGGGCCTGCTGGTAGTCGATGAAGAACAGCGATTTGGCGTTAACCAGAAGGAAAAAATTAAGGCGATGAAGGCTCAGGTGGACGTGCTGACTTTAAGCGCAACACCGATCCCAAGAACGCTTTATATGGCCCTTTCTGGCGTGCGAGAAATGAGCCTAATCACCACACCGCCGCCGTCTCGTCGCCCGATTAAAACGCACCTGTCGCCTTACGATCCCGAGAAAGTGCGGACGGCGATTCGCCAGGAGCTAGACCGAGGCGGGCAGATATTTTACGTGGTGCCTCGGGTGGAGGGGATTGAGGAAGTGGCTGGAAAACTGCGAGAGGCCGTGCCGGGGATCAGGTTAGCGATCGCCCACGGTCAAATGCAAGAAGGCGAACTCGAATCCACCATGCTCACCTTCAACAGTGGCGAGGCTGACCTCATGGTGTGCACCACCATTATCGAATCAGGCCTTGATATCCCCAGAGTTAACACCATCATTATTGAAGACGCTCATAAGTTTGGGCTCTCACAGCTCTATCAGCTACGAGGCCGCGTCGGACGCTCCGGCATTCAGGCTCACGCATGGCTGCTATTTCCAGGCCAAAACTCACTCTCTGATAAAGCCCGCAAGCGGCTTCGAGCCATCCAAGAATTTACGCAGCTAGGTTCGGGCTACCAACTAGCCATGCGAGACATGGAAATTCGCGGTATTGGCAACCTACTCGGCGCACAGCAGTCTGGACAAATGGAAGTGATTGGCTTCGATTTGTATATGGACATGCTCGAAGAATCAATCGCTGAGATTCGCGGGCAAGAAATTCCGCAGGTGGACGAAACGCAGGTCGATTTGAAGGTCACAGCCTTTATTCCTGCTGACTATATTCCTGATGTCGATCAAAAAATGAGTATCTATCGCGATCTGGTGACGGCAGCTACCAGGCGAGAGCTCATAGAGATTGTGGCTGATCTCAACGACCGCTACGGAACGTTGCCAACGGCGGTAGGCCAGCTAGTAAAAGTGCTAGAGCTGAAGCAGATTGCTAAGCCGCTTGGATTCTCACGAATTAAGCTTGAAGGCAAGCAGAATGTGATTATGGAAACGCCGATGGAGAAACCGGCTTGGGCACTGCTGCATGAAAAGGTACCAGGGCATTTGCGATCGCGCTTTGTATACGCCCCTGGCAAGGTCACCGTTCGCGGCCTAGGCGTCCTCACTCCCGACAAACAAATTGAAAGCCTGATTGATTGGCTGAGTCAAATGCAGGGCGCACTCAAAGAACCTGCTCTGTCAGGTATTTCTGCCTAAAACAAAAAGGCACACAGCGTCTATCTTTGTGTGCCTCTTTGTTTGAATATTGAGAAGCGCTAAGGGTAAATTAGCCCATCAAAACGAGGCATTTGAATCCTCTAAAATTCATCGTTCCCGTAAGCCATAGGCGATTCATTATCACGTTTAGATCCTAGCAAGTCTAGCTGGGCCACACGAATGACAGGGCTCGTCCGCAATGCACCCGTACTCCGATCCTGCCAGCTATCAAGCTTAATAGAGCCAGTAATGCCAATCAGGCTACCTTTCCTGACGTAATTTGCCGCAATCTCGGCCGTCTTTCCCCAAATTTCTAAATTAAACCAGTCAGGCTGGTCGCTATTACGCGTACGCTTGTTCACTGCCAACCCGCACTTCGCCAGCACATTGCCTGACTCAAAGTATCGAACCTCAGGATCTCTTCCTACACGTCCGACCAAAGTGACCACATTTACGCTCATAACCGCTCACATTCCCAAAAACTAACGTCAGTACTAACTTACTATTGTAGCGGCTTCTCTCAGCAACTTGAGGCCAGCAAAAAGCCACTAACTTGTCATCTTAAACGCCCCCTACCTCTGTACAATGAGTGGCATTACGAACATCTCTACGCTGTCGTAAAGCATACACAGATTAGATGCACCCATGAAAGTTCACAGATAGTTAGCTGTTTGAGTAGAACATAGACTTTAATCAAATTGACTAGACGGTGCGATATGAAACGTAATAAAATCCATTCGAATCGTCAAGATCATTACTATTAACGCTCTATAGGGACCCCTAGCTTGTGGCTTTATTCAATCGCTTATCCCTCTCCCGTGACATGGGTATCGACCTCGGAACAGCAAATACCCTAATTTACGTGTCAGGCAGAGGGGTTGTTTTACAAGAGCCTTCAGTGGTCGCTATTGATGAAACAACCGGTAAAGCACTGGCCGTTGGCGAAGAAGCCAAGCAGATGCTGGGGCGCACGCCAGATAATATTCGGGCCATTCGTCCGCTCAGAGACGGTGTAATTGCGGACTTTGATGTTGCTGAAGTGATGCTAAAGCACTTCATTCGTCGCGTACATGAAAACAAGGCGCTGGTTTCGCCTAAGGTCGTGATTGGCATTCCTAGCGGTGTCACTGGCGTAGAGCGTCGGGCAGTCATGGATGCGGCGCTTCAGGCTGGAGCGCGGATGGTGTACTTAATTGATGAACCGGTCGCAGCGGCGATTGGCGCTGGTTTGCCAGTTGATGAGCCCACCGGCAACATGATTGTAGACATTGGGGGCGGTACGACTGAAGTTGCCGTGCTGAGCTTGCAGGGTACGGTGCTGAGCGAGTCGGTGCGAGTAGCAGGCGATGAGCTGACCGATTCGATTAAAAACTATATGCGGAAGGTGAATAATCTGGAGATTGGCGATCGCACCGCTGAAGAAATCAAAGTTAAAATTAGCTCCGCCTACCCTAGCTCTGAAGATGACGAAATTTCACTAGAAGTTCGTGGCGTACACATGCTCTCGGGCTTACCTAGAACCGTTACGGTCAAAAGCCCAGAAATTCGTGAAAGCATGGCCGAGCCCCTCTCTGTTATTGTTGAGGCCGTCAAGCGGACACTTGAAAAAACGCCGCCTGAACTAGCCGCAGACATTATTGATCGCGGTATCATGCTCGCAGGCGGTGGCGCACTGCTTAAAGGATTAGATACACTGATTTCGCACGAAACCGGTATTGTCGTCCATGTCGCTGCCGATCCGCTGAGCTGTGTGGTTTTGGGCACTGGACGTGTGCTTGAAAACTTCAGCCAGATGGAGCGAGTATTTAGTGCCAGATCTCGTGATCTGTAGTAGCTAACACCAACGATTCAAGGCCGCTGAAATACTAGCTGATGCATCTGCATACATGTTTGCTTTAAGACGATGGTGGGATAAAAATGCGCTCAAAGCAGGACTGATCTTTTTAGCGGTCGGCACTGCTTTTGGCATTCGCCAAACGAACGGTGCTTTAGTTGACGAAGCCTATCAGCTCGTGACTCGTCCTTTTCAACGGCCTTCGACTGAGAAGCAAATAGAGAATGCCTATGTACTAGAGCTACAGCAAAGGGTTATTGAACTAGAAAATCAAAACCAGAAGCTGCGTGAGCTAACCGATTACGAAAAAAACAGTAGCCTAGACACCACCGCACTAGCGGCGGTGATTGGGCGTAGTTCAGACGATTGGTGGCAGCAACTTACCATTAATAAAGGCAGCCGCTCCAACGTAAAAGTAGGTGATATTGCTACAGGGCCGGGTGGCTTGGTTGGTCGAGTTATTACCGTTACACCCAATACGGCTAGGATTTTGTTACTCAGCGATCCGACTAGCCAGATTGGGGCAAGAGTTAGTCGCAGCCGTGCCACTGGATACATTCGTGGTGAGACAGGTAGTCAGGCTAAGATGCACTTTTTTGAGAAAGCTCCTGACGTGAAGGAGGGTGATGTTCTGGTGACGTCATCTTTTAGCCGACTTTTCCCCCAAGGTGTGCCAATTGGTCGAGTGGCTTCTATTAATTTGGAGACAAGCCCGGCCCCTGAGGCCGTCGTTCAGCTATCTGTGCCGATCAGCAATTTAGAGTGGGTGACCATTCATCCCTACACGCCCAAGCTAGATGTCGACGCGGCTCCGGCTGAAATTATTACTGACGACATCCTGTAGTGCTTATGAGTTCACCGTTATGACTTCCCTAAGACCTCGGCGGCGTTCAGAGTCCCGTAAGCAGTTTTGGAACTGGGTGGTCACCATTGGCTCGGTGTTCTTTTGCCTGCTAATTTTACCGATGCGCTTGCCGGGTATGGATATCTTAGGTATCGGGCCAAACTGGCTGTTGATCTGGATGGTGGCTTGGAGCATTAGCCGGTCGCAGTTTGAAAGTGCGATCGCCGGTCTTACACTCGGTCTATTACAAGACAGCCTCACCGCTTCGTTTCCGACTCACGCCTTAGGACTCATGCTCGCAGGTGTTTTAACGGCTCGCCTGAAGCAACGCCGATTTATCCAGGAAGACCTTATTTCAATTGCGTTAATTGTCTTTGGACTGGCTGTTATTACTGAAACTGCCATGGCGGTTCAGCTTAGCTTTCAGTATTGGCTGGGTGCTGAACCGCTTCACGCCAGCCTTGGCACAATTTGGCAATATCATCAGCGAGTCGCACTGAGTTCCGCAATCCTGAGCAGCCTATGGGCTCCAGCGCTGTACTATCCGCTGAAAAGATGGTGGGAACGGTACAGCGTTAGTGAATAAATGGGCATGAGCCCCGGCCCTGAGCGGAGTCAAAAAGCGACTGACTGGCTACGCAGCTTGAAATACGGGTGGATTCACAACTTCACGCGCAGCCATCATCAGGCTGCTGTAAACCTTTGAAGGCTTTAGCCGTTCTAGATAGCTGCTACTGCGAGCGCCGCAGGAAAGGGCTGCGGTTGAAAGGCCGGCTGCCTGGCCTGCAAGGATATCGGCCTCGGTATCGCCGACCATCCAGCTATTTTGGGTGCAGTGGCCTTGGGCTTTTTGCTGAGCGATCGCCTCCGCCAAAAGCTCAAGTTTCTGCTCCACCCGATTTGCCTGGGCCGCACCCACATTACAAGCTCCATACACCTCATCTACCAGGTGCTCTAGCTTTTGCGCTTTCAAAAAATCTCGAACCTGTCGAGGGTGCCGTAACGTCACTAGTACAAAACGCATTTCGCACCGATCAAAATACCGCAAAGCCGTTTGTGCCGCTGGCTGCAAGCAGTCCCATTGCAACAGGCTTGGATGGTTTACTATCCGCTCTACTTGCTGTATGAAGGGCCCAAACAGCTCAGCAGGCAGCCCCGAACGTATCGCAATCTCAATATCAGCTACTCGGTTTTGCTTCATCTGCCAAAACTGCTGCTTTGAGAGCGGCTGAATCTGAATTGTCGTATTGAATGTTTCAAGCTGCCGCGTCTCAATCGCTAACAATCCTTTTCGATAGGTTTGGTAGTAGCGATCTGAGACGTCAACGATAGGGCCATCAAAATCACAGAAGATAACCTGCTTTGAGGCAAAATTTTCTTTTGTTGTTTTGATAGAGCTGAGAGAAAGGTTACGTGCGGACATATTGCAGACAGGCGCTTATATTGCAGCATCTTAGTGCTTCTTCACCATAGCAGGGTTATTCAGCGTTAATAGCCCTGGTTTGTCGCTGTTTAATAGAGATAAATTAACTCACCAATAGAGCATAAGTATCTATTAGTGAGTTAATTTGAATCAAGTGTTACGCAGCCGTTAATCTACTGGCCAAATCCTTTCCCTCTATCGGCAGACTCAATGCAGAAGCAGCTTTCGACCTGTTCGCGAATGGTTTTCTCGTCCAGATTTTGTCCAATAAAGACGATCTGATTTTTCTTAGGGCGACCGTTCCACTCTTCATCTTCTAGAGAAAAGCGCTTGCCGCTGAGATGGAATACGTGGCGCTTAGGGCTTTCATCAAACCATAAAATGCCCTTTGCTCTGAAGACGGAAGCGGGTAGCTGATTGTCTAAAAAATGCTGAAATTTGCGGATTGCCATTGGCTGTTTGCGATCAAAAGATACTGACGTAAACCCATCAATATCTAAGTGCGAATGAGTGCTGTGGTCATGATCGTGCTCGCAGTGTCCGTGGTCATGGTCGCAGTCTGAGTGGTCTTCGCTGCTAGCACGATCATGGCTGTGTTCTGAATGGCTGTGTTCTGAATGGCTGTGTTCTGAATGATTATGCTCAGCGTGATCGTGATGGTCGTGGCCACTTTCTGCTGATTTTTCCTTGTCACCAAAGTATTTGTCAGATTCAAACAGCCCTACGCTCAAGATTAGCGGTAGCGGCACGTTGGAATGGTCGGTGCGCAAGATGCGAGCATCTGCTTTAATGTCGCGCAGCTTGACTTCTAATAGGTCAGCGTCTGCTTCATCAACCACATCCATTTTGTTGAGCAAAATGATGTCGCCGTAGGCAATCTGGTTGTAAGCCGCTTGAGAGTTAAACAGATCCAGGCTGTAATTCTCAGCGTCTACAACGGTCACGATAGAGTCTAGCCGGGTTAAGTCGCGTAGCTCGGTGCCTAAAAACGTCAGGGCCACTGGTAAGGGATCGGCAAGACCCGTTGTTTCTACGACTAAGTAATCAATTTTGTCTGAACGCTCTAAAACTTTGTAAACCGCTTCTAGCAGGTCGTTATTGATGGTGCAGCAAATGCAGCCATTGCTGAGTTCCACCATGTTGTCATCACCGGTTGTGATCAGCAGGTCGTTATCGATGCCAACTTCGCCGAACTCATTCACGAGCACTGCCGTTTTGATCCCGTCTTGATTTGTCAAAATATGGTTGAGCAGGGTCGTCTTCCCGCTGCCCAGGAAGCCCGTGATAATGGTGACGGGCAGCCCGTGCTTAGAGGCATCCATTGACGGAGTTGGGGCAATAGTCGTGGCAGTCATACAAATCTACTTAGGTGACTTTCAAAGATTAATTATTACGTATCTGCTAGAGCTTGCGAGCTTTATTTAACTTCAATTAAAAGAATCGCCATTACACCGTTTACAAATAGTGGCTGTAGCAAGCAGGTTTCACTCTACTATTGAGATTGCTTTAAGCAGTATCTTTGCCCCAAACTCCTATGAGCGTAGCCATTTACAACACGCTTTCTCGTCAAAAGGAAGCCTTCAAAACCCTGATGCCTAATCAGGTCAAAATGTATTGCTGTGGGGTAACAGTGTATGACTACTGCCATTTGGGTCATGCTCGTTCATATATTGTATGGGATACAGTTCGCCGCTACCTTTCGTGGCGCGGCTACGATGTTTTCTACGTTCAAAACTTCACTGATATCGACGATAAAATCCTTAATCGTGCTCGCGAAGAAAAGTCTTCAATGGAGGCAGTTGCGAAAGAATATACGGCTGCTTACTTTGAAGATATGGCGCGGCTCAACATTTTAGAGGCGGATGAGTATACGTATGCGACGCATACCATTGATGGGATTAAGCGACTGATTCATGAGCTGGAGCAGAAAGGGTTCGCCTATCCGGCTGAAGGTGATGTGTATTATTCGGTGCGTAAGTTCGATGGATATGGCAAGCTTTCGGGGCGCAAGCTGGAAGATATGCGGGCTGGTGAAAGTGGCCGTACAGATAAAGGGCAAACGCAGATAAAGCAAGATCCGTTTGATTTTGCTTTGTGGAAGTCGGCTAAGCCGGATGAGCCTGCGTGGGAGTCGCCTTGGGGGCCGGGGCGTCCGGGCTGGCATATTGAGTGTTCGGCCATGGTGCGCGATCGCCTGGGCGAAACCATCGACATCCACATGGGCGGCGCAGATCTCCAATTTCCCCATCACGAAAACGAAATTGCTCAGTCCGAAGCGGCTACCGGCCAACCGCTATCTACTTACTGGATGCACAACGGCATGGTGAATGTAGACGGCACCAAAATGTCTAAATCTTTGGGCAACTTTACGACCATTCGCAGCCTGCTCGATTCGCCTGATGGGCCTGATCCGATGGCGGTTCGGATGTTTGTGATGCAGTCTCAATATCGAATGCCGCTAGACTTTACCGAAGAGGCCATCACGGCGGCAAAAAGGGGCTGGTCAACGCTTAATGAAGGGTTAACCTTCAGCGCTCAGCACAGTAAAAAACTAGGCTGGGAAAAAAGTAATGACGCTCTCAACGAAGAGGCTGTAGAACTATTCCAAGCTTCTATGGACGACGACTTTAATACGCCAGGTGCTGTTGCCGTCTTATTTGGCTTAGCCAAAGAGCTGCAAAGACAAAGCAATCTCATTGTTCATGAAGGCAAACCAGATGCGGACTCGGAAAACCTTCAGCAGCAGTGGCAAACGCTGACAACGTTAGCGGGCGTCTTAGGCCTAGAAGCTCAGGTGTCTAAAACTTCTACTTCGGATGGCATCAGCGATGCTGATATCGAAAGCTTGATTGAACAGCGCAAAGCTGCCAAGCAAGCTAAAAACTATGCCGAATCTGATCGGATTCGAGACGAATTGAGTGCTCAAGGCATTAGCCTCATTGATAAGCCCGGTGGCGAAACGGCCTGGCATCGCTAACTAATACACCAAAAACATGCTGGAATTTATCAACCTTCCCGATGGCAAACTGCCATCTGTCGCGCCTTACTCCCATGCAGTTCGAGCCGGTGACTTTTTGTTTGTGACCGGTCAGCTTGCCGAAGATCCTGATACAGGAGACGTGATTAAAGGTTCTATTGAGGCGCAGACTGAGCGGGTAATGGAAAACCTGCGGCTCGTGCTAGAACATGCGGGTACCGGCTTTGAAAAGGTCGTGATGTCGCGGATTTTTGTGACGGATTTTCGCTATTACGAAACGGTGAACCGGATCTATGCGAGCCATTTTACGGTGGGGCGATATCCGGGCCGAACCACGGTAGGCGTAACGGTATTAGCTGGATTTGGCGATGTTGAAATTGATTTGATTGTGTACTGTGGCGATTAATTAACGCCCCACATCGTCAAGATCTTCAAGATCGTCAAGGTCTTCTACGGCTGACAAATCTAAGCACAGCTCTTGAAACGCTTGATTACGTGTTTTACGAGAAGTTCGCCGATATTTTCTAGCTTCTAGCCTGGGTTCGTGTAAAACCTTGCCGTCTTCTACCATCTTCACTTTTTCGGTGGCTTCTTCGTCGCGCTGATCAAAAAGATTTCTTTGCTGCTGGATGACCTCGTTCAGTATGGCTAGGTAGTGGTCGTACCGTTCCCAGTCGCCGCGTACAATGCAGCCTGGTTCGTCTTTGTGCAGGCAGTTGCTGAACTGACAGGTTGCGATCGCCTCTCTTTGCTGAATCTCAGGAAAATAATCACTCAGCTTCTCTGGTGCACAGTCAATATCAGGATGATTAAAGCCAGGAGTATCCGCCAAAAAGCCCCCTTCAGGCAGCTCATAAAGCTCTACATGGCGCGTGGTATGACGACCTCTGCCTAACTTTCCAGAGACGGCATTCACCCGAAGATTCTGCTCTGGAATCAGTCGATTGGTCAAGCTAGATTTGCCGACGCCAGAGGGGCCCGCCACCACGGTAATTTTGTCTTGAAGCTCAGCAGTTAGCTCAGCTTCTAACTTGTCATCGTCACGAATGCTGATAAGTAAGGCCTGATAGCCCCATTCTTTAATTCTACTTTGCCAGTAATCGACCGCGTTTTCGTCGAGTAAATCTCGCTTGTTCAGACACAGGGTGATGCTCATGCCCGTCGATTCTGCTTTTACCAGGAACCGGCTGAGCTGATTGGGGTCTAGCAACGGTTCTGCTAAAGCAAAGACGAGCAGAATTTGATCGACGTTGGCGATGGGTGGGCGATCTAAGGAGGTTTTTCTGGGGTAGACGGTGGCGATCGCCCCTCGCATTCCCTGCCAATCAGGGTGCTCTACGGCTACGCGATCGCCCACCATAATCTGCTGCCCTAGCTTTTTCAGCAGTCCCCGCCGAATACACAACAAAACAACCGGCGAACTAGACTTTTCTGTCACGTCCGCCAGCGCTAATACATCATCTAGCTGCACAGAATAATAATTCGCCTGGATTGCAACTACGGTTCCCACCCAAGATCCAGCCGATAGCTGAAAATTCTCAGCGCTAGAACCCACCGATAAACTCACAGGTCTACCGGACGGCGTACCTGCACCGCAAAGTACTCACCGTGATCGTCAAGAGACTCCACACCATAGCCATCCATCTTCAAGCTATCAGGCACTTGCTCAATCGGTTCCCCTGGATCTAGCCATACTTCTAACAGCGAACCCGGCTCCATCCGCTCCAGCTTCAGCTTCGTACGCACAAAATTCAGCGGGCAAGGCGTTCCTCTCAAATCAAGCTGCTCATCAGCCATTAAACAACCCACCCAAAAAGCCTTCCTTCTTACCCTTACCCACAGCGTCACCTCGAACTTCCGCAAGCTGCATCAGGAGTTCTTGCTCCTCTTTTTTCAGTCGGGTTGGAATATCTACTTTCACCGTCAGCAAGTGCTTTCCTCGGCTGACCGGATTCCCTAACCTGGGCACGCCACGGCCATCCAAAGACAGCACTGTATTGGGCTGAGTACCGGGCGGCACCTGCATAGCCACGTTGCCATCAACCGTTTCTACGTCTAGCTCACAGCCTAAAATTGCCTGAAGATAGCTCACCTTCAAATCAGACAGAATATTAATACCATCTCGCTTAAACTGAGCGTTGTCATTAACGACTAAATAAACGTACAGGTCACCCGATGGGCCATTGCGTTTGCCCGCATCTCCTTCGCCTGACACTCTCAGGCGAGTTCCATTCTCAACCCCGGCAGGTACCGTAATTTTAAGTTTTTTATTCGTCTGTTTCTGGCCACTGCCGCCGCAAGACTCGCAGCGATCTTCAACCACCTCACCTGAACCATTGCAGGTTGGGCAGGCAGATACCTGATTGAAAATACCAAAAGGCGTGCGGGTGGCTCTTCTTACCTGGCCTGCACCATTACATGTCGAGCACGTGCGCGGACGCGTACCCGGCTTTGCACCAGACCCTGTACAGGTGCTGCAAGTTTCCAAATGACTGATTTTGATTTCTTTTTCGCCACCAAAAACAGCTTCCTTAAAATCGAGCTTAAGGTTGAGCCTTAAATCATCACCCCGCGCGGGGCCACGACGTCTTTGCTGCCCAGGCTGTCCAGAAAATCCATTGAAAAAGCTTTCAAAAATGTCAGCAAAGCCACCCATATCTTGAAAGTCTTGGAAGCCTCCGCCACTAGCTGCTGCTGCGCCACCGACGCCAGCTTCGCCGAAGCGATCATACCGAGACCGAATCTCAGGTTCCGAAAGGACTTCGTAAGCACGACTGACTTCTTTAAAGGTGTCTTCAGCACCGTCTTCTTTATTAACGTCAGGATGGTACTTACGCGCTAGCTTACGATAAGCGCGCTTAATTTCATCTTGCTCGGCAGTCCGTGAGACACCCAGGGTCTCATAGTAATCACGGGCCATAAAACGTCAGTCACGAAAAAGAACTAGCAGGTCACAAATCAACACGCATTGGATCATTGTATATCAAACACCCTGATGCACTGGTTCGGCTTTCCGGCCAGTTTGTGCTTTGTTCCCATATTTCAATAGGACTTCGCTTTATTCAATGGCTTCATAGTCAGCAGCGACGGTGCTATCGATATCAAATTCTTCTTCACTAGCCGCGTAAGACGTAGCGACCGATGCCGCTACAGGCTGGGGGGCAGGTGGGGTCGCCGCTGCAGCAGGTACGGATGGTTCTGGTC
>JBHYED010000048.1:0-30298 GCA_051860365.1 Phormidesmis sp.
GTATTGAACCGCGCCAACTTGGGTATGGAAGTAATGCACGAGCGCAATGCTCACAACTTCCCGCTTGACTTGGCGGCTGGCGAAGCGGCACCGGTTGCTTTGACTGCTCCTTCTATCGCTGCGTAGTCATCATTAGATGATTATCCATTGATAAGCAATAAAGCCCCCCGCACCCCGTCTTTTGATGGATGTGCGGGGGGCTTTTTGTTTGACGATCGCGCAGCCGTATAATCTCAAAACACCATCTCAAAATACGCTATTGCATAGTCAAAGGCTTGCTATGGTTCTGACAATTCTCTCTTTAGTCATCGGCGGTCTCA
This sequence comes from Phormidesmis sp., assembly GCA_051860365.1. Classification (GTDB taxonomy): domain Bacteria; phylum Cyanobacteriota; class Cyanobacteriia; order Phormidesmidales; family Phormidesmidaceae; genus Phormidesmis. Next base: position 321 of record JBHYED010000048.1, read on the forward strand.
TCGTCAGCATGGGTACCGCTTTGCTATATGCTACTTGGCTCAGCGGCGCTGGCAATGAAAACATCCTACCGTTTTTCGCTATTACCTTAATATGCGGGCTGAGCTTCGCTACATTGGGTGGTTGGCTAACGGCTTTAATAGCGCAGCGGGCTCCGATGAATCATGCGATCGCCCTTTCCTCAATGGTCACGACTATCTGGGTAATCTACACGTTCACAAACGAGATAGCAGAGCCTTTAACGTTATCGCTGATTAGCTTAGCGATCGCGGTTTTAGGGATCGTGACGGGCGGCCAGCTACGCTTGAGACAGATGAACGCTCAGTCGCAGCAGGTCGGCTAAGCGCAGCGCCCAGCAGATATCCCAGTACGCAAATCATTAGCCCGTATACGTTTACGCCCAAATCCAGCGCATATTTACCGCTGCCAATACTAATCAAATCACGCGGGAAAATCTCTGTACTCAAAGCGCCTTCAAGCACGCGTATCACTCCAAAAGTAAGTCCAGGCCAAAAGGCTAAATGGAAGCTTAGCGTGCCGGCTCTACGAATGAACGACAGCAGAAAAATCGGAGCAAGACCCATCACCATCGTGCCGCTGATAGTAGTGGCTTGGATGACAGCAGGGCCAATGCGATCGCCCATGTAAATGCTAAATAAGGGGAGGTTGCCCAAGAGTGCGATCGCCACAATCCACCATCGACCTAGCAAAGCCTGCCGCTCGGTTGGATCACCCTGACGATTATTCCAGTCACGCGCACCTAGCTTAGCCACACTCGAAAATGTAGAGTCCAGTGTCGAGCCTGCGCTCGTTAGCATAATGGCGTTAAATATCAACAACATTGGCAGACCTAATAGTGCAGGCACTGCCAATGTCGGCGATCCTTCCAAGCCATTTGTCCGGGCGTAGAGCCCCACAAAGCTAAAAAGGAATATAAAACCACCGCTAATTAATCCCGCCAAAATAAAGCCTTTAAACATCACCTTAGGAGATGTAATAAACGCGCGATCAGTCATCACCGGATCGTGAAAAGGATAGCTAAAGACTTGAACAAACGCTAATCCGCAAAACGTCAGCCCCGCTAAAGAAGTTTCAGTATCAACAGCAGGCAAACCTTGATTTGCAAAACCTGGGCCCAAGGTCACCAAAATCACAACGAGCAAAACCGCCGCCAGAACCATCTGAGCGCTATCGGTAAGCAAACTAGAGCGCAAGCCGCCAATTAGGCTGTAGTAAACCGTAAACGCTGTCACCAGAGCGGCTGCAATCCAGTAGCCTGAGCTGCCTTCAGCACCGAAGTAAAGAGAGAAAACTTTGGTATTTGACCAAACTTCATTAAGCAAGCGAATAGAAATCGCCAGCAAAAACAGCCGCGCACACACCTTGCCGTATCGACTGACTAAAAACTCAGGAATCGAGTGATAGCCACCTCGGGTACGAAGATAGTAAAGGGCTACAGCCGCCGTTACAAAGCTCAGGTAATAGATTGCGTAGCCGATACTTCCAGTCACGCCGAAGGCCCCACCCAAGGTAGCCGCATTATCGATCGATTTCGCAAAAATCCAGGAAATAGCCGCGCTTGACACCAGTAGCCACAGTCCCGGCGCTTGACCTCGCTGAGAGAGTCCCCCGAAAAACTCGGAGGCTGAAACCTTTACAGGCGTTGTTTTTTTAACCAGTACATAAATGAAAAAGCAGTATCCGGCGAGGAGAGTCCAAACCAGAATCGTTGAAAGCGTCATAGGTTGAGAGGCCCCCAAAATTTAGGGGTATAAAATGCAGCATGAAATATCATGACTGATTTAACCAAAAATAACGCTCGAAATATCTGAGACTTTGCTGAGAGTGTCTGTCAAGTTGCCAGAAGAATTATAGAAAAAGCCTGCCTTAACTCTTAATTTTAAAAGAGATTTGAAGCAGGCTTTTAATAAGACTATGCTTAGCGATACTAAAGCTGAAGCCAGTCGCTACTGACTTAAAGCGATGGCGCGATCGCCTTCTCCCCTTCTGGCAGCGTCATCACCTTCGACAGCGGCGCAGCATTCGGCACGTCCGGCAGCGTCGTCTGAATCTGCGCAGCCACCTCTACTGTTTTTGCGCTGTAGGTCTGAATCGCCAGCTTAGGATACAAACCAATGCCAATTATTGGCACCAGCAAGCACACCGCTACAAAGGCCTCTCGCGGCAAAATCTCCCAAGAATTATCCTTAGGAATTGCGACTTCCCCCGGCTCACCATAAAAGATATTGCGCAGCATTGAGAGCAGATAAATCGGTGAGAGCACAACGCCCACAGCCGCCAAAATGATAATCACCGCCTTAAATAGAACGTTGTAAGCATCGCTCGTTGCCATGCCCAAGAACACCGTAATCTCAGCAATAAAGCCGCTCATTCCCGGCAGTGCCAAAGAGGCCATTGCACCTGCAGTAAAAAAGGCAAACGCAATCGGCATTGCCTTGGCCAGTCCGCCCATCTTGTCCATCGAAAGCGTATGCGTCCGGTCGTAAGCCACACCCGCAAGGAAAAATAGAACCGCTGCCACTAGCCCGTGAGAAATCATTTGCAGCATTGCGCCGCTCATGCCCAAGGAGTTGAACGCCGCTAAGCCAACTAGCACAAAGCCCATATGAGCGACTGAAGAATAGGCCATCCGCCGTTTCAAGTTGTCTTGAGCAAAGGCCGTTAGCGAGGCATACACGATATTGATCACGCCCAAAAACGCGAGTACCGGCGCAAAATACAAATGCGCATCCGGCAATATCGAAATATTCATGCGAATAATGCCATATCCTGCCATTTTTAGCAGCACACCCGCCAAAATCATGGAAACCGGCGCGGGCGCTTCACTGTGCGCGTCGGGCAACCAAGTGTGTAAGGGGAAAATAGGCAGCTTCGCGCCAAAGGCGATCAGCAAACCCAAGTAGCAAATGAGTTGAAACGGCAGCGTATATTCCTTGGCGGCCAGCTCGCTTAGATTAAAGCTAAAGCCACCGTCAGAGAAGGCCAGCGCCAGAGCAACTACCAGGATAAAAACGGAGCAGGTGGCCGTGTAGATAATAAACTTAGTCGCTGCATACTGTCGTCTGGAGCCACCCCAGATAGAGATCAGCAGGTACACCGGCACCAGCTCAATTTCCCACATGATGAAAAAGAGCATCATGTCTTGAGCTAAAAACACGCCGAGCTGAGCGCTGAATATCAGCAGCAGCATAGAGTAATAGAGACGTGGCTTGAGGTTAATATTCCACGAAGCGATGACCGCTAGCGTGGTGACTAACCCGCTTAAAATCACCAAGGGGAAAGATAGTCCGTCCACCCCTAAAGACCAGCTCAGGCCGAACTGAGGAATCCACGAAAATTCCTCTACGAGCTGAAGTCCTGATGTACCCAGTTCGTACTGGGTTGCAAAAACATAGAGAATCAAACCAAATTCTGCGAGGCTTGCGCCTAGTGCATACCAGCGGATGGTTTTACCATCGGTATCTGGCAGCAACGGTATAGGCATTGCGGCCAAAAGCGGGAAAATGACTAGAAACGTCAGCCACGGAAATTGTTCACCGATCATTACAATTCACGCAATTTCGAGAGCGACAAAGACGCAATCATACCGAAAAAGAAGGGTCTAGCTGTGGGCGAAGGCAATATATAAGACAAAAAGCAAAGTACTGCGTGCATTTGCTGCCGTGTCTTTCAAGGCCAATGAAGCTTTAACTAGGCAAAACTAACGGACGGGCAATAAGTATTTATGCTTATTTTGAATGCGCCCAAGAGACAGTATACAAAACTTAAACAACCTTTGTTGAGGAAGGATGCCATTTAAAACTAATAGTCAATGTTGATAGGTCGATTTTGATAAGAAGCCGATACCTTGTCCCAACCTTAATAAGGCTTAATAAAGTAGGGAAAGGCCCGCTCTGGCTAACCAATGGTTTCGGCGACAGCACCCTGCTGATCGATTTTTAGACAGTACGCATGGACTATAAATTTTTGAGGCTCCCAGGCTGATGTCATCGCCTCGCGCACAGGTTCGGCAACATCTGGTGAGCATAGGGCTAGTAGCGTTGGGCCAGAGCCGCTAATGACAAGACCCCAAGCGCCTGCTTTGAGAGCGGCGCGGTGTACGTCGCTGTAGCCGGGGATGAGTTTTTTGCGGTAGGGCTGATGAATGCGATCGCCCATCCCCCCACTAATCCAATCGCCGTTTCCCGTCGCAATGCCCCGCAGCAGCAAAGCAATATGCGACGTACTGAAAATCACATCGGCCCGTGAGTACTGTGCGGGCAAAACCCGCCGAGCATCGGCCGTAGACACCTCAAACTCAGGAATAATCACCACTGGCACCACCGACTCATGCCAGGGCAAATCGCACACCTGTAGCCGTCCGTTCGTTACTGCCGCTAGCTGAGCCCCGCCCAGCAAAGCAGGCACCACATTATCAGGATGGCCCTCTATCTCATTGGCCAGTGCTACTAAAGCTGATTCACTCAACGGCGAGCCTGCCAGCGCATTCGCCCCAATAATGCCACCCACAATCGCAGTGGACGAGCTGCCCAACCCCCGAGAAAGCGGTACGCCTAGCACAATTCGAATATGAACGGGTGGTGCAGGTTTCCCTATGCGCTCATAGCATTTTAGATAGGCGCGATAAACCAGATTGCTCGCGCCGCTATTGACCCGAGCTGACTCAATGCCTTCGATGGTAATTTGAAAGGGCTCACTGTCTGAAAGGGGCGTGAAGAGCGTGAAGTGAAAGCGGTTGTAGAGCGTGAAGGCGGCTCCAAGGCAGTCGAACCCAGGGCCGATGTTCGCAGTGGTAGCAGGCACGGTGACGGTGACGGAAGAAGGCACGTAAAGAGCGTCCTAAACAAGGATAGGGGTTGAACCATTTCCGCCATTGTATAGGACTAACCTCACGGCAGAATCCTCACAGCATAATGTTCTCAAACAATACTTTTGATACTTTGTCTTCATCCGTTTGAAAAAGTGTGACCTGCATGAGTCCACGATTATCGACAGCAGCCCTTCTGTCGATAGAAATGTCTGGCGGATTGACTTGAGCGATCGCAATCACTTCAGCGTCTTAAGGAACCAACCCAACAGACTGATATTTAGACTCTGCCGAGCTGGGACAGGATACAGATACCAAGGCAACAAAAGCTGCTGAGCATATCTTTCGATACAGCGGCCAGGCTAGCTCTCCTGTTATTTTGAAGTAAAGCTTGGCAGACAGCGCAGACAGTGATCTTTTGGGTAACTCGCCCATGAGATTTTCTCTTTTTAAGTGGGCTGCTTGAGAGATTAATAGATTCTGTTTGAATTTAGAACTTAACAGTTGTGAACGAGACCCTAGATATCTGACAATTTGTCTCTAGAGCCGATGACATCATACAAAAGATGGACTCATGGTCGCTGTGGTTAAGACGCAGGTGAAGCATTTGAAACGATATTGTTAACGGCTTCAGACTGTAAGTTTGATACGGCTTCAGCAACTTCTGTCATGTCAGAGACTGCCGTGATATTTGACATTGTTGACACTGTTTGCGGAGGCGATCTGGCACTAGAAGAACAGAAGGCAGCCAGTAAGCTCAGGCTGATGGCTAGAAATCGTTTAAATATTATCGTTCTGCGATTTTGGCGATCGCAGAACGGGCTTAGCGTACAAAATTTCATGAGAAGTGCTTGTTAAACAAAACACTCGCTCACGATCTGATGCTGAATTCAGGCAGAATCGAGCTAGAAGTCGCTGCGGTTTACCAGTGCGGTTTCTAAGCGAGTTAGGACTTCAGAGAGTGCGATCGCTCCCAAGTCTCCATCCTTTCGCGTGCGAATGCTTAGGGTATTCCCGTCGACTTCCTTATCACCAATGACTGACATTACTGGAATCCTCGACTTCTCAGAATTGCGAATCATTTTACCGAGCCGCTCACCGCTTTTATCAACTTCTACACGCACGCCTAGCTTGCGCATCTGAATAGCCGCATCATCCGCATATGCAAAGTGCTCCGCCGTTACAGGCAGCAATCGCACCTGCTCAGGAGCAAGCCACAGAGGAAAGTCCCCGGCATACTGCTCAATCAAAATACCAATCAGTCGCTCTAGTGAACCAAACGGAGCCCGGTGAATCATCACAGGCCGCTGACGCGTGCCGTCTTCAGCCACATACTCAAGGTCAAAGCGCTCCGGCAGGTTATAGTCCACCTGCACCGTGCCAAGCTGCCACTCCCTGTCCAGCGCATCTCTTACAATGAAGTCGAGCTTAGGCCCATAAAAAGCGGCCTCGCCGATGCCTTCAAAGTGCTCCATCCCCATCGTTTCCACCGCCTGACGGATCGCAGCTTGAGATTTTTCCCAGGCTTCATCTGAGCCAATGTACTTAGCCTTATTGTCAGGATCTCGAAAGCTCAGCCGCGCTCGAAAAGACTGATCGAGCTGAAGCGCTTTCAGCGTCACCTGAATCAGCTCTACCACTTTCAAAAACTCATCGTTAAGCTGATCGGGCGTCACAAACAGGTGTGCGTCGTCTTGAGTAAAGCCGCGCACGCGAGTTAAGCCACCTAACTCACCAGATTGCTCGTAGCGATACACCGTGCCAAATTCTGCCAGCCGAATCGGCAGCTCTTTGTAAGACCGTAGCTGGCTCTTGTAGATCTGCACGTGAAAAGGACAGTTCATGGCCTTAAGCACAAAGCCATCGTCCTCACTTTCACCCATCATCGGGAAAAGGTCATCGCTGTATTTTTGCCAGTGCCCGGAGGTCTTAAACAAATCAACCTTGCCCACATGCGGTGTCACTACTGGCTGATAGCCGCGTGCAACCTGTTCAGCCTTTAAGAAATCTTCCAAAGTAGAGCGCAAGATAGTGCCCTTAGGCGTCCACAGCGGCAATCCTGGCCCCACCTCTTCAGAAAAGACAAACAAACCTAGCTCTTTACCAATTTTGCGATGGTCTCGGCGCTTGGCTTCTTCTAGCCTGCGCTTATATTCCTTTAGCTCTTCGGGCGTTTCCCAGGCGGTACCATAAATCCGCTGAAGCTGCGCCTTATTTTCGTCACCGCGCCAGTAGGCACCTGCCACACTATCGAGCGAAAACGCCTTTGGGTTCAAGTCCTTAGTGGTTTCAATATGCGGCCCTGCGCACAAATCCCACCACTGGTCACCCAGATGATAAAGCGTAATTGGCTCCTGTAAGCCTTCTAAAATCTCTAACTTATAGGGCTCGTCAAGTTCTTCAATTCGGCGCTTGGCCTCTTCGCGACTCACTTCTTCACGAATCACCGGCAGACCTTTGTTGATGATTTTAATCATCTCTTTTTTAATAGACTTTAGATCCTTCTCGGTAAACGGATCGGGGCTGTCGAAGTCGTAGTAAAAGCCGTAGTCAATCGAAGGGCCGATAGTTACCTGCGTCTTAGGGAACAGACGCTGCACGGCCATTGCCATCACGTGAGAAAAGGTATGGCGAATGCGCTCTAGCTTTTCAGATTCGTGGGTTCGCAGCAGCTTCATAGGAGGCTCTTCCAAAGCGGCGCTGTTTTGAGTGGAATCTTGAGAGGCAACCATAAAAAGGAGTGTTGATTGTTAAGAAGAATATGGAGAAAGCGCGTGTAGATCGACTATGACTATCTGATCGGCTATGACTATCTACGATGAGCGCTCAGCAAGTGCTTGAGGCACGTCAATAATTGGGGTCAATTAAGGTCATTAGTGTAGCGCGAAGACATAACCATCGCGTGCGCTTTTAATGATAAATATCGCACGCCATATACTTTTTCTGCTACCATTCAGATTGAATCAGGTTTTTAACCTGCTAGGCTTGAAAAATTGAGAGGCTGCAAGTGAGCAGCCTGAAGCCAACAAACGATAGGCCAGCAAGTAGTTAATGGCTAGCTTTAGGAAAATTTTGTCACAGTTTAAGCGTCTAGCGTGCTTGAGAGATAGCATAGCTCTACCTCAAGGTGGAATCGTTCTTGCAAAAAAGGATTTAGTCTTACGAAAGATTAACGCCTTTAGAGCTTCGGTCGCTTATTCAGATATAAGTTGATAGCGATTAGTGAATTGACTACTGGCAAAATAGTGCTAATGTCTCATTTGTATTAGGCGGCGTAACCAAAGGCGAAGTCGTTTTTCACAGTTGAGCATTTACCGCAAGCATCTTGACGCATGACTGCTTGTGCAGAGTTAGTTTTGTAAGCAGCGTTTGTACAATATTTCACCTTCAACAACAGTATTCTCACAACTGAATTTATGACGAAAGTAATGACGGCTAAGCCATTGAACGAGTCAGCAGTGGCTCATCCTATGGACAAGTTTCAGCGAAAAGTGCGATCGCTGGTCGAAACCAAAGCAATTTCTCCTAGCGATCGCCTGTGGAAAATCGCCTTTATTTTTGGCGACAAGTGGCCTCACTGGAAAGCTGAGCTAGAAGCATTTGACTTCACAACGCAAGACACCATTGAGGAGCTACTGGCAGTGGACTGCTGGGAAGAAGACGAAGCATAGACGCACACAGAGCTACGCCAGAAGCCATATCAGAGCCATAGTCACAAAAACTATAAAAGGCGTAAGCTGTCTAGCTGTTTGTGCCAAAGTCCTTTGAGGGTTCACACCTTCAAAGGACTTTTAAGTGAAAAGAGATAGATTAGGTAGATAAAATGGTTCGGGTTTTACGACTTCCCTTTGTGAATAAGATTATTTAAGTCATTTGGATCGATGTCATAAGCTTGGCCAAAGCCGATTACGAAGCGGCCCCCGCATGGTCGTAGCTGAAAGATGCGAAAGTCAGATAGACCTTTCATCACTTCGATAATGTTGCCGAAGCGATCTTCAAACTGCTGGGCGATCGCCTCCCACTGCCCATCGCTTCTATCTAGCAAGCTAGCCGTACAGTCATAGCTCAGCCGCTTGCGGGCAAACATTTGCTGCGTTTTAGCCTCATCTTCTATAAATAAAGCGTTGGCCTTGCCTACCGCCGTCAGGTTTTGCGTATGGGCAGATAGGCCACTCACGAAGATGTAAATGTTGCGATCGCTATCAATAACACAGGGCGCATAGCTGGCTTGAGGCTCACCGCTGGAGCTGACCGTGCCCAAAATAACGCTGCCAAACTGCGCTGTAAATGTCTGATAAACCTGAACTAGCTGGTCTGAAGAAGAATCCTGCATACAAAAGTATTTAGATAAACGGTCTGCTATCTCCCAATAGACGGGTTTGCTGATTGAGCATTCCTGGTACGGTATTGGGGTGTACTCTTAATATCTCTACACAAAGCAGCTTACCGCGTAAGTGCAGTCCTTTATCCTTACCATCCTACAGAGTCTCTTTCTTCATGACCGCTCGCTCTTTTTCGACTACTTTGATCAGAGAGTCTTTCATTTCTCTTTCTATTGCGACCGTTATCCTATTTTTATGGGGCTTAACGGCGTACGGCAGCTTGTTTTTGCTGCCTGCGGTGGAAACAATGCCGGTTATCGTTACGCTTGTAGTGGTTGCCGTTCGATCTTTTTTGCACACGGGGCTGTTCATTTTGGCTCACGATGCCATGCACGGCACCCTAGCACCTGCTTATCCTAAGCTCAATGACTTCGCTGGCCGCGTCATCCTACGCATCTATAGCTTTTTGTCTTTTGATCAAATGCAGGCTTTTCACCACCAGCATCACCGGACGCCAGCGCAGTCAGCAGATCCTGACTTTTATCCTGGGAGCTTTTGGCCCTGGTATTTCAAATTTATGCGCGCCTATGTAGATGGGGGACAGGGCTGGGTCATTTTTTGGGGAATGTCTGCCTTTTTCTATCCGCTAATTTGGCTGTTCCATGTGCCGCTTTTGAATGCAGTGCTATTCTGGCTACTGCCCCAGGCGCTTAGCTCCTGGCAGCTATTTTATTTTGGAACCTATCGTCCGCACAAGCGGCCTGCTGGCGGTCATACCAATGCGCACCGGGCCGTTAGCTCAAAGGCCTCACCGTTTTGGTCGTTTTTGAGCTGCTACCATTTCGACTATCATTGGGAGCACCATCAGTACCCTCACTTGCAGTGGTACCGGTTGCCTTCTATGCACGACCGCTAGGCGGATACAGGCTTACAAGCGTCGTGTGAAAGGTTGAGTAACAAACTGTTTTTGGGATTTCTACTATGTCTTTGTTCTCTTTTTCTGGCACACCTCCTACCGATTTGGGTGTTACCAACGGCCAGCTCAAAAGCTGCCCGGATACGCCAAACTGTGTGTGCTCGCAAGCGCCTGCTGAAGATACTGAACATGCGATCGCTCCGTTCTCCTATACGGGATCTGCTAAGGATGCGATCGCCAACCTCAGGCAGATCATTGAAGGCATGGAGCGCTCCACTATCAATAAAATGACCGACGACTACCTATACGCTGAATTTTCTAGCAAGCTCATGGGCTTTGTAGATGACGTAGAGTTTTTTGCACCCGCTGGCGAGTCTGTCATCCATACGCGTACCGCCGCTCGGCTCGGCAAATCTGACTTAGGCGTTAATCGCAAGCGCACTGAAAAAATTCGCGCTAAGTTTGCTGCTGCTTAACAAACACATCCTTTTGTACGGCAGATTACAAATCGGCCTATCGAGGCGATCGCCAGCACTGTAGGATAGGTGGAAACATAGACAGTTTTGCGCAAATTTGATGGTCAATACTATCGCAGTAGAGCGCCCAGCCTTTGCTGAGGGCTTAGCTCACACGCCCGTTTCTCTCAAGCTACAAAACCGTATCAGGGAAACCGGTAGCCAGGAGTTTGTGCTGGCTGCGATAGACATTGGCACAAACTCTGTCCATATGGTGATTGCGAACATCGACGCAGCGCTACCGTCATTCAACATTATTGGCAAAGAGAAGGACACCGTTCGCTTAGGCGAGTTTTGCGAAGGCACCAGTGAGCTGACGGAAGAGGCCATGAGCCGATGTATTGACTCGCTAAAGCGATACATGAAGGTTGCCGATAAATTTAATGCGGATGATGTCGTTGCCGTCGCAACTAGCGCCGTTAGAGAAGCCGCGAACGGATTAGATTTTATTGATCGTGTGAACAAGGAAGTTGGTCTTTCAATTAATCTGATTTCTGGAACAGAAGAGGCCCGGCGAATTTACTTGGGCGTAATCTCTGGGATGGAGCTAAAAAGCAGGCCGCACGCGGTAATTGATATCGGCGGCGGCTCTACAGAAATTATTTTAGGCAGCGGTGGGCCACCTGATTTTTTAAGCAGTAGCAAAGTAGGTGCTGTTCGCCTTTCGGCTAAGTTTGTCTCTAGCGATCCGCTCAGCAGAAAAGAGTACGACTACTTACAGGCCTACGTTCGCGGCGTTTTGGAGCCCACGACCGATCAGCTCAAACGCAAGCTGGCTAAACACTTTGACAAAAATGATAAGGCGGATGAAAAGCTGAGGCTGATTGGCACATCTGGCACGATAGAGTGCTTGGCAGTGCTGGCTGCAATGGAAAAAACGGGCGTAGAGCCTGATCCACTGAATGGCTATCGAATTACGTTCGATGAGCTGACGCACTGGGTGAACCGTCTGCGAAAAATGACCTATCATCAGCGGCTTGCTATTCCAGGTATGTCAGATAGGCGAGCTGAAATTATTGTGCCGGGTGCAATCATTTTGCATACGGCGATGACGCTGTTGCAGGTAGACCAGCTTAAGATTTGTGAGCGAGCGCTGCGAGAAGGCGTGGTTGTAGACTGGATGTTGACGCAGGGACTGATTGAAGATCGGATGGAGTTTCAGGACTCGGTGCGGGATAGATCTGTGAGAAAGCTGGCGCGAAAGTATAAGGCAGATGGCGATCGCGTCGCAAAATTCGCCCTTGAGCTATTCGACCAAACTCAGGTCATTCTCCACAATCTCACTCAGCTAGAGCGAGAATATTTGTGGGCAGCAGCGATGTTGCACAACAGCGGCCATTACGTCAGCCACTCCGCCCATCACAAACACTCCTACTACCTGATTCGTAACGGCGGCCTGCTGGGCTTTACTGAAACAGAAGTCGAAATTATTGCCAATATTGCTCGCTACCATCGCAAAAGTCAGCCCAAGCGCCGCCATGAGGGATACAACAACTTACCCACCAAGCATGAACGGCTGATTGTTAATCAGCTCAGTGCAATCCTTCGAATCGCCGTTGCGTTAAGTAGAGGCAGAAGTGGCGCAGTAGAGGCAATTAGCACTCAGTACGAACCGGAAGATAAAGCCATTACCTTAAGCATTACGCCTGTTCGCGCTGATAATAACTGTGAGCTTGAGCTATGGAATATTAAGTTCAAAAAGGCATGGTTTGAAGAAGTCTTTGACCTGAAGCTTAAGGCCCAGCTAGCACAGTCTGAAGCTTTAAACTGAAAGCTGACTGACATCTGAGTCGTAGCGATCGCACCCGTTTGCTAGCAACCTGAATTGTTATGAATTGGAACGCAACTGGCTATCAAAACAACTTTAGCTACATCTGGCGCAATGGAGAGAATTTACTAGCTCAGCTTAATCCCCAAGCTGGAGAGCGTATCTTAGATTTGGGCTGTGGGACAGGGCAGCTAACGCAGCAGATTGCTGAAAGTGGCGCGACGGTGATCGGCATAGATAGCGATCGCGCCATGATTCATCAGGCCCAAGCCAACTACCCGCACATCACCTTCAAAGTTGCAGACGCTGCCAACTTTCAGCTAGAGACGGCGGTAGATGCCGTATTTTCTAACGCTGCGCTGCACTGGGTAACCGAGGCAGAGGCTGCGGTTGAATGTATTGCGCGATCGCTAAAACCAGGCGGGCGGCTCGTAGCCGAGCTAGGTGGAAAAGGCAACGTAAAGACGATTCTTGCCGCCCTAGAGAACGTGAGTGGCAGAAATAATCTCAATCCCTGGTATTTTCCTAGTATTAGCGAATACACAGCGCTCATAGAACAAGCGGACTTAGAAGTTGTGTTTGCTAGCTTGTTCGAGCGGCCCACACCCCTAGGAAAAGCAGGGCTAGCTGGATGGCTTCAGATGTTTAGCCAGCGCTTCTTTGCCGATCTCTCTGAGCAGGCATGGGCAGAAATGGTAGCAGCGGTAGAAAAAGAGGCTAGCGACCGCCTATATAAGCAGGAAGAATGGGTCGCTGATTACAGACGACTAAGCATTGTGGCCGTTAAGTGGCATGAGTCGCAAAGCTGACAAAGTGAGCGAAAAACGAATATCTCCTAGAATATCTCCTGTAGGTGAACTAGGTAAACGTATAAGCGGATGTACGTGAGTGAGTACAATAGCTCCTTATTTACAGCAACCCCCTATTGCAGACATATATCTTAATTTCATGACAATAAGTCCGTACTAACGAATGATCTTAATCGAAGGGTACGTTCTTATTTATTTGTCTAGCACTGAATTTAGCTATCTAGCTCTAAGTCAATCACTACAGGGAATTGAGCAGATATAGGCAAATAGGCGCATCCGCAAAACACCGACTTATAAGTTGTTTTTATACAAAAAACTAATATTTTCTCAGAGATAATACGTACAAAATTTTAATGCTTTTTCTTGTAAACAGTACAAATACGAAATATCACGGACGCTTCGTCCGCTTTATTTTTTCCTGCCGTAAGGGATAATACGGAAATTGCTTTGAGCTAGATGCTTTGAGCTGGCTTACGACGTTTCGCTCAGCGCCCTGTATGAATCTTTCAAAATCACAAGCATCACAGGATCAGCTTTCAGAAATATTGTTCAAGTTTCGCAGAGAGATAGCTTCAAAAAAAGTAGAAGCGGATGCCGCTTCGCGTATCATAGAGAGAATTGAGTCATGGGTGAGCACTCAGCCAGAACTAACTCAGGTTCTTTGTGATTACGTCGTCCAGTATGCACTCTTAATTATCAAAGGCAATGAAGAATCAATTGTTGATTTTGTCGTTAAGAAAGAAATTGTTTCAGACTGGAAACATAGCTTAGCAGCAGCACATTTGAACAGAATCGAGCAGGCGCTGATGGAGGATGAGAGGAAAGATTCTGCGCTGATTACGTATATTCAGATTTTGCAGCGGGGAGCAGTTCTTGCCAACAATAGTCCTGAACAGTCCCTACTCATACGGTCGGGACTCATTAGGGTTGAAAGAGACTATCTTAAAGTCGCAAACGTGCTGTATACGAAGGTCTTCGACTTAAAGAAAATAGAGCAAATGCTGCCTGGAATTACAAAGCCGGTAGCGGTTATTTCACCTCAAGCAGTGCTTGATTCCAACCCTTCTAAAACGTCTAAGCTATATTCTAAGCTGGCGATCGCAGCCTGTGGCCTAGCTGTTTTGAGCGCTGCTATTGCCTCTTATGTTAAAGAATCGGGCGGAGAGGCAAACGCTAATAATGACACCGCGCTGGTTGAAAACACGATCAACAGTGCGCCTGAGCCGTTGCTTGAAAATCAGGCTGATACGGCTAGTAATACTCGCAACTTGGCAGATTCAAATTTATCGGCGTCGGCAGCGCAACTGCCCAATCTCTCAAAACTAGATAGTTTTGATCAGGTTAGAAATGTGCCTACAGGTGCGTTTGAATATGGCGGCAGCACGACCTGGGCACCGATTCGGAAAGAAATTGATTCTGCTATTCAATCGACGTATTTTGGCTATCGGTTGCAATACACTAGCCCAGCGACCGATAGCGGTAGAGCCGCAGGTTCTGGAACAGGTATTCGGATGTTGCTAGACGATGAGCTGATGTTTTCTCAGTCTTCTAGGCCCTTGAATGAGACAGAAAGGGAAGAGGCCCGAAGCAAAGGGTATGAGCTACAGCAGGTTGCGATCGCGATTGATGGCATTGCGATCGCCACTAATCCCGCCTTAAACGTACCCGGACTCACGATGGCGCAGCTAAAGAAAATTTATACCGGAGAAATTAAAAACTGGCAAGAAGTTGGCGGCCCATATGAATTAATCGTGCCGCTCGCGCGTCGATTGCAAGACTCAGGCACTGTCGAACTTTTTGGTGAGACGGTATTAGAAGGCGCGCAGATGTCGCCCAACGTTCAGTTTGTAGAAAATACAACAGCAGCCGTTCGCAAAGTCTCTGACATGCTTGGCGGCATCTACTACGCATCGGCCCCTGAGATTATTGAACAGTGCGCAGTGCGACCGCTGCCCATGGCCAAAGGCACTGAGCCGTTTGTAGCGCCTTACGTCGCGCCCTACATTGAGGCTTCAGAATGCCCTCGCTACCGCAACCAGCTTAACGCCGCGCAGTTTCAAAATGGAGACTATCCTCTTACGCGAAAGCTGTTTGTTATCATCAAACAAAATGGACAAATTGAAGAAGAGGTCGGGGTAGCCTACGCTAACTTTCTACTCACGGCTGAAGGACAGCGCCTCATTAAACGTACAGGATTTGTCGAAACAGGAAGTCGCTAGCGGCAGATGCAGTGAGTGCTCCCTCATGGATTAGTCACTGCAAGGTTGGCAGCGGCTTGACCATTTAAATTCCAGCGTCCTCTGCCTATTTACGTTTTGGAGGCGGACACGGTTGCACCTGTTAGCCAGCTCAGAGTATCCATAAATTCTGCGCCCGTTTGTCCAGCACCGATTCGATAGCCGGATAGCAAAAGCACTGGTTCTGACACACTGGCGGCTGCAGCAGGTGTTTCTGAATCGATGGCGAACCAGGTTTGAAGCTGGTCGACGTAGCTTTCTATGGTTTTGAGACTAAACTCGCCGCTAGTAAAGTGCAGTACGCCAGGAGCACCAGAAACAATAAGGTGTAGGCGGCAAAAAGGAACAACTGAGCGGCGAAGGGCGGCTGTAATTTGGGCGATCGCATCTTTCTCCCCATCCAGCATCAGCACCTCAGCTCCTGGCAACACACCTTGAGCCAACGCATTGCAGTCTGTAACACTAGGATCAATCACAACCAGCATTCCCTCACTGCTGTGGGAAGCTAAACTAATAGAGACAGGCTGCACTGACTGAACCATAGAAAGGGGATTGCAAAAGGTTGAATGTTTTTCTAGAATTCCCGAGAGAGAAAGGCATCAACCGAGTAGAGCTACCGAATATTTGCTGTTTTTTTTGACCATAACAAGCTGGATTGTATCTTTTAGCTTGCAGAACTTAATGAATAGAAATCATTGTGTAACAATTGTGTCGCACATCTCATAGTGTTGAAATACCAGGGTTGAAAGACCAAGTGCTGAAATAAGGTCGCAATTAGCGCCCCGAAAAGCTTGACTCTAAAGCTTGAAGCTGTGATGTAGCAAGGCTAATAGATGATGTCATCAAAGACTCAGTTGCGATCGCCTACTACGACCGTCAACCCCTCCTTATGGGATGTCGTCGTCAATGAGCATCCGCTCGTGGCTCACAGCCAAACCCGATTAAACAAAGCCATCTCTCTTTTAAATGGCCAGCGATCGCTGAGTTGCGTTGTGGTGCTTTACCGCAAAAAGGTTGTGGGTATTGTCACCCGCCAAAACCTCATGACGGCCATGACGCAGAATTCCAACTGGCAAACGATCAGACTTTCAGCAGTGATGAGCCGGCCCGTGGTTACGGTGACTCAGGCTAGGGTGATGTCTCTGAAAAAAGTTGACGCGCTCATAGCCTTGCTACACCAGCACCGCGTTAGCCATTTGCCCGTCGTCGATGAAACCAATCAGCTCGTCGGCACGATCGATCAGTCTGGCTTACTGCAATGGCAAACCCTCTTTTCTAGAGCTGGGCGATCGCCCCAACGCGCTCAAATTTTGGCTGATATCACGCTTAAAATTCGTCAGTCTCTACAGCTCAAAGACATTTTGCAAACCACCGTCGATGAAATTCAGCGGCTGCTCAGCGCCGACCGCGTGCTGATCTATCAGGTGATGCCGGATGGCACGGGCAAAACGATTAGCGAAGCGGTGGTTGCCCCCTATCCTTCTGTTTTAGATATTGCATTCCCAGAAGAAGTGTTTCCAGAAACGCACCAGACGCTTTATGCCGAAGGGCGAGTGAGGGCAATCGCGGACGTACACGATGCCAGCAGCAATATATCCGAATGTTTGGTGGCGTTTATTGAACAGTGGGGCATCAAATCCAAGCTGATTGTGCCGATTGTGCATCCGATTAGTCCGGCCATCGGTTCAGGCTCAGAAACAACGCCTGTGCGCAAGCATTTGTGGGGACTGCTGATCGCCCATCAGTGCAGCCATATTCACCAGTGGTCGGCCTTTGAGCTAGATTTGATGCAACAGCTCGCGGGTCAAATTAGCTTAGCGCTCTCGCAAGGCCAGCTTTTAGAGTATTTAGAAGAGCGCGTGAGAGTGCGTACCGCTGAACTGACTCAGGCCAATGAATCTTTACAGCAAGAGATCCGAGAGCGGCAGCAGATTGACTTAGCACTGCGTCAAAGCGAGGCGCAGCTACGGCTGATTACCAACAACTTGCCCGTGCTCATTGCCTATGTTGATTGCCACCAGCGCTATCAGTTCAACAATCAAATTTATCAGCAGTGGCTAGGCGTATCGCCCGCTGAAATTAAGGGCGAGTGTATGGAGCAGGTGATGGGCACTGAGTATTACTGCAGCATTCAGCCGCATATAGAGGCCGCGATCGCTGGCGAACTGGTCACCTACGAAAGCGAGCTGGCCTTTAAAGCGGGGCGGCAGCGATCGGTCAGCGTCACCTACATTCCGCATTTGGAGACTGAGAGGTGTGGCAAGACTAGCGTTAAGGGCTTTTTTGCACTGACGACGGATATTAGCGATCGCAAAGCCATTGAGCGCATGAAAGACGAATTTATCGCCGTGGTCAGTCACGAACTGAGAACACCGCTCACCTCTATCCATACCTCCCTAAAGCTGCTGGCCACTGGTCTACTCGGCAATTTGCTCACAGAAGGCCAGGAAATGCTCACCGTCGCCGATGAAAACACAGACCGGCTCGTGCGCCTAGTCAACAACGTGCTCGATCTTCAGCGCATAGAATCGGGCGAAGTCACCATAGATGCGCACGCCTGCGACCCCACAGAACTGATAGAACAAGCCGCCGAAACCATGCAGAGTATGGCCCAGCAGCATCACGTCACTCTGCAAGTTCAGCACGAGCCGCAAACAGAAGCGCGCTTAAAATCGCCCACGGACACCCTGCTGGTTTGGGCCGATCCAGACTACATGATGCAAACGCTCACTAACTTAGTCGGCAACGCAATCAAATTCTCCTCTCCTGGCAAGACGGTCTATCTTGGCGTTAAAGCTCAGCTACCCCAAAACCAGCACACCGCTGCGGGCACCGCTCTCTTTTGCGTTCAAGACAACGGCCAGGGCATTCCGACCAACAAGCTCAACAGCATTTTTGAGCGATTTCAACAGGTCGATTCTTCGGATGCCCGCAAAAAAGGCGGCACCGGCCTCGGCCTCACCATCTGCCGCAAAATTGTTGAACAGCACGGCGGCAAAATTTGGGCAGAAAGCGAGATTGGCGTCGGCAGCCGCTTTTATTTCACCATTCCGCTCGCTCAAACAGACCAGCCTCAGCTCAGCACACTTTAAAAGCCGCTGATTTTGAAGATCGCTTTCTATGTTCTATTTTTCTGTTGACCTATTCCTTCTATTGAAAATTTCCTATGCCACACCCCAAGCGCATTTTAATTGTTGATGATGAAGAGTCTATTCAAAAGGTTGTGAGCCTGAGCCTGAAAATGGAAGCAAGCTGGGAGAGTATCACCGCTTCTTCGGGGGCAGAAGGCATTCGGCAGGCCGAAATTCATCAGCCAGACGCCATTTTGCTCGACGTAATGATGCCTGAAATGGACGGCATCGACACTTTTTCCGCCCTCGAAAAAAATCCTAAAACTCAATTAATTCCGGTGATTTTGCTCACGGCTAAAACAAAATCATCTGAAAAACGTCTGTTTCAAGAGATTGGCGTAGCAGGAGTAATTACCAAACCGTTTATGCCGCTAGCTTTGGCTGCAAAAATTGCTCAACTGTTGAACTGGTCAATTTAAATGAGAGTGTTGCTGATAGACGATGACAATGGGCTGGCGACATTTTTGAGTCAGCAGCTCGCGACTTACCACTACACGGTGGATCGAGTTGCCGATGGTGAAACGGGCTGGGCCTATGCCTCTACGTTTGAATACGATCTGATTATTTTGGACTGGATGCTGCCTCAGCTTGATGGGATTCGCCTGTGCCAGCGGCTACGCGAGCAGGATTATGATGTGCCCATTCTGATTTTGACGGCGAAAAATGAGCGGTTAGACAAAATTGAAGGACTAGAAGCGGGCGCGGATGACTATATGGTTAAGCCTTTTGATATTGATGAGCTGCTGGCGAGAATTCGGGCGCTGTTAAGGCGATCGCTCAATGAATCTGCCCCCGTTTTAAGCTGGGGCGATCTCCGCCTCGACCCCACGAGCTGCCAGGTTCGCTACGATGGACAGCCCGTAACCCTCACCGCCAAAGAATACTCGCTGCTAGCAATCCTTTTACGTCATCCGCATCAGGTGTTTAGCGCGACCACACTGCTCAGCCGGATCTGGTCTTCAGATGATTTTCCCAGCGAAGCCACCGTCCGCTCTCACCTGCGACGGCTGCGGCAAAAGCTCAAAGATGCTGGAGCCCCGGCAGATTTTATTGAAACGGTGCACGGCCTCGGTTACCGGCTAAAATCGGCGGCGCTAGATCGCACGATGCCCCTCGCTGATCAAGTTAGTGGACGCGAGGCCCGCTATTTAGAAGGTTTAATTCAGGCATGGCGATCGCACAAAGGCGAAAGCGTAGAGCGCTGGAATACGCTGTTGAAAATCGCCCAAACCCTCAAAGATAAAGGACTTAGCGAACAGCAACAAACTCAGGCTGTACAAATCGCCCACAGCCTAGCCGGTACGCTAGGCACATTCGGCCTCATGGAAGGCTACCGGCTCTCTTTGCAGGCCGAACAGCTCCTCCTTCAGTCAGAAACGCAATCAGGGGCAACGTTTTCCGCAGCGCAGGCCACTCAGTTTAAGGCCATCGTCACAGCACTTGGCCATTCGTTAGACGACTCTCCTAAGCTGGCTTGCCCGGTAGAAGATGTCTCCAAAGCGCCGTCGGTGCTAATGGTGGATGTAAACGGAATGCCCTACGTTCAGCAGCTAATGGCTATGGCCGTTGCCCAGGGGCTAAACACAACCATGCTGGCCTCAGTAGAAGCGGCCTCGACAGCGCTCTCGCTCAATCAACCTGTTCAAACTGCGCCTGAGCTACTGACTGAGCCCCCTAACATGGTGATGGTCAATTTGGTGGCTAGTGAAACGCATACGGTGCTAGAAGAATCGATTTTACAAAAGCTGTTGCATTTCGTTGCGGCCCTATCAAAACAATGGCCGCAGCTACCCGTGATGGTGATTACGCCCCAGGCTGATTTTGGCAATCGCTTAGACTTAATTCGACGGGGCGGGGCGATTGTCATGGAGTATCCAGTGGTGCCCTCGGCGGCGCTTGCTGCCATCAACCAAACGCTGCATCTCAATCACCGACTGAGTAAAATTATGATTGTTGATGACGATGCCCACTATTTAAAACAAATAGTGCAGCTTCTGCATCCCTGGAATTTTCAAATTACGCCGCTCACGAATCCTCAGCAGTTTTGGACGCTGTTTAGTCAGGTGCTGCCTGATCTGGTGATTTTTGACATTGAAATGCCGCATATCAACGGGTTTGAGCTGTGTCGGGTGCTGCGTAGCCATGCGCAATGGCAGCATTTGCCGATTGTTTTTTTGAGCGTTCATGGCGATCGCACCCAGCAAGAACGGGCCTTTGCCCTCGGTGCTGACGACTACATTACAAAACCTGTTCAAGGCCAAGCCTTAGCCGTCAGACTTTTGAACAGACTCAAGCGAGCGGCCAATGACACTAGACGCCCCGCTTAAGTTTGCACAAAGTCTGCACAGCAGGTAGGGCAAGGTGACGGGGCAACCGCTAGGCACTCACCCCCCAAAGGTCATATGATTCAAACCACTCGTCAGCCCATCCAGAAACCTGGATATCAGCCCGTACCAAAGCAGCATGCCGCTATCTTCCAGCTATCTACGGCTATTAAGAACATTTGGCATAACCAGCTCATGCTGTTTCCTTACGAGACGCCAAGCGATTTGGGCTATATCGAAGGCACCCTAGAGGGTGAAAAGCTGATGATTAAAAACACCTGCTATCAGACGTTTCAGTTTCGTAAGCTGCATTTAGAAATAGCGAGAGTGGGCAACAATCTTGATATTTTGCACTGCGTTATGTTTCCCTACCCCTGTTACGATCTGCCCATTTTTGGGGTAGATATTGTGGCCGTTAAAGGCAATATCACGGCTGCGATTGTTGATTTATCGCCAGTATCGCCAGGGGCAGAAGGGTCGTCAGGATCAGAAGGATCAGAAGGGCGATCGCTACCCACTAGCTATGTTCAAGCCTTAGCAAAGCTACCGACCATTGAGTTTGCTTACCCCAGGCAGCTACCAGAATGGGGCGGTATCTTCTCAGATGCTTGTGTATTTGTGCGCCCAGAGCCTCAGGAAGAAGGCGCCTTTTTAAACCAGGTGACTCAGTATCTATCGCTGCACTGTCAGCTAGCGTGCGAGGCCACCGTCGTGGAAGATCGAAGACTGCGAGCGGCTATTGTGGCAGGGCAACATCACTACTGCGATCAGCAGCGAAAAAATGACAAAACCCGACGAATTTTAGAGCGGGCTTTTGATGCACAATGGGCCCAAAGATATTTAGAAACGATGCTGTTTGACTGTGCCAATTGAGCCGCTGTTTGACTAACTGTTCGACTGGCTATTTGACTGGCTGCTCAACGATTGGGAGCGCAAGCACACTCTCAACAGACGTAACAGGATGTAAACTTTATTAGAATTGTGAGCGTTTTTAGAAAAAGCTGAAAGAGAGTTTACAAGCGGGTTCTAGCAGTTTGTAACCAGTTAGATACAAAGCTGTGCACAATATCTGCACAACCAAATTGATTAAATCAAGTCATTGGCTCGCACGCTCTAAACCGTCTGGTTAGGCCATACGGATTGGGCCATTAAGCAGTGTTCTTTTATTTAGCTTTCTTTGTTTTTGTGGTGTGTGTGATTTTCTCATTCACAACACAAACAGCATATTGCTAAAGCCCACTGCCAGCAGATCGAGTCATCATCTTAGAGTAGGAGAACAATTTTACATGTACGACGTTTTTACCAAAGTTATTTCCCAAGCAGATGCACGGGGTGAGTACATTAATGATGACAAGATTAACGCCCTTAACCAGCTAGTATCGGACGGCAATAAGCGCATTGATACGGTCAATCGCATTACCAGCAGCTCTTCTGAGATTGTTTCAAGTGCGGCCCGCTCTTTGTTTTCTGACCAGCCTCAGCTCATTCAGCCGGGCGGCAATGCCTACACCTCCCGTCGCATGGCGGCCTGCTTGCGAGATATGGAAATCATTTTGCGCTATGTCACCTATGCCGTTTTCACCGGCGATGGCAGCGTTATGGACGATCGCTGTTTGAATGGTCTGCGTGAAACCTACACAGCGCTGGGCGTGCCGGGGGCTTCAGTGGCCTCAGGTGTGAACAAAATGAAGGAGGCTGCGATCGCGCTAGCAAATGACCCTGAAGGTGTCACCAAAGGCGATTGCAGCTCCCTGATGGCAGAACTCGGCGGCTATTTTGACAAGGCCGCCGCCGCCGTCAGCTAAGTTTTCTAATTGCAGAATCTGTTCTATTACAGAATCTGTTTTGTTAATCTGTTTCTTTTTTCACGCTTACACCTGTCCTTTTCCCAGAGATTTTTTCATATGAAGACCCCCATGACCGAAGCCGTTGCAGCGGCTGATTCTCAAGGTCGTTTTTTAAGCAGCTCAGAGATGCAGGTTGCCTTTGGCCGTTTTCGTCAGGCCGAAGCCGGACTCTCGGCAGCACAGTCGCTCGCCAAAAATGCAGATAGCCTGGTAGAGGGCGCAGCCAACGCTGTCTATCAAAAGTTTCCATACACCACCAAAATGGAGGGCAACAACTACGCGTCTACCGCTAGCGGCAAAGCCAAATGCTCCCGAGACATTGGCTACTACCTCCGCATGGTGACTTACTGCCTAATTGCAGGTGGCACTGGCCCCATGGACGAGTACCTAATCTCCGGCATTAAAGAGATCAACAGCACCTTCGATCTTTCTCCTAGCTGGTATATAGAAGCGCTGAAGCACATTAAAGCGAATCATGGTCTTAATGGTGACTCAGCCGTTGAAGCAAATTCTTACATTGACTATGCCATCAATACGCTGAGCTAGTGATGCTGTGAGTTTTTGATCCGCTGTCCTAGCGTTTTCTGCCAAGTTTCCTGTCTTCCCAGCTTGATTTGTAGAAATCTCTAGGCCAGCGGCTGGTTAACGTGCGTATAAAAGAGCCCAATAACAATGACCACTGAAACTTCTGCAAGACTTTTAGGATTTGAACCTTTCGCCCAAGCGGTGCCCGTTGAGCTGCGTAACCATGACTCTGAAACGGACATTCAAAACGTAATTAGAGCGGCCTATCGTCAGGTGTTTGGCAACGAGTACATTATGAGTGCCGAGCGGCTGACAAGTGCTGAGTCGCTGTTGAGACAGGGCGACATTCGAGTGTGCGATTTTGTTCGAGCTTTAGCAACCTCTGAGCTATACAAAGAAAAGTTCTTTTACACGACGCCCAACGTGCGTTTTATTGAGCTGAACTTCAAGCATTTGCTCGGACGCGCTCCCTACGACGAGTCTGAAATTACAGAGCACGTCAATATCTATATTCAGCAAGGCTACAACGCTGAAATTAGCAGCTATTTAGACTCGGCTGAGTATCAAGACAGCTTTGGCGAAACGGTGGTGCCTTACTATCGCGGGTTTGCGACCCAAACGCAGCAAAAGACGGTGGGCTTTGGCCGCATGTTTCAGCTCTATCGCGGCGTGGCCAGTAGCGACAGAGCCCGTGTGAGCAACAAAAAGGGTGCGCTTACAACAGAGCTAGCTCGTAATACAGCGAGTCCGGTGAGAACAGCCGCTGTGGGCAAAGAGCTACAGGGCGTTTCGGGGGGCGATCGCGAGCAGCTATACCGCATCAGAGTTTCTCAAGCCGCCAGCACCCGCAGGCCCCAAGTTCGCCTGGGCGTTCAAGAATATTTGGTGTCTTACGAGCAGCTATCGCCCACCTTGCAGCGTCTCAACAAACGAGGCTGTCGCATCGTCAACGTTTTGCCTGCCTAGTTCTTTCACCTGCTTAGTCCTTTCACACTTTCCACCCCTTGCTATAGGAGAACAATATTGTGGCCATCACAACAGCCGCTGCCCGACTGGGCACCACCGCATTTACTGAACAACAGCCCGTAGAAATGCGGCCAAATGCGTCTAATGACAACGCCCAAGGCGTCATTTATGCCGCCTATCGTCAGGTGTTAGGTAACGACTATCTGATGCGTTCAGAGCGCTTGGTGGGGTTAGAGTCTTTGGTCACGAGCGGGGCGCTGTCTGTGCGAGACTTTGTGCGATCGCTCGCCAAATCAGACCTATATAAAACCAAGTTTTTGTACCCCAACTTTCAAACCCGCGTCATTGAACTCAACATCAAGCATCTGCTAGGCCGCGCGCCCTACGACGAGTCTGAAGTGATCGAACACCTCGACCGCTATCAAAACGAAGGCTTTGAGGCCGATATTGACTCCTACATTGACTCGGCAGAATACGAAGCTAATTTTGGTGACGAGATAGTGCCCTACTGCCGAGGCTTTAGCACCCAAACAGGGCAGAAAATGGCGGGCTTTCCGCGCATGTTTAGCCTGTATCGTGGGTATGCCAATAGCGATCGCTCACAAATTGCCGGCAGCCCCTCTCGCCTCGCCCAAGATCTGGCCAAAGGCAGCGTCTCTGCGGTCGTGCCCCCGTCTTCAAGCGACAACGACAACGGTTGGGCCTATCGTCCGGCCAGAGGCACCACCCCCACCAATCGAGCCTTTGCCAGAGCCAGCTCTACGGCCAGCCAAGGCAAGCTCTATCGCATTGAAATTGCTGGCCAAAGACGCCCCGGCTATCCCAGCATTCGCCATAGCAATCGGGTGCTCGTCGTCTCTTACGAGGAACTCTCTGCAACGCTCCAGAGAGTCAACAAATCCGGCGGTCGCATTGCCAACATCACCCCAGCCTAAGGCCTGTAGCGATTGCCCTTTAGCGATTCGCAGTTAAGCCGTTTGTTTCCCTTTGCCGACTTCTTTTGAAGGTATCCATCATGCTAGGACAGCACACAACACGCGCCATATCAGGTACAGACAGTCGTATTTTTGTGTACGAAGTCACTGGCCTGAGTCAAAACGAAGTAACGACTCGCCAGCAACCCCCTATTCGCAGCAGTCAAAATCAGTTTTTTCAGGTGCCCTTTCACCGCATGAATGAAGAAATGCGGCGAATTACGATGCTTGGCGGAGAGATTGTTAATATTTCTCCTTTAAACATAAAACCAAACGCAGAGCCCGTCGCAGCGAAGGCACCCGAACCGGCTGAAGCCGCCGCTGAATAGCGACTATCTCTCTTTAATACAGCGTTCGACAACAACACCGCCTACTTAAGCACTGCGAGTTTTTGCAGATCTTAAGTAGGTTTTTTTGCGCTCTATTTTTTTGCGCTCTATTATAGTGACGTGCTTAGGCAGCAGGCCATCTAACGCGCTCACGCGGCAAAACGCTGTAAACATTGACTACAATCAAACAGATCTGTCGCCTATGCACCGTTTTACTAGAATGCTCTATCGCCGTTTTGGTCGTACTGAACTACAAATGCCCGTCTTTTCCTGCGGAGGGATGCGCTATCAGCATTCCTGGCAAGACGTTGAGCCAAAGGATATTCCTCAAAAAAATCAAGAAAATTTAGCAGCGACTATCCACCGCTCTTTAGATGTAGGCATAAACCATATTGAAACGGCTAGAGGCTATGGCACCTCTGAGATTCAGCTTGGGAAAGTGCTGCCAAACTTTGAGCGCGATCGCTTAATCATTCAAACCAAAGTTTCGCCCAAAGCCGATCCCAAGGACTTTTTAGACACCGTTGAAACCTCGCTCAAAAATCTCAACGTAGACTACATCGATCTATTTGGCTTCCACGGCATCAACAACGCCGAAACACTAGAGAAAACCGTCCGTCCCGGCGGCTGTATGGAAGTAGCCAAGCGATTGCAGGCCGAGGGAAAACTCCGCCACATTGGTTTTTCAACGCACGGCCCCACTCAGGTGCTGGTCGATGCCATAGAAACCAACCTGTTCGACTACATCAACGTCCACTGGTACTACATTTTTCAAGACAACTGGCGAGCAATTGAAGCGGCCACCAAACGCGATATGGGCGTGTTCATCATCAGCCCTTCCGACAAAGGCGGTCATTTGTACGCGCCACCGCAGCGATTGGTTGAGCTGTGCAAGCCCCTCAGCCCAATGGTTTTTAACGACCTGTTTTGCTTAAGTCATCCTCAAGTGCATACGCTGAGCTTAGGGGCAGCGAGTCCTGAGGA
Source organism: Phormidesmis sp. (assembly GCA_051860365.1). Classification (GTDB taxonomy): domain Bacteria; phylum Cyanobacteriota; class Cyanobacteriia; order Phormidesmidales; family Phormidesmidaceae; genus Phormidesmis. Next base: position 26,794 of record JBHYED010000048.1, read on the forward strand.
TTTTGATGAGCATTTGAAGGTGTTGCCACTGCTGGATAAGGCGGATGAGATTTTGCCACCGATTTTAGAGAAGTTGGAAGCGCGGGCGATCGCAACTCTAGGCGAAAACTGGTATCGCACCTGGCAAAAAGGGCTACCCGATATTCAGGCGACACCAGGGAATGTAAATATTGCGATCGCCCTCTGGCTCGGCAACCTGGCCCAAGCTTTCGACATGACCGAATATGCCCAGGCCCGCTACAACCTACTCGGCGGTGCCAGCCACTGGTTCCCCGGCAACCGCGCCGACAACTTAGACCAATTAGATCTGACCAAAAGCCTCCGCCACAGCCCACACGCTGACGAAATTCCGAGCCGCCTCAACAAAATTCATGAGATGCTAGGCGGCAAAGCCGTTAAAAGGTTGTCGCAGCAGTAGCCAAAGTTACAGCCTACCAGCCCTCACCTCACACATTTATGGTCGCCCACGCCGCAAAATACCAAGGCCAGTCCGCCCTTCTCTCCAAAGAGCTGCTGGCCTACTACCGTGAAGTCAGCCACGCCCCACTCACTGTTGTAGACCTAGAAACCACCGGCTCGCTCGGTCACAATGCCCGCGCCATTGAAGTGTCTATTCTCCATGCCAGCCTAGAAAGCGGTATTGAGCATCAGGAAACCCACATGATCAACCCCAAGGTCAAAATTCCTGAGTTCATTACCCAAATCACCGGCATCACGCCTGAAATGGTGTATCCGTCGCCGCCGCCGGAGGAAATTTGGCCCATGTGTTTACCGGCTTTGACAGAGGGCGATCGCGTCTTCACTGCCCACAACCTTTCCTTCGACTACGCCTTTATCCGCACCGAATACAAACGCCTCGGCACCCGTTTCTACAAGCCCCCGCTGCAAAAGCTCTGCACCGTTATCCTCTCCAGAATGCTCCTCGCAGATCTGCCCTCCCGCTCCCTCCCCAACCTGATCAAGCACTTCAACTTCGACATCAGCACCTCTCACCGCGCCGAAGCCGACACCAAAGCCTGCTGGCTCCTCGCCGAGCGACTGCTCACCCAAATTCAAAACGAAGACGACGACACCCTGCTCAAACGCTTTGGCCAGCAGTGGATTCGCCTGACAGACGCTGCCAAGATTTTGAACTGTCGCAAAGAAGACGCGCAAATTAGGTTAGAAGCGGCTAAGGTCGAAAGCCGTCTTTCCTTCAAGGGCAAAAACCCAATGTATCGCCGCTGGGGCGTAGAGCAGTTCTACTATGAGCAGCAAGGGCAGCAAATGTCCCTCCTGTAAAAGCATCCTCAGGAGGCAAGGCAAACGCATTCTCAAGCATACGCTTGCGCCTACTGAGCAAATGCCGTTTACTAATGGACACCGTTTATTACCTGTAGGAAATGAATGACTAGCAGAGGAAACGTGCAAAAGTGAAGGCTCAGGAAGTATTATGCCGCTATGCAGCCGGAGAGCGGGACTTTCGGGGCGTGAGCTTGCATGGAGCAAACTTCAAAGGGCAAAATCTGAGCGGCGCAGATTTCAGCGGCGCGGATATTCGTAGTGCGAACTTTAGCAATGCGACCCTGAAGGGCGTGAACTTTACGAAGGCGCAGGCTGGGTTGAAAAGGCGGTGGGCTGCTGTGCAGCTAGTGTTTGTGTTTGTGATTGCGTTGATCGCAGGTATCTTGCAGGGATTTTCAGGTGCTTTCGCTAGTTGTTTTTTCACTTCAACAAACTTTAGCAGTCCGCTCGAACAGGCGATCGCCATCGGAGTTTTTCTACTGCTGATTGCCATAACTTATCTTGCAATTGCGTTACAAGGATTTTCAATTCGAGCCTTCGGCTCAATTATGACTGCAGTCGCATTCGCAGTCGCAGTCGCAGTCGCAGGCGCAGGCGCAGGCGCAGGCGCAGGCGTAGGTTTGTTGTTTAGTCTCTTCGTTGGCTGGCGAGTATTGAAAGAAGATGAAAAGTTTGACGTTCTGAGAACTATTGGATTGTCGCTATCCACTGTGGGAGGAACTTCCTTTTGTGGTGCAGACCTCACAAACGCGACCTTTCATAAAGCGTGGCTACAAAACACTAACTTTGCCAGCTCGCGCCAGCAGCAAACCAATTTCACGCATGTTTGCTGGCAGGAGGCCCAACGTCTCAACCGCACTCGCCTCGGCACTGCCATACTGCAAGATCGCCGCGTCCGCACCTTGCTAGATGCCTCCAAAAGCGGCTACAAACAGAATCTCGCTAACGCTAACCTACGCGGCGCAAATCTCAACGGCCTCACCCTAGAAAACGCCAACCTCACCCGAGCTATCCTCAGCAACGCCCGCCTCCACAAAACGATGCTCGAAAGTGCAAACCTCACCGAAGCCCAAGCCGTCGGAGCCGACTTCACTGGAGCACACCTCACCGGAGCCAAGCTAGAAGGCTGGAACATCGACAGCACCACTATCCTCAAAAATATCGACTGCCGCTACGTGTTCCTGCTAGAAAAGCCCAACAAAGACGGCGACCAAGAACGCCGCCCTCACGATCCCAACAAATTCTTCCAACCCGGTGATTTTGAGAAGTTTTTCAAAGAAATGCTCGACGAAGTGCAAATTCTCATCCGCGATGGCATCCACCCCACCGCCTTCCGCGCCGCCTTCCAAAGCATTATGCAACAGCATCCAAATATCACCCCCGACACCATCACCGGCTATGAAAAACGCGGCGCAGATGTAATGCTTACCCTGCAAGTCCCCGAAGGCACCGACAAAGCAGAACTAGAACACGCCTGGGAAAAAGGCTATCAAACCGGCCTCAAAGCAGGCAGAGACGAAGAACGACTAGAAAGCATTGACTTCCTCAAAGAAACGCTGCTTCTATCGGCAGGCCAAAATAACACCTTTGTAAACGAGAACAAGCTCATGACTGGTAACGATCAAAGCCAAAACATCGACGTAAAAGGAGATTTCACCGTCACTGCCAATCAATCCGTCGTCAGCCTTCGCGATATCAGCGGACAGGTAAACAATCAAATCGCCCAGCTTAGCGACGAGCCCACCCAAACCCAGCTCAAAGATCTGCTTACCCAGCTTCAAACCACCATTGAAGCCGAACCTGCTCTTGACGAGGCGCAAAAAACGGAAGCCCTAGAGGAAGTAAAAGAACTTGCCACCGCCGGTCAAGCGCCACAGGATGGGCCGATGAAAAAGGCCGCCAAACGAGCTATTACCGTACTCAAAGGCATGACCGTTGGCTTAGGCGAAACGACAAATTTTGTAAAAGCCTGCAATGGACTCTTGCCCGCAATTAGCATCCTTTTTGGCCTGTAGCACGCCATCAGCGAACCGTATTCAAAACAAAACTATCAGCAAGACACCCTCTGTTAAAACCTGCTCACGCTCCGACACAGCGTCCGGCGATTTTGGCCTTCCCGGTTTTCAGCTTAATTTAAGCGAAATTTTCTAGATATCTTCTTAGAATAGAAAAAGGAATAGAAGGAGCGCCTACACCCCCACCCAATGACACAAACCATTTC
>JBHYED010000049.1:0-28549 GCA_051860365.1 Phormidesmis sp.
CGCAGCCCAGTCAACTGCTGGGTCAACATCATTTGCGGTTTAATTGCCTACTGTCATCAGCCTAAGAAACCTGGACTCCATCTAGAATGGGCGTTGCCGCCTGCGGCTTAACCCGAACTGACGTTATCTAGCTGAGCCTGCGTTTCAATCCCTTCAGCCACGACAACCATATTGGCACTGCGGCCCAAGTCCACGATGGTTTTGACAATTTCTGTACCGCTAGGACACATCATATTGTTAACGAAGGTGCGATCAATCTTAAGCGCACTGACCGCTAGCTGATGCAGCCGACTCAAAGAGGAGTGTCCCCGACCAAAATCATCGACACATAAGCGCAGATCCAAAGCTCTAATTGCCTTTAAAGTAGACATCGTATCGGCATTACTACTCAGCAAGATCTGTTCGTCTATCTCTAAGTAGAAGGCGGCGGGCACAAGATCGTAATCGCTCAGCGCCTTTTTCCACTGGCTAATGAGCTGCGGACTTTGAATTTGCTGCGGTGACAGGTTGAGATGCATTCGCAAGTCTGCATTAGAGAAGCGCGATCGCCACCGTTGTAGCTGCTGGCAGGTGGTGTTGATAATGCGATCGCCCAGCTTACGAATAATGCCAATTTCTTCTGCAATCTCAAAAAAATCATCCGCCCTCAGGCACCCACGCTCAGGATGGTGCCAGCGCAGCAGCACCTCAAACCCACTAATCTGCGCCGTTTTCAAATCAAAAATTGGCTGATAGTACAGATGAAACTGATCTTCAGTCAGTGCCTTTTGCAGCGCCATTTCTAGCGCTAGCCGGCGCTGCGAGTCTTTTTTTACGGCGGTATCAAATACCGCGAACCGCTGGCTAACCACCGGCAGCTCAGGCTGGATAAAAATAGGCGAGTTCAGCGAGCCAGCAACATTACCAGACGCCTTTTGCTGAGGTGCTTGTTGCTCGAGCTGCGCCTGCATGTGCACTCTAGATGCCTGCTTAGAAGCCTGCTTAGCTCGATACATCGCCACGTCGGCATCTCGAATGGCTGCCTCAGGTTGCTGGTACCCCTGAGTGCTAAACGTAATCCCTACGCTTGCGCTAATCAGCAGTTCATGAGAGCCCACCCTGAACGGCGTAGCTAGCTGCGATTGCAGTCGCTCCACCACCACAATCACATGTTCTTCATCTGGAATATCATCTAGCAACACAGCAAACTCGTCGCCACCTAGCCGAGCTACTAAATCGCTTTTACGCAGCAACAGCTTAATTTGGTCGGCAACATGTTTCAGCAGCCGATCGCCCACACCATGCCCCAACGTATCGTTCACCTGCTTAAAGTTATCGAGATCTATAAATAAAACAGCATATAGGTGCTCAGGCTGACGATTGGTGAGCTGAATAGCCTGGCCTAACCGCTGAGAAAAATAGCTGCGGTTGGGCAGACCCGTCAGCGGATCGTGAAGTGCGCTGTGGCGTAGTGAGGCCTCGCGCTTAAGCAGCTTCGTTTGGGCCTTGAGCAAACGATGGAGCGCGGAGGTGAGTCCGGCGGTGCGATCGCTCACCCGCTTCTCCAAATTTTCATTCGACATCTGAAGCTGAAGCGCCTGCAGTCTCAACTCAAGCTGGGCCACCACCTGACGACTTAACACCCGCAAGCCCTGAAGCTGCGGCGCACTTAGCTGGCGAGGCTGGTAGTCAATCACGCACAGCGAGCCCAGCGCATGCCCATCTGGCGTAATCAGTGGAGCACCTGCATAAAAGCGAATATAAGGTTCCCCCGTCACCAGCGGATTAGATTGGAACCGCTCATCTACGCTGGCATCTTCTACAACCAAAAGGTCAGACTGCCGAATGGTCTGGTTGCAAAAGGCAATGCCACGAGGCGTTTCATTTGCTTCTACCCCTAGCCCCACCCTCGACTTAAACCACTGGCGCTCAGCGTCTACCAAGCTCATAAGCGCCGTTGGCGTTTGACAAATGTGAGCAGCCAGCGATGTAATATCGTCGTAGACAGCCTCTGAAAGCGTATCTAAAACGTTATAGCCTTGGAGTTTAGCCAGCCGTAGAGTTTCTTTTGCTGGCCCGAAGTTTGCTGTCATAGAGAGAGGCGATAGGCACAAATAAGTTGAAAAGTTTAGTTGTAATGTGCAGCTAGTGCTAGATATGCTGGCACAAAAAGAATACTTCTAAGTTAAAACACTTAGAGATTTCGTAGCATAGAGATACTTGTAGAATAGCGGTAAGAATAGACTGAATACAGCCGATTTAGCCGTAAAAATCACTTATTCAAAGATCCTCAGCACTTGGAAAAGTCAATGGCAGCGCACTATCTCTGAGATCACTTCTGAGATAGAACCAAAGGCTTCGCAGCTGTAGAATCACACCATTCAAGCACTCGGTTCCAGGCCCACCAGCAATCGGGATCTTGGAATTGTTGCTGACATGCGCTGTTACTAATGTAACCAACGTGGCCACCTTCTTTAGTCATTATCAGCTTCACCGCCGGGTTTTCTGCACAGACTGAGCGAACATCTTCAACCAGCGTTGGATCAAACAGCGGATCGTCCGCCGCATAGAGAATTAAGGTGGGCTTGGTCAGTTCGGGTAAAACGTATAGCCCGCTAGTTACGGTGTAATACTCTTCTACAGAACTCAGCCCTAGCCGGGGAATTACGATTTCGCGGTCAAAACTCCAGATACTATGAACACGTTCAACCGCCGCTAGATCAAACGCAGCAGGATGATCAGAGGCAAGTTGATGCAAAAGCTGCTTGAGCTTACGAGTAATAGCTTTTTCTAGATACTTGCCCAGCGGTGCGTTAACTAAATACTGAAGGCTCCGCAGCGACTCTAGCGCCGGACAGATGACGGCGCAGCCGCCTATTTCATCTAAGGTTAAGTCAAGATCTGCGCCCCAATCATCTATAGACTGTGCTGCTTTTACGCCCCAAAGTGCGAGCAGTCCACCCAGAGAAAAGGCTGTGAACCAAAAAGGGGCCGGAGCACCCATTGTTTTGGCCGCTGCCGCAATTCGGACAAAATCTTCGCCTTCATAGAGTCCGTCTGAGGTTAGCGTAGGTGAGAGCTTTGCTGTTTTGCCATGTGCCCGCCAGTCAAAAATAACGACGGCATAGCCCTGCGCATAGGCCTTACGGGCCATAATCCGCAGAAACCACTGATCTTCTAAGTCGCCCGTGATGCCGTAGGTGCCAATAATCGTTTTGGTGGCGTTGGGTGGAATGGCGACCAAGCCAAAGATAGGGACTTCGTTTGCGCCTATAAAGATTTTTTCGGTAAATACCGGCTCCGGCTCGCTGAGAGTGCTTTGCCAGTTATTGCTAGCGCTTAACCCAGCGTAAAGCGTCATCAACAGACCATTGTTAAGTGGCCAGGGAGCGCGATAAGAAGTTGAATTCATTCACTAAGATGCTTGAAAATACTGTCACACTATACGGTACAGAAAGCTGGGCGGAGAAGATGACAAAATTAATCGATTTGAGCCATACCGTAGAAGAGGGGATGATCACCTACCAGGGTATTCCGGCTCCGCTTATCTGTGATTTTCTGACCCGAGAAGCTTCAAAGGCTCGCTACGCTGAGGGTACGACCTTTCACATCGGCAAAATTGAGATGGCGGCGAATACGGGGACTTACATTGATTCGCCGTTTCATCGGTATGCCGATGGGAAGGATTTATCTGAGCTGAAGTTAGAGGCGATCGCTAATCTTGACGGCATCCTATTCCACGCCCCCAAAAATCAAACCACCATCGGCCCCAACTTATTTGCCAACGCTGACATCAAAGGTAAGGCCGTCCTCATCCATACCGGCTGGGCTAAGCACTGGCGCACCGATCAGTATTTTGAAGACCATCCACACCTCACAGAAGAGGCCGCAGCGTTGCTCAAAGAATCAGGTGCTGCCTTAGTCGGCGTCGACTCGTACAACATTGATGGCACAAAAGACGGCAGACGGCCTGCCCACACAATTTTACTGGGCGCTGATATTCCTATCGTTGAGCACATGTGTAATTTAGAGAACCTGCCTGATGGCCCCTTTAAGTTCAATGCAGTACCTGTGAAAGTTAAAAAGTTTGGGACGTTTCCGGTTCGCGCCTATGCAGTCGTGTAAGCAGCTAGACCTATGCAAGCGTGGGATTCTGTACCTTTTTTAGTAAGTCGTAAAAGGGTTGCCAGTTGTCTTCTCCGGTGATGGGTGCCCAGACGGCTTCGATCTGAGGGCGGAGGAGTACCGTTTTAGGATTGGTGGATTGCAGACAGCTTTGAACTTCGGACATTTGATCGAAAGAGAGTTGGCTAAGGGCTTTTTGGTAAGTCTGCCGCCATGCCTTTAAAAGCTCAGCGGCGGCTGGATCAGATTTTTCTACGGCTGCTATCAAAATTAGTTCAGCGTTAGTTTGCCATGCGGGCTCAAACTGCTGGGTAAGGGCGGTGAAGAAGTCGTGGTAGCCGACGTGGGTTTCTTCGAGCAGGGTGATGGTTTGAGAGAGGAGATCTTGGCGGAGCCCTTTGGATTGGCTGATGGCGCTAGCGAGTGGTGGGGTAAAGCCTAGCTTTTTGAGGGTGCGATCGCAATAAATTTCAGCATACTTTGGCTGATACTGCGCCAATCCCGCTTCTAACCCAGCCGCGTCAACAATATCTGCGAGTGCTACTGCTAGCTTTTCTAAGTTCCAATAGCAAGCACCCGGCTGATTGCCGTAGCAATAGAGACCCGAATAGTCAAAATAAGCCGCCGTAAACTTCGGATCGTACTCATCCATAAAAGCAAACGGGCCGTAGTCAAAGCTCTCGCCCGTAATCGACATATTGTCAGTATTGAGCACCGCATGACAAAAGCCCGCTGTCATCCACTGAGCCACCAGCGTTGCTAAGCGTTCTGAAAGTTCAGCAAACCAAAGAGCATAGCGTTCCTGCTCGTCTTCAGTGCTTAGCAGATGAGGATAGTAAATCTCAATCACATGGTTTAGCAGCTTGCGACTAAGCTCCGGCTTTTTTAGATAGCTGAGCCGCTCGAAGGTGCCAAAGCGAATATGAGAGTGGCTAAAGCGCACCATCACTGAAGAACGCGTCGGTGATGGCTCATCGCCCCGATGCAAGTCTTCACCTGTTTCGATCAGGCTGAGGGTGCGTGAGGTGTTGACCCCTAAAGCGTGCAGGGCTTCGGATGCGAGGATCTCGCGAATGCCGCCTTTGAGCGTAAGGCGTCCGTCGCCGCCGCGTGAGTAGGGCGTCGGGCCAGATCCTTTGGTGCCGAAATCGTAAGGTTTGCCATCGGTGGCGCGAACTTGGCCGTATAGAAAGCCGCGTCCGTCGCCAAGAAAGGGGTTGTAGCTGCGGAACTGGTAGCCGTGGTAGCGGAGGGCCAGAAACTGATCGTGATTTGAGAATTCGCCGAAGGCTTGGGTGAAATCGCGATCGCTCACCTCATCCGGCTGTAGTCCAATTTTTCTCAACACATCATCATTGCGAAACCGCAAAGTGTGCTGCGGAAACGTTGCAGGCGTCACCGCATCGTAATACTCATCACCTAAGTCAGCCAGAGCAGACTCATAAGGCAACGTTGAAAAGGGATTTGTCATTAGCCGCCCGCCGTTACACGTCTAAGATTGAGCACATCAGACATCTTGCGGATTTGAGCAAACGTTTTGTTTAAGTGATCGTGATTGTGAATATCTATCCCCAAATCAATCTCAGCAATTTGATCTGGGTGGGTCGTCACCCCAGCCTTATGCACGTTAATTTTCAAATCCGAAAGCCGCGTCAAAATATCCTTCATCACGCCCACCCGATCAATCACCTCGACCTTAATTTGCACCGGATAGGTATCTGGCTGTCCCTTCATTTCATCAGGCTGATTCCACCGCAGCGGAATCAACCGCTCGCCTGGAACGTTTTCTACGTTATGGCAGTCCTGCCGATGCACCGCAATGCCTCTACCACCGGTTGAAACGATACCTAAAATATTCTCACCGGGTAAAGGATGACAGCAGCCTGCAATGTAATGAAGCAAGCCTTCTAGCCCTGCAATTGGCACATTGTCGTAGCCGGTATTGCGATTCGCAGGCGCTTTTACCGCCGGAATTTCATCCTCTAGCGTCGTCACCCGACCGCCCGTCTCAGGCTGAATTGGCTGCGCTTCTTTCACCGCATCCTGCAACCGATTGACCACTGCGTTCAGCGTAATTTCACCGTAGCCCAAACCTGCCAGCAAATCATTTGCAGAACTATAGTTGCAGCGCTCAGCGGTTGCCTGTGCCGGTTCCGACTTCAGCAACGCGTCTAAGCCACTTTTGCCCATTACTTTTTCCAGCATGGCGTGACCGCGTGCCAGGTTCTCATCGTAATGAGACTTTTTGTACCACTGCCTGATGCGGTTACGTGCCCCAGTGCTAACCACAAAATTCAGCCAGTCAAGACTAGGATGGCTGTTCTTTTGCGTAATAATTTCAACGATATCGCCGTTTTGTAGCTCTGTATCTAACGGCACGATCCGCCCACTGACTTTTGCACCCGCACAGTGATTGCCCACTTCGGTATGGATGCGATAGGCAAAATCGATTGGCGTGGCTCCTCGGCTGAGCGGAATCACATCGCCGCCGGGTGTGAAGACGTAGACATCTTCTTCAAAAAGGTTGTTCTTAACGTCAGAAAGATACTCTTGAGCGTCTTTAAGTTCGTTTTGCCAGTCCAGTAGCTGACGAAGCCAAGTAAACTTTTCGTCATTGCCGCTGACGGTTGCATTGCTATTGCCAGATTCCTTATATTTCCAGTGAGCTGCGATCCCGTACTCTGCGATGTGATGCATTTCAACGGTGCGAATCTGCACTTCAATCGGGCGGCCGTGAGGCCCAATGACTACCGTGTGTAGCGACTGATAGCGGTTGGGCTTAGGCAGACCGATATAGTCTTTGAAGCGGCCTGGGATCGGGCGAAACAGGTTGTGAGCAACAGCCAAGGCTCGGTAGCATTCTTCATTGCTGCGGACGATCAAACGAACGGCGGCGATATCATATATTTCGCTGAACTCCTTTTGCTGTCGCTCCATTTTGCGATAGATGCTGTAGAGGTGCTTAGGACGACCGCTTACATCTTCGCAATGAATGCCCAAACTGGTGATGCTCTCTTTCAGGCTTTCACTCACCTGATTCAAACGATTCTCTCTGTCCGTACGCTTTTCAACAATGAGCTGCTTGAGTTCGTTATACGCTTCTGGCTCAAGATACTTAAAGCAAAGGTCTTCAAGTTCCCACTTAAACCGGCCAATTCCCAAGCGGTTAGCAAGGGGGGCAAATATTTCCAGCGTTTCTCTAGCAATCCGCACCTGCTTTTCAGGACGCAAATGCTCAAGGGTGCGCATGTTGTGGAGGCGATCGGCTAGCTTAACGACAATGACGCGAATGTCTTGGGCCATCGCTAAGAACATGCGGCGGAAGTTCTCGGCCTGCTGCTCGGTTTTGCTATCGAAATTGAACTTAGAGAGCTTCGTGACGCCTTCTACTAAATAACGAACTTCTACGCCAAAGAGTGCTTCAATTTCATCGGCAGTTACGTCGGTATCTTCAACCACATCGTGCAAAAAGCCAGCGGCAATCATAGCACTGTCCCCGCCTAGGCTTCTGAGTAGGCCGGCTACGGCTACCGGATGCGCAATGTAAGGATCTCCAGAGGCCCGCATTTGCCCTTTGTGTAGCTGATAGGCGAATTCAAAGGCACGACAAACAAGCTGATTGCCATCTGTAATGCTGTCGTTTGTTGTGCTGGCATCTGTAATGTTGTTGGCACCATGCTCTACTAGGCAAGAGGACAACCAGGCAGGTAGCGAACAATCTTGAGGAATGGCAAGGGCTGTTGCGGTCATGGCTGAAAAATATCCCGGAAGAAGTAGGGGTGGGCTAACTTAGCTGAGGGAGGATACAAACTAGATGCTTCGCACTAAATGTAACGTTCGGTAAAGAGACAATTAACTGTCGCAAAATAAAAATCAAGCTTATAAAAATAATCCTTTTTACTCTTTTTCACTTAAGTCACTTTCTCGCCAATTACCTCATGAGCCTTGAGCTAAGCAAAGAGCTTAATCCCTAGAGAAACGTAAATATGTGTCGAGGCATGCTGGCTGATCCCGAAGAGATTATTAATGTAGCTAAGAAGATCTTTTTCTTAGTGAGTAATTAGTACCCTTTGAGAAGGCTAGATGAGCCTCATAGAAAAGCGTTTGACTACATAAAAGATCGCAAAATTAGTTCAAGCAAGGTGGATAGCACCGAGTAATTGAATAATTGCATAAACGCTTTTGAGCTGAGATGTTTAGGAAATTTTAGTGAATAGGGTGGTATAAATTGGTCGATTAGACAATGATAAACATAACTGTCCCTAATGAGAGAAGAGATTAGACAAATAAAGGAATTAGATGGCCAATTAGATGACACGTCCTTTAAGGATTTTTGTCAGCTCGCTCAAAGGTTTTTACTAGCTGTGAACAGTTTGCACGCGGCGATCGCTTCACCGGTAGGCGCTAGCACCCTACCCAAAACGACGGGCCGATCAATCAGCCAGCTACAGCAGCAGTTTCAAGAGATCATAGCGGCGGCTGAGGCCGTTCGCATCGATCCGCAGATGGCGCAGCGCATTCGGCCCTGTTTGACGGAGGGCCATCGGCGGTTACGATTAGCAGGCATTGAGGCGATGCGACTACAGGCGGCGAAACAGCCGGTCACCGTAGAAAAGCAGCGATCGCTCATTCAAGCCCACTTAGATCAGCTCCAAAAATTCGCGTGTGCGATCGCTGACGAGGTGTGCCCAGATCCATCAGGAGAAATGCCCGCGTGCACTGCCCCAAAGAAACGACCGTCACTTTAGAACCCAGTCAACTGACAGAAAACCTGACAACGCAATGCTGCCATAGCTGTCAGGGCCACTGGCTACCGGCCAAAAACTATCAGCGGTGGCAGGCGCTCAATGCTGGGCTAGACGTGGTTCCTAAAAAAGTATTACCACTGGCGTTAGCGACAGATTTTCAGCCTGCGCCCTTAGATGGAAGAGCAGGCCTTTGCCCAGAGTGTGGCACTTATTTAAAGCGTGCCCGCGTCAATCTTAAGTCGGGCTCTTTTTATGTAGAGCGCTGCCCTTTGTGTAGTGGGCTTTGGTGTGATCGCGGCGAATGGCAAGTTTTTGCAGCCCTTGGCCTTCACGTTCAAATCCACGTCGTTTTTCAACCCGACTGGCAGGCCCAAGTAAAAGTCTTAGAGCAAGTAGAGCGTCAGCGAACCGCCGTGGTTGACAAGCTTGGCCCAGAAATTGCCAGCCGAGTCTTTGAACTATCTGACCTGCTCAAAAACCATCCGCACGGTGACTTTGGTGTGGGCTATCTCATGCGAAAGCTCAACGAATAGACCAGATGTTTGCCAGATGTTTGTAAGATGGCTGGATATATCCGCCGCTTTAAACTATGGTTGCCTCCCCGATTTCACCCGATAGCGCTACGACCACTGCAACCTCTCTGTTTGGCGTCGAAAATTTTCGGGTGTCTTATCCAAATCAGTCGATGTGGGCCGTAGATGATGTCACCCTTTCTTTGCAGCCGGGTGAGCGGCTAGGGCTAGTCGGCGAGTCGGGCTGTGGTAAAAGTACGCTGGGTCGAGCGGCGATGCGACTGTTGCCCGCTGCCACTCGAATAGAAGGGCGAGCGACGTTTGAGAATCGCTCTATTCTAGAATTTTCGCCAGCGGAGCTGCGGCAGTTTCGGGGCGAAGCGGTTTCGCTGGTGTTTCAAGATCCGATGACGCGGCTCGATCCGCTGATGACGATTGGGGATCACTGCACAGAGACGCTGCTGGCACATCGGCCTGATTTGAATAAAAAGCAGGCAAAAGAGATTGCGATCGCCACTTTAGAAACCGTCAAAATTCCTGCTAACCGCTGGAAGCAATATCCGCATGAGTTTAGCGGCGGCATGCGGCAAAGAGTCGCGATCGCCCTCGCCCTCATCCTTAATCCCAAGCTCATCGTTGCCGATGAACCCACCACAAGTTTGGACGTGACCGTATCGGCGCAAATTTTAGAGCAGCTCACGGAGCTATGCGCTGAGCGAAATATGGGTTTGATTTTGATTTCTCACGACTTGGCTTTGGTGGGAGAGTACTGCGATCGCATCGCCGTCATGTACCAGGGCAAACTGGTCGAAATTGGCCCCACTCAAGACGTTTTCTACAACCCACAGCATCCCTACACGCAGTCTTTACTCAAGGCCGCTAACCAGCTTCAGTCGGCAGGCGCTCAAAATTCAGCAGGCGAGACTGCCAACGAAGACATCCCCATTTTGAGTTTGAAAAGCCTCACAAAACACTACGCGCTAGAGCAAAGCTTTATCAGCAAACTGCTCAGGCGCGATCGCCCCGAGCCGATCAAAGCCGTTGATGGCGTTTCTCTCGATCTCTATCCCGGCGAGATTCTTGGCCTCGTGGGCGAATCTGGTTGCGGCAAAAGCACCCTATCACGCACGCTGCTGAGGATTGTCGAGCCCACCTCTGGCCAAATCAAGTTTCAAAATATCGACTTCACGGCGCTATCACGCACAGACTTACAGGCCAAGCGCCGCGATATTCAGATGATCTTTCAAGATCCGCACGCCTGCCTCAATCCGATGATGACCATTGGCAGAGGGATCGCCGATCCATTATTGATTCACGGACTGGCGAGCCATGCAGAAGCAGAAGAAAAAGTGAAGGCCATGCTAGAACGCGTCGGCTTAACGCCCGTAGAAGATTACTATCATCGGTATCCAGGGGATATATCTGGCGGGCAGCAGCAGAGGGTGGCGATCGCCCGCGCCCTGATTACCCGGCCCAAACTCGTGATTTGCGATGAACCCGTCAGCATGTTGGATGCTAGCGTTCAGGCTCAGGTGCTAGAGCTAATGCTGGATCTTAAAGATGAGCTGGAGCTGACATATTTGTTTATTACGCATGATTTGTGGGTGGCGAAGTATTTGTGCGATCGCATCGCCGTCATGTACCAAGGCAAACTTATTGAAATCGGCTCCACCGAGCAAATCTTTAGCACCCCCGCGCACCCCCACACCAAAACGCTTCTCAAATCCGCTCCCCTGCTTGCCAAAGCTGATTAGAGGCTAGCGTTTGTTGACTGTAAAATGACTAGGTGTCTTAGTTAGTAACTCGGTTAGTAGGTTGTATGGCAGATGTATTGGTGATTGGATCGGGGCCAGCAGGGCTATCTTTGGCAACGGCGCTGGGTCAGCGAGGGCTAACAGTAGAAGGACTGAGCCCAGTCGAACCGACCAAACCTTGGCCAAATACCTATGGCATTTGGGTTGATGAGCTAGAAGCCCTTGGCATGACTAAGTACCTGTGGCAGCGCTGGAAAAATACGGCAGTGTACATGGGAGATCAGGTCACGCCTTTGAACCGGGAGTACGGCCTGATTGACCGTGAGGCGCTTCAAGGAGACTGGCTCTCGCAGAGTCAGCAGCAAGGCATTCAGTGGCATCGGGGCAAAGCCGCAAGGGTGAGCCACGGCGCTAAGCGATCTGAAGTCACAGATGAGGCCGGGAATACCTATAGCACCAGATTAGTCGTCGATACGAGCGGGCACAACCCGGCTTTGATTAGGCGAATGCCACAGACTAAGCCGATTGCATACCAGACGGCTTATGGCATTGTCGGCAAGTTTTCAGCACCGCCTATTGAGCCAGGGCAGATGGTGCTAATGGACTACCGAGATGACTACTTACCGCCCCCCGAAAGACGGCTGCCGCCGACGTTTCTATATGCAATGGACTTGGGCGAAGATATCTATTTTGTAGAAGAAACCTCTTTGGCACATTCGCCTGCCATCCCATTCGAGACGCTAGAGCGGCGGCTGCACCAGAGGCTAGCGCATCGGGGCGTGAAGGTGATAGAAACGCACCATGAGGAAAAGTGCTTGTTTCCGATGAATATGGCGCTACCGGATTTAACACAGTCGGTGGTGGGCTTTGGGGGCGCGGCTAGTATGGTGCATCCGGCGTCTGGCTATATGATGGGGGCTTTGTTGCGTCGGGGGCCAGATTTGGCACAGGCGATCGCCCAGTCGCTTGAAGCCACTAGCACCGATCCTAACCAGGTGGCCAAAGTCGCATGGCAGGCACTCTGGCCCGAAGAACGCCTGCGCAAACACTTCCTCTATACCTTTGGCCTGGAGAATTTAATGGCGTTTAAAACACAAGACTTGCAGCAGTTCTTCACCACCTTTTTCTCACTAGAGCAGTCGCAGTGGTCGGGATTCCTCGCCGATACCTCCACATTGCCAGAGATTGTTCAAGCCATGTTGGTTTTGTTTGGGCGGGCGTCTAACCCGGTGCGATGGGGACTGATGACGTCTGTATTTAGCCACGGAAATTTGCTGCGACGAACGATCACTACTTAACCCATGACGGCTTTACTCGCCAACGAGATCCATCTGTTCAACTGCCGCCTGCGGTTGTTAGAGGACAAAGCGCTCTATCTTCCTGATACAGAAGTGCTGTTGGTTTCTGATGTTCACCTGGGAAAAGCAGAGTCCTTTCAGTCGTTTGGTATTCCGGTTTCAAGCCAAATGAACGCAAAGAATTTAGACAGATTGCGATCGCTCATTCAGCAAACCCACGCCAAAAAGCTATTCATCCTCGGCGATCTTTTTCACTCCCAGCAGTCACTGGTTCCTGACGTCCTGATTGGCTGGGATACGTTTCTCAAAGAGATTGCCGCAGACGTGTGCTTGATTGTAGGCAATCACGATCGACGGCTGGTTTCAGCGCTGCCACCTTTGAACATGGATTGCCAAACGGAGGCGGTAAAAATCGGGCCTTTTTTACTGAGTCATGAGCCAGAAGTCAGACATAATGCTGAGCTAAATATTTGCGGTCATATTCACCCAATGGTGAAGTTGCGATCGCGCACCGACAGCCTCCGTCTCCCCTGCTTCTTTTTTGAAAAAACCCCGCGCAGACTCACCCTCCCTTCGTTTGGCGAATTCACAGGCGGCCACGAAGTAAAACTCACAAAACACACCTGTGCTTACGTTGCCTGCGAAGGAGAAATTATTCCTTTTCATAGCCGCTAATTAGCGGTAGCGAATACGTGGATCTAGTACGCCATAAAGGATGTCAGCAACTAAGTTAAAGACCACGATGAGGATGGCGTAGATAAACGTAATTGACATGACAACAGGGGTATCGCTGCGGGTGATCGAGCTAATGAGTAGCGAGCCGATACCTGGAATGCGAAAAACCTGCTCGGTGATGAGTGCGCCTGTAAATAAGGTTGGAATATCTAGTGCAATCAGCGTGACTACCGGAATCAGCGCATTTCGTAAGACGTGGCGGGTGATCACCTGCCAGCTAGAGAGCCCTTTTGCATAGGCTGTACGAACGTAGTCCATACTGAGCTGCTCAATCACCGCAGCGCGAATGTAACGCATTAAAACGGCTGTTTGGAAAAGAGTGAGTACGGCAATCGGCATAATGGATTGCTTAATCTGAGCCAGTAGAGTGTCCCAGTTATTGACGGTGAGCGTGCTGTCGTAGATGAAAGGGAGCCAGCCGAGCTGGACGCTGAAGATAATGATAAATATGAGGCCGGTGAAGAAGGGCGGAATGGAGAACCCGGCGAAGGCGAAGGTGGTTGCGAGCTGATCTATCCAGGTGTGGCGCTTGAGGGCGGAGAGAATACCGAGCGGAAAGGCGATGAGAACGGAGAGTAAATAGGCGAGGCCAACAACCCAAAGAGTGGTAGGTAGGCGCTGTAAAATGAGTTCGTTGACGGGAACCGGACTGACGAAAGAGTAGCCCATGTTGCCGGTGAAGAAGGCGATCGCCCACTTTGCATATCGCACCGGAATCGGCTGATCGAGCCCCAAAGACCGGCGAATATTTTCTCTAATCTCGGGCGTAATTGAAGGGCTGTTAGCAAGCTCGCCTAACGGGTCACCAGGTGCTAAAGAGAGCACAAGATAAATCACTATGCTGATGGCGATTAACGTTGGAATGGCCATCAAAAGACGCTTGAGAAAATATCGGGTCACTGTCTGCCCCAGCTATCGATTTTCCAGGTGCTGGCGGCCCAGGGAGTAAATTCTAGGTTAGTGAGAGAATTAGCGATCGCATAGGCATCACTTCGTCGCACTAGCGGAATTAAGGCCACATCCTCAATCAGCAAATCATTCATCTCAACAAACAAATCCCGACGCTTATCCGCATCAACCTCCTGCTTAAGCTGAGCTAACAGCGCATCATACTCAGGATTGCAGTACCGAGAAGAATTCTCTTTTGACCACTGATTTTCTTTTTGCGCAATCTGCTCGCACGAGTATAGCTCCATGTACGAATCAGGCTCAGGCGTTTCGCTATCGAAGGCAAAAAGCTGTAAGTCAGACTTAAACTGATACACCGAATCAGGATTAGTCGTATCGCCAAAATAAACACCGGGCTCTACGCTTTGCAGCTCCACCGCCATCCCAATCGACTCAAGATTCTGTTTAATAATTTCCTGCGTTTTTTGCCGCACCGGATTCACAGAGCTAGAGAACAAAATGTTCATCTCCACGCCATTTTTATCGCGCACGCCGTCACCGTTAGTATCTTTCCAGCCCGCACCATCTAACAAACCAGCCGCCTTCTCTAAATCAAACTCATAGCGCGTATTGCTGGAAGCATACTTGTCAGGCGCAACCAAAAAGTTAGTGGCCACTGCGCCCGCTTCGCCATATAGCTGCTCTGTAATCGTCTTGCGGTCAATGGCCAAACTAATCGCCTCACGCACAGGCTTTTCAGCCAGAAAAGGATGCGGCGTATCTTTTTGAGACACCTGGCCGTCTACTTCTGTATTTGGATCAGAAAAATTAAGGTATATTCGCTCCATCATCGGCTTGAAAACGTACTCCATTCGGCTATTGCCGCCAGCTTCTAAGCCTTTGATTACAGCAGGTTCAGCCTGAATGTTCCAAGCATAGTCAGCTTCACTTGTCTGTAGCACTGCGCGGGCCGCTGAAATCGCATCACCACCGCCTTTAAGCTCAACCGTGGTAAAAGGCGACGCCTCGCCGCGAAAGGCTGGGTTAGGCTCATAGATAATTGTGTCGTCAGGGCGAAATTCTTTCACTTGGAAAGCGTTTGTCCCAATGGGCGCTGTATTGCCAGGAGCAGAGCGAGCATTTGCGCCGATGTAGTCGCCAAAAATATGCTCGGGCAAAATCATGCCGCTACCGCCAACAAAAGGTGCCAGTGGTGCGGGTGTAGGCTGCTTAAAAGTTACTTTGACAGTGAGATCGTCAACGGCTTCGACGCGATCGACTTCACCATAAAATTCACCAGAGTTGGCCCCTGTAGCCGGATCAACAATGAACTGATAGGTGAAGACAACATCTTCGGCGGTGAAGGGTTCGCCATCTGACCAGGTAACGCCGTCTTTGAGTTTCCAGGTCACGCTGGTATTGTCTGCGCTGATGCCGCCATTCGCTTTCGTGGGCGTTTCTGCGGCCAAGATAGAAACAAGTTCTTCAGCTTCGTTATAGGCCGCAAGTGGTTCATAAACGAGGCTGGCGGCTTCACGATCCTTGGTGCCGTTGGAGAGGTGGGCGTTGAGGGTCGTGGGAGCTTGCCAGTAAAGCAGCTTTAGAGTTGTGCTGTTTGCCGCTGAGTCAGAACCGGCGGGGGCGTTCTTAACTTTTGGGTTACAGGCAGTGAGGAGACTGGTGCTGAGTAGCGAGAGCGTTAGTAAAGATAGGCTTTTTTTAAACGAGTTCTTAATAGACATGGGGCAGACGTTCTCCTTTATATAATTTAAGCGTAAATACGCAGCAAAGGGCGCATACTACTGCAAAGCAACTGCCTTTATCTATTTTCTCGGGCGCTACGTTTATGCTCACACTCAAAGATGTTTTCTTCGCGTTCGTTTGGATCGCACTGCTCATTTTGGCCGGACGGATTATCAAGCAAAAGGTGGGCTGGATTCAGCGACTGTATTTGCCTGAGTCGATTGTGGCCGGGGCGCTGGCGCTGTTATTGGGGCCACAGGTTTTGGGCGCGATCGCCACCCGATTCTCAGGCGAAGGTGCGCTTTTCACCCAGGGGCTCTTTCCCGAAGATATTCGCAGCATCTGGTCTCAATCTCCCGGTATTTTTATCAATATCGTTTTTGCGGCCTTGTTCTTAGGCGAAACAATTCCCAGCCCTAAGCAAATATGGCGAAAAGCCGCACCTCAGGTCGTATTTGGCCAATCTCTAGCGTGGGGCCAGTACGTCGTCGGCATTTTGGTCACCATGCTGATCTTAATTCCGGTGTTTGACGCCAACCCCATTTCAGCCGCACTGATTGAAATAGGATTTGAGGGCGGGCACGGTACTGCTGGCGGCATGGCTGGCACGCTGACTGAGCTAGGCTTTCCAGAAGGTCCGGACTTGGCTTTGGGCCTAGCCACTGTCGGCATCATTTCAGGAATTGTTACTGGCACCTTTTTAGCTGACTGGGCGCGAAAAAAGCAGCACATCACCGTGTCACGCGGCGCAGTAGAACAGCCTGACGACTTGCCGGTGCTTTCTCACTCTGAAAACGATGAGGTGCTCTCTAGACGACAGCATTTGACCCGTGGACTGCTCATTGATCCACTCTCACTCAACTTTGGCTTTGTTGGCATCGCGGTCATCATCGGCTGGCTCATTCAGCAAGGACTCGTTGTATTAGAAGCCTTCACCTGGGGCCGCACAGGATTTGCGGTAATGGCGTATGTACCGCTGTTTCCGATGGCGCTCATCGGCGGTATTATTGTGCAAATTGTGATGGTCAAGTTGAGATTGGAGCCGCTGATTATTCCTCAATTGACTAAAAACATTGCGGGCATGGCGCTCGATGTGGTGGTGGTCACAGCCCTAGCGTCCATTTCGCTCACGGTGATTGGTGGCAACCTCGGTGTTTTCTTAACGCTGAGTATTGCAGGTATCGCTTGGAACATTTTGTTCTTTCTTTACTTTGCTCCGCGCATCTTCCCCGACTACTGGTTTGAAAAAGGCATTGGTGATTTGGGTCAGTCTATGGGGGTGACGGCCACCGGCATTTTGCTATTGCGCATGGTCGATCCAGAGAATCGCTCTGGGGCCTTTGAAAGCTTTGCCTACAAGCAGCTATTTTTTGAGCCGATTGTCGGCGGTGGACTATTTACGGCGGCGGCACCTGCCTTGATTGTAAAATTGGGGCTGGTGAGTACGCTATTTATTACGGGCGGACTGCTGCTGTTTTGGCTGGCGGCGGGCTTTATTTTGATTAAGCAGCGATCGCGCAAGGCCCCCGTTCATTAGGGCTCTAAATTTGTTTGCCGCTGACGAAGGGCGTATTCCAATAGCGCCAGTTTTCTCTATTGAAGGGCGATCGCCAGCGGTAGATCAAATCGGACTCTAGCTTTTGCCGAGCCTGACGTTCCTCTGGAGCATGAGGCCAAAACGCAATTCCCAGCTTACTGCCTAGCCCATTTTCAAAATGCGACTGACGGTAGTTCGTCAAATAGCGCTTACAGTCGTGAACGCCTTTCCATCGCTGGTTGGACTTCACCGTTTCGCCTACGTACAAAAGCAGCGGTGAATTTGCCGTCTCATCAGTAGCCGCATAGTCAATCACAAAATACATCGCAGCCACGCCCACATCATCAAACTGCCAGCGCCAAAATTCAGTATTCTGACGACGCAGCTCAAAAGGATTGATTTTGCTAATCTCTGCAGACACGACATCAAGCGGCAAATCAAACAAGCTGCCTTGCTGGCATGATGGCGCAAGCTGGAGCTTAGCTTGAAAGCGGACAATACGAAGCTTCCAAGCCTGAAGCTCGGTAGGGCCAATCGAAAGCTGAGGCTGAAAATTTTCGTAGGTAGAGTAGCTCGCGGCTCGCATGGCAGAGTCAGAAAGCAAAAAAGATTGAGTGTCTTTTGGCATTAATACTTCGTCCCACCTAAGCCAAAACTTCTTTGAGCTTGTGCTGGTTCCAAAGTTTTTGATAGAGGCCGGGCTGCGTGACAAGCTGATCGTGGGTGCCGGTTTGGGCAATGCGGCCTTCGTCCATAACGAGAATGCGATCGCACGAAGCTGCCGCAGACATTTGATGCGAAACAAAGATCACCGTCTTCCGCCGAGCCTCACTCGAAAGATTGTCCAAAATTTGAGTGGCTGTTTGGTTATCCACGCTGGCGAGCGCATCGTCTAGCACCAGGATGGGGGCATTGACTAGCAGAGCACGAGAAAGGGCTGAGCGCTGGCGTTGACCGCCTGAAAGGGTAATGCCGCGTTCACCGACGACGGTTTTGAACTGTTTGGGAAAGTTGAGAATTTCGTTGTAGAGCTGGGCTTCTTTGGCGGCGTGCTCGACTTCGATTTGCTCGGACATGGGGTCGCCGTAGCGGATGTTGTTTTTGACGGTGGCGCTAAAAAGAAAGCTGTCTTGAGGAACGAAGGCGATCGCCCCTCTCAAATCCTCTAACTCTATCTGAGTGACGTCGTGACCATCCAAAAACAGTTCGCCCGAGTTAATTTCCAGCAGCCGAGGCAGCGCCATCGCCAAAGTTGATTTGCCAGAGCCAATCGGGCCAACGACCGCAACCGACTGACCCGGCTCAATCGTGAAATTAACGTGATCGAGAGCGGGGCGATTTGAACCAGGATAGGTAAAGGTCAGGTCTTTAGCCTGCACTTTACCAATTGCGTTGGGAAGGGCGATCGCCTCTGAAGTATCGCGAATTTTAGGCTGTGCATCAAAGATGGCTTCAATGCGGTCTAGGCTAACTTCGCCGCGCTGATAGGACGTAATCGTGAAGCCGAGTAGCGCAGTGGGGAAAACAAGCTGCTGAATGTAGAGAATGATCGCAACAAAATCACCGACGGCAAGCCGTCCGGCAACGATAGCCTGAGAGCCAATGGCCAAAGCGATCACCAGGCTGATGCTAGCGAAGCCACCTAGGAGCGGAAAGAGGGTATTTCGGGTTTTGGCGAGTTCTAGGTTTGCCTTAAGCAGGGCTTCATTACGTTCGGCAAAAGCGCGGCGTTCGTTGTCTTCCTGAGCGTAGATTTTAACCAGGGAAATGCCGCCCATGTCTTCTTGAATCAGGTCGCTAAGGCTGGAGATTTCTTCTTGAACAGCGAGCTGCTGGTTGCGGAGGCGATTGCCAAACACCGCAACCACGGCAAACATAAAGGGATAAACCGCCAAAGAAAAGAACGCCACGCTAGCATTGAGATTGACCATAGCCGGGACAATCAGAATGTAGGCAAACAGCGTATTGGCCATGCTCAAAACGGCGAATCCTAGCAGGCGGCGCAGGTTGTCAACGTCGCTGGTGGCTCGGTTGATCAAATCACCGATGGTATTGCGAGCAAAGTAAGCGGGTTCTAACGACAGTAAATGCTCAAAAATTCGCTGCTTAAGATCGAACTCGACCTGGCGGCCTGCACCAAAAAGGAAAATGCGTGAGGCCATCCGGATCACCCACATGATGCTGGCAAGGATCAGCACCATAATCACAGAGCGAATCACCTCCTGCATCGTAAAAGCGTTCGACAGCTCATCAACGATGTTGCCGATGGTGAGCGGAATCGTGACGCCAATAGCATTAACGACAAGCAGGGCAACCAGGCCCAATGCGACCTCGCGCCAGTGTGGCTTGAGATAGCCAGCTAGCCGAGAAAATTTAGAAGATTGGGCCATGAGCGCGAGGTTCGTATTATCTGGAGTATTGATAGTACTAGGATAGCGAGCGACAGGCCTAGTTTCCCTGGTTAGATTTCGATGCTAGAGTCCCAGCCGAAGTTGAAGTTGGGCAGCCAGCCTCGCAGAAAGTAGTAGAGGGAGCTGAGAAGTTCGTTCCAGTAACGCGTGGTGAGCTGTAAGGCATCTACGCTGGGTAAAACGTCAGGCAGTCTGCTGAGAATTCTTTCAGAGGTGTCGAACATGGCGGTATTAAAATCGGTGGGCTTAGCAACCACTTCTAAGTCCATTTTCTCAAAGGTGAGCGCGGCTCTGGACATGACAAGCGCCGGGGCGACGAGGAAAACCCGAGGATCGTCTTTAGTGCCCTGGGATTGGCGGGTAGCGCGGGGGGCGATCGCCTGTCTGTTTTGCAAAATTGTTTCGACTCTGCGGCCCGTGCGATAAATATCGGTGCCCGTGTTTTCGATCTGAATATCTTCGCCAAAGACACCGTTTTGCGTCAGGATGCTGCGGATAATGCCATTTTGCTCTGAGTCGCCAGTACTGGTGCCAGCGGTGACGATCACAACGGGGGCAGCGTTGCGATCGCGTGCTTGTCTGTAGAGGTTGGCTGCATAGATGAGTCGAGGTGCTAGCGCGGTGTTAACGGCAACGTCTTCGGTGGGGCTAGTGACGGTGATGGCTTTGTCAATATCACTGCGATCGCCCACCACCACAATGGCAGCCGCTTCCCCTAAGCTGCCTCGGTCTGGAATAGTGCCTTCAGGGCAAACGTCGCCGCAGAGCGTAGCGCGATTGGTATAGGCCTGTCTGACCGCTTGCTCAGCGTCGCTGACCAGCCACTGGGCTGAGAGTGGAATGCTGGAGATTAGCAAAATGGCAAGGGCGATCGCAGCCGGTGTACCCTTCGCTTTTTTATACCCCTCACTGAGCGCCGTGCCCAAAAAGACAATCGCTGCCCCCAGCGGCGTCAGTGGAAACGACAAAATGCGCCAGATAACACCCACAGTAGTATCGTCCGGCTCTGCAAAAGAGACGACCAGTAGCAAAATCAGAATAACGCCGCCAAACCAGGTCAGGAATTTTTTGGGGATAATTCTAGCGAGTATGTACCAAATTAAGAGCCCGACTGAAGCCCATAGCAACACACGCGTAAGCAATACCAGCATTTCCGTCTCTCTTGACAACAGCAACCGGCTTCATTTAACCACTTTTGTTGAAAAAATTAAGCCTATTTCATCGATGAAATCGATAAAAAAAGCGAAAGCCACTGATAGGGCTTCCGCTTATGGTGCAAAATATTGCTGAGAGGTCTGATAAAACAGGCCGTTTGAGCCTCTCAGCGACGGCTATGGCTGAGATAGGAATCTAGACTAGCTGAAGGTTAGGATATTCGGCGACTAGCTCGTCGGCAGAGAGGGTTTCACCCGAGACTTGAGGCGTCCACAACACTTCTACGGCCATGAGCTGCTCGCTAGAGACAGCACCCATTTTATTCAAAGCGTCGCGAACGTCTTGCTCACTGGTGATTTTTGGCAGGTTGAGCTTGCTTTGACTGGCAACCAGGATAGTAGCCACAATGTATTCACCGGGTTCCTCTGGCATTGCCAGATCGCCGCTGCTGTTGAGAGCGGCTTTGGCTTTGGCCTGTGAAATTTGAGCATTGACGTTCGAGAGGGTTTCGCCAGTGAACTTGCTGCGTTCTGCGATCGCTAGCTGGTTAAAGGCCTGTTCGGCAGATAACAAGCTGGTTTGGTCAGATTCAACATCGGCGTAGGCCCAGTATTCAGGGTTACGCAGCAGCGATAGCGTGGTTTCTTGCAACACTTTTGTGAGTCCGGCTGAGGTGCCTGTATCAGCAGTGTTGGCGAGGCGGTTGAGGTTGGCTTGCAAGTCGCGAGCCTGGGCTAAAAGGCCCACTTGGAGGCGAGCGACGGAAACTTTAGGATTGGCAGGGCTGCCGCCAAAGCCTTCTTCGCCAGCGCCTGCGCTACGGAAGCTACGGACAAGGAAGTTAGCGATCGCGATCGCAATAATAATGCCAAACAGGCCGCCGCCGCCACCAAAGCCAAAGAACGGTATCAGGAACGGAAACCCAAAGCCGCCGCCAAAGCCACGTCCGCCGTAGCCACCGCCATAACCACCACCGCTGTAGCCAGAAGGGGCGCGGGAGGGCATTGATCTACTGGGGGCACGGAAGCTACCACCGCCAATTCGTCCGCCGCCGCGAGCCGCAAGGGCACCGTCTGCTTGAGAGAAGATTAGCAGGGCAGCTAAGCCGAAGACGAAGCAGGACTTCAGGACAGGCTTGAGCGAGAGGCGAGCAAAAAAGCTAGCGCCGTAGGCTTTTATACGTTCAATCATGGTTGATTCTTGAATGGCTTTTTACGATTTTTATACTTTTAACTGTAGCGCTTTTCTCTATAGCAATTGCCGCCAAGCTCTCTATCAAAAGGACGGGATTACCGTACTTGTGGCGCTAGCTAACCGTTTAGCCACCGCCGACGATGGTGACGACCTCCAGTCGGTCATGGTTCTGTAGCTGAGTGCGCTCCCACAGCGGACGGGCCAAAATTTCACCGTTATACTCTACAGCGATGAGCTTGGGATTAAGGCCGACTTGTTCAAGAAATGCGGGCAGATAGGTGCCTGCAGGGCAGGTTTTAGCTTCACCATTAACCTGAAGTTTGAGGGTGCCTGATGGAGTGTCCATTCGGTTTGTTGTCTTACGTGTTGTTTGGCTGGGTTGGAGTCTCAAGCGTACAAGTTTAGAGGCTTAAAGGCGCTGTGTTCAAGACAAACTTTAGGGTGTTTCTTTAAAGCGATTCGCTAGGGTACTTGATGGGTTTGCTGAACGAGCGATTCTCCTAAGGAGACGCAAAGCGATCGCGCAACGGCTTCTGGATCATCCGCCTGCATCAGCGCCCTCACAACCGCCACACGAGTTGCACCCGCCGCCAGCGTGGGGCCAATATTTTCAGCATTAAGCCCGCCAATCGTAAACCACGGCATTGTGGCGTGCTGCGCAGCATAGCGAACATATTCGTTGCCAGACGCTGATTTTCCGGGTTTTGTGGGTGTTTCATGCACGGGGCCAACGCCGATGTAGTCAGCTTTTTCGTCTAAGGCGCGCTTTAGCTCATCTGGATTCGTAGTGGAGCGGCCAACGATTTTGTCTGGGCCGAGGATGCTGCGAGCGGCGTCTATAGGAAGATCGTGCTGACCCAAGTGAACGCCGTCTGCGTCTGAAGCCGCCGCGATGTCTACTCGGTCATTAACGATGAAAAGGGCATTGTGCTGATGGCAGAGCGATCGCATCTCTTTCGCAATCCGCAGCCGCTCCTCATCGTCTGCCGTTTTTTCTCTGTACTGAACGATTGCAATCCCACCTTTAAGCGCCGACGCCACAACGCCGAGTAAATCGGGTACCGGAGAGGTGACTAAATAAGTGCGAGCCTGCATAAGCTTTTGAAATGCACCTGTTTTGGCTATCAGCAGCGGGCCGACAATTTGACTATCGAGCGTGTAGAGCTGGTAGCGCATTTGCTTACAAGCAGCGGCCATTTCGAGGCTGTGAAGCTTGCTGTACTCTTCAAGGGCGCGGAGGGCCTCTTGCACGCGACCAAAATTAACCTGCAAAACCTCGGCTAGGCTGCTGCGACTGACTTCTTGAGGGTGCGTTAGCGTTGTGCCCAAATCGCCAGGGGTGTCCCGCGCCAGCCGAATTTCAGCGCTGTGCCAGTGCGCAATCTGCTGACGCAAATCTTTGAGCTGGGCCGTACTGGCTTCGTCGTTCAAGCCAAAGCGACACCATTCTTCAATCGTGCGGATGCCTTCGCGGGCTCTATCTAAGTTGGCATCTAGGATACGAAAAAGGGCGCGTTTGTCAGATATATCACTAGGTAGATTCATGGCGTGGGGCGAGGTGTGTGTCCATAGTCGTAGCAGGATCTACGCTACAGCATGAGGCCGATGACGGTTTGGCAGGTCGCGAGGGAAGACTTTATATGCGAAAAGGTTGATGAATAGACTGATGAGTGAAAGGGGCTTCCTGAGCGCGTCGTTAGCGGGCGGTAGGTATTATGGGCATCGCAAGCATTCAATCGTGAGCATTCAGTAGGGTGCAGCGATCTGAGTGTGACATATGCGACGTTGAAACCTTGACAAGGCTATGTGTAAGGCCGCATATTTCAAAGACAGTGGCAACAGTTTTAATTGATGCGTCTTGACTGATGACGGCGCACGTTTCGTTGGTTTTCTTCAGGGCTTGTGGGCTGAAGTGAAAGTAATTTATATGCTGGATAAACGAATGTTGGCAGGATATTTTCGAGCGGCGGCGGCTGTTGTAGCAGGTTCGGTTGTTCTGGGTGTCGCTGCGGGTGAGGCAACGGCCCAGACGGCCACTCAGTCGACCACGCAAGTTAAGGCTCAAGATGTTAATGCTCAAAATGCAGTGAGAGGGACAGCGATCGCGGCAGGACAGGCCGTTGACTATCAGACCCTGTACGTAGATGCGACGGCGGGCAGCGATTTGTCGGCGGGCGCTGAGAGCCAGCCTTTACAGACGGTGACTCGGGCGCTGGAACTGGCGGCACCGAATACGGTTATTGTGCTGGCACCGGGTCGATACACGCAGGCGTCGGGTGAGGTGTTTCCGCTACAGCTCAAGTCGGGGGTGACGATTCAGGGGACGCCGGGATCGCGGAATCGGACAGCGATTATTGAAGGTGGGGGAAATTTTGAGAGTGCGACGCGATCGCAACAAAATGCCGCTATTATCGCGGCTGATAAAGCAGGCCTTGCGCAAGTGGCCGTTTCTAATCCTGATGGATACGGTGTTTGGGTAGAGTCTGCAAGCCCAACCATTTTAGAAAGTGCGTTTATAGGGAACCGCCAAACCGGCATCTACGTAGCGAGTGGTTCTCCTCGGGTGCAGGGCAGCTACTTTGCCGGAAATAAAATTGCCGGCCTGATTGTTTTTGGCCTGTCCACTGCCAGCATTCAGAACAATACGTTTGACAGTACCGGAGATGGGATCCAGGTTTCGGATGGGGCCACCCCTGAGATTATCGGGAACCGCATGATAAATAACAATGCGGGCCTAGTCGTGATTGGCGATGCTAATCCGCTGCTGCGCGATAATCGAATTACCGGCAACCGTAGAGATGGGATCGTCACGGTAGCGGCCCGCACCCCAGAAGCTGTCTCTTCTTCGTCAGTTTTGACGACGAGCGCAGAGACCGTTACAAAAGCGCCTGAACCGGCTGAACGCTCAATCAGTAAATCTGTGCTGATTGAGCCCGAAGAAGCCGTCTATACAAGAGTGCCTCAGCCTGCTGATGCGGTGCCTGGTGAGCTAGCGGCTCGGTCGGTGAGTCCTTTACTAAGCCAGCTTGCGCCAGAGCCTGCGGGCCAGTCGATTCCAATTACGGTGTTTCCGCGTCAATCTGTTGAAGTTGCTGATAACTTTCAGCCAGTTGTAGCAGCCGATTCTGTGCCTTTTGAAGCGGGTGCGCCAGGGTCGGCGCTAGCGGCTTTGCGGGCAGGGCTAGCTTCAGAAGGATCTACGGATGTTGCCTTAGGGCCTCGTGCAGTGACAGGCGAGAACCCAGATTCTCCGGTAATACGCCCCCGCAGTCGCCGCCGTGAGCCTGAAGGAACACCTGAAAGAGCGCCCGAAAGAACACCCGAGCCAAGCGTTAGACCTTCAGCGCCTATTAACAACAATCGATTGGCAGTGCCCAGCGCCAGTATTCCACTAGGCAGTGGTTCTTCGAGCACTATTTTTGCACCGCCTAGTGGTGGAGTGGGTTCACCGCCAGCGCCACCGTCGCGGGCTCAGGCACTGGGGCTCTACTACCGAGTATTTGTAGATGCAGCCGATCCGTTTATGCAAGATGAGGTAAAAGCTGTGGTGCCAGATGCGTTCAGAACTCGGTTTGAGGGGCGAGCTGTAATGCAGGTGGGCGCGTTCCCGACGGAGGATGAGGCGGAAGATCGGCGGCGGCTGTTGGAAGACCGCAATTTGGATGCTCAGGTGGAGTATATCCGCTAAAGCTTGAAGATCGCTTTAGAAGATTATGCCAATGTCGAGACTTTTGAGATCGACTGTGAATAGCGCTGAATTGTTTTCGGTGGCTATGAGAAGACTGTGGCTGTTTAGAGGCGCGATCGCTTCTACAAAAGGCAGCCCTGTCAGCCGACTAACCGCATTTTCAGACCGGTCGAAGATTACAGCCTGTTGCCGATCGCTGGCAATATAGCCCCAAGGGAGCGCCGTGACGCAATAGGCGTTAATATCAGCGCCAAGATGCCTGACCTGAAAGGGCTTGAGCGTGATTAAGAGAATCTTTGCCTCTGTTGTAGTGGCAATTAGCTGGTAAGGCGCGTATGAGAGACTGGCTTGAGCGATCGCACAATTCAAAGAGAGCCGCCTCACAAACTGACCTCGCCGAGTAAAACAGTCTAAATAGGTTTTAGAGCGCTGCTGAAAAGTGCGAATTTTGAGCCAATAGCGAGCACTTAGTGTGATGGTTTGAACAACTTCTAAAGATTGTTCAAAGGCTGATATTGGCAACGGTTTTTTTATGTTGTTTGCAAAGTGAATAGGGGCCGGTTTGATCGCCTGTGAGATATCTACGGTGGGTAGCGATCGCACCCGCTTTGGCAAAGGTTCCTCAAGATTTTTCAGGGCCACAAGCATCGCTTTAGCACTTTTAAAACGACAGTCCGGCTGCTTGTGTAGCGCGGTGGCAAAGATCTCACGATTTGTAGAAGAAAGCGCGTTTGGAAACGGGACAGCCTGAGTTTGGTGGGCATGGCGGAGGGCTTCGGGGGTGCCGGAGAAGGGGCGATCGCCTAGCAGCATTTCATAAAGCATAACGCCGACTGCATAAAGGTCGGAGGCGTATGATGACTCGCCATTAAAGCGTTCGGGTGCAGCGTAGGTCGGCGAGCCTATTTCGCGATGAGAGCGGTTAGGCAGTCCAACAAACCGAGCGCTGCCGAAGTCTCCAATCTTAGCGGTGAGTGTGGCATTTTGGGCGTGGGTGAGAAAGATGTTCTCGGGCTTGAGATCGTTGTGAACGATGGCCTGCTGGTGGAGGTAGCTAAGACCTTTGAGGATATCGGTGATGAGTGATTTTGTTGTGTGGAAGGGGAGCGGATTGTGGGTGGTGAGGTGCGATCGCAATGTGCCGCCTTCACAGTACTCTAAGGCGAACTGATAGCCGGTAGGTGTTTGCGTTTTTTCATAGCACGCTACTAAGTTGCGGTGCTTAAGCTCAGCTAAAACAAACGGCTCTTGAGACGCATTTTCTGGCGCATGACGCGTTTGCTTAATTGCGACTAGCTGCCCTGTATCACGATGGGCAGCGCAATACACCTGCGCAAATTGGCCCTGTCCTACTAGCCCTAATAAGCGGTAGTTGCCGAGCAAAGCCATTAGTAGAGGGGAACAGAGCGGTCAATTAGGCGGCTATAGGCGTCAATTCCACCCGCTAGGTTTTGAACGTTGGTAAAGCCTTGATCCATTAGCCACTGGCACATTTGAGCGGAGCGCATTCCCAAATGGCACATCACGATGGTTTCAGCGGTTGGATCAAACTGGGTGCTGATGGTGGGTGCCCAGGCGGGAAACTGGCTGAGCGGCAGGTTAATAAAGTTGGGGACGCTGGCAATTTCTATTTCGTGCGGCTCGCGAACATCTATGAGCTGAAGTGTTTCTGTGTCAGTTGCCAGCTTTTGAGCTAAAACCTCTACGTTAGTTTCTTTTAAAGTGGGCTGAGGAGCAGGCTGATTGTTTGGCATCGGGTGTTGACCGGTGTTGGATGTGTTAATTATGGCATCTGGTGACAGTTTCGCTATTTGCTGTTGGTCAGTTCTGATTTTTTGTGACATAGAACAACTTATTAACTAATAAGTTCTGATTGAGCGCGATCGCCTACTGCTCATCAATAAATCAGTTCTGGTTCACTACAATATAGAACAACTTATCAACTAATAAGTTCTGGTTGGGCGCGATCGCCTACTGCCCATCAACAAATCAGTTCTAGTTAACCGCACTACAGAACCATTCATCAATAAATCAGTTTTGGTTGGGCGCGATCGCCATCCTTATCCCTGCACTTTTACGGAACTTGCCGCTAGCTCAATCTCTCAACACCAGCAAACCTCGTAATCTTGCGGAGAATGCACTGTGCTTTTTGTACGTTCCTACGGGCATCTTTGAATCAACAAAGTCTTGCAAGCTTTTCATCAATAAGGCTTTCGATTTTCTGTTAACCCCTTACTAAACACTTCTGGAGGTGCTACATGGCACGTGCAAAAAAGGCTTCTCGCATTCTGAGCGATGCTGAAAAGCGACTGGCGGGCATGAAAATAGTGGATGCCAAGCTGAGCTTTGGCGGCGAAATTTCGGTTCCTAAGCTGGAGACTCAAATTGTTGCGGTGAGAACCAAGCTAGCGGCCTATAACCAGCTACTTTCTGAAGTGGATGAGATTTATGCAGATGTGTTGGATGCTGAAAAGGATTTATCTAGCCTATCGTCGAAGCTGCTGGCGGGCGTAGGGATAAAGTATGGGAGAGACAGCAGCGAGTATGAAACGGTAAATGGCGTGCGGCGGCGGCGTGCGGCTCGGCAGAGTGCTAGCCAGCGTGCCAGTCAGACTGCGGGTGTGGTGACAACGTTTTCTTAGGAGAAGCGCTTGTTCCCACATTCCGCCCTTTGAATTGTCACAATCAGAATAATGATGGAGGATGAGCTGAGAGCGCTGTAGAGGTTCGTACGATCGCAGAAACCTTAGAAGTCAAAAATCTCGACCATCTAGGCATCGTA
>JBHYED010000050.1:0-28109 GCA_051860365.1 Phormidesmis sp.
CAGAGTGCTATTACACTGGGCGGTAGACGGTTTTGATGGCTGACGCATAATGACAACCGAGCTGAGACTAATGACCGACGATTCTTAGCTTACAACTTTGTCAACCTGTCAATGCGTAACTCCTATAGAAGACACAATACAACAGCTAGGAAATTAAAGTTAGAACAGCATTCGAGCCATAGAAGTCTGCTCACTTTCGTCATCCGGACTTGATGCCTAAATCTTTAAACCAAATGCGCAGCAAAGGGTTTCTTTGCTGCGCAATATCATGATGAAAGTTGTTCAAGCTTCAAATCTAAACCTTTGGTTCCACCAAATTATCTAGGCCATCGACAACTTTCGCAGAGATAATTTTGTCATCCGCACTTAGCTTACGCAGCACGTCCTTGCCTTCAATGGTGTAGCCAAATACCGCATAGCGACCATCTAGCATGTTGCGGCCCGCAGGCGTTAGCTCCGCTTCAAACAAGAAGAAGAAGAACTGAGAGGAGCCGCCGTTATTATCATTACCAGGTCGCGCTAACGCCAAACTCCCATACGAGTTAAATGGCAACATTGGCTCATCCATATAGCGACCAATTTCTTCTAAGGTCACACCGTAAGTAGGCGCATCGTCACCATCCACCAAAATCTCCATCGGAATCGCGCGGTATTCCTTCGTTTTTGGATCGATATAGCCTTCCTCAGAACCATCAGGATCGCCCGTTTGTAGCACGTAGAAGTCCTCGGCTCGAATGAACGGCAGACCGTCGTAAAACTTCTTATTTACCAAGTCGACAAAGTTACCTGCCGTTACGGGCGCACTATAGCCATCTGCAATCACCGTAATATCGCCCTGAGTCGTGGTGAACTGCACCGTAGCGCGGCCCTTTAGTTGAGGCAAATTGCTGTATTCTTCCGGCACCTCAAAGGGATAGCCGTTTACCATCAGCTCTTCTAGCTCGCCCACCTGATCGAGCATATTTTTGCGCTCAGTCCAAACTGCCTCTTTGTCCTTGGCCTCAGCGGCCTCACGTAGCGGCGCAGCGTTAGCAATCAAACTATCGATAATGGCACCGGCCTGCACCTGTCTATCGGCGGGCACAGACGCCAAAATCGCATCACGCTTACGATCTAGCAGCCGCTCTACTTTCGTCACATCCTTTTTGATCGGCCCCCAGCGTTTACTGCGCAGCCACTCCGAAAGCCCTTCTAAATCACCTTGAACCTTCCGAATTTCTTTATTGTCGATCGGTAGTGAATAGCGCAGGAGCGCCGCGCCATCGGTTACCGCGTTGCCGGGAGGGAGCCCCGCATAGGCAGGTTTGACGGTGCTTAAAAAGCAGGTCGCAGATAAGAATAGTCCCAGCACCAAACATATTAGGGGGGACAGCAAAGGCTTTCGCAAGATCATGAATCACTCAAGTACGCTGTATACGTGCTCACTTATATAGAGGGCGTTCATGATCTTGCCATAAATCTGCGGCTTAGGTGGCTTTGATAACGTTATCTGTAGTGCTTGTTTGCCTATTGAAAAACGTTTGGTCATTATTTTGAGCGCACTTGACCGGCTAGACGCTATCTAAACGTCTCTTGGGCGGTACAATGATGGCCGATTGCCTTAGCATACCGCCTTACAATCCTTTAGCTATCCATCATGATTTCAAGCAATGATTTTCGCACCGGCACCAGCATTGAGCTAGATGGCTCCGTGTGGCGCGTCATTGAGTTTTTGCACGTAAAACCCGGTAAGGGCTCTGCGTTTGTCCGCACCAAGCTCAAAAACGTACAGACCGGTAGCACGGTGGATAAAACCTTCAGAGCCGGTGAAACAATGCCACAGGCTGTGCTTGAAAAAAATACGATGCAGCATACCTATAAAGAGGGCGATCAGTACGTCTTTATGGATATGGAAACCTATGAGGAGTCGCGGCTAAGTGAAGAGCAAATTGGCGATCGCGTCAAATACCTCAAAGCGGAAATGGAAGTCACCGTGCTCATGTGGAACGAAAAAGTACTCGAAGTTGAGCTGCCCAACTCTGTCTCCTTAGAAGTCACCCAAACCGATCCTGGTGTTAAAGGTGATACCGCTACGGGTGGCACCAAACCGGCCACCGTTGAAACGGGCGCTCAGGTGATGGTGCCGCTATTCATTTCACAGGGTGAAATCATCAAAATTGATACGCGTAACGATACCTATCTTGGCCGTGAAACCAACTAAATCGCTGCTCACAGCTAAAAAGGCATAAAAAAGACTATGCGTGCATTTTTAAGATATGGAGCTTTTAATAAGTGACTCTTAGTTTCAACGAACTTCGCGAGTTGGTGGCTGCGCTCAACCAAACTGACATCGCTGAATTAACTCTCAAAAACGACGGCTTCGAGCTAACCCTTCGTAAGCCTTCTGCTCTTCAGCCCAATGTCGTGATGAGCACAGCGCCTGCTGCTGCCGCTACTGCGCCCGCGTCGGTAGTCGCGCCCCCTGCTGCCGCTCCGGCCCCTCCAGCAGCGCAGTCTCAAGCTGAGCCGGTTTCTGCTGCCGCGCCATCTGTTGATCCAAACCTGGTTGAAATTACAGCGCCGATGGTCGGCACGTTTTACCGCTCACCAGCGCCAGATGAAGGGTCTTTTGTGGAAGTGGGCGATCGCATCCAGTCGGGCCAGACGGTGTGCATCATTGAAGCAATGAAGCTGATGAACGAGCTAGAGGCCGAAGTCTCTGGCGAAATCGTCGATATCCTCGTTGAAAACGCTGAACCCATTGAATTTGGACAGCCTCTAATGCGTGTGCGCCTCTCTAAGTAAGAAAGGTGCGTAAAAAGCGGATGTAAAAAGTTTGAAATAAGCCCTTAGACAATATTTAGGGGCTTATTATCAAAATTTGCTATCTTGCGTTTGCTATGTTGATAAGGGTGGAAAAGTCCATCACTCAAGCACAGCTACAGAGGTTGAACATCGCTAGGCTTCAATACATTGATTTCAATACTTTCAATACATTGATTAGAGCAGATGCGACTTTGAACTTAGGAGGAACACAATGACAGAAGGCACCAAGGCCAGCAGCACCCGTCAAGAGCAGACTCCCGCAACCCGGTCTGCCGCTTACGCTGCTTCAGCACCCAGCCGACTGTACCACCGCTTAGAAGAAGCCTTGAATTCCGGTAGCGAAGTCTGGTTCAGAATGCCAGGAACCCGCCTCGTCGGTATTCCCATTTTCCTAGACACCGACTACGTAGAAGTCGTAGATGTCGATGTTGCCGAAGGCTTTGAAGATGAGGAACTCCCCGAAGAGCCCTATCAGCGCACCGTATGGTTGATTCGTTTAGAAGAAATTAGCGCCATTTCATACGCCACCGATCGCTGGAGCAAAGAGCGATTCGAGCGCTTATTAGAGCAGTCTCAAAAGGACGATGGGCCTGCCACCGAGCCTAGATAGCATTGACAGCTCAAAGGAAGACTATCTATGGCTCAGTTGAGAGACCAGGGAGCGCAAATTCGTCAGTTTATTCTTCAGACTGTAGAGCGTCGTCCCAAGAGCATTGCACGGGCCGTTTGTGCTGAGTTTGGTATTAGCCGACAAGCCGCAAATAAACATTTGCAAAAGCTCGTTGAAGAAAATCTCTTGTCTGTTCAGGGTAAAACAAAAGGCAAGTCATACGAACTGAACACAATATTAGAGCGGGATAAATCTCTGATGTTGACCTGTCCGCTATAAATGTGTCTAAAGCGGTTGATTCTATGATTCAACGGGCGAAGGCACATTAGTCAGCCACATTAGTCAGCTAGCTATTGGGCATCTGCAGCGTAAAAGTATCTGCTCGTTAAGCCAACCACTAGTTGCGCTCCGTTAGGATGAAAAGTGACTAGATCGCCTCTCAACATCGGCAAACCCATAGTCTCCTGCCGCCAGCTTTCACTCGCATTTTGACTCATCCAAGTACCTGTCGCCCATCAAGTCTCCACGGTAATAAGGTAAATCGTTAGTAACTAGCGAGAATAATAGAGTTTTTCGCACGCTAGATAGTGCTAGTGCTGCCTGCTATCTAGCGTTGTACTGCGTCATCGCTACGAGCAATCAATAGAACGCCCTTATTAGAAGTATTGTTGGCGGCACCTGGCATAAGAGGTTTTAACGCTCACAAATTTTCTACAGATGACTTGAAACTTGTCTGCGATCGCGCTGTATGTATTCAGCAGAATCAAACCCTAGCCGCAGCAGAGAAGCCAGTCACTCTGGTCTAAGAATAGTCGCATTCTCGTTATTGAGCGCGTTTCCTACAATCACGCACTAGCTCCTAAATCGCCGGAAGTACCCTCGTAGGTACTGCGACTATCAAGAAGCAATCGTTAATCTTGATTTATTGATCGCTCGAGTTTGTTTAGATTAATAGTCATGAACAACTAAGAGCGAACAACTTTTTCACTAAACTATATTATAAGGAATCAATCTCATGCGAGTAGGAAAGAACTTACAGCTTGACCAGGCTCTCATTCAGCCTGGAATTCTCAATTTGAAGCCAACGATGTCCGAAGGTCCTTCGGTTGAAGAGCTGGACGGAGAGATGCTCAAAATTGCTGAAGATGTCTTCAATGCCGCTAAGTATACAGTGACGGCTGTGGCGGCTGACACGGAGGTTTCTGTTCAGCCTAATAGTCTGGAAGCAGACTTTAAGACAGCTTTGTTTTCCGTTAAGCCAGAGCTACGCACCAATGCTAGAACTCAGGCCGTAGAGCTAGTCAATGCCTCTGAATCTGTTCGCAAAACTGTTTTTGGCCGATACGGTCAGATGCCTGCTCGGGCCGTTTTGAACGAAGGATTTATGCGAATCGATCAGGATCTGGCTCCCTTGAAAATCAACAAAAAACTGTTGGGACTACCAGAAGCGCGGATTTCAGTGCCGCTCGCGCGGATTTCTAAAGTAGATGGAGGATTGTTGATTCCTGAGGCGAATATTCGAGGAAATATTGCAGATCTTGAAAGTGTCATGCAGGCTTCGGAGAAATCTGCTGCTGAGTCGGGCATCTTCGATAAAGCACGCTTTAGTCAGGTGTGGGGTGAAATCCATGAAGGCGATCCGTACAGCGTCGCCGATTCGCCAGACGACGACTTTGAAGGTCAAGCAACAACCGATAAACTAGCGCTGTACGTGCGCAAAATTAAGTGCGAAGACGAAACCAACCCTGAATGGGTCGGTAACGACGAAATTGCGCTGGCAGGGGTTTCTACGGATGAAGACGGCGATGTTAAAAAGATTTCTGAAAAATACATCGGTGGCGGCTTTAAAGACGGTAAAGAGAAAAACTACGGCAACTGGCGCTATCACTATTTTGGGATGCGTGAGGGCAAGTACTGGCCTAAAAAGTATGGCGTGACGTTTGTACTGGCAGAAAAAGATAACGGTGGGCTTTCTAAGTTTATTAACAATCTTTGGACGCGGATACGTGACAAGGTGAAAGCTGCGATCGCTAAGGCAATTGAGGCAGCAGGCGCTGCTATTGGCAGTATTTTTGGCGATCCGGCTATCGGCAAAGCCATTGGCAAAGCCATTGGTCAAGTTGTTGCCTGGGTTGTTGATAAGCTTGTAGGCTGGCTGATCAGGCTTCTTAAAGACGATATCTTTAAGCCCTATACTGCCTGGCTCACAGTGCCTTCTACAGGTGCACGCTGGCACTACTCAAACGGTAGCTGGGGAAATCCTTGGTCTCCCGTGCGAACGGTTCGCTTTAGCGGCTTCGGTGGTCGCTATCGCCTCGACTATCAATGGCATATCTATGCGTAGGTTTGGGCACTAAACGCCAGCCAGCGGTCTGTTCTAGACAATCTGTTCTAAACAGACTGCTGGCTATGCGCAGCACTTACAATCTCATCTTTAAGGAACGCTTTCCCTTTGACTTCTCGTAATCACTATGATATCTTCGCTTCGGCAGCAGCTCCAACAGTTTTCTAACACTTGTTGTCAGCCTAACGCACTACGCTGGCAACCAGAATTTGAGGAGGCAGCGGGAAAAAATGTCAAAATCGCTTTGTTAGACAGCGGGATAGATTGGCTCCATCCCACGCTAGCAGGCGCTAACCTGCTGACCAAAAACTTTACCGGCAGTGGGCCAATGCTAGATGCTACCGGGCATGGCACTCAAATGGCCGCTTTGCTGGTCGGGCAAGGTGGGCTGGTGCCTGAGGCTAAACTGTTGTTTGGAAAAGTTTTAAAAGCAGCGCCGTCGAAACAAACAGAACGCTACCTTGCAAGCGGCATTATTTGGGCAGTTCGGCAGCGGGTAGATCTGCTGGTTTTGCCCTTGGGGCGCGCTCGTCCATCAAAGGTGGTATCTCAGGCTTTGAAGCGTGCGATCGCCCAAAACATTCATGTGTTTGCAGCCGCTGGAAATAAAGGTGAAAACCGGCTATTGTTTCCAGCAAGCTTATCAGGAGTCATCTCTGTAACGGGTGCAGGCACTGATGGAAAACGCCTTCCTGAGTGTACCAGCAGCGATCGCGTCGACTGGATAACGCTCGGTCAAGTCGCTTCACCCCTATCAGCAGACGGCTTAAACGAAGCGCAACTGATAGGCTCTTCGCCTGCAACGGTTATTGCCGCTGCGATTGCTGCAATCTCTCTCTCTAAACGCCTTACTGCGCCGACAAGTGAACCATATCGCGAATATTGCCCTGCACCGCACCGACGCCTGCTTGAAGCTGACGATCCTGCTCGTGGATTCTCATCGCCATTCCCTGCTTAGGCTTCATCACAATCACCCCAGTGCGATCAATCGGATTTGCCGGAACAAACTCTAACCGGTAGCGCTGCAACAACATTGCCAGCACAATCTTTATCTCCATCATGGCAAACCCCGCCCCAATACAAACCCGAGGCCCCGCGCTAAAAGGATTGTACTCATAGGCAGTCGGCGTAATCGTTTCCCAGCGGCTCGGATTGAACGACTCGGGATCGGGATACAGCTCGCTCATATGGTGCGTTTGCGAAAGACTCACAAACACTTCTGTGCCCTCAGGCAGGTAATGTCCACCCAATTCTGTTGGCTTAGCTGTTACTCGTCCGTTCCACGGCACCGGAGAAAGCACCCGCATACTCTCTTTCACCACACGCTCTAGTAGGGGGAGCTGTTGAATCGTTTCCAAAGTAGGCTCTCCGCCCTGAAGTACAGCCGCTAGCTCATCAAGCACATCGGCCATTATCTGCGGATGCTGTGATAACAAAAACAGCGTCCAGGTCAGCGCATTTGCACTCGTCTCATGTCCAGCTACAAACAACACGCCAACATGTCCTAACAACTCTGCTTCAGTCAGCCCCACATTTGTCTCTTCGTCCTGCACCTGCATCAGCATAGAAAGCACGTCAGGCTCATCACCACCGCGCCGTTTTTTAGCGTCAATCAAATCTCGCATGCCGCTTTCGTACTGCGCCGCCAAATTCAAATAGCGGTGCCACGGCAGCCCCGGCAAATCAAAACGCAGCAGTTTCATACCCAACGACACCTGTATGTTCAGCGCCTCTTGAATAAGCTCTCCCGTATTGCCACCTTCTACGCCAATGTCCTCTCCAAAGAGAGATTTTGTCGCAATGCGTAGCGTCAATAGCCGCATGGTTTCCGAAATATCTTGAACCTGCCCAACTGGGAACTTGTTCAATTCATCTTCAGTGATAGCCACCATGTCGTTTACATAGGTTTGTAGCTGATGATGGTGGAACGCTGGCCTCATTAGCTTACGCTGTTGGGCATGACGCTCTTCGTTATCACCAAAAAGGCCGACTAAGAAATGATTGAGCGGTTTTGTTCGAGCTGAGTCATTACGAAAGCGGTACAGCGGGCCGGTGAGCGGACATTTGTGATAAACGTCTTGCTGGGTTGCGACCTGACGGGTTAGCTCTGGGCCACAGGCAAACACAGTTCCTGGGCAGACGGGCCGGGGGGAATAGAGCCGGGTGCCACCACCTTCGACTAAAGACACCAGATTGCCGTATTTTTCAAATAGCGATCGCGTGTAGGCAATAGAGTCTTTTGAAAACTTGAGTATATTCAGCGTTCGACCAATCAGCGGGGCAGGCTTTGGCCCCGGAATGTCGTAGGCCGGTTGACGGGCGGTCGTCGCTGTCATAGGAGCACCTTAACGAATATACTTTCGAGCTTTACGTTGGATCGTTTGTCTCTGTGGACTGTACCGCATTTGTTGTAAAAAGTTGAGAGATCGCGCCCATCTGTCTCAATTCTTACAGTTTTATTTTTATAGATCTGTCAAGATCTGTCAAGATCTTGACAGATCTTGACAGATCTCTCAGCGCCCGAATCTCCCAGGTATGGTCTTCAGCAAGCCGTAATAGTGACTGATGATAGTTCTCTAAAGACTCTCGGTGTCCAACGCTGATATAGGCCATTTTTGCTGCCGCTAGACGGCTATAGAGCTGTTCTTCATTGGTGCGATCTAACGCGCTAGTCGCCTCATCTAAAACAGTATAGGCAGGCCGATGAATGAGCACGCGCGCAAAGCTAAGCCGCTGTTGTTCTCCAAGAGAAAGCACATCGCCCCACTCTTCTACCGTGTCAAAACCGTTTTCATAGCGCTCAGCCAAACCTGATAGATTAACCTGTTCCAACACTTCATTTAGCTGGTCATCTGTGATCTCCGTATCAGGGTAGGGATACAGCATCTGCGCTCTCAAGTTGCCAAGCACCATGTATGGCTTTTGGGGCAAAAACAACAGATTTTCAATGTCGGGCCTGAGAACAGTGCCTGTGCCAGAGCGCCAAAGCCCTGCGATCGCCCGCATTAAAGAACTTTTTCCACACCCACTTGGCCCCATCACCAACAGCGAAGCCTCTTTCTCTAAGCTCAGCGAAAGATCTTCAATCAGCGTTCTGCGGTAGTTGGGCGTTTGCAGCGTTAGCTGATCGAGCCTCAGCACT
Source organism: Phormidesmis sp. (assembly GCA_051860365.1). Taxonomy (GTDB): domain Bacteria; phylum Cyanobacteriota; class Cyanobacteriia; order Phormidesmidales; family Phormidesmidaceae; genus Phormidesmis. The sequence goes on from JBHYED010000050.1 coordinate 8,902, forward strand.
GGCGATATTTCTAGCTCAATCACAGGCGCACTAACGTCTGCATAGGTTTCAACAGCATCAATCTGAGCGTCATCAGGAGAATCTTCGGCGGCGGCTAACGTTGTTTTGACTTCTAAAGACGCTGCTAATATAGGCAGTTTTTTTGAATCTTCAACAGCTTCTGGGTTTTCAACATCGCCAATCGCATCAGAAAAGTCATACAGTCTGTCAATTCCTGCACCAAAAGCAGTTAGAGACTGCAAGCGGGCAACAATCACGTTTAGCGAAAAGAAAACTCGAATAAAGGCCCCCTGAGCCTCGCTAACTTTACCCACCTCAACCTCTCCACTGAACACGCCCGGAGCCACAACAATGGCGGGCAGCACAAACGGAATAAACTCATAAAAGTTCGTCAGTCCATTCAGCGCTAGCTCCCAGCTCAGCAGCTTTTTGTAGTTGTCAAAGGCGGCGACAAACCGATTTTTAATCTGCGCAGACTCTTGCTGCTCACCTTGATAAAACGCGATCGCCTCTGCGTTTTCTCGCACCCGCACCAGGCTAAAGCGAAAATTAGCCTCTTTTTTAAGCTGCTCAAAATTCAGCTTCACCAGCGGCTGACCAAACACGCCAATCGTCAGCACCGTGCCCACTACGGCATAGACCACCAAGAACAAAACCAGCTCTCTAGAAATGCCCCACAGCACGCCGCTAAAGGCAATAATTGACAAAACCGACTCAACCACCACCAGCACCAAGGCCAAAGACTCTTGGGTAAAGCTCCGCACGTCCTCCGCAATGCGCTGATCTGGATTATCAATGTCAGTTTTGAACTGATTGATGTTGTAAAAGGCCCGGTCTTGAAAGTAGCGATCAATAAAGCTGTTTGTGAGCCAGCGTCGCCACTCAAGACCGAGGCGATCGCGCAAAAAGGTATAGCCTGCCAGCAGCGGCGCATACACCACCAAAATGGCCAAAAACACGCCCACCGTTTTCCAAAAGCGACTTTCACTTTGGGCCGATAGCGACGAAATCAGCTCGCCTCGCTGGGTATTGAGCAAAACGCTCAACCCCGTGTAGCCTAACAGCAGTACAACAATCAGCAGCAGCAGCCCACGCGCCTTCCACTTGTCTTCTCCATACCAGTAGGCTTTTGCGATCGCCCAAAACCGCCTGAACACTTTGAAATTGAATCGTTTCATACACCGTTAACTAAAGTCTTGCCAATACCCAAACACAGTATTGCAGGAAAGACTCATAGCCTAACGCTTATCAAACACCTTGCCATAGCCAACTTTAAACACCTCTAAGCGTTCTTCATGGCCTAGTGCTCGAAGCTGACTTTCAGAAATCTCCCACCCTTTGAAGATTGAATGTGCTGAAGCAAATTTTCACGCCACGATAAGGACACACGCATCTAAAATAGGAAAATGAAGCCTGCTTCATATACTGATATTGATATGAAGCACACTCCACAGCAGGTACCCTTTGCGATGACTCAGCCCAATTCAAGCACCACCCAGCCTCAATCTATACGCTCTGACTCAGATAGAGTGCTGATTTTTGATACGACGCTGCGTGACGGTGAGCAGTCGCCGGGTGCCACAATGAACGCCAGCGAAAAGCTAGCGGTAGCGCGGCAGCTAGCGCGGCTAAACGTAGATATTATTGAAGCAGGTTTTCCGTTTGCTAGCCCTGGTGACTTTGAGGCCGTAAAGGCGATCGCGAGTGAAGTTGGCACGCCTGATGGCCCCACGATTTGCGCGCTAGCGCGGGCGACCCGAGGTGATATTGAATCAGCAGCAAAGGCGATCGCACCGGCCACTAAAGGCCGCATTCACACCTTTTTAGCCACTTCAGACATTCACATGAAGTACAAGCTCAAAAAGTCTCGTGCCGAAGTCCTCGCTATTACCGAGGAAATGGTGGGCTATGCCAAAAGCTTCACAGGAGACATAGAATTTTCGCCTGAAGACGCTGGCCGCAGCGAACCTGAGTTTTTGTACGAGGTTTTGGAAACCGCAATTAAAGCTGGTGCAACCACGCTTAACATTCCAGATACCGTTGGCTATCTGACGCCCACTGAGTTTGGCACGCTTATTCACGGCATTCGCGACAACGTACCCAGCATTAATCAAGCCATTATTTCAGTGCATGGGCATAACGATTTGGGTCTGGCCGTTGCCAACTTTCTAGAAGCCGTAAAAGCAGGTGCCCGACAGCTAGAGTGCACTATCAATGGCATTGGTGAACGGGCTGGAAATGCGGCCCTAGAAGAATTAGTGATGGCGCTGCACGTGCGCCGTCAGTACTACAATCCCTTTTTCGGCCTGCCGCCCGAATCAGACGCGCCTTTGACCAACATTAACACCCAAGAAATCTACAAATCATCTCGACTGGTTTCTAATATAACGGGCATGTTGGTGCAGCCAAATAAGGCGATTGTGGGTGCCAATGCGTTTGCGCATGAGTCGGGCATTCACCAGGATGGCGTGCTCAAAAACCGGCTGACCTACGAGATTATGGATGCTCAATTGATTGGGCTCAGCGACAACTTGATTGTGTTGGGCAAGCACTCGGGGCGCAATGCCTTTCGGACGCGACTAAAAGAGCTGGGTTTTGAGCTGGGCGATCAGGCGTTGAACAAAGCATTTTTACGATTTAAAGACGTTGCTGATAAAAAGAAAGAGATTAGCGATCGCGACCTAGAAGCCATTGTCAACGACGAGATTTTACAGGTAGCCGAGCACTTCAAGCTGGATCTTATTCAGGTTTCCTGCGGTAGCAATGCTCAGCCCACCGCCACAATCACCGTCCGAATGCCCGATGGCCAAGAACTCACCGATGCCTCCGTCGGCACTGGCCCTGTTGATGCCATTTACCGCGCTATTAACCGCATTGTTGACATTGAAAACGACCTAATTGAATACTCTGTTCAATCGGTGACAGCAGGCATTGATGCGATGGGAGAAGTCACCATTCGCGTTCGCAACGGCGATAAAATTTACTCAGGTCACGCTGCCAACACAGACATTGTTGTGGCCTCAGCCTACGCTTATGTCAATGCGCTCAATCGGCTCTATACCGCCATGCAATCCGGTTCTTCAATTCACCCTCAGCGAGAAAAAGTACCTGTCGGCACAGGTGTTTAGCTGACTTCGCATTAGCAACGCTCGGTGCGCCGTTTTACGCCCAAAAAGAAAATATATCTTTGGAGGTGTACAGGGTTAGCCCCTTTGACAGGATGATGACATTGGCCTTTTTTCCACCCCTAGCGGAGTGTACTCGCTGATGTCTGCACCTAACGGCGTAATGATGCAATACTTTCACTGGTATAACGAGCCAGACGGACAGCTTTGGAATGATGTTGCCGAGAAGGCTGAAGCCCTAGCTGAAGCGGGCATCACAGCGTTATGGTTGCCGCCTGCTTATAAGGGCACAGCCGGCGGCTATGACGTCGGCTACGGCGTATACGATCTGTATGATTTGGGCGAATTTGACCAAAAAGGATCGGTACGCACTAAGTACGGGACAAAAGACGAGTATGTAAAGGCGATCAAGCAGGCGCATGATGTCGGCATTGAAATTTATGCCGACATTGTGTTGAACCATAAGCTGGGAGCCGATGAAGAAGAAGAGTTTAAGGTGGTGCCTTATTCTCCAAGCGATCGCTCCAAGCCCATTGGCGATGAAGTCACCATCAAAGCCTGGACACACTTCACCTTTCCAGGCCGGCAGGGCAAGTATTCTGATATGGAATGGCACTGGTGGCACTTCAACGCTGTAGACTACAACGCCTACGAGCAGGGTGATTTTGAAGCGGTTTATCTCTTTGAAGGCAAGTTTTTTGATGATGCTGTTGATTTAGAAAAGGGTGGCTTTGACTATTTGATGGGCTGTGATTTGGATTTAAGCCATCCAGAGGTCGGTAAAGAGCTGGCGAATTGGGGTGAGTGGTTTATTGATACAACCGACTTAGACGGCTTTCGCTTTGATGCGGTAAAGCACATCAAGGCGGGCTTTTTCCCCGGCTGGCTCAAGCATGTGCGCAAATACAGCGGTAAAAAGCTGTTTGCAGTGGGTGAATACTGGTCGTATGAAATTGAGGCGCTGCATCATTTTATTGATGAAACGGATGGCGATGTTGCCTTATTTGACGCGCCCTTGCATTACAACTTCAGCGTGGCCAGTGAAACAGGGCAAGACTATGACATGCGAACCATTTTTGACGGCAGTTTGGTAGCCGATCAGCCAGCGCTGGCAGTGACCCTGGTAGACAACCACGATTCGCAGCCCTTGCAGTCTCTAGAGTCGGTAGTGGAGTCTTGGTTTAAGCCTTTGGCCTATGCGCTCATTCTCCTGCGCAAAGAGGGCTATCCCTGCGTTTTTTATGCCGATTACTACGGCGCGCACTACAAAGATAATGGAACAGATGGGGGAGAGTATGAGATTTGGTTAGATTCTCATCAGTGGATAATCGACAAGTTTTTATACGCTCGCAAAACGTATGCTTTTGGCAAGCAGTACGATTACTTTGACCATGCCAATACGATTGGCTGGACGCGGCTAGGGACTGAAGATCAGCCAGGTGGAATGGCCGTGGTACTCAGCAATGGCGACGAAGGCACTAAGTGGATGGAAGTGGGGCAGCCTAACTGCACCTATATTGATGTCACAGAAGGTATAGATGAACCGGTGACGACAAACGATGAGGGCTGGGCAGACTTTCACTGTAATGCAGGTTCTGTGTCAGTTTGGATACCGCAAGACTAAAGAAGCTGTTTTAAGCGTTGGATTTTAGATGTGCGATCGCCCCATACGCCACTATCACAACGTTTTTTCATTCCCGAGGTGCTCTACGGTCGCGAAACTACGGTTGCGAAACCGAGGTAGAAACCCTACTGGCGTCGTTTGTCGGGTAGCTGAAGGTCAGGCCGAAATGATGCTGGTAGCAGGCTTTTCAGGCATTGGAAAAACGGCAGTCATTAGAGAGGTGCTGAAGATATTAATTTGGACTTCATTAGCGACAATTTTCCTAAGCTGTTGAAATCTTTTATAGCATTAGAAAATCTTTTATAGCATTAGCAAATATGTAGAAATATCAAGTCACATATCCACACAAACGGCTTGAAAATTACGCCATCCTGTATTATCGAGTAGTTGTTTTATAGAGATATAAAACGCTCTCTTTAAGATCTTCTCTCACGATAAATCTCTCACGATAAAAAAGTAACAAAAGCTACGATACCCATCTCAGCATAAGAGCCTTTTATTATGACAAAAGTGAAAATTGCGACAGCACCTGATGTTACGGCTAATAAAGCACTGAAAGCGAGCGCTGATGGTCAAACGGTGCTGGTGGCTAAAGTCGGTAATGGGCATTGTGCGATCGCCAATAAATGTCCTCATTTAGGCTTACCAATGGCAAAAGGAAAGCTCGAAAACGGCGTGATCACCTGTCCTTTTCACGGTTCAAAATTTGAGATGTGCACCGGCAAAAACGTTGAATGGGTAGACTCATTCGTAGGCATTCCGCTGCCCGGTATTGCCCAAAAGATGATGGCCATGGGCAAAGCCCCAACTGACGTAGCAAGCTTTACTGTGACCCAAAACGGAGAAGATTTATTTGTCGATATCTAGTCAATATTTAGTTGCTGATGTCTAGTTTATTAATGGCCTCCCGCTCAAAACATCGCCCTAACCGCATCCGCATTAGGCCACTCTGAGCCGCTTACTAACGCCTCTTATTAAGCCACACACTCTTTAGAAAGAACTATGTTGATTCCATCTCTTCCTCAAGACGATCGCAATCCAGGCGAACGTAAAGCTTCGCTTGCTAGCCATCAAAAGCAGTACCAGTACGACTACGAAAAGCTCCATCCTATTGTGCTTTTAACAGCTCGGTGAAAACCACCCGCTAAGCCTGCTGCTCAGACCCCACTTTATCTTCATGCTTGCCAACAACGATCTAGGCAAAAAAAAGGTTAGTTAACCCTGGAGGCGCGGTTGATCAGCTACTCGCAGGCGCTTTAAACGAGTCGATGAAAATATTAGAAGAAGCCTGGGATAAATGGAATATTAAAGAGTTTGCTTTCCCCAAAGAAATCAAGCGCCGAAAGATGAGTGATATTCCTCACTATCCCTATCGAGATGACGGCATATTAGTGTGGGACGCCATTCACGCCTATGTCTCCAACTATCTTAATCACTTCTATACCACACCTGAGACGCTTTCTGCTGACACCGAACTGCAGAGCTGGGCCGCAGAGCTATCAGATGAGAATGGCAGCGGTGGCAAGGTAAAAGGAATGCCTAGCACTATCAGCAGCGTTGATGAACTCGTTGAGATTATCACCACCATTATTTTCATCTGTGGGCCGCAGCACTCAGCTATAAACTTTGCCCAGTACGAATATATGGCGTTTACAGCCAACATGCCATTAGCAGGCTACAGAGACATCAACAACATTGCGTTGGCGAATACCGGCATTTCAGCCGAAGATGTCGCCAACGGCTTTGGTGAAAAAGCAAATGATCGAGAGCTGATTACTAGCACAAAAATTTTAGAATTTTTACCGCCTTATCACAAAACAGCCGATCAGCTAAAAACACTGTTCATACTGACAGCGTATCGGTATGACCGACTAGGCTACTACGACAAAGCTTTCGAGGATCTGTATGGAGAGAGTCCGAAAGACATCTTTTCTGATAAAGACAATCAGGCTAACCGAGCTGTTTTAGATATTATTATGCAGTTTCAGCAGGCGCTAAACGTAGCAGAACAAAAAATTGATGCCAACAATCGAAAGCGGCTAGTGCCTTATCATTACCTCAAGCCCTCATTGATTTTGAACAGCATCAGCATCTAGCTGTTTATGAGGCTATATGAAGGGCTCCAGCGGGATCAGCACCATTTTCAGACACGCTATGCGCAAATCGCACCAACAATATGCAACTGAAAGAAATGTTCTGAGCCGTTTGTAGCAATACGCACGGAAGCAACCGGGCCGCTTCCATACTGTGACTCTTGTGAAAGCACTGCAATCGCAAGGAAGACAGCTTAGTGACCACTCAAATCGAATCATTGGCAACGACTACTGCGTTGCCAACCGTTCCTGAAAGTCCCCCTTCGCAGCGGCAGCTCACATATCTACAGCTCATGCTGTGCGCCGCTGCCATTGGGATTGTTGGAGGGATGGTTGCAACGATCTATTACTTTGTTTTAGAAACCATGATGCATGGGGTGTGGCACACGCTTCGCGAGTCAGCACAGCCTTACTTCCCAAGCTGGCTACCGATCAGCAGCTATGTGTGGATAGCCACAACCATCGGTGGTTTTTGCGTCGGTCTGGCCATTTACTTTATGGGCCTACCCGGAGAGATGGCCCAGGTCGTGGATAAAATTCATAGCCCTGGTCGGATTGATGTTCGCAAAACACCTGCCATGGTGATTGCCTCACTTATTGCGATTACCTCGGGCGGTAGTGCAGGGCCAGAGGCTCCCCTCGTGCAGGTAAATGGCAGCTTTGGTAGCTGGCTAGGCGACAGGCTCAATTTAAATACTAATAACGTCAGAGTGCTGACGTTTTGCGGCATGAGCGCGGCCTTAGGAGCCTTTTTTGGTGCGCCGATTGGAGCTGCTTTATTCGCGCTAGAAATTCCCCATCGTCGCGGCCTTGAGTACTATGAAGCCGTAGCGCCCTCAGTTGTATCGGCTATTCTCTCTTTTGCCGTGTTTAGAATTAGCACAGGTATTACTATCGGCGGCTTTTACCACTTTGAAACCGTGCCAGCACTCACGCCCATCAATTTGTTCGAGGGGCTAATTTTAGGGATTATTGGCGCAGGTGTTGCGGTTATGTTCATCTATATTTTTCGATTAATTGGTCGTTTGTTAGCGCCGCTAGAACATAACCTTATTTTACTCGCAACGTTAGGCGGGCTGAGCATTGGCCTGATCGCGCTCTACTTTCCCCAGACGCTATTTTTCAGTGAAGAACAGATTCATACCGTGATTGAAACGGGGAAAACGCTGGGCATTACCATGCTGTTGCTGATTGCCGTGGCCAAAATGTTTGCTATTAGCTTTACGCTACATTCTGGCTTTTTAGGCGGCTTCATTTTCCCGCTATTTTTTATTGGTGCTAATGTGGGCCTTGCCATTTCGCTAGCGGTGCCTCAAATTCATCCCACACTTGGCATGGTGTGTTTAATGGCTGCCGTTAATGTGGCTGTCACCAAAACGCCCGTGAGCACTAGCATTATTTTAAGCGTGCTCTCAGGCACTGCAATGCTGCCAGTGATTGTAATTGCTAGCTTTACGAGCTTTGTGCTCACCAGTAAGATTGCCATGATCGGCACTCAAAGATCTCGTAGCCTTGAGCAGGAGCAGCCGCCTGAGTGGAGACAAAGCGATTTGATTGCTAGTATTTGAGAGGTGGTGCCCGTATATAAACATTAGGCAACAGCTAGCAAAAACGTAAATTTAGCTGAAAAAGGTGCATCATTGTGAGGTTATATCTTTTACACTTGAGGCGCTGCAATGGGTTCTACTAACTTAGTGACTAAAGAGCTAGCGACTAAAACGCCGATATCTCAAGCTGCACCGGTAGCAGGCAAGCTTTACCCTGAGCTAAGTAAGTTTTTAGATATTCTTAAATTCCTCATTCGTGAGCCTTCTGTTGTCGGTAACGAGGATTCTTTTTTTAGAGTGCTCAGACGCGAGCTAGAAGAAGTTGGCGTGGAGGTGCAGCACTATCACGGCGTGCTCGTGGCACAGGGTAGCCGCCCGGAAGAGATGTTTCTTTCGGCTCATATTGATCGTCACGGGCTGCTTTGCACTGGCCCTAATGAGTTTCAGTATGCGGCCTTTATTGCTCAAAATCGGGGGGAGGTGATGGGCGAGTCTACCTCGGAGTACATGCTGCAAAAAATTGAAGATCGCTTTGCTGGGCAGCGCGTGCAGGCGCATATGCCATTTGTCGGCACCTATATGGGCCAGGGCGAAATTACGCGCTCTTACATTTGCCCTGAGCGCAACAACCTGATTTTTGAAGTAGAAGGCCTGGAGTATTTGCAGCCCGGTATTCCCGTTTCTTTTCTAGACCGCTTGCAAATTGCCGATGGGCTGATCTCTGCGCAGCTCGATAATGTTATTAGTGCCGCGATGATTATCTATCTGTTTCGACAGGGGTTTCAAGGCACGGGCATGTTTACTGCGCAGGAGGAGTCCGGGCGGAGCTGGCGCTATTCGCTTTCGTGGTTTCAGCAGCAGCGGCTGACGACACAGCGGCTAGTGGTGCTCGATACAAGCCCTTACTCTACGCGCGAGGAGGCGGACGCGCAGCAGGTGACTTTGCGTCACAAGGATGCCAATGGTGACTTTTCTGCAGCGATGACGCAAGAGCTAGTAGATCGCTGCGAGGCTTTGGGAGTGAGCTACGGCTTTAAAGATGAGTACATTGCCATGAAGAATGAAGATCGGAGTAAGCCTTATCCTTTAGGCCGTACAGAGCTGGGGCGGGTGGCGATCGCCTCTGAAAATACCATCAACGGCACCACCTTACAGCTCCCCACGACCGAGTACCACACCTCTACCGAAACAGCGGCCCTATCAGCCGTTTCGGGCATGTTGAAGCTGCTTATGAGCTACGTTTAAGCTGCATCTAAAAGGCGTAGATTAGGGGGGCGATCGCCACCGTAATGAGCCCGTACAAAATGTTCAAAGGCACGCCCACTCGCAAAAAGTCAGAGAACTTGTAGCCCCCGGGTCCGAACACCATCAGATTGGTTTGGTAGCCAATCGGCGTAGCAAAGCTCGCAGAAGCCGCCACCATAATGCCAATCACAAACGGCAGGTAGCTGACGCCGAGCTGAGTCGCGAGCGAAAAAGCGATGGGGAAAATGAGCGCCGCCGCCGCATTGTTGGTAATAATCTCGGTAAGGACGGTGGTGACCGCATACACGGCGGCAAGCGCTAGCCAGGGATTGTTGCCCGCCACGCTAATCACGCCGGTTGCGATCGCCTCAGCCGCCCCGGTAGACTCTAGCGCCGTACCCAGCGCCAGCGCCGCCGCAATCACCAATAGCACCGACCAGTCAATACTTCGCAACGCCTGCGCTGGTGAGCAGCAGCCCAAGGCAATCATGCCCACCGCTGCGAGCACCGCCGCTTGCAACATACTCAGCCCGCCCGCCGCTGCTAGTAGCACCATCGCCAGCGTTAGCACAAAGGCAATGCGCGATCGCCCGTGCCGCATCGGTTCAGAATTAGGCACCCCGCTCACCAAATAAAAGTCGCGCGAGATTCTGCGCTCATTGACAAAATCAGAAGAGGCTTCGAGCAGCAGCGTGTCTCCGGGCTGAAGACAAATATCACCCATTTTGCCAGAGAGGCGCTTGCCGTTGCGAGCCGCCGCCACCACCACCGCGCTGTACTGCGTGCGAAACTGGCTTTCTCGAACGGTTTGGCCGACTAGCGGACAGGTGTTAGAAACTACCGCTTCGATTAAGCTACGCTCCATCGGCGAACCTGCTAGCTTTTCAGACTGATTCGTTGCAGGCTGCAATCCTCGAATCCGCTGCAAATCTAAAATAGAATCCACCACGCCGACAAACAACAGCAGATCGTCCCCCTGCAAAATCTCTTGTGGGCTCACCGCCGCCAGCACCTGAGGCTCCCGACGAATTTCAGCTAAATATAAATTTGGCAAATGGCGCAACCCTGCTTTTTGAACCGTTTTACCCACCAAGGCACCGTTCGGCACAACTCTCATTTCTACGGTGTACTCTCGCAAATCACCCGTGCTGCTCAGCACCGACTGGCGATCGGGCAGTAGCCAGCTCTGCGTAAAAAACAAAAACAGAAAGCCCATGAGCCCACAGGGCAACCCTACCCAGGCAATATCAAACATTTTGAGCCCGCTGCCGCCCGTCGCATCGATTAAAAGGCCATTAACAACAAGGTTGGTGCTGGTGCCAATTAAAGAACACAGTCCGCCAAAAATAGCCGCATAGCTCAGCGGGATCATTAGCTTAGACGGACTAAAGCGCAGCTTGCGGCACCAGTCATTTACCACCGGGATAAACATCGCGACTACTGGCGTGTTGTTGAGAAAGGCGCTTGCCCCCATCACCGGCAGCATTAGGCGAACTAAGGCCCGACTGGGCGTTTTGGGCATCCCTAGCACCTGGGAAGATACCCACTGCAATGCGCCGGTTTGTTGCAATCCAGCGACGACAACATAAAGCACACCGACGGTAATCATGCCCGAATTGCTAAACCCGGCTAGCGCTGCTTTTTCATCTAAAACGCCGCTGAGAAAGAGCACTGCGGCTGCACCCAAAAAGACCGTGTAGGCAGGCAGCGTGGTAAAGGCGTTGCCGACAAAGGCCATTAGCGTCATGGCGATCGCGAGCCATCCCTGCCAGGACAGCGCTCCCAAAACCACCCAATCTTGCCGGAGTACAACAGTCGTGATCAGGCTGCCAATAAAGCCAATCGTGAGAAAAACTGCGATCGCCAAGCGCTTTTGACCTCGCGATCTTGCCTGTAACCTGGGATTCAACAGCCGCCGTATATTCATAAACAGCTACCTGCAATGTCCTAAAATGTAAGCTGAGTTTTAATCCTGCACAAGATTTTACTGCATTATTAGGGTTAATTTTTTTTATGCGAGCTTTGAACAGGTGTGCGCTAGGCTAGGCCTCAGCCCTTTTACTTTTTTGTAGCTCAAGACTATGGCTGATTCTAATTATTCAACTGTTCAGCCGCCTGCTCAACCGCCCGTCGCCTCACAGCGCCCGAAGAAACTGGTTACGCATGGCGACGAACGCATCGATCCGTACTACTGGCTGAGCGATCGCGATAATCCCGAAGTTATTGACTACCTAGAAGCCGAAAATACCTATACCGAAGCCCAAACCCAGCACACCAAAGCGCTCCAGAAAACTCTTTACGATGAAATGCTGGGCCGCATTCAAGAAACCGATCTCTCCGTGCCCTACCGCTACGGTGACTATTTTTACTATTCACGGACTCAAGCAGGCCAGGCTTACAGCATTCGCTGCCGTAAGCCAAAATCTCTTGAAGCGGCTGAAGAAGTGCTGTTAGATGAAAATGCTTTAGCCAAAGGCTATGAATATTTTTCGTTAGGAGACTATGACATTAGCCCCAACCATAAGCTACTGGCCTACTCTACTGATACGCAAGGCGATGAGCGCTACACGCTAAAGTTTCAAACCATTGAAACGAAGCAAGACTTTCCTGAGCAAATTCTCAATACGGGCGGCGGCGTTTGGGCTAACGACAACCGCACATTCTTTTATCTCCGACTAGATGAAGCCAATCGTCCCGCGCAGGTATGGCGTCATCGTTTAGGCACAGCGCCCGAGCAAGACACGCTGATTTATAGTGAAACAGACGATGCGTTTTTTCTCAGCCTTGCGGTCACACGCAGCAAAGCCTATCTCTTACTTAGCGCCGATAGTAAAATCACTTCAGAAGTTCGCTTTTTAGATGCCAATTGCCCAGATGATGACTTCCAAATTATTCACCCTCGTGAGAAAGGAACTGAGTACGGCGTTGCGCATCATCCTGGAAATGGAACAGCAGACAACAACAGATTTTATATTGTTACCAATGATCAGGCTATCAACTTTAAGCTCATGAGTGTGCCAGTCGGTCATCCTAGTAAAGACCGGTGGCAAACGCTCATTCCGCATAGAGAAGAGATTATGCTAGAAGGCATCGATGTTTTTGCAGATCATCTGGTGCTGTATGAGCGAGAACTGGGCCTGCCCACACTTCGCGTGCAAAAGCTATCGACAGGCGATATTCAAAAGATTGCTTTTTCAGAACCCGCCTACTTTGTTACCGATGGCTATATGCCTGAGTTCAACAATCACATTCTGCGCTTTCACTATAGCTCGCTAGTAACGCCATCTTCTGTATTTGACTACGATATGAATACGCATGAGCGCGTGCTGAAAAAGCAACAGCCTGTGCTCGGGGGCTACAATCCTGAAGCGTATGCCAGTGCGCGACTGATGGCGACAGCCCCGGATGGGACTCAGGTGCCGATTTCACTGGTGTACAAAAAAGACATTTCGCTTGAGCAAAGTAATCCACTACATCTCACCGGCTATGGTTCTTATGGCTATCCGTATCCGGTGACGTTTTCTAGCTATCAGCTTTCACTTTTAGATAGAGGCGTGGTCTGTGCGATCGCTCACATTCGCGGCGGCGGCGAAATGGGCCGCAAGTGGTACGAAGCAGGCAAGTTTCTGAATAAAACCAACACCTTTACCGACTTCATCGCCTGCGCCGAGCATTTAATTGAACAAGGTTGGACAAGCCCTAAGCAGCTTGCTATTTCAGGGGGGAGTGCGGGCGGACTGCTGATAGGAGCCGTGGTGAATAAAAGGCCTGAGCTGTTTAAAGTGGCGATCGCGCAAGTCCCTTTTGTAGATGTGGTCACCACCATTCTTGATCCAGATTTGCCGCTATCAGTGCTCGAATGGGACGAATGGGGCAATCCTAACAAGCCCGACTTTTATCACTACATGAAAACCTATTCTCCTTACGATAATGTCACCGCTCAGGCCTATCCCAATTTATTAATTACCGCTGGGCTCAACGATCCGCGCGTTTCCTACTGGGAGCCTGCCAAGTGGACGGCCAAGCTACGCACCACCAAAACAAACAGCAACAAACTGCTGCTAAAAACAAACATGGGCGCGGGTCACGGGGGCGCATCTGGTCGCTACGGACGCCTCAAAGAAATTGCGTTTGACGATGCGTTTTTACTCGATTGCTTAGGATTGAACAAAGCTTAAAAGTCGGGTGAATTTGAAACGCACGCGGTAAGCTAAAGCTAGGGAACCTCAACGTGAAACTTGATAGCCGCTTATGACAGCCTCAAACAGCCCGCTTAAGTTAGACACCAGTGCTGCCACATTAGGCACGCAGCCGGAGGTAATTGAAGACGGCTTTGATTTGATCGCGCCGCCTAAGCAGTCTTTAATTGACGCCTGCGTTCACTGCGGTTTTTGCCTGCCCACCTGCCCTAGCTACCGCGTCATTGGCAAAGAAAACGACTCGCCTCGGGGCCGCATTTACCTAATGGATGCGATTAATAAAGGCGAAGCGCCGCTGTCTGAGGTGTCGGTTAGTCATTTTGATAGCTGCTTGGGCTGCTTGGCTTGTACGACGGCCTGTCCTTCGGGCGTGCAGTATGACCAGTTGATTACGAGTGTGCGATCGCAGGTGCAAAGAAACCATGCGCGATCGCTCCCCCAAAAAGCCCTGCGCCAGCTCATTTTTTCGCTATTCCCTTACCCCGATCGCATCCGGCTCCTGCTCGCGCCTCTAGCCTTCTATCAAAAGTCGGGCCTCTCCAAGCTCATCCAATCTAGCGGCCTGCTCAAAAAAGTCTCTCCTAACCTAGCGGCAATGGAAAGTCTCCTACCGCCCGTCACCGCAAGCTGCTTTTCAGATAATTTACCTGAGCTAATTCCCGCCCAGGGCGAAAAACGCTACCGAGTCGGCATGATTTTAGGCTGCGTTCAGCGCGTATTTTTTACCGGCGTCAATGAAGCGACGGCTCGCGTACTGAGTGCAAACGGCTGCGAGATTGTTGTTCCTAGATCACAAGGTTGTTGTTCTGCCTTACCTGAACATCAGGGTGAAACGGCTCAGGCTCAGGCGTTAGCGCGTCAGATGATTGATAGCTTTGAAGATGAGAACGTTGACTTTGTGATTATCAACGCGGCAGGCTGCGGGCATACGCTCAAAGACTACGGCCACATGTTGGCAGATGATCCCGCATACGCCGAAAAGGCTCGGGCTTTTGCTGGCAAGGTTCGAGATGTTCAAGAGTTTTTAGCAGAAGCTGGCCTCACTAGCGAGCTACATCCGTTGCAAGATGAGCCGCTAGTGACGGTGTATCAGGACGCGTGCCATTTGCTTCACGGCCAAAAAATTAGCGTTCAGCCGCGTCAGCTACTGCAACAGATTCCGGGCGTTACCCTGCGCGAGCCTTTAGATGCGGCGCTATGCTGCGGCAGTGCTGGCGTCTACAACATGCTTCAGCCCGAAATTGCGGCCGAGCTAGGGCAAATGAAGGCGACCGCTTTAGTGAATACGGGGGCGATGCTGATTGCCTCTTCTAATCCAGGGTGTTCTTTACAGATTAAGCAGGCTTTAGAAAAGCAAGGTAAAACCGTTTTACTCAGGCATCCCATGCAGCTATTAGATCTCTCTATTCGAGGTGAGCGGCTTTAGTTTTCACCCGCAAACGCTATTTGCCAAAAGTCTTTCTCTAGGCGAGCCACGTTTAAAAATACCTGTTCGGCTTTTGTCTGTTCGGCTTCGCTGGCGGTTGATAGGGCGCTATCGGCCTGCTGCTCTAGCACTTTTACGTAGTCGGTAAAGCCTGCGTTGCCCCACCGGTCGGCAAATTCTGTGTAGGGCTCGGGCATGGGGCTATGAAGCTGCCAGCCTTGATTGTAGGCTAGCTCAATCGCCCAAAATGCAACAGCCTGTACGGCGTAGCTTTCACTGGCAAGCCCTTGCATGAATTTGCAGTATGTTTTACAGGTGCTTTGAGCGGCGGCGGGCATATCGAGTTCTCGCGCTTTTGCTTTGGCTTGAAACCACAGCAGCTCGTCTTTAATGGCACCGAGCCCGCCAAGGATGGTGTCAAAGTGGGGAACGGGGGCAGCGGCCAACAAGCGTCCGGCAAACCGCGTAAACTCAGTGACAAAAAGGTAGTCTTGCAGTAGCCAGGTGTTGAACTGGTCGGGGGTGATGGTGCCTTGCTGACACTGCTGCAAAAAGGGGTGAACGGTGGCGGCTTTCCAGGCTTCAGGATGGGCTGATAGCAGTGCAGCGCAGGGGGTGTTTGTCATAGGGCTAGGGTAGCGGAATTTTCGCCATCATAGCCCATTTTGTCTGGTCATTTTATGGGGGTGTTGAGCGCAGGCTTCTGCTTAGGCGCTGCGGCGGCGAGGGCGCTTGTATTCGGATTTTTTCTTGTATCCCACGGCTTGGGCTTCGTCGCTGTTGGGGCCAAACTGGCCGCGTACGGATTCTTTCATGGCGAGGACGGCGGCGTGAAATTCAACTTCGGACTGGCGGGCGGCGTCGGTAGCGGCTTTTAGGGTGGCGTTGAGTTCGGCTTCTCTTTTTTGTTTGTCTAGCATGGCTTTATAGGCACCGTTTAGGTTTTTGTCGGTGGCTTCTGGGCGGGTGGTGCTGTAGCCGATGACGGTGCTGAGGCCGTGGAAGGCGTTGATGTCGGTGCTGATAGTTTTGTTGGGGATGCGGCGAGAAAAGTTAATGGTGGTCATGGTGGATGCTCTCTATAGTTGTTTGTTGCTTTGCCTAAGTGAATGTTTCCCTGTTGCTGGTAGCAAATTTGTCGGTGACGGCACGGAAAATTACGTGAATGAGAAGGGTTGCTGGGTGAAACGGTTACATGGGTGGGGTGGATGAGGCGATCGCACGTATGCATCCTTTGTTTGCCGCGCTGAAGGGTTTGTTGGTGGGGTTGTGGGAAGCGATCGCGCCACCAAACAAAGCCATGATGCTGTGCAACTAAAAGTGCGGTGTTGCGATCGCGTAAATCACGGTGATGAAGGAGTGCAGGCGTCGTAGATTGGAAGGGAATGCGGCTTCAATCTTAGGATCACCGCTGGCTTTGAGGGTTATACTCAGCCCAAACAATAGCAACCACAGTACCGAACTAGCCTTATGACTGACCTCGACCTGATTCGTCAACTTGGAGAGCTGCTGTGCCGTCCCCTACAAGAAGTCGCTGAAGAGCAGTTTAAGCAGCATAGACAGGTAAGGTACGCGCAGGACGATGAAGCACAAGCTCGAATTGCTGTTAGAGATGCTTATTGCCTAGCAAAAGATGGCACAGTTAGCGGGCTATTTTTGCAGCCAGCGACCAGCGAAATACTATATGACTTTCCTTTCCAGAAAATTGAGCGACTAAAGTACTTACACCTATCAAAAGTTAAGTTACGGAGCTACTCGCTTCTAAGCGAACTGACGGGACTGACGACACTCGATTTAAGCAACAACATCACAGATTATTCATTTCTAAGCGAACTAACAGGACTAACGACACTCGATTTAAGTAGCAGCAACATCGCAGACTTTTCATTCCTCAGCGAGCTAACGGGACTGATGACGCTCTGTCTAGGTGGCAACAGTATTAAGGACTTTTCATTCCTCAGCAAGCTAACGGGACTGACGACGCTTAATCTAAGTAGTAACAACGGCATCACAGATTTTTCATTCCTGAGTGAGCTAACAACGATAACAGCGCTCAATCTCAGCGACAACGGCATCACGGATTCGTCATTTCTGAGCGAGCTGGTAGAGCTGGCGGTGCTTGATCTAAACGACAACCGCATCACAGACTTTTCATTCCTAAGTAAGCTAACGGGATTGACGACGCTCGATCTCGGTCTAAACAGCAATACGAACTTTTCATTCCTCGGCGAGCTAACGGGACTGACGACGCTCTGTCTAGGTGACAACAGTATTAAGGATTTTTCATTCCTAAGCAAGCTGACGGAACTGACGACGCTTAATCTAAGGGGCAATAACATATGGGATTGTTCAGTCCTGAGCGAGTTAACGAGACTAACAACGCTCGATTTAAGCGATAACAGCATTAAGGATTGTTCATTCCTGAGCAAGCTAACAGGACTGACAACGCTCGATCTAAGTCTAAACCCCATTAGGAATTGTCTATTCCTGAGTAAGCTAACAGGACTAAAAGCACTCTATCTATATTGCAACCGCATCACGGATTGTTCATTCCTAAGCAAGCTAACAGGACTGACAGTGCTCGATCTAAGTCTAAACCACACTACAGATCTCTCATTCATAAGCAAGCTGACATGGTTGACGACGCTCAATCTAAATCACAACAGCATCACGGATTGTTCATTCCTAAGCAAGCTAACAGGACTGGCGAGGCTCGATTTAAGTGATAATAACATCACAGATTTCTCATTTCTGGGCGAGCTAACGGGATTGACGACGCTCAAACTATACGGCAATTACATCACAGAAATTCCTAAGCGACTAGCTGAAAGTAGAATGGCAGTTGAGGTAGATAAACAATTTTTACCTAACCGCATAAACCTCTACAACAACCCTATTGAAGAACCGCCCTTAGAAATTGTTCGCCAGGGCAACGCCGCCATCCTCAGCTACTACAACCAACTCGCCACCCAAGGCCAAGACCATCTCTACGAAGCCAAAATGCTCATCGTCGGCGAAGGTGAAGCCGGTAAAACCACCCTCGCCCACAAAATCTTTGAACCCAACTGTCCTCTTCCTCATATAGACGACCGCACACGTGGCATCAGTATTCGCTCACACACCTTCACCTGTCAACCTAAAGACAGTTCACAAAGCAAAACACCCCGCGACTTCCATCTCAACGTCTGGGACTTTGGCGGCCAAGAAATCTACCACTATACTCACCGCTTCTTTCTCTCCAAGCGCGCCCTCTACGTCCTCGTCGCCGACAACCGCAAAGACGACACCGACTTCAACTACTGGCTCAACATCATTGAGCACTTTGCAGACAACAGCCCCCTCATCATCGTCCTCAACGAAAAAGGAGACATTCAGCGCAGCGTCAACCGCACAGAACTCCGCAGCCGCTACTCAGACAGCATCAAAGAAATTCTCTCTGTCAACTTTAAAACCCACGAAGAACCCGATAAAACAAAAGCCCAAACCCGCCTTAAAGGCATCAACACCCTCATCAGCCACATCCAGCACTGCGCCCAAAATCTCCCGCATATTGGCGAACCCGTCCCCGCCCGCTGGGTAGACGTTCGCCAAGCCATCGAAGACGCCGTTAACAACGACAGCCGCAACTACATCTACCGCCAACAGTTCGACGAACTCTGCCAAGCCCAAGACATCACCGCCCCCGCAGACATCGACACCCTGCTCGGCTACTTCCACGATTTAGGCATTCTCCTCCACTTTGCCGACAATCCCTTTCTGCGCGATCGCGTTATCCTCAACCCCACCTGGGCCACCAACGCCGTCTACCGCATCTTCGACGACGACACCATTAAAGCCAAAGCAGGCCGCTTCACCCGCCAAGACTGCGCCAACATCTGGCAAGACGCTCAATATCGCCACCTGCACGATGCCCTCATCGCGCTAATGAAAAACTTCCACCTGATCTACG
>JBHYED010000051.1:0-25576 GCA_051860365.1 Phormidesmis sp.
CAGCTGCCCCGCAGCAGCCTTGAGCGTTGATTTGAGCTTTTCATCTAGCATCAGCGATTTCCTACAGCAGAGTCTATGACCACCCCTCTAGTCTACTCGGTACTCTTTTTTGAGGCGACTCCCTTAGGATGACGGGTGCAGGCTGGGTTAAGCCCTCGGGGACGTAGATTTTTACATCAAAGTCGTAGTTGACCTGAAGCCCTTCTTTGGTTTGACGAACCGCCGATTGAGAAAGGGTAAAGGCACTTTGGCTGTATTGATACGGCCCCGCTTGGGAAAGATTTTGGGCCGCAGGCACCGCCGATTGTTGAGCAGCTTCGGCAGCAGACTGACTTTGAACAGCGGCGACCGCTGCCGCATTGTATTCAAAGTAGACTGCTAAGCTGCGGCGCAAAGTTTGCAAATCGCCCAGCTTTAAATCGATTGAATGAGTGGGAAATTGTTGCAGTACGTCTATGGCTGTCCAGCCTTCTGGCCCCGCTTGAGCTGCTGCTTTAATCGTGGCACCTCGAAGGCCGCGAGCGCCGTTAATGTTAGGGTGCGCCTTGAAAATTTTGCCAACGTTTTGGAGAAGATCGCCGCCTAGCGAGGAGTAGGCCAGGTTGTCTACTTGAACAACATCTAGTGGGATGGGTTTTTGCAAGGCTTGACGGAGCAGCGGTAAAGTATCTTCGCCTAGAAATCTGGTAACTAATTGAAGGTCGGGTTCAATCTCACCTGTTTCGGCAAAGGTTTCTAGTGAGTCTACCGAAACAGAAAACAGAATGGGGCCACCAACGTTGAGTCGAATTTCTTCGGCTGCGGTCGCCGCTCTTGGCAAGATAGTCTCTATCATCAATCCCGCTCCCACCATCAAGCTCATGGCTACTGCGAGCTTGATGGTGGCAAGCCTAAATAGAGACCTAAAGTTGTTATTCATGATTGCTAAAATGTTCCCTGGATATTGACGCCGTTTCTACCTCTTCTGGCTATTCTCTTATTTACTTTTGCATTAGGTGTTCAGCAACAGCAGCATAGGCTGGCAGCGAAGTCGGATCGTTAGCGCTGTTGCTGGCGATAGGATGCGAAGCAAATCGCACGAGAACCATCTCGGCTGTGGGATCGATATAGATCGTTTGCCCATGTACGCCTCGTGCTGCGTATGCGCCATGTTCGTTATGGGTCATCCACCACATATTTCGATACGACCAACCAGGCAGATCGGGATGATTTGACTTAGCGAACGCTGCCTTGCTACCACCTTTTTCAATATCTTCTACAGCTGCCGCCGGAAAGATTTGCTCCCCTTGCCAACTGCCTCGATTCCGAATAAGTTCGCCAAAGCGAGCCATATCGCGCAGTCCGGCGCTCAGCCCGCCGCCAGCAAAAGGAGTACCCAAACCGTCTATTTGGTAGTATGCCGCCTGCTCCATGCCGGTGCGACTCCAGATCTTATCGGACAATAGCTGCGCCACCGACTGCCCCGTCGCCCGCGAAATAATCCAGCCTAGCGCATCAGCATTGGGCGTTTTATAGCCAAATGCTTCACCATGTTCGCCCTGCTTTTCTACTGTTTGCAGCGCTGCGAAGTAACCCAGTGGCCCGCTGTAGCTCTCCGGTTTAGGTAGTGGATTGCCCGCCGCCGAGTAAGTCCAAACTTCAGCGTCAGGATTGGCATAGTCCTCACTAAACTTAAGCGCCGTTGTCATATCCATGACCTGACGTACGGTGGCATCACCAAAGGCAGACTCTTTTAGCTCTGGAACGTACTCAATCACCATAGCGTCTGGATTGAGCGATCCTTCCGCAGCCAAAATAGAGGCTAGAGTGCCGGTAAACGATTTTGTGACAGACATTGCAGCGTGTTTCGCGCTGCTATCCATCGCGCCAAGATAACGCTCATAAACAACTTTGCCCCGATGCAAGACTAGGATGCCATCGGTATAGTTTTCTTCTAATGAAGCTTCCCACGTCATTTCCTCATCGGACTGGGTGGGAGCGAAGGCGATCTCATCAATGTCTGATTCCAACGCTTGTCTATTAGGTGCATCTAGCAACGGCTCAGGTGTCTTTAGCTGATAGGGCACCTCAACAGTCGGTAAAAACTGTCGCATGTGCATCACGCTATAGCGCATAGCTGGAAACTCAAAGAAGGAGCCGTCGCTCGCCTTCAAGACTTTATCTTCAGGCGGTGGAAAGCCTTGCATCCATCCCATCTCAGTCGGATAGCTTTGCGATGCTGAAAGAAAAGGTTTGTTGTTTTGCTCTAAAGTCTCTGAGGAGGCCATAGTTGTAAAAGAATTTGATTTTACCGTTAGTGCAGGTACGCTGCGAGTTGAAAGAGCGGAGCAGGCAACAATGCTCATACTGAACAAAACACATGCCAATAGTTTTCCGACTGTCTTTCTCTGAAATTTCAACGTTTTTCTCCTTAATTTATTACAGTGATAGCGATAAATAAGTTGCTCATAGTATCTCCCTTTAGAGCAGATCGCAGTTAGAGGGTCATAGGCGCAACAGGCTCTATGTCGGGGTTATCGCCGCCTACTTGAGTCGTGCGCAATATCCAGGCCGAAGCCGCCTGATCTAAAAAGGCTTCGGTTACCTCATTGCTTGTCAGTCGGGGTAAGAGCGTACGCCAGCTGATGAGGGCGCGAATAATGTTTTGGATGAGATTGTCCTTGAGTGTACTGCCGAGTACATCCGCATGATTCTTCCAGTCGGCGCGGGCGGTTCCCCAAGGAAGTAGCAGATGCTTTAGGGTTTCTGTTAGCTGCTCTAATTCATCTAGCCTGCGAGCCTGATCGGGATATTGTTGTTTCCACTGCTTAATGTTTGGAGTGGTACGAATTGAGCGGGTTATGTATCGCAGCGCAGAATACAGAGCTTGATTAGCATCTTGAACACAGTTGTTGGCAGGCCCGACGAACGTAGCACCCGTGCCATCGCCGATGCGATAGCGAGCGGCCATAATTTCTAGCTCGTACATCATTCTATCTAGGGGCGATCGCCGCCAGCTATCTCCCTCATAGTCGCCCGTAAACTTATCTAATTTAATGAGAGTATCGACGACCGGGCGCAGTCCTAGAAGGCCAAAGGTGCGATCGCCCATATAGCGCGACCAGTGAAGGCTACCAGAAATGAGTCCCTCATGATTGTGCGTATAAATCTGGTGATAGACAATCTCAAATCGTAGCTCGCCACTCAAAGGTTCGCGAACAACCTCTGCCGTTCCATAAGCAAAGTGCCCAAAGTAAACGATAGCTTTGGCCGCAGGCTCAGCTTGTTTGCCCCCAACGCCGCCGTATGTGTGAATTAAGAGCGCTCTTTGTCCCTCTTTCCAAGGTGTTTGACCGGTTTGCACGGCAGCGTCAGGATCTAGCAGTACAGAATCAATCGTTCCTTTGTTGGCCTTCAAGTGCTGCCAGTTTTCTTTTTTAAAGTAGTGTTTGACAACAGCCTTATCCGTTACAGTTCGCAGTGGTTCAGCCTGTAGCAGCCTGCGGGGAGCCAGTGCTTGAACGACAAAATCGCCTGAGCTATCTTGCGCACCATAGATGTACCATCCTGTTTGATTAAGAGAGTTGTTTTCAATATCTTTGACAGTAGAGGGATGTGTGTTGTTGTCATTCGCAGGCGTGTGCGGAACTTTAACGAGTTCTTCAGCGCCGTCGAACCGCCCCGACTGTCGATTGAAGTGAACTACTTTGAACAAGTCACTGTCTGGTTCTGCTGAGGCAGAGGAGAGTTCGATGAACTTGATTAGCCCATAGTAACGTCCCGTAATCTGCACAGGTTCGCGCTCAATACACAAAACCTTTGAAGCAGGAGAATCGCTGTCTACACTGTCTTTAGAGCTTACGGTCACTGATCGCGGTAACGCCACTATGATGTCATCTACGGGATGAGCGCCAGCGAGCGATTCTAAGGGATTAACGGTTCGCCAGTGGTTTAGCCGGGTGGGATGAACTCTGCCCTCTTTAACGCTGGCTTCAGCTTGAGGGCTAAAGTGTACGTCTTGAGTGACGGCCCGAGCGTAAGCCCTTGTTTCAGAGTCGTTGCTTAGGCGTAGCGTTACCGTTTTGCCTACCCAGTGTTGAAACTCATCTGGCGCGTGATACACCTCGAATAAAATATCGTGAATGGTTTGCCGCTGGTCTTTGCTAGGCAAGATTAGCCGTCCCATCCAGGGCGCGGTTGCTCTGTAATGTTCTAACGAGACGGATTGCTCAATTGGGTAGGTCTCTGGTCGGTTGGGGGCGATTGCTCGAAACCGCTCGTAGTTACTTAGGGTTTGCCGAGCGTCTAACTTTTGCGGTTCATAGACGCGCTTGCTGTCGGTGCCACCCATCAAAATAGCCGTCACCAAGCCGATAGTTTGCTGCAAGCTCGTGCGTCCGTCGGGTAGCTGCTGATTAGGATCCATGATGCCTCCTGGTATTTGGTGTCCAACTGGCCCGAGAGAAATGAGGCTGACTTTTCCGCTGCGCTTGGCTCGGTTCCAATAGGACAAAAAGAAAACAGCCCAGCGCTTGGGAAACATCACTGGGCCAATCCGCTCAACAAAGTCTTTCTCACCATGTAGATGATAGAGGTGTTCGAGCTTTAAGAAATTAACGTTGCCGCTAAGAACGCCGCCCAGCGAAATCACGTCAATCGGCGCATCTAGCATTCGCTTCAAAATAGGCGCGGAGGCTACCGACATCTGGCCACCCCCGCTATAGCCAATGAGGGTGACAGGTAAACCACTGTTGAGAGGGTATCCACGCTGCAATAAAGTCTTGTATACGACCCTTGCCATGCCCAAATTGTAGATAGGGCCGTAGCGTTTGTCAGCGCTTACGGCTACTATCCAAGCATTGCGGATATTGATGACGTTGCCTAGCAGTGTGCCAGGACGTTTTAATTTAAGTGCGTCAATCCAACGCCATAGAAAAGCTAGCGGACGATTTTCGGTTAGTGGCTGGTTGCGCACTGAGTAAGACATAATGCCTTTGATTAGCGCAAAATCTTTTGGCAGTTTTGCAGCCAGCGTGTTGAAGAACATTTGCACACCTGGCGCATATTGAGATTCAGATTGATCGATGCCGTCTAGATAGATGATGTATCGCTCAGCCGTTTCAGCGTTAGCCGCAGAATTTCCGGAACTAGCTGAGTGCATGAGGGGGATCTCATTCTCTGGTAAGTTTGGAGTGTCGCTGTACCAGCCAGCCCACCAGCCGAGGGCTTCTAAAGGGGCTAATAGCGCTGTCGTTACAATCGCAATAACGACAATCCAAACTAGGTCAAAGACTAATCGGAAAGTACTGTTCAGATTGTTATGCCACGCAAACCACCAGTCTTTGATGGGAGACAGTAGAATAACCGCTAACAACGTACCTAATGCTAGGAATAAGATGCTGAGAAAATCTCTCGTTGTTTTGCTCAATCTACGACGAGCAGGACTCCTTTTTCTTCTGGCTTTTCTTCTGGCTGTTTTTCTAGAACTGTCTTCAGTCATCTGCCTTTTAGTCACCGAGCCGTTAGACAATCGCTCGGTTGCATCTGAAATCTGAAGCTGTTGAAAAAAAGTTTTGAGTTTAGCTCTGTCGCGAACCATCTGTACTCCCGCAACCTTACAGGCAATCCAATCGCCTAGCTGCATCACTGGCCGACCTAGTGTGCGCTGTAGCAGCCAAAGCGTTATCCCACCCGCAGCCACGGTGCCACAAGACTGCCACAGAGTAGCACCCGTCACTGCCGAGAAGCCGATGACAATTGCCAGCAGTTGCCATACAGATAGCAAAGTTAAAATCGGCTGGCCAAAGTAGGGCATCGCCCCAAAAATGCTAAAGACTAGCGGCGCATAGCTAAACCCAAGCGTACGAGCGAGAACACCGAAAGGAGCCTTAGCTATCAACGGTGTCAGGCTAATTAACCAAGTGCTGAAAACCAGAAACAGATAGCCAAACGCGAACAAAACAGCGCTAAGAAACAAGCTGTAAAATAAACGAATGGGCTTGAGCTGATTGACAAATAAGATAGCGCTGTGGGCGATCGCTTGAGAAAGCCCCGCCGCCAGCACGACAAACAGCGCCACTATCGAACCATAAGGCAGCTCGTTAAGCTGTCTAAAAGCCTCCGCGTTGAGTGCTAGTACCCAGCCCAGCAGCTCCCAAAATTGTCCGAGGGCGGTTGTATCCATCGCTATCTATTGTTTCTCATCTGGGCAAAAGCTAACGTTCCGTTACACTCGTCGCGGCTCTGCCGAAGCAGAGAGCATAATCGCCCAAAGGCCATCGGACAATAGACTAAGACCCACCCAAACACCTAGCAACCAAACGGAGCCAGCGGGCCACTCAGACCAGATCAAAATACCTAGAATAATGCTTAATATTCCACTGCCTAAAACAAATACCCAGCCCGGAATAGGTCGCATTGTAAAAGCAAACACAACTTGGATAACGCCCTGGGCAAAGATTGTGACGCCCAAAACAAATGTGATGGTAGCGACACCTACAAGCACATTCGATAAGATAGTCGCGCCTGCAACCAAGTAAATAATTCCCAACAGCAGCTTCCAAACAAGCTGCCTGACATTGCGCCCAAAAAAGGCAAAGATAATTTGTGCAACACCCGCAACGATAAATACCCAGCCAAAGACTAACGTTGAGGCGATCGCAGCAAAAGCAGGGCGAGCGATTGAGACAATTCCGAGAATCACCAGTCCGATACCAATACCAACGCCAATGGCAGACCCACCTGATTGCTCCCTTTCAATTTCTCGCAGCCTAGCCTCGTCTGTCGAACCTCTTTCTCTAACTTTGGGATCTATATCTCTCATGGTGAACCTCCTAATGGGTAAAGCTTTTGTTTTGCAGCGCGAATTTCAGGAGGTCTTTTATTACTAAAGCATTCTGATGCAAGACTTACAGGATCGTAAGACTTACAGCTTAGTGAACCAGTCTTGCCCTGCATACAATTAGTATACAGAGTAGTTTGGTATACTACTATACCGTTTTGACACTGTAGAGCAGTTTTTACATAACGCAAAGTTCAAAATTTCTTCTGAGATACCGTTTGTAACTACTGCAAAACGTCTGCAACTACAAAATATAGAAAATAATTTCGCTTTTACGCCTGCCTATGGATTGAAATATTTTTGTACTGTTATTTACTAGGATCGACAGGCATCCCAACACCCTCTCTGCTAATTCGCTCGATTTGGCTTAGTTCAAAAACTAGCGAAAACTGCTGTCCTGTCTCCTGTGCCACAAAGTCCTCTAGCAGTCTGACCTGCTTTGGCGTAGGTTTCTCATCTCCTACAACAGTGATCCCTAAGACAGCTTCGGGAGGCTGGTTGCGCCAGTTGGTTTTGATGCTGACAAGATCTAACTGCTGAAAAGTTGTTGTGCGATTTACTAAAACTTCTTGCACCAATACCTCTAGTGCTGTTTGCTTCCATAAATGCCCGTAGCCTATGCCCAAAGGAATTACCAATACGCTGGTAAAAAGAGCCGTCCTTTTGAGCGCTTTGCTACCATGCCGCAGCGAAACAAAACCTGCCGCCAAGAACACTAACATGCATGAGAGCGTAATCCCTAGCAAATTGGTTATGTATAAAAGCGCTGCGCCTGAACTCAATGTCCAGTCGGCTTGAGATAGGCCCAACCCAACGACGCAAAGAGGTGGCATGAGGGCCACTGCGATCGCTGTTCCCGCTAGACTCGAAGAAATTCTAGGTTCTACTTTAGTCAGGCCGCTGATAGCGCCTGCTGCGACCGCAATTCCTAAATCGATCAGGGTGGGTTGTGATCGCGATAGAATCTCGCTTCCAAACGAGGGAAAGCTCACCACAGCGCCGATTAGCCATGCCAAGGCAATCGACAGCACCGTTCCTACGAAAATGGCCTTTATTGCTTTGCGAAATGAATGTTCATCACCAGCCAGTGCTGAGAAGGCTAGACATCTAATCGGGAGCATCAAAGGCGCGACAATCATCGCCCCGATAATTACGGCGGCGCTGTTGGATATTAAGCCTAGTGTGGCGATCGCGCAAGCCCCTATCGTTAGAGCAAGATAGTAGATGTCCAGCGCGGACTCTTCCGCTAGACTGGTCTTCATGTCCCGCAATCGATCTATATTGGGCTTCTCCGTCCTGAAAGTCTCAAACCAGCGGCGCAGTTTCATAAGTTGGCTTCCAATTAATGTAACTAGCTAAAACATCATAGGTCGAAAGCTAACTAGAGAAAACAACATGAAAAAGCAGCCAACGATAGTCTCTACGTTAGTCGCTTTCGCTAGTGTAGTCTTGATCGTCGCCGGACTGAAAGCGATGGCCGGACTGCTAACGCCTATTCTACTTTCTCTCTTTTTAGTACTGGTTACTTATCCTATTTTTGCTTGGCTGAAGGGCAAAGGGTTGCCTCAGTGGTTAGCTTATCTCTTGGTGCTTTTGAGTGTTGTTGTTGTTGGCGCTCTGGCTGTCCTCTTTCTAGTAGATTCTGTTAATGAACTGGTAAGCCTGCTGCCTGCCTACGGCGATCAAATTGAAGCACAAGTGAATAGTCTGTGGCTGTGGCTCACAGAGCAAGGGGTGACGCTAGACGATGTTCAATCGTTGGACTGGTTTCAACCCGAGCGAATTATTGGACTTTCGCTTTCACTAACGTCTAGTTTGCTAGGCGTCCTTTCTGATACTGGACTGACGTTGCTGATATTTGTTTATATGCTGGCTGCGGCTCCTGGCTTTTCTAGACAGCTACGAAAAGGGCTTAAAAACAACTTACCAGCACTTCAACGAACTGAAGCGTTTGCTCAAAGCACCAGCTCTTACCTAATGATCAAGGGCTGGCTGGGTGCTTTGACCGCACTGGTTCAAATGCTGTTGATGTGGTGGCTAGGTCTAGATTTTTTCGTATTGTGGGGGGTACTCTCTTTCGCTTTCAACTTCGTGCCCAACATTGGCTTTTACATCGCACTGGCACCCCCATTTCTGATTGCTCTCGTTGAGCTTGGATGGATAAAAGCATTGCTCTTTGCAGTAGGCTACATTGTCATCAACAACTTCTTTGATATGGTTGTTGCCCCTCGCTACTTGTCCAAAGGACTGGATCTGTCGGTTCTAGTGACTTTCCTGTCTGTCATTATCTGGGCCTGGATATTAGGGCCTGCTGGTGCATTTTTGGCCTTGCCGCTAACGATTATGGTCAAAAAGCTTCTCCTTGAACCTTTTCCTCAAACTCAACTGGTTGCCGCATTAATGGGTTCAGCAGACGAAGATGCTTAGGTTTAGTCCGCCGAATATTATGTTGCAATCGCTGTCAAACTTTCTCGGGTTGACCCCTGCTGAGAGTCAGGTGGTAAAAGGAGGCACCTTTTTAGATACCGAACTGCCAAACGAGGGGCTATGCATTCTTAATTGGAACATTGCTAAACAGAACCACAAATTACCCTTTCAGCAGGAGCTTTCGAGAATTCTCCACCATCAGCGGCCTCAGCTTTGTTTTTTCCAGGAAGCTCGTCTAGACTGGCCAGAGGCTCGCTCTCTAATATCTCTATTAGAAAAAGACAAGCTGATGACTGGTCTCGGCTGGTATTTCGCCCCGAACCTCATTCATCGACACCATGGCTATGCAGCAGGGGTGCTGACCACATCCACCGTACCTTTATTAAACAGCGCCGCTTTGCATAGTCAGTACTATGAGCCTTTCTTGCAAACGCGAAAACTGGTTTTGGCAACAGAATATCCGCTCGTACAGCGGCGGCAAACACTATGGACTATCAATGTACATGGTATTAACTTCGTACGTTCTCACAAGTTTCAAAAGCAGATTTACCAAATCGAGCAGGCGATTGCTCAGCATTCTGGGCCTCTTATCTTAGTAGGAGATTTCAACACTTGGCGACCCAAGCGGATGCACATACTTCAGACGGTTATTCAAAGACTAGGGCTAAAGCCTGTGCAGTTCTCTTCGGCCTATCATAATGATCTCAAACGGTTTATGTTCTCAGGGCCGTTAGATCACATCTTTTATCGAGGTCTAGTACTTCAGCCACACTATGCCAAAGTGCTAGGCGAAATGACTTCATCTGACCATAAACCGATGGTTGCTAAGTTTGATGTTATCGCTAGTTAAGTACGGAAAAGCTCATACCTTCTATCGCAGCTGATACTTTATGTCTGACACATTTCCTTCTTCTACTCAGCTATCAGAAAAAAGACGGGTAGCTCACCTTATATTCAACCCTGTAGCGGGCCACGGCAATGCTGAAAAAGATCTGGCACTGATCAAGGAACTGTTAGAGCCGCATCTAGGTATCAGAGTACATCAAACGACCAAAGAAATTAATCCGGCCCAATTAGTTCAAAACGCGCTAATTCAGAAACCAGACCTTATTATCGTTTCTGGCGGCGATGGTACTGTTTCTGCGGTAGCAGGCGCTTTAATCAACAAACAAATTCCGTTAGGCATCATTCCTAGAGGCACCGCTAATGCCTTTTCAGTAGCTTTGGGTATTTCTGCAATAATGCCGATTCGCAGCGCTTGCCAAGTCATTTTGGAGGATCATATTAAATCGGTTGATGCTGCTTACTGCAACGGGACTCCTATGATCTTGCTGATGGGTATTGGGTTTGAAGTTAGTATGGTCGAAGGGGCCGACCGCGAAATGAAAAACAAGTGGGGGACGTTGGCCTATCTGATGGCAGGCTGGCAAGCCCTAAGCGAGCGGAATCACTTTGAGGTTGAGGTAACGGCTAAGGGGAAAACCTATCCAACGTTTGAGGCTGGCTCTGTAATGGTGGCCAATGCCGCGCCGCCGACTTCTGTGCTGGCACATGGTGAAGGAGAGGTTGTTATTGATGATGGCCTGTTGGATATTACGGTGGCGACTGCGGAGAGTAAGGTGAATGCGATCGCAACGCTGCTGAGTCTCTTTAGCGCAGCAGTGGCGAAAGCGGGAACAGATCGGCCAAATGTTCTTCACGGTCGAACTCGTCGGTTGAAAATTGACGCTAAGCCACCGCAGAAGGTGGTGATAGATGGTGAGATTGTAGGAACAACGCCTGTTGAAGTCAGTTGTATTCCGAATGGACTTCTGGTACTTTCGCCGAAAAAATAGAGCCTTTGTGAATGCACTATTGCAGAGACTTATCGACGATCGTTGCATAACGGTTTGGTCGAACCCGTTTGCCATACCTATAGGTGTAAGTCTGCGTTAGCTCTGCGCCGAATAACAAAATTTGCGCTGAGTAAAATATCCATAGCAAAACAACCATCAGCGACCCCGCAGCGCCATACGCTGTCGCTAGGCTACTCCGGCTGATGTAGATTCCCACTAGATACTTTCCTAAGATAAAAAGCACTGCGGTAATCATTGCGCCTGTCCAAACATCTCTCCAGCTTAGCTTTACGTCGGGAAGGTATTTGTAGATTAGGGCAAAGAGCAAAATGACAATGCCTAGAGAGACAACTGCATCTGCCCATTGCCAGAGTACGGACGAGCTAGAAATGAAGCTGATATCCAAATGGGAGATAGCTGAAATAGCTGTGCTAATAAGTAGAGAGGCTAGTAGCAAAAATCCAATGACTAGCACCATCGCGAAGGAAAGTAGCCGCTTGCGAAGTACTCCCCAGAGGCTTGTTTTTGGTTTTACTTTTACACTCCAAACGATGTTTAAGGCTGTTTGGAGATGAAAGAAGAGCCCAGACGCGCTGATCAGGAGAGCGATCGCTCCAATAATTGAAGCAAGGCTGTTTAGTTCAGGCTGAGCTGCATTAGAAACAATCGACTCAATGACTTGTGCACTTCGCGTTCCAATGAGACCCTCAAGCGTGCTGACAATTTCACCTCGTGCTGCATCTTCGCCGAATACAGCGCCAGCAATTGTAATGGAAATGACAATTAGAGGTGCGATAGAAAGTATCGCATAGTAAGCCAGGGCAGCCGCTAGTAGAGAAGCGCGGTCTTCTTTCCAACTCCCAAAAGCCGTTATCAGTAAGCTAAAAACTGACTTTAATTTCATTTTCTAGCCATAGCTCCCAGCCTGAAGTTTTACAGCGTCAGCATTTGTGATAAGTGCCGACGCTTCCATCTTCTCAGTTATGCCGCTCAGCTTACCTGTAAAAATCTACCCATTGAATCTGAATATCAGTTACGCCTTCGGCAAAAAGCGATCTAGGTAAACGGATCTCATAATAGCCTGCCTCGCTCATCAGGTATTCTTGGCTGAAAGGACTCATGTTTTGATCGTAAGCCTGCACGTCCAGCTGATGTTTTTCTATGGTTGTGATTCCATTACTGACTACAAAGCCTTCTAACCCCCGCAGGTGAAGTCGGATAGTCAGCGATTCCGGCCATTCCCCATCCTTCAGCTTTATCGCTGCGTTGCCTCTGCCAAACTCGCTTGAGATATCGATTAGCGTATTGAAAGAAGATGAGGAGACAGTGACTTCATTCGCTTGACGATTTGAATAAGATACTTCGAGTGTGGCAGGAATCGGCTCTGATGGGCTTACATCAGAACGTCCATAAGCTGTTGAAGCCCCTATTATCGTCAGCGAGTAAATCAGCAGCGATAAAGAGGCTGCTTGCCTAAAAGTGCGATTCTCCGAGCGAGAGGCTACGCCAACGCTGAAGCTCTTAACTGATAGGCTCATAGTCGCTTACTCCTGGCGAGAAAACTGCATTGTGCCTACATCCGCCTGAAGATCTATAAACAACTTGCCATCTTGAAAGAGGTAAGTGCCCGCGCTTTGCAGTCCCTGAAGGTAGTCAGAGGCAGCTGACTCTGGCCCACAAGCGGCAAGCGTTGTTGGCCCTAATTCAATCGACAAGCTGCTAGCGTCGGTAAAGCTTCCCATCGCCTGGTTGCAGTCAGCGCGAATAGAAAGCTGCCCGCCATCTATAAACTCAAGGGTGTAGCTACTCGGATTATCTGTAACAACTTGCGTGTCGTTGTTGTAGCGAATTTGCTCTAGCTGCCAAACCGTACCGGTCAGCGAAGATTCTTCAGGCGTCGCCTGCTCCTGCCCAACCTGATCGACCTGTACTTGAACGCCTTCGGTTGGGTTGCCGTTGGTAATGACTGGAACTTGAGTCGTGTTAATAAACTGTAAGTCTCCATCTACCGTAATTCGAGATTGAACAGCGTAGGTATACCGCGAGTCAATTTGCCCCTCGTCGTAAAGTAGCTCAAATGGGAAAGGCACCTGTCGCCCGCCGGAAACCATCTTCGTGGATGCTAGCGTGATAGCAGGCGCATCTGCTCTACTCACATCCAGCAAGCTAACTTCAACAACCGCATTAGGTGATAGCGCAATTCTAGGGAGGTAGAAAACGGTGCCCGAGACTGATCCAGGAGCCTGCTGGGGGGTTCCGTTAATCGTGATTGTTTGCTCGCCTGAATTGGCAACCACAATCTCTACCGTTAGCTCGCCCGCATATCGATAGGTCGTACCCATCTTGCGTAGACTCAACCGTAGCGGGTGCCCCTAGCACTTCTGTTACGCCAGTCTGCTTGTTGTACAGATTAAATTGGAGCGTACCATTGGGGTTGTACACTCTCATGGCAAATTGGTCAGTCTGCGAAAAGACAATAGTCTCCTCTGGCAAGACCACTGCACTGTTGTCTACTGCTTCTGGCATTTGCACTATTTCTACTTCAGGAGCCTCTATCAAAGAACCTACGGATTGTGCCAACGCAGCAAAAGGTGAAAAGCTAGCAATCGCGATCGCTGCTAACCCTGCGCCCACTGCTGGAGAAAACACTTTTTTACTCATTATCGAACCTTAATTTTTCTATTGTGTTGGTAGGTTAAACAGACCCTTTGGAGAACTGATCTTTCGACCCATCTAAACTCTATCACTGTCTTAAATAGCGCAGCTATCGGTTACCGTTTTTGCAACCATTTTTTTAGGGTTGTTCTTCATCTTTTGTCAATTAAGTACTGAGCCACTGTCGCATAAGCAGGCAGCGAGGTCGGATCGTTAGCCGCGTTAGCCGCAACCGGATAAGAGGCAAAGCGCACTAGCACCATATCAGCTCTAGGATCGATGTAAATGGTCTGACCATAGACTCCCCTAGCGGCAAAGGCTCCGTGCGGATTCTCCAAAATCCACCATAAGCTCCGATAAGACCATCCTGGCAGCTCGCTATGACTCGACTTAGCAAACGCGACCTGACTTCCACCGCGCTCAATATCTTCCACCGACGCCGCCGGAAAAATCTGCTCTCCGCGCCAGTTGCCCTTATTACGAATGAGTTCACCAAACCGCGCCACGTCTCTGAGTCCAGCGCTGAGTCCTCCACCTGCAAACGGCATTCCCAAACAATCAACCTGAAAGCAAGCGTCTTGCTCCATTCCAATCCGGCTCCAAATTCTCTCTGAAAGTAGATCGGCTACTGACTTGCCCGCTACCCTCGAAACAATCCAACCCAGCGCGTCGGCGTTAGGCGTTTTGTAGCTAAAGGCTTCACCATGCTCGCCCTGCTTTTTAATCTCTTTTAGCGCGTTAAAGTAGCCTACTGGCCCCTCATCCCCTTGAGACGTAATCATCGGATTTCCGGCTGCCGAATAGCTCCAAACTTCGGCCCGCTTATCAGCATAGTTTTCGCTATATTTGAGCGCCGTCGTCATGTCCATCACCTGACGCACAGTTGCATCGCCAAAGGCAGACTCTTTTAATTCGGGTACGTAGTCAGTCACCATCGCATCAGGATCTAAGCTGCCCTCGGCCACCAAAATCGAAGCCAGCGTTCCGGTAAACGATTTTGATACCGACATTGCCATGTGTCTAGCATCTTCAGTCAAAGCACCAAAATAACGCTCGTAGACCACTGTGCCTTTGTGCAGTATCAACATGCCGTCAGTATAGTTCTTGGCCAGCGACTCCTCCCAGGTCATTATTGGGTAAGTCTCCCGCTGGGGATGCCCCGGCTTAAAGGTGAGTCCATCAATGTTGTTATCGAGTGCGTAGGACAAGACACTAGGTGAGCCAAGTCCACGCGAAACAACAACTGTTGGGAGAAACTGCTGTTGATGAACTACGCTGTAGCGCAAAGCGGGAAACTCAAGAAATGAGCCATCTTTAACGCCGATCGTTTTATCATCTGGCGGTGGAAAGCCTTGCATCCAGCCTATTTTGTTGGGATCGCTTTCGGAAGCCGATAGAAATTCTTCGCTGCCGTGCTTTGTTTTATCTGATGCAGACATGTTTACTCGGCTCCTGATGCTTTTGCCTGATATTTTGCCTAATGTTTTTGAGGCTATTGCGATCGCCAAGGCAACCGAACCGGCAGCTCGGACACTGGCTTCATCTCACGAAGAGGAACGCTGCTTGCTTTATTCGACGTTTTTTTGCCGTACCAGGTTGCGCCAGGGTAGGCCGTTAGACCATGAGCAAAAATGCTCAACAGAACCGTCACCGCCATCGTATTAAAGATAATGTCACCGCCCGACAGATTATCTTCATCTAGAATGGATAGCCCATAAACCACCGAGGCGATGCCTCTAGGCCCAAACCAACCGATGAACAATACGCTAATGGGCTGTAGCTTTGCGCCTACTGTAGAGAGTGCAACGCCGACAATGCGAATGATGGTCAGACTGGTGATCGCATACACCCACATCTGCCAGGTTCCTTCTTTCAGCGCCGGGATTACCATCACCGCGCCATACAGCAAGAAAGTGATCAGCGTTAAAAGCTGTCCTTCCGCCTCGCCAAAGTCGTACAGCTTTTGCCGTACCGCTTCGGTGGTTACATTTCCAGAGACTAGGCCCGCACAAAAGGCCGCAATAAAGCCATTGCCGCCAATCATATCTGCTCCGGTATAAGCTAAAAACGCCAGACCTAAAACAGACAAATCTTCAAAGGATTCAGTCATCCATTTATGCTTAAGGCTCTGGCCGATTAGCTTACTGCCCAAGTAGCCAATCGCAACGCCCACCGCCGCGCCAAACATGATCTGCTTAGCGCTAAACGTCAGCCAGTAGGTAACATCTGTCGCCGTTTCGCTCTCTTCTGCCAAAGCTAAGAACAACAGCAAAAAGGGCAAACAAATGCCGTCGTTCAGTCCGCTTTCGACATTAATTGCCTGACGAATAAATGAAGGCACCCGAGGACTATTGACCACCGCCTGACCCAAAGCGGCATCTGTAGGCGCAAGAATAGTCGAGAGCGCAGCGGCTTCCCATAGGTTGAGTTCTGGGAACAGCAGTAGCGCAATGCCCGCACCTAACGCAATCGTAATGGGCAGACCCAAGCCCAGCAGCCGCAGCGGTAACTTGTAACCGGCTTCTAACCGGCTGAACTGAATGCGCGAGGCATCTGTAAATAGCACAATTGCTAAAGCAGACTCGGCCACAACCTGAATGATTTCATTCGAGAGGCCCAACCCTTCGGTTAGCCCTAAAGCCGCTGAGCTAATAAGTAGCCCAAAGACAACATAGGCCATCGGTGAGGTGATGACTGTTTTCTCCAGGCGGCGGGAGAAAGATCCGAAGACAAGGATAAAGATGGCGATCGCTGCCAAAAATTCAGAATTCATCTCGCCTCCAGCCGAGGAAAAAGTTGTCGTATCACCTTGTGCCCATCTACTGATCTAACGTTTGTACACCACCACCGTTCACAAACAGCACCTGCCCGCTCACCCAGCTAGAAGCAGGCGAGGCAAAGAACAGTACGGCGTTGGCGATATCATCAGGCTGGCCCAGTCTCTTAATTGGCGTATGCGCTAGCATCTTTTTTTCCAGCTCGGGCGTCAGCACAGAAGCCAATGCTCCGGTTTTTACCGCGCCAGGGCCGATTGCATTCATCCGAATCTCTGGGCCATAGTCGAAGGCTAGATTCGCCGTCATGTGGTTGATTGCCGCCTTGGAAGATGCATAGGCACTAATCGCTGGACTCTTGTTGATAGAACTCATCGAAGACATATTGACAATAGAGCCATAGCCAGATTCTCTCATGTGCGGCGCACAGAGCTGCGACAAGCGCCACATGCTAAACACATTGAGCTTAAAGACGCTGGCAAATTTCTCTACGGTGATGTCGTCCGGGCTTTCTTTTCCGGCACCGCCACCGCCAACATTGTTAACCAAAATGTTCAACCCGCCGAATTTTTCCAGCGTTTTGTCTACCATATTGGTCAAATCGTCGTCTTCTAGCACGTTACAAGAAACGCTCAGCCCTTTCCCCCCTTTATGCTCGATTTCATCGACTACCTTCTGCGCGTCATCTGCTTTAAAGTCAGCAACCACGATATTAGCGCCATACTCAGCTAGCCGTAGGCAGCAAGCCTTACCAATGCCGTTGCCGCCACCGCTTACGATAGCCGTCTTACCAGTCAAGTCGAAAAGATTTGGTACTGTCATGATGTATCCCTGATTTAAGTTTTCTCGTTTTTCTTATCTACGCTCTAGAAGCGTTACGCTTTACGTTGGTAGCGTTTGTTGATGTACTCCTGAATAAAGCGTTTTACTTGAGGACGATCTTCATAGTTGAAACCAGCAGCACTACCTCTAGAGAGCGCTTCTTGGGCGCTTAAGCAGTGCTTTTGAGCGTCATAGGCAAGTGCTACAAACCCAGCGCAAAAGCCGCTTTTACAATGACAGAGAATTGGCTTAGGCAGCATGTTGGCCATCTTCAAAACTTTGTCCATTGTGGCGTCGCTTAAGTTTTTGGCCTCTACTAAAACGTTAGCGTAGTAAAGACCTGCGTCTCTTGCCTGTTGCGATTCGTTCGATAGTGATCCAGCTTCGCCAGCAGCACGCAAATTAAGCACCGACTTGAAGCCGGTTGCTGCAAACTGTTTAAATTGCTCGAAGGATGGCTGATCGTAGGCGATCGCAATGTCCTCGTTAATTTGTTTCAAATTTCCCATTTGTCATGTTTTCTCAATACTTGCAAACAAGTGACGAAAAAGTCAGAAATAAAAAACTGGTCGGCCTTCGGTAGAGAGCTTCAAACACAGCCTATCGTTAGTTACCCAGATAGGTACTGTAACCATAAGGGCTAACTAAAATAGGAATATGATATTCTCTCTCCACATCTGAAATGCTAAAAACAACATCTATCTCCGGGAAGAAGGACTCCAAACTATCCGCCGCCATTACATCCGCATCTGTACCCATCCCGTCCGCAGTCTCGGAGATAGCCGCATCAGACATATCAAAAACCATTTTGTAGGTTCCAGGCTCAATGGCAATATCCTCTCCAAAGGACTCAACCCGGCCATTACTCTCAGTCAGCGCACTGCCTACCGTCGCCCAACTGTCTCCTTCCTGCATCATTAGCGTGACGGGCACGTTTGCTCTTCCAACCCCCTCCGAAATATCGAGTACATGGGTAGAAATCCCTTCTGCCTGCG
Organism: Phormidesmis sp.; assembly: GCA_051860365.1. Classification (GTDB taxonomy): domain Bacteria; phylum Cyanobacteriota; class Cyanobacteriia; order Phormidesmidales; family Phormidesmidaceae; genus Phormidesmis. Next base: position 18,329 of record JBHYED010000051.1, read on the forward strand.
CAGCTAGGGGGGCGAACAAAAGTGCCGCACCTACCATCGCGGCGTGAATCAAACAACGCATTTCTCTAAGTCCTAAATAGTAAAAGTGTCCTAGTATGCACGAGCTTCTACATACGCTCTGCTACATCCGGTTTTGGCCTTCCTTTTGTCTGCTTTCCCTATATACCCTTACATACCAATTGCCGAAGCATTTATAGGGGAGAATAAATGTTGAATCTGCTACGCGGCGACTGCGCAAAGCTGTCTTGCCTGTGATTGTCTGCAATCTCAAGCAGCAACTGCTTACTGACAAATTCCTGAAAGCTTCATCACAGTAATAGACTTGATATTAATAATCAACCCCCTAGAGGAGATCAATATTGAAAGCCAGACTGTATTGATCCTTATCTATATAGAAAGCAAATTACCTACAGATCTAATGGTTCTTTGAAGCACAAAATACTACTCAATCTCTTGTCTGAGATAGCTTGTAGAAATTAGTTGCCAGGTACTGGCGACACCCGTTAGGTTAAGAAATTTCGTATAATCCGATACATAAATTCGCTAATGTCTATATCTAAGGATAGACGAAAATATTCATACCTTTTGCCATTCTTTAGCTTGTATACAACCGGTAATTAGACAAAAGGAAGCAATAGGCAATCCTATAAAAAGGAGAAGATTGCACAATGAACATCGCTAATGCTAACCACACAAAGCCCATTCCTCAATCTCAATGGGTCGAGTTCTTCGATACGCTGAGTAACGGAAATAGAGGACGAAACATCAAGTTGGTTGTCAGCGAAGCTGGAACAGGTAACCTGGAACCTGTTAAAGACACTCCTTTAATGTCAATCATTTGCGATCCTGATGGTAAGGGAAACGACATCATTATCGAGACTGGTAGAACGGAAGTAAACTACGCTCATACTGTATCTAACCCGATAGAGGTCGTAGAGTCTCAAGATGAAAATGGTAAGCTCATCGCCTTAGCCATAACGGATCAAAATAAGGCTCAAACTACAGTTTCTTTTTTGTAGCAGCACTCGTACTGTTCCCTGCTATATCAAGGGCATCGCGCCAGAACGCATCACACCCTGAATGTCACTTTTCTATCCTTGTTCATTTCAAACAAAAAAATAGTAAAAGGCTTCTCTTCAGGATGGTTCAATCAAAACAAAAAGCTAAGTCGGGTGACTCTTCACAGCAGAGTGACCCACAGGCAACGGTTATTGTAGGTGGCGGTTTCGTCGGCCTCTTCGCCGCTCTAAACCTCCGCCACAAAAAATATAAGCATCCCGTTACGGTGATTGATGCGAACCCGAACTTCGTCTTTAAACCGTTAATGTATGAGTACCTAAGCGGAGAGATGGGGGATGTAGAAATCACGCCTAGATTTGGCAAGCTGTTTCAGGGTAGCGATATCTCTTTCGTTCAAGGTGAAGTAACCGATGTTGACCTTAAAGAACGGCAAGTGAAGTTAAAATCTGGGCTTGAGTTTAGCTACAACAACCTGGTGCTATCAGTAGGTAGCACTCAAGCTTATTTTGGCACCAAAGGTGCAAAAGAGTATGCATTTCCGATGCGAGACAAAGAGGATACGCAAAGACTGCAAGACCATCTACGAGACTGTTTGCAAAAAGCACTTCAGACTGAAGATGACGAAAAACGTCAGCAGCTACTAACGGTTGCGATTGTGGGCGCAGGTCACTCTGGGATAGAGATGGCAACGACGCTCTCTGACTTTTTGCCTGCATGGTACGCCAAGCTAGGCGGTCGTATTCGCGAGATTCGGATTGTCGTTATAGATATGGTGGATGATATTCTTCCTGGCGATGCCGACGATGTTAGAGAGACTGTGTTGGCTGCATTGGAGCAGCGGACGGTGCCGATAGAGGTGCGGCTAGAAGTGAGCGCGAAGGGGGTTAGCCCCGAAGGATTGGAGTATCAACGGAAAGGCGCGGACTCGACCGAGAAGATCTCAGCGGCAACGGTAGTTTGGACTGCTGGTATTGCCACTAATCCACTGGTAAAGACGCTAGCTTTGGAAGAGAGCGAAAAAGATAAACGCGATCGCCCTTTGGTTCTACCGACCCTACAGCTCCTCAACTATCCAGAAGTCTTTGCGGCGGGCGACTGCGCAACTGTCGATGAAGATCCGCAGCCACCGCTGGCTCAGGTTGCCTATCAGCAGGGCGTCGGCATTGCTCGCAATCTGCTGGCCCTATCCAAAGGAGAATCCCTAAAGCCAGTTGAAGTGAACCTGCGAGGAACGCTTCTGAAGCTAGGCGTTCGCGAGGGTCTTGCCGATCTGTTTGATAAGTTTCAGGTCAAAGGTAAGTTGGGATCTCTCATTCGCGATGCAACTTATATAGAAATGCTGCCAACGCCCATTCGCAACTTTAGAGCAACGACTGAATGGCTAACAGAGGAGATTTTCGAGCGGTATCGCTTACCCGATCCGGTGTCTTCTGAGGAACGAGAGCGTCTAGCGGCGCAGAGAAAGTGATGGCCTGCTGCGCTCTGTGCTTGTTGACCTACTCTTGAACAATAGGCCTCAACAGCTCTATTTGTTGAGGCTCCAACGCGATCTCTCTCCTTAATAGGAACACGCGCTTGGATAGTGCATAAGTGATATCAAATCTCTTGTCGGGCATAGCACGCTATGCCCAATGCCATATTATTTGACCTAACCTAGCTGGTTGCTTGTTGAGCCGTTCTCTGCCCACCAAAATTTAGCTTGCAGGCACTTGAATGCTCCCTTGAATGGGCGTTTCAACATCGCTACCTTCAAGCTCAGTCCCTAAAATTTCGTTGTTCCCGGCATCAATATAGACATCGGCATCTACAAATTCAACTTCGTAGACTAAGCTACCGTCTTCTTCGTCTAGCTGTATACCAATAGCGGTGTCAGATTGAGCGGCCTCAGCCGTTTGCTTTGCCTGATCCAAGGTCACCGTTGCCAAAGACTGATACTGAAGGTCTTCTTCTCGATCATCAAGGTCGTCTTCAGCTTCAGTTTTCAAAATCTCGCCGTTAATTGCATCGACAAAAATGTCGACATCGACAAATTCGACTTCATAAGCCAAATTGCCGTCTTCGTCATCTAGATCTATGCCAATAGCCGTGCCCTCATGAGCGGCTTCAGCGGTTTGTTGTGCCTGCTCTAGCGTAATTTCGGCTTGGGATTGCTCGCGAATATCTTCTGCGCGATCGCTACTATCAACAGCTCCACTACAGGCACTCATCGCTGAGACTGCGCTCAGTGCGAGGCCAATCTTAATCAAATTTTTCATGGTTTCTCTCCAGAGTTAAATGTAAAATGTATCGTAATATACCGTTTGGTTTTGATCATGAACCCAAAGAGAGACTTTCCTAAAGAGAGGTTTTAAGAGAGCCTTTACCTGCCACGACTCAACGGCTAATCGATTGTAACCCCCAGTAATATCACTGCAAAGGCGCAACCAGCCGAGCCGTCTGAATCACTAATCTAGAAAGCCACGAGCGCTCTGCATATTGTGTGTAGTCAACCCGGTCTGACTCAGCTAAATCATCTTTCAGCATGGCTTCTACCTGCTGAACAAATTCGCCTGTAGTGACGTAGGCCATAATCTCAAAATTCAACAGAAAAGAGCGATTGTCCAAGTTGACGGTGCCGACTCCGGCTAGCTCGTCATCAATTAAAATGACCTTTTGATGCATAAACCCAGTGCGGTAGCGATAGAGCTTGATGCCCGTGTTTTGTAGTTCTGTGTAATACGAGAAAGAGCAGAGATAAACTATCCAATGATCAGGATTTTTAGGCAGGATAATTCGCACATCAACGCCCCTGAGTACCGCCATCTTCAGGGCCGCTAGCGTAGGCTCATCAGGTACAAAATAAGGACTAGCAATCCATACTCGTCGCTGGGCTAACGCGATCGCACTATTGACGAACAGGGTACAAGACTGGTGCCGATCGGCTGGGCCAGTAGGGAGTATTAAAGCGGTCTCAGAACCAACAGGTTCGCTCTCCCAACCGACGACAGGAAAGCTACGACTAGCCCAATACCAGTCTTTTGAAAATGAAATCTGCAAGACTTTGGTAGCAGGCCCTTCGATTTTCATGTGAGTATCTCGCCAGGGGCCAAACTTAGGATCTTTACCCTGATATTCATCGCCAACGTTCAGGCCACCAATAAATCCAATATGTCCATCAATAACGACAACTTTGCGATGGTTGCGGAAGTTGAATTGGAAGCGATTATTTTTGCCTAAGGTGCTGCGAAATGCCGCAATGCGAATACCCTGACGCTTGCAGTCCTTTAGAAACGCCGAGGTCATCTTGCTAGAGCCAATTTTGTCGTACAGAACGTAAACACTGACGCCCTGTTGCGCTCTCTCAACGAGTGCTCGCAGACATCTGCGACCCGCCTCATCGTCGTTGATGATATAAAACTGAAAAAGAATGTAAGATTGGGCAGTTTGAATTGCTTTAATTAGCGCATCGTAGGTGCGATCTCCATCAATCAGTAATTGGGTGCGATTGCCGCCGATAAAAGGGCTTTTGTTTAAGGCTTTAGTCAAAGCGTCTAATGGCGCGATCGCCTCAGGCGGTGTAACTGCATGAGCCACAATCTGCTGATAGGTTTTGTCTGCCTCCGTCTGGTACTGCTTGAGAACATCTCGGTATGCTTCTTCATAGCCCTGAAATTTTCGTCGGCCCAGAACCCAATAGGCAGGAATAGCCACCCAGGGAAATAGACATAGTGCTAAAACCCAGGCAGTTGCACTTTGGGGTGATCGCACGTTCATAATGGCGTGAGTCGCATTGAGCACACCTAGAAGCTGTACGCCGGTAACAATGACAGCAATCAGAGGAATATTCATAAATAGCAGCACACCTACAAAGAGACTTTCTTCAAACGATATTACACCTACAATGCCAGACAAATGCTAGATAAACCGCTCGATAATGACCGACTGAATACGTTAATAGATGGCATTTTTGCTATTGTCTTAACGCTTTTAGTGCTAGACATCAGAGTGCCTGGCTCGGCCTCAGAAACCGTGTTAATGGAGAAACTTGGCGCTCTATGGCCTCAGTTCTTGTCTTATTCGCTTAGCTTCATCCTGTTAGGACTGTTCTGGATTGGCCACCAGTTGGAAGCTCGCTATATCCAAAGGTCTGATGACGTACACCTTTGGCTTAGTTTACTTTTTACAATGTTTATCGCGCTGGTGCCCTTCTCTTCTTCGCTGCTTAGCTCTCATCCCAACAGCCGGGTCGCTGTTATTGTCTACAGCAGCAACATTTTTATAGCCAGCATTCTGCGCTACGTTCATTGGCGCTATGTTAGCGATCGCCGCCGCCTAATTGACGAGCGCTTAAGTGCCCAATTAATCTCCAGTGTGAGTAGAGCATTTATCTCAACGCCTTTACTGTGTTTGCTAGCCATTGCCCTCTCACTAATTAGCGTAAAGCTCAGCCTGATCCTACTGACCGTTACCATTGCTAACATTCTTCTGAGAATCGGCTATGTTTTTCGCCACCATGTCAACCGTTAGTTAATTTGAGCGATTCATCTTCAATCCACTTCTATAGAGATAAGTTTCAGCTTATTGAGAAGCGATTACCTATATCTGCGCTAATGTAAGAAAACCTGAATCGCATGTATCCGAAAAGACGCTAATGCTCGCGTCATCTTTCAGAATTTATAGACTCATTACTGCAAAGCGCGAGCGTTAAAAACGCACTGAATCAGGAGAAAGCTGCAACTATGACTCAAACGCTTGCAAAGAATGTTTTTGAGCTAGAAGGCCCGGAGGGAAATTCTATTGTTGGAAATTTGGCCGAGTTAGGAGAAGATCCGCTAGCTTTTTTGACTAAGTGTTCTGAAAACTATGGCGATATCGTACCTCTTCGTCTGGGGCTTACTCCTGCCTGCTTCGTTACCCACCCCGATCTCATTACTCAAGTCCTTAGAGAAAGAGAAGCTTGTATCAAAAGTCGAGGTTTTCGCGCACTGCACACGCTTTTAGGAGACGGTCTGCTTACCAACGAAGGAGATTCCTGGTTTCGGCAGCGTCGCCTTGCTCAACCTGCCTTCCACCGCAGCCGCATCCAAAGCTACGGCAGCATCATGGTGGACTACAGTCAGCAAATGCTCGAAGACTGGAAAGCCAAAGACGCTTCATCCGAACCTCGCGACATTCATATCGATATGATGCGGTTAACGCTCAACATTGTGATGAAAGCCATTTTCAACCAGGACGTTTCCACAGGCGAAGCCGACACGGTTGCCAAAGCGCTCGATGTCGCAATGAACTGGTTTGACAGCAAGCGCCGACAAAACTTTCTTATTTGGGAATGGTTTCCCCGTCCTGAAAATGTTCGCTACCGCAAAGCCGTCAGCGATATGGACGATACCATTTACGAAATCATCCGCCAGCGACAAGAGAGCGGCGAAGACCCAGGCGATTTACTCTCTATGCTGATGTCTGCTCGCGATGAAGACGACGGCACCGGCATGAGCGACCAGCAGCTACGCGATGAAGTAGCCACACTGATGCTCGCTGGTCACGAAACCACGGCTAACGCGCTTTCCTGGACTTGGATGCTGCTCTCACAAAATCCTGAAGCTGCTGCCAAGCTTCATGCCGAACTAGACCAAGTGCTGGCTGGCAATCCGCCGACCGATGCTGACTTGTCTCAGCTACCCTACGCGAACGCCGTGATCAAAGAATCCATGCGCTTGTACCCCCCCGTTTCCTTAATAGGACGAGAAGCTGTAGAAGATGTTGAGATAGGAGACTATCTTATTCCTCAAGGATGTGTAGTAATGCTGAGCCAATGGGTGATGCATCACAGTCCGAAATACTTCGATGAGCCTGAAACCTTTCAGCCGGAGCGCTGGCTAGGCGACCTAGAAAAAGAGCTGCCGCGCGGTGTTTATTTCCCCTTTGGCGATGGCCCTCGTGTTTGCATCGGCAAAGGCTTCGCTTTGATGGAAGCCGTTTTGATTTTGACTACGGTCGCGCAGAAATACGAGATCAATCTTGTCCCTGAGCATGAGATTGTGCCCCAGCCTTCTATCACGCTTAGACCCGAACACGGTATTCTCGTGAATCTAAAAGAGCGCTTGTGAAAGACGAATGAACTCTATCCCACATTCCGCCCTTTGAATTGTCACAATCAGAATAATGATGGAGGATGAGCTGAGAGCGCTGTAGAGGTTCGTACGATCGCAGAAACCTTAGAAGTCAAAAATCTCGACCATCTAGGCATCG
>JBHYED010000052.1:0-25093 GCA_051860365.1 Phormidesmis sp.
ATAACGGTTCCTAAAGATGAGCTAAGCGTATTTGAACAACAGTGGATTCGCTCTGAACACTTGCCTAAGTGGGATGTGCTAGTTGTTCCCATATAGCCGGTACCTTTTTTGATTGCGCTTCCCTAAGGCTCATATGTCCGTGCTTTATGCGCAGTAAGTACTTCGCTGTATAGAAACTGAATATAGGTTTGATATTTGCGGATATGGCCTGTTGAGCGATCACATGTACAGTAGATCTAGATGTGGTTTTTCCTCTTCACCTAAAACAAAAGTAGCTGTTGATATCGCGTTCTGCACTTTTTCAATTTCTTCTGTAAGCGAATTATAAAACTCAACAGAATCTCTGAAAGTCTTAAGATATCCAAGGCTCGTTTGCTCAGTGTAAGAGTCATTCGTAGTAACTAGCTTGTAATGCTGCGTATTAGATTGCCTGATGAAATCATGGACTGTAATATTTAATAAGGCGTAACGCCCATCGAGCGCAGGGTAAGGTGCGCATGTCCATCCAAAGGGACGTTCTAGAGCCTCGTATTTTTCTCATGTCATAGGAATGCTTTGATGCTTTATCTCAACCAATCTAAATAGGTTTCTATGCAGGTTATATTAACTGCTGTGCAGAGCGTTGCACCTCCAATACCGAATAATGCCTCAGCGACGTCTAAAGACTATATTCCTCTCTTGCAGTCCTTAGTGTGGCCGGTTTTCTGGCTACTCATATGTGTTGCTTTTAGAAAACAGTTCGCAGATCTTTTTCGTATTCTGTCAGGACAAATCGAAAAAGGCGCTTCTGTCAAAATTGGAGTACTCGAACTAACATCTAGCGGCGTTGTTAAGAAAACAGCCGATCTAGGTAACAAAGTGGACACAGCAGGTAGACCAGATAGATTTGAGCTTTTGTTTAAAGCCCAAGGCGTTTCTAAGGGGCGCTTTTTCATTAAAAGTACTAAAGCAATGAAAGTTCCTGGAGGGTGTGTAATTCAAGTAACTAGTGAGATTCAAAATGTTGATAGATCATGGAGTATTGCCGAATCTTTGACTTTTGTTCCAGGCAATATAGATATCAAAGAAGATAAAGACAATGCAGGCAATAAGTCTGGTCGTTTTTTAGGCTCTACTAACAGCTCACCGAACGTAGAATGAGCATTATCTTTGTTAGCTACTCTTGGTCGGACTCAGTTTTTGTGCGAAACCTTGCGAATCACCTAAGCAAAAGAGGGCATCAAATATGGATAGATTATCAAAATCTAGACCTGACAGAGCCGTTGGTACCGCAGCTAGCTGTAGCAATCAAATCAGCGGATCTGTTTTTAGTTGTCAAGTCTTCTCACGCCAGCTTATCTCCCTGGGTACAGCTTGAACTATCTTTAGCAGAAATGTGGTGTAAGTCAATTCAAGTTATTTCGTGCGCAACTGTGCAGCGTGACTTCTATAGTAGTAGGCTTCAATAATATACGGGCGATGAATTTGCTGTATAGCTTGTTTGGCTCTACGCGGGAGATTTTACGGAAGGCGGGGCCAAATGTCGGGGCTTCGCATAATTCGGTGGGGGGGATTGCGATCGCAGTTCTAAACAACGGCCTCCGCCCCTTCCTTTCAAAGTGGCATCCGCTTTTACAAGAATGGGAAGAAAAGAAGCCGGATAAGGTGAGCCCGCAGGTGCATGAGAAGGGATGGAAAATGGAAATGATTGTGCGTGGAGAGTTGGATGTTTTGCGGTCAGGATTGGAGCAGTACGCTGAGGCTTTGGGTGCGATCGCTGGTGTTGAGAAATAAGCTACAGAATCTTTAATTCCTATAGTTTTTGACAAGCAGTGTGGTGCAGATGTGGACATAATCAATCTCTAAAAAGGGCTGCTTTGTGGCTTGATAGCAACACGCTCAAGTCTCAAAAGATGCAGTGCTGCTGAGATGTAAACTCTTCTTTGTAACAGGGTGCACAAACCTTAATACTGTTGCATGTAGCATTAGCCTTTTTTGTGAGCTAGCCGTGCCGTAAATCGTATCGCCCACAATAGGTGAATTTAATCCTTTTGGGTGTGCGGTATGCAACCGTATTTGATGGGTTCGACCCGTGCAAGGAATAAATTCAACTCTGGGACAATAGCAAGGTCTTTCCCGTGAAAAGCTGTCTGTTGTTAGTATTCTAAAGTCTGTTCGGCTGGGTTTTCCCCTTTGACTATCTACCTCTTGCTTTGGATGGCTCTCAGGATTATTCTGCAGGGATAATTCGATGCTGCCTTTTGTCTTTTTAATAGGCTGAGAAAGAATGGCTTCGTAGCGTTTGTGCACTTGACGTTTTGCAAATTGCTGGCTCATTTCTGAATGAGCGTTGGCACAGGTTGCTAGCATCATGAGCCCGGATGTCGCTTGATCTAAACGGTGTACGGCCTGTAAAAATGAGCCCTTCGGCGCTTGAGCACGCAGCCGGTTCAAAACACTATCTTGTAAGTTGTGCCGACGCCCGGGTACAGATAGCAGCCCTGCTGGTTTGTTAACCACTATCAAATAATTGTCTTGATACACAATTGGGAGATTGTTTGTTCTTTGGTTTGATTGCTGTTCTAAGTAAGCCGCTTGTATTCGGGTTTGCCATGCCTTAGAAAGCGATGTGTAGTCTTGTTTGAGTTCTTGCATCTGCTGGTCTGCTTGTGCGATCGCTTTTACTATTGGCGCGATCGCCTCATCCCTTTTCTGTTTAAAACGACGACGCTCCATGCCGTCCTGCTGACTTTCTCTCCTAATGGCTTCTAGGGCGACATTTAGCGCGGTTCCTGTCAATGTTTTACGGTAGTGAACTCGCTGGTGATCGCGCTGTGACTTTCGCTCACTGTGCTGAGCTGCAAGGGCTTTTAGCTGCCCAGCATACCGATCAGCCATCTGTTTGCAATCAGCCCGCTCAGGAATCGTTTTCAGCGCGATCAGTGTGTCCTTAATCGCGCTAAGCTTTGCGAAAGTCTTGGTTTCTGTTGAAGCTATATCGTCTTTCATTATTAGTAATGTAGATGTGAACCTATTTCATGCCCTCGCCAGTAGCCCAGCGAAAATACAACGGCTATGCCGCAGATTGCTAGCAAAACAAAAGGCCCAGAGCTTGCATAGAGTGCTGTGCCTAGCCCCACCCAGGCCCACGGTGAAATTGCCTCAACACAGGTCAGCAATATGTCCGATTGGTTTAGCTTTTGTCGTCTAAATAAATCTCCTAAAGGAACAGGACGGGAATTCCAAAGCCGTAAAAATGATGCTCCAACTGAAGAGCCTAGCGTGGCGACAAATGCTGGGAACCAGTTGTAGCCCTGCGCTATCAGGATTGCGATCGCAGGAAACAGCAGTATCCAAACCGGGACTAACGCCGCAATTTGTTTCAATCGGCGTAGCCTAAAGCCAGATACGGGTGATGACTTTAGTAAATCGCTCGCTTCTTCTCCAGACAAACACATGAATGTCAGCGCATACGAAAGCTGCCCACCCAAAAACGGCATCGCTACATTGGCGACTCTGCCAACGTCAAAAAGCAGATTATTGGCTTCGCCCTGCAACAGAATCCAGGTAAGTGGAAGAATGAGCACTACTTGCAGTGCCACCTGCGACATTAGGTAGGGATGACGACGCATCGTGCGCCACTCTTTAGCAAGCACGACCCGATTTAGGCCCTCTTGTAGGGCAACGTTTTTATCAGGTCGTGCCTGTCGTTTTTGCGTAACAGACTGCTGCATTCCTTGAATAAAGGCTCTTTCAAGCGCGTACACCGTGGCTGTTGCGATCGCCCCGCTTACTCCCAGCATGAGTCCTACGCTTACTGGCTCTAGTAGCATTGATTTTGCCGGGAACCATATCCAGCTTTGCATACTGAAAAGACTTCCTGGCGCCGTCCAGGCTCGAAACTGTGACCAAAGTTGACTGGTGTTAACATCGGCTGACAGCAGGTAGTTCGGTATTTGAAATCCTAATACCATGACCAGCGTTAGCCCTAAGTTGAGGATTTGTACGAGCGATCGCGCCCGCCGCGCGCCCACCCAACGAACTATCCACAGCGTCACAAGCATTCCTAAGCTAGCTGCTATCAGGCAAATGCCTATCAGCGTAGGATAAACCCCCAACAGCTCAGAAAATCCTGTTAAAACCGCTAGTAGGCTAGCCGGTACAACAAACAGGCAAAACCCTAAAAAACCGCTGAGTGCCACGCTCAACAGGCGAACTGCAAAAACAGCGTGGTTAGAAACGGGAGAAGACAGCAACAGATCTAGATCGCCTCGCTCAAATAGAACAACAACGCTCTCATTAACAGACTGATTCAGGGCAAATATGAACCCTATAATACAGAGCCCCGCTGCTACCCAATCTGCCGCATCCGGTAGTGCCGCCTGAGCGGTGGCTATTCGAAGCGCACTAAATCCTAGCCACAGAAAAAACAGAATGCTAACAACCACAATTCCGATAAAAATAGCCCAGCCCCAAAATTGTTTAACGCCTATTATTCTGCGCCACCGCAAGCGCAGCTCGTTTCTGAGCAGCCGTCCTAATACTCCTAACGTCATACGCTCTCTTCCCTAGCCCGCTCTGAGCGATCAATCAGCGATAAAAAGACGCTCTCTAATGTTCCTTCTAACTCTCCACTGCGCGTTCTTAGCTCGTCCAATGTTCCAGCAGCAAGGAGCTGTCCGCGATTTAAAATGCCAATTTGTTGAGCCATTCGTTCTGCAACATCCAAGACGTGAGTGGTCAAAATAACAGCATTTCCCTGCTGCACATACTCCAACAGCATTGTTTTTACTAGCCGAGCGGCTGCCGCATCGAGGCCGTTTAGCGGTTCGTCAAGCATAATTAACTGTGGCTCATGAATAAAGGCACCTGCTAACGCCAGCTTTTGCTTCATGCCTCGAGAGAACGTTTCTGTAAAATCTGTTCTCACTGCCCATAGCCCTAGCTGCTTGAGTAAATCTTGCGCCCGAGGCTGTGCCTTAGCCGCCGGAATATTCCATAAGCCAGCTACAAACTCCAGGTACTCCATCGGACGCAGCTTGTTATATAGCAAGGGCTCATCTGGTACATAGGCTAGCCGTTGTTTGGCTGTGCGAGGAGAGCTGATAATGCTGCTACCAAAAATTAGTGCGTCTCCTTCGTCAGGCTGCAACAGCCCTGAAACCATTCGTAGCGTCGTTGTTTTACCAGCACCGTTCGCGCCCAAAAAAGCATACAGCGTTCCTGGAAGCACCGATAAACTCAGCCGATTGACGGCGTGGTGAGAGCCAAATCGCTTGCTAAGTGAATGGAGTTCTAGTGCAGCAACCATATTTGTAAGGGGCCGTTTTCTTAATTAGGCCCGTTAATTATAGGGAAAGCCGCTACTGATAGCGATGTCATACAATGTCTAGCTGGCGAATAAGCGTCTAGATAGCTTGGTTTGCTGCATTTGTGCGAGATCTATGAGCGGGGTGCATGACCACATGTCGTCTAAGGGGGTAGCGATCGCACCCCGACAAACCGCTGTCATATCAGCCGCAACCGCCCTTCTCACCTGCTGCGCCTGCAAGTGCCCAATAGCTCCTAACCGAATCGCTGCGCCTAATAGGCCCGTTACAAAGCCGTGTACAAAAGCCGCTAACGTTGCCGGTTGCCCTAGTCCTGCGACCTGTGCGATCGCTGAAAATACAACCGGATGTAAACAGTTGAGATTCCCTTTTGCGGTTTCTAAGCTAAGTGTTTTTAGCTGGTGATGAGGCCAGGTTTTTCCGGCGACCATCAGCAGGGCTCGGCCGCTCTGGCGCTGAGCAACACGCGTTTTTTCAATGGGCGTTTGAGCGAATAGCCGTGCGTCGATAGTGATTAACTCTGTTATGTTGTTGTTGTTGCTGGCGGTATGGGCGTGGGCGATCGCCACTAAATCGGTTCCACCTACCTTATTGCACAACAGCAGCCGTATAAAAGTCTCTACATCCTCTGCGCTTGTCACACGTTCAGTTTGAACTAAGCTCTCTAATCCATGAGAGAGCGTATAGGAGCCAGACGGAAAAAAGGAGTCTGCTAGCTGCATGAGAGTAAACTGTTGATCAAGCGTGTTTTTCATGCTACGTAAATCCAAAACAATTTAGTGAGCATGGTCGTGGTCTGCCGAAAAATCGATTGCTTTGTCGGACAAGTTTGTTTCAAAGCTGATCTGCAATCCTTCTATATGAAGTCTTTTGGCGATTTTTCGCAGCGTCGATTCCATTATGCTGGTGTCCGCTACTAATTCCACGTATAGGACATCTTTTTTGGTGGTAATTGGCCAGTGTTGATTGCCTAAAGCGTGGCCTAAGTGAACTAGCGCGATCGCCCGATTCTCTACCTCGCTATCAAATCGTAAAGTCATCACGCGCTGCTGCTGAATACTCACAAGCACCATATATCCGCTTTCAGAGAGCAGCAGATCACCTTCTCTCAGCAAAAAGTCTCGCTCTTTTACAATGCCAACTGCCTGCCCAGATGCGGTTTGCGTGAGGATGCGGCCTTTGGTGCGATCGCCTCTGGTAATTTCTACCTCCAAACACTCACCTGTCTCTCGTGCGTGGAGCACTCGCCGCGCCAAGTCAGCGCTTTCACTCACGTTTCCAATATAAATTTCAGCCCGTTCTGCAGATGCCATCGTTACAGTGAATAAGGCAGCAATGCCTCTCCTCGTAGGGTTCGTACATAGTTTACCGCTGCTTTGAATCCAGACTGCATTTCTCGAGTGGTTTGGCCCATAGCGCGAACAAACAAACCCCTTCCTTCTGGAAGAATAGAGCTGGCTAGATCAAGAGAATTGCTTGCAAGCGCATCGACTTGAGTGCTGAGAATTTTAAGGTTGTGAGGGGTTGCGATCGCCTCAGGCAAAATCAAAATCAGCGCGCCCAGCACAGACCTGCTCGCAAATAGCGGTTCTTTCACAAACTGATTTTTCTGACCCAACAGCTTCATTGACTCTGCAAACCATAGCCGCCCTTGCACGTCACTGATTCGTAAACGGCTGAAAAACTGTCGAAACTGATAGCTTTCGCCTCTCGCTAATCGGCCCGGTAGAACAATCTCTCCTAAGCTAAGTCCGGCTGTTGGATGTATGGTGATGTTTGTTTGTTGTTTGAGCGCTGAGTCTGCAAAAAGGATGAGGGGTTCGGGTAAAAACTCTAGGGTGGTGCGATCGCTCAAATAAATTTGATAGTTAACAGTTGCTTGAGCCCTTTTTTCAGGCATCATGTGCACTTTGGTCGCTGACTGATCGGCTAGATAAAGCTGACTGCCAGAATCCAACTGCAAAGAGATTTTTAAGGCATCGTTTGCTAGCAGTCCTGGCGATGTGTTCATTCGATAGAGATACGCTCGTTTTATAGAAGCTGTTGTGCTGTCTTTTTCTAACCTAAAAACAGGCGAGATGCTTAGCGGATAAGCCATGTATCGATGGCTTAAAACAGTTTTTCCATGAGAGGCAAGCGCAAGCTTTAGCGCAAGCTGTTCTTGAGAAGACAAAGTAGGATTAGGTGATCGCATTCTTTGCAGCAGGCTGATTGAACAACACGGTTTCTTGAATAAACGAAACCACTTCGTTTAGACCTTCTGAGGTTTTGCAGTTGGTGTATATGACCGGCTTTCCCTGGCGATATTGAACGGATTGCGATCGCATTAAATCCAAATTTGCGCCCACATAAGGCGCAATGTCAATTTTATTCACCACGGCCAAATCAGACTGCACAAACCCCGGCCCATTCTTGCGAGGAATATCGTCCCCCGCGCCCACGTCAATCACGAATATGTAAGCGTCCACTAGCTCATAGCTAAACGTAGAGGCCAGATTATCCCCGCCACTTTCAATCAAGATCAAATCTAGCTGTGGAAACAACAGCTCTAAGTCTTGCACTGCGAGTTGGTTCATGGTGGGATCTTCACGGATTGCCGTATGCGGGCAGCTCCCTGTCTCAACACCCACCACGCGCTCAGGTGGTAAAAACCCCTTTCGCTTCAGCCGGTCAGCATCTTCGGTCGTCAGTAAATCGTTGGTAACAACCGCAACTTCCACGCCCTGCACCATCAGCAGCGGCACAATGCCCTCTATCAGCGCCGTTTTCCCGCTACCGACTGGCCCACCAATTCCTAACCGAGCTGCCGACTTAGGCATTACGTTTATCCTGCTAGCTCAGCGCCATTGTATTTACCGTTGAAGCCGTAGATTTCCTGAGTGCCGCCGTAGGGGACTAGCTCGACTTCTTTTTCGTCACCGGGCTCAAAGCGGACGGCAGTGCCAGCGGTGATGTTGAGCCGCATTTTTTTGGCGCGATCGCGATCAAACTGCAAGCCTTCGTTCACTTCGTAAAAATGAAAGTGCGAGCCGACTTGAATGGGACGATCGCCCACATTACTCACCACCATCGATATCGCGTCTCTGGTCGCATTCAGCTCAATCAGCTTTGAGCCACCTGGAATAATTTGCCCAGGCACTAGGGGAATCGTTTTGACTGGACTATCTTTATACACTGCAAAAAATCTCCCTCAATCCATAATGGGATCGTGAACCGTCACTAGCTTAGTGCCATCTGGGAAGGTGGCTTCCACCTGCACCTCATGAATCATTTCTGGAATGCCTTCCATGACATCATCACGCTTTAGCAATGTGGTGCCCTCACTCATCAGCTCGCTCACCGTTTTGCCATCGCGAGCCCCTTCCATAATGGCTGCTGAAATATAAGCCACAGCCTCAGGATAGTTAAGCTTAAGGCCTCTGTCCTTGCGCCTTTCGGCCACGAGTGCTGCTGTAAAAATTAGCAGCTTGTCTTTTTCTTGAGGCGATAGCAGCATAGCGTTCTCACTTAAATCAGGTGCGTTTTGTACTTAAAGTTTTTTATTAAAGCACCGCCTGCGGTTGCATCTTCGCCTTAATTTCTATTTTTTCTTTTAAGAAATACAAACAAACTGTGTTGCTCTGTAAATCTTTTGAGCCATCTGATGACTATCCTTCGCGAATTGGAGCACATTGCCGATAATCAGCTATGCCCTGAAATAAATTAGGCGCATTACGCTAGATGAAACTATCGACAGGAGAATTAGACCATGCCTGTAAACAGCGCTGATGTATTGTCAAATACCACTAAACAAACCTCTCAGCAAAAGATCCCGCTGCAAAAGCTTTACGAAGACCTAGCTGGCATCGGTTCGATGGATGTGGCTAAAGGGGCCGAATGCCGAGAGCAAGCGCAGCAAGTGCTAGCGAATCCCAAAATTAGTTTGAATTGGAGAGATGCGATCGCCGAGCGCCTCCACGAGGCCAACCACATTCTCGCCATCAAAACCGTCACAGGTGACGATAGTTACTAATCTACTTTTATCGTCCTACCAAACCCTAACCACAAGGCAAAATAGTAGCTGGTTAGGGCTGTGTTATTGCAGAAGCTAACTCTAAAACTTTAGCCTAAATCGATAGTTCGCAACTGATTCCACTAGTCCTATAGCAATGAAGTTTGTCAGCAGTGCGGAGCGCCCGTAGCTCATCCAAGGCAGTGGGATGCCGGTGATGGGCGCAAGGCCAATGGTCATGCAGATGTTGAGGATTGCCTGAAAGACAATCATGGAGAGAACGCCGACTGCGAGCAAAGAGCCGAAGTTATCTTTGGCATTTTGGGCAATCATAACTAGGCGCAGGCAGATGAGCCAAAAGGCTAAAAGAAGAGCTATTCCGCCTACAAAACCTAGTTCCTCACCGACGGCTGAAAAAATAAAATCTGTGTGCTGCTCAGGAATGAAGCTGAGCTGCGTTTGGGTGCCGTGAAATAGGCCCCGGCCCCACAGCTCTCCGGCTCCGATCGCAATGCGCGATTGAATTAAGTGATAGCCACCGCCTAAGGGATCTTTGTCAGGATCTAAAAAGAGGATAAGGCGATCTTTTTGGTAGTCCTTAAGGAAGCCCCACATGACTTGGCCGAGCTTGCCAGAGAGAAGATTGAGAACGATGGCGATCGCCCCACTATAAAGTGACCACCAGGACAGCGACCGAAACGCCACAATGCCCATGAGCACCGCCCAAGCAATCCACACAGGCTGCGAGACGTGAAACAAAATAGCGGCGACCAGCGGCGAAATCATCAAGACCAGCCAGCCTGGATTTGTCCCGCTCCAATACAGCATTCCGATCGTGATCGCACCAAACACCAGCGACGTTCCTAAGTCAGGCTGCAAAAAGACCAACGCCCAGGGCACTGCTGTAATCGCCAGCGCTCTGATCATGCCGTACAGCGTTGAAGCATCCCGATCTTTTAGCGTCGCCGCCAGTGTAATAATTGCACCCAGTTTGGCAAACTCCGAAGGCTGTACGTTAAAGCCAAAAATACTAATCCAACGCTGCGCACCGAGTCCCTCTGTCCCGATTGCCATGACTGCGATGAGAGACGCAATCGTTCCGGCATAAATAATCCATCGCCACTGCAGCAGCACTTCATACCGACTCCGCGCAATCCATAGCGCTAGCCCCGCACCAATGGCACCGAGAACTGCGTGATTGACGGCATACCCAGTTTCGCCTGTGTACTTCTGGGTGCTGCTAATCAGAATGCTCGCGAAAATGGTGACGCCTACCGGCAGCATAAACAGCAGCCAGTCGACACCCTGCCAGCCGTGAAACAGGCTTTTCCAACGTCTTTGAAGCGGTGACGAATAAGAAGAATAAGAAGACATAGCTGTCGTCAATCAGTAATTTTAAGTCGATTAATATTAGTAGAGAGCCCTCTATTAGCCGCTATCTTGTCAAGTGCTATTTGAAGAGGGCGATGAGATCGAAGCCCTAAGTGAGTGCCGCTACCGAAATTTTGGCTGCGGCTTGTTTGGCGATATTCATGAGTGCGATCGCTGAAGCTGATTCAGGCGCAGAAAGCACAATCGGCACGCCAGAGTCGCCACCCTCGCGAACGGGCATTTCTAAGGGCACTTTCCCTAGCAGCGTCACGCCTAACTCTTCCGCCGCTTTTTCCCCACCATCCGTACCAAAAATGGCATATTTTTTATCGGGCATATCAGGTGGTACAAAATAGCTCATATTTTCGACTAAGCCCAAAATCGGTACGTTCAACTGCTCGAACATTTTGAGCCCACGTCTGGCGTCAGAGAGCGCTACGTTTTGAGGCGTCGTGACGATAATGGCCCCGGCCATGGGTACCGCCTGTGCCAAGGTAAGCTGCGCGTCTCCCGTCCCTGGTGGCATATCGACCACCATGTAGTCCAGCTCGCCCCACTGTACCTGGTATAAAAACTGACGAATCACGCCGTTGAGCATTGGGCCGCGCCACACGACTGGCTGATCCTTATCGATTAAAAAGCCCATCGAAACCATCTTTACGCCGTGGTTAAAAGCGGGTTCTAGTACCTGCTCGCCGTTGTCGTCACGGACGGTGACGTTGGCTTCGCTGAGGCCCATCATCGTAGGCGCGTTGGGGCCATAGATATCAGCGTCAATTAGGCCGACGGTGGCGCCGGTTTGAGCAAGAGCGACGGCGATGTTGATGGCGACGGTGCTTTTGCCGACGCCGCCTTTGCCGCTGGTGACAGCGAGGATATTTTTGACGCCATCAATGCCGGTGCGGTCGGGCAGTGGCTTTTGCTGTGGCGTTTCAGCAGTGACTTCAATGTCTACTTTTTCGACGCCTGGTAGGGTGCGTACTGCTTTTTCACAATCTTCTACAATGAATTCGCGCAGCGGGCAGGCGGGCGTGGTGAGTACCAGCGTAAAGCTGACGTGGCCGCCGTCTACGGTGACGTTACGAATCATGTTCAGCGCTACCAGGCTCTTTTGCAGCTCCGGGTCTTGAACGGGCTTAAGAACTTCTAAGACGGAAGCTGTATCGAGCGTTTTAATCATTGAATTGGTGACAGGGTGGCTATTGGAAATACTAGCGCGGCGCGATGCGCGCTTACACTAAGCCGCCAAAAATATCCGTTTTCTGTCGCAGCCGAGCATTTGAAATCGCGCCAGCATGGGCTTGCTCAGCGGCTTCAACCAGGGCGGCGGCTACTTTGGTTGCATGTGGCTTAACCATGGGCCAAGCCAGCGGGGATAGCCAGCCGCTGAGGGTAATGGAATACAGCACGGAGGTGCCACAAATTGTAGAAACAATGCGGTAGGTAACGCGTTCTTGCAGGCCAGGAAAGGGAAAGAGGCGAATGCTGATGAGTTCACCAGGGAGTACGCGCTCGACAAAAACTTTGGTGGACGTGGGGAAGTGACGGCTAGCGACGCGATAAATCAGTCCGGGCTTGGCTTTTTGGCCGCGCGGGGCGTTTGTAGACGCGATCAGCGGATGCCACGTCGCTAGATCAGCGAGGTTCGTAATGATTTGCCACAAGGTTTCGGCAGAGGCGCTGCTCTGCGCCCAGTAGTTGCTTTCACAGGTTTTGGCGTTTTTGCCGTTGCTCCAAAGGCCGTGCGATCGCACATTTTTCTCTACGCAAGTCTGCTGCTTTTTCCGCCGTGATGTTCTGCCCTTTATAAAAACAGCCAGCCGCTTGTCTAACTGCTTTTTCATGCAAGTAATCCAGGCCGTGAAGCCTGTCTGTTTTTGCTGAAGCCACGTCATGGCGATCGCCTCACCTTTCATTCAATTTCTTTTCTTTGAAGCCAATATCTGTAAGCAATTTCACCCAGCATTCATTTACCAGTTTAGGCGATCGCGCCCAGCATCAGCCCTCCTATAGACATATGGTCACACGCACGATTTACCGCTATGTAGCACCCATTTGCAAACGCTACAGCCACCCGGAAGTTGTCACAGAATGTCACGCTCTGTTTCAAAAAGGTAATAAAGCCTTAAATCGTGTTTGACTAAATAGAAGGCAGCGAAAGCCAGCCGATTACTTTGACTTAGCCCCCTTTAGTCCAGACAGTTTTAGATACTATGACGCTCTCTCCTGCAAAGGCTGTTCGCCCAAAAGCCAACGAAAAAGCTAACGAGGAGGCCGCTACAGATGCGCCAACCCTAACGCTTCCCCCCGAAGGTTCACGCGAGCGAGTTAGCAGCGCCTTTAAAGGGCTACAGGATCGAATTTGTAAAAAGCTAGAAGCCGTCGACGGTGTGGGTAAGTTTCAAGAAGACGCTTGGCAGCGGCCCGAAGGCGGCGGCGGGCGATCGCGCGTCATGAAGGAAGGCAAAGTCTTCGAACAAGGCGGCGTTGGCTTCTCTGAGGTGTGGGGCGACAAGCTTCCCCCCTCCATTCTGCAAAAGCGCCCCGAAGCAGAAGGCCACCAGTTTTACGCCACCGGCACCTCTATGGTGCTCCACCCCCGCAACCCTTACGTGCCCACGGTGCACCTCAACTATCGCTACTTTGAGGCAGGCCCGGTTTGGTGGTTTGGCGGCGGCATCGACTTAACGCCTTACTACACCACCGAAGCCGACGTCATTCACTTCCACAAAACGCTCAAAGACGCCTGCGACAAGCACAACAAAGACTACTACCCCAACTTTAAGCGCTGGTGCGACGAGTACTTTTTCCTCAAGCACCGGGCTGAGCCTAGAGGCGTCGGCGGCATCTTTTTCGACTACCAAAACGGCCAGCGCGGTGACCTCTATCGCGGCCACAATCAAGACGGCCCCGCAGCCCTCTATAGCAAAAAAGCAGGCAGCGCACCCGATCGCACCTGGGAAGATATCTTCAATTTCGCCGTAGACTGTGGCGATGCCTTTTTGCCTGCCTACGTGCCGATTGTTGAGGCTAACGACCGCAAAGAATACGGCGAAAAAGAGCGTGATTTTCAGCTCTATCGCCGGGGCCGCTACGTAGAATTTAACCTGGTATTCGACCGAGGTACGCTATTTGGCCTCCAAACTAACGGTCGTACAGAGTCTATTTTGATGTCGCTGCCGCCGATGGTGCGCTGGGAATACAACTATCATCCCGAGTCCGGTACGCCCGAAGCCAAGCTATACGACGTTTTCCTTCAGCCTCAAGACTGGGCTGAAATGAAGGCATAGCTGGAAATTTCTAACGCTCCTCACCGCTGACTCTCTAAAAATAAACTAGATGAACAGATTCATCAGTTCCGTTTGATTACGCAGACAAGCGGGCGTGATGATTCATACCCCATGGGCATTCTAGAGATCAAACGAAGCGCTATGAAGCGCCCTGAAGATCTATATTTAGAGAGTGGCAGCAGCGGTATGGAGCAGCGAGATTTTACAACCCCTGACGGTAAGCAGGTGGTCATTTTGGCCCCAACCGGGCGGCTAGATATTACCACGGCTTGGCAGTTTCGCCTCAAGCTACAAGAGACGATCTCTGCTGAAACGCCTCACATTCTGGTGAATCTCAGTGAAGTTAACTTTATTGACAGCTCGGGTCTGACTTCTTTGGTGGCTGGAATGCGTGACGCTGACAAAATTGAAGGTAGCTTCCGCATTTGTAACGTGCACCCTGAAGCAAAGCTCGTTTTTGAAGTGACCATGATGGACTCCGTGTTTGAAATTTATGACACGGAGGAAGAAGCGCTAGAAAAGCCTTATAGCGTTGCGATCGCCTAATGCTTAATCATCCGAAAAGGCCCTATTAGTGCGCCCCATAGCCCTCGGCCTGTGTCGGGGGCTATGCCTTTGTCATAGGTCAGCAGCTCTATTGCACCATCCGCCTTTTGCTCAACGTCAAACCCTAAGTAGACATAGCGCCGCCGACCGCCATATTCAAACGAGCACAGTTTCCCCTCTGGTAAGGCCGATTGGAACCGATAGCCCTGTGCGGTTGCTTGATATTGAATATGCGCTTCACTATTGGGTAGGCCGACCAAATCGCCAGCAGTCAGGTGCTCTAAGCGCGTATCGTCTGCCGATGCGCCAATGAACTTTGAGGGCTGCGCTAAAGCAAAGTACTCACCGCGTAGCTGCCCCGCTTTTTCGCTGAGCTGTAGAACTCGCTGGCGGTAAGGGGGCTTAGTGCTAGCGACGCTGGCCTGCTCTAAAAACAATGTGTGTGTACTGGCAGAAGATAGGCTGGGCACCGGTTTTTGCCATAGCTTGAGATGGACAAACCACGTCGGTGATTCGGCAGCCTGAGCCTGATTTTCAAACTCACCCGTTAGGTAAGTGACCAGCGTATCTAGCGGAGAACGAGCCATATAAAGTAAGGGGAAGATGAGGTGAGGTTTATGTTCGGTAATAAACAGCTTGGCAAAGGGACACGCGAAGCGTAACAATATGTTTACAAAGAGTATTTAATTAAAGAGCTTTTACTTGTGAATAACGTCCGCACGGTTTCAGAGACAAAGCGAGCCTTCTATGGCGCGCACACTCGCCCTATCAGCGCGATCTATCGCCGTGTGGTTGAAGAGCTAATGGTGGAAATGCACCTGCTCTTGGTAAATGCAGACTTCGTTTACGATTCTATTTATGCGCTAGGCGTAGTTAGCGTATTTGACCGCTTTATGGCTGGTTACGAGCCAGAAGCCGACAGGGAACCTATTTATGAGGCCATCGTTAGAGCCGTAGAAGGCGACCCGGCTCAGTACCGTCGCGATGCGATTGAAGTGTTGGAAGCTGCCAAGGGTGTGCCTTCTGTTGATGCGTTTAAGGCGCTGTTGGATGATGCCAAGACCAGCGGTGGTGACGCGCTGAAAGGGAACCTTAACAAGATCATTACCAATCCTAAGTTTAAGTACAGCCGCTTGTTTGCAACGGGTTTGTACAACGTAATTGAAGCGATTGATGCCGAGGCGCTGATGGATAAGGATAAGCGTGAAACGCTGTTAGATGAGCTAGCAGAGACGCTAGGGCTCAACAGTGGGCTGCTGAAAAAGGATATTGAAATCTATCGCGGCAATTTGGAGAAAATGGCTCAGGCTCAGGTGGTTATGAAAGACATGATTGAAGCTGAGAAAAAGAAAAAGGCTAAGCGCGAGGAAGAGAAGGCAGCTCGAGCAAAGAAGAAAGAGGCCGAAGTACAAGCTGAACCTGTAGATAATGCGAGTTCTGAAGAAACTTCTGCTGAATAATCGTATGATTGGTTGCCCTATTGGGCTGGCATTATTCAGATATTAAGCATCATCATGCTAAACAACGGCTTCCCTAAGTGTTCTCTTTGGGAAGCCGTTGTTGTATATACGTATGCGTTTTTGTATGCGTTTTTTACTTGTCCAAATTGGCTTAGCCTTCTGGCTCAGTCTCTGGAGCTACAGGTGGCGTTTTTGGAATGGCAGGAAGTGCGGGTTCTGCGGGTTCGACTACGCTGGGTGTCGCGGTGTCGGCATTGGATTCGCTGAGGTATTGAATCCAGGCGATTCCTACAATCACGGCAAGCACTCCTGTAAATAGCAACCATCCCCACATCAGCGGTGAGGTGCTTGCTTCTGGTGACAGCTCTCTTTCAGGGGCGTATACAGGCGCAGGCTCTGGTGGCTGATTGACTACTGGCTGGCTGGCTGGTGGGATAGGTAGCTTATTAGCAGGAACTTTTGGCGGTTGTGACGGTTGTTCTGGAGATTTCATGGGTAATTGGGCGATATGTGGACGTTGGGCAGATGGGCTTTGGGCGGGTAGCGGCTGCGAAGGTTGACTCTGCGTTCGTGGAGGCTGAGGCTTTATGGTGGATGGCTTTATGGGTGGTGGCTGTATCGGTGATGCTGCTGTGGCGGCTTCGAGCGTAGGATTGGCTCGAGCTGATACCTACTATCTTTGACGTTTGCCGGTTGCTCTGTCAAAGCGCGGGCTGCTGCTGCTATTAGCGCACTAACGCTGGCAGGATGGCTAAAGTAGCCCAGGTGATCGCAGGCTACGAGTTGCAGCTTGGGAAGAGGGGCTTGTGTTTGGGATAGGGCGATCGCGCTACTGGCTGAAACAGCCATATCGTTGGGTTGACTGAAGAATGGCATGTTGGCGATCGCACCGAGCTGACCCATCAGCCGCTGCCTAAGAGCCGCTTTGTCATCGGCTGGCATAAGCAAGGTGTTTCCCATTACGAGCGTATAGGGAATTGCTGAATGCTCTGACAGCGTGCTGCTTGAGGACTCAGAGTTAGCTAGAGGATTGGCCAGTGCGTTCAAAAAATCAGATCCTGGCTGTATTTGATCTTGAACGGTGCTTTGGGTTTCGAGTTGCTTGAGAAAGCCTCCAAGCGCATTGAGGTCACTGCTGGCATTGTGGCTAAGGCCGTTAATTGCAAAGGCGATCGCGGCAGTTGTTCCCGCTTTAATCTGATTCCAGCTTGCCCCAGCATTCGGCGTGCCTAGCATGGTCAAATGGCTGGCTATCTGCTGGCCCCCTTCTTTCTCAACAAACCAGCGGGCCAGTAGTCCACCGGTTGAGTGGGCGATAATATGCAGCTTTTTGGGATGACCCTTGCCTAGACCCAACGATTCTAAATGGCGCTTGAGCAGCCGGGCATTTTGATCGAGCGGGGTATTGATAGTGTCATAGTCAAAGGCCAGAATCAGATCGTAGGGGGGGGCTGCTGAATGGCTTATGCTGGCAATGGCGACCTCCGAAAGAATCGCTGCGGTATCGGTGAAAAGACCGTGGACATAGAGCGTAATGGTCTTTGCTTTGGCAATGTTGGCCCTGATATTCTCCTCATTGTTGATGTAGACAGCTTTTGAACCGTCTGCACTAATTCGGGCGGCGCGTAGCTGTGGATATTCGACATCAGCACGGGTGATTTGGCCTGCGTCTTGAGCGATCGCAGGGCTGCGCCGACTGGCCATAACCTGCTGAAAGAAAATATGAATGGAGCCTTGTTCACTTTGCTGGCCCGCTTTGATAGGGGGCGTGAGCCTTTCAATAACGATATGGGTTTTGCCGTTTTGCGTTTTGCTGTAGCCTAGCGGAATGTAAAATTCGCCATCATGGGCAGTCGGAAAGATGCAGCGATCTTCGCCTAAGGGCATATCTGTTTCGAGGCGAAGCGGCTGCTCGGGTGTAACGGACTCTGGATTTGTAATATGACTGAGTTCGAGAGTGCTGAGCCCCGGTGCGCTGGCTCGGCTTTGGGTGAATTGAAAGGGTCTTGTTTTGGCTGGTAATAGCGGTGGACGTATATGATTGCCGACGTCCTGCATAGCTTGTGTGGGCGTTGAGAGGCGGACGTGGGCCTGGAGCAGTGGGTGGGGATGAACGGCAACACTGGCGGTGGCTTTGTTTGCTGCGCCAATATTAATGATCTTGTGGCTGCTAAGCGGTATGAAAAGCTGTGGCCGGATGAAGGTGAGGGCGACTTGATTGGTAGTCCAGTCGTCATAGGTAGGGATTGTGCCTGTACTGCTGGCATGACGCTGATGCACCCGTTGCATGAGCCGGATTAGACTGATGTCGCCAGTAGCTGAGCGCGGGACGCCGATGTCGTCATACGCTGCTTTGCCTAGCTCACCCAGATTCAGTAGCGTGGGATCGAAGGCTTCGGTGCAGGCGATGAGCTTAAAGATGTCTTGGCATTCGGTGATGCCCTGCTGCCAGATAGCATCAGGAACTCTGCCATTGAGGGGTGCGCCGCCCGCAACCCAGACTTCTTGGTCGGGCATGAGCCGGATAATGCTGTTGATGCTATCGGGTTTGATGGCGGCTGATTTGAAGCGCTCTGTGAGGTAGAGCAGGGCGCAGTATAGGGGTTGGTTGCTTTGGTTGTGGAGCTTGATGCGGAAACGGGGTGGAATTTGGGCTGGGTCGCGCTGACTATATTGAGGGTTACCTTTGTAGGTGAGCCGAATCTGGGACGTAGTGATTTCGGTGGCAGCTTCTTCGTTGGCCTCGTTGCCAGTATAGATTTTGAGTTCTACAGTGCCTTGGATTTGGCTGGTCGCGGGACTGGTGAACTGGGCGATCGCCTGCCACTTCGCAATATGTTCCAAGGCTTTTACCACCTCGGCGGCGGCGGCGTTGCCCGAGATAGTGCTGGTCAATAGGCGACTCTCAGCTTGAGCGGCTTCGCCCACGCCTGCTGGTGTCGTAATAGCGTAGGTTCCATTGGCCGCGTGCACTCGCAGGCGAGCGCCGTTGATTTGATCTGTAGCCTTCACGTAAGGGGAACGTTGGGAATTAGGGCCTGCGATTGCCAATGCTCGCTGCAGCGTTTCCGTCCCAGCGCTTTCGCCTTCTATAAAAACGGAAACGGCGGGTAGCGGTAGCTTGACAACAATGGCCTTGAACAGATCGGTCGGATTGGCTTCGGCTAGGCCGCTACTTTTAATTTTGCTGAATTGAGGCCATACCTGGGTGACTTCGGCCTGGGCGATCGCCTCTTCAATTTGCTGCATTTGCGATCGCGGACTGTAGTAAGGGAACAGCGCCAGCGTAGTCGTTTCAGTGTCTTTAGAGGGCACTAACCCGTGGATGGCACCGCCATCTATAATCCAGCCATCGACAGGGTGGTGGCTAGCGGTGAAGTAGGTGGGAGAAGGCGCGATCGCTCCGTCTAAAAACGGCCTCCGTAAATCTTTCTTGTTAGGCGCTGACATTTGTGGAGACTGGGCAGGCATATGGCTTCTTACCAGCACGTTGGTGCGCTTAATCAAATTTTGGTAGCTCGAAGCACCTTTGGTTTGAGCCAAGGCCGTTTGTAAAAAATATGAAAAAGCCCCTTGCGGTTCGCCGCCGCCGTAATATTCTTGTGCTTGTTCAATAGCTGAGCAGGCTGACAGCACGATATGGCAACCAACCGGTAGCTTCATCGCGGCTTCATCTTGCTGATGTTTTGAGGACAGTGAGAATAATTCGGCTTCAGAGGGAGAGACAATAAAGCTTTTGACGGCCCTTGAGCGTAAGTCGGGATTGATATGACGCGTTGCCACTAAAGGCAGCATCTTGGGCTCTGTTTGAGTCGTTTCTGCTGGAATGCCTGAATAGCCGCAGTCTAGAACAACAACGGTGTGCGGCCCATTTTGCTCAATCTCTGTGACCAATCGCGCTAACTCTTTGTCTGCTAAGTCCCAGCACTCATCCCCGACACGGCTGTCGTAGCACACCAGGGTTTTCATCATACGGTCATCATTTGCTAGCCAAAAAGCTTCTGGCGCCGCCGCCTCAGAACCATAGCCCGCGTAGTAAAACAGGGCGACATCTTCTTTTCCGGCCTGTGCTAAATGCTGCCGAAAGCCATCAATAACGCCCTGTCGCGTTGCCTGTTCATTCGTGAGTACGTGCAAATGCAGGTCAAACGTTTCTCGGTTAATGCGTCCTTGCAAATACGCCTGCATCTTTTGAACGTCATTAAGACAGCCCTGAAGTGAGGAAACGTGCGATTGCTCATCGTACTCATCAATGCCGACCAAAAGTGCATATAGATTACGCGTCATCGCCACCTGCCTAAAATAGAAAAGTTTTCACAGGCGATTGCTGTGTTGTGCATCCAATCTCATCTGCTACTGCTTTCAATAATGTGCATCAAGAGACAGCAGCACTTGAGTAAAACTGCTGCGATACAAAACATCTTCAGCGCGGCAGCAGCCAAGCCGGAAAAAATAAGCGCCTTCACCTAATCTCGAACAATCGCGGCTAACAATGCTTTGGCCCTATGCTTTCTGCAAAATATTTGCAGCATAGGAAAGGAACATCTGAAAGCAGAAAGTTTCAGTGGGCGATTTTTTGATGGGGTAGTTTTTTGACCCAGGGAATGTGGTCAGAGGCGTGTAGCAAGGTCATGCACACCATCAGCCACAAAAAGCCGAGACAATAGCCGCCCAAGATATCGGTGAGCCAGTGGGCTCCGACGCGCATACTGCCCAATCCCATAAGGATGAGCCAGCCGACGATGATGAGGTTAAACCAGTTGCCGAGTTTCGGAAATTGGGTGGTGAGCAGGTAGGCGATGAAAAAGTAAAGAATAGTGTTGCCGGTGGCATGTCCACTGGGGAAAGCTGCACCGTGAACGGAAGGATCGTCTAAGAAGGGCGGTCGTTCTTTGTCGAACAGGGGCTTAAATATTTCACCAACAATAATCAGTGCGCCCGCCGTTGCCACTGCAAACCACAGACCTTCTTGCCACCACCTTTTAATGAGTAGATAGATCAGCACAATGGCGGTGACGACGCCTGCTGATTCGGTGTCACCTGCGTAGTACGTCAGTGACAGTAGCCATCCCCAAATGCCTGCGATGTTGGCCTGCAGCCACACGATGATGTCGGTCTCTATAGGAAAGCTGATTTGGGCTTTGGTGAGGGTGGCGAGGATGAGGAAAAAGAGGAGAGCGATCGCGCTGGCAATCAGTCGAGTTTTACCAAGCTGCGCTACAGGCTGCGGCAGTCGTTTTAGCCAAGTTCCACCCATGCTTTTACCGTTCCTACCAACGTCCTAAACGTGAATCAAAAGTATAGCGGATGGCATTATCTACGTAGGGAAAGGGCAGGCTCACTTTTTTAGCCGGTACGGAGATGGTTAGCAGCGCAGCAGTCAGGCTTGTGAAGCGTAGCCCTGGCTAAAAATAATGTATAAGTAGTCATAAAGATAGGTCATTATTCAGCCTAAAATCCCTTTGCTGGAAACCATGGAAGACTTTCGCGCCAAAACCTTAAGAGACGCCTTTCGACTGTGCGATGTCGATCCGCTTTTGGGTGCGGGGCTAGAGCGCTACTACGTTGATTTGTCGTCCGTTCGTAAAACAGAGGCGATTGAAGGGGTCAACACCGTTTTAGATTTTCAGGAAGCGGGAGACTTTCGCACCATTTTGTTTACGGGGCATCGGGGCTGTGGAAAGAGTACGGAGCTTCAGCGCATTCGTCGGCAGTGGGAAACGGACTATAAGGTCATTTACCTGGAAGCGAATGAAGAAACCGATATTAACAATGCTGAGTACACTGACTTCTATCTGATTGTGATCAAGCAGGTTGAGTTTGCTCTGCGTGAGATGGGGTTGGGGTTTGATGCGGGGCTGCTTAAAAGCTTTGAAGACTGGTTTAAGCAGGTGACGAAGGAGTCGGAGCAAACGGTTGAGAGTTCGATTAATGTGCAGGCTGAGGCGAGCTTGAAGGGGGAGGCTCCCTTTTTGGCCAAGCTGATGGTGAAGCTACTAGCACAGATTCGAGGGGCCGATAAGCGTAGAACGGTGATTCGGCAGACACTACAGCAGGATATTTCTCGGCTGAAAACGGATACTAATCTGCTGCTGCGTGATGCTTACCAAAAGGTTAGGCATTTGTATCCGAAGGGCTTTTTGATTATTTTTGACAATTTGGATCGGGTGCCGCCGGATGTGGGCGAGCATCTGTTTTTTGACTATGCGGCGCAATTGCAAGAGCTGGCCTGCACGATGGTGTATACGGTGCCGATTTCGGTGCTGTGCTCTTCTAAAAACATCACCAATTCGTTTGGGGAGCCGCATGTGGTTTCGATGGTGGGTGTGTATGAGCTGAAGCGTGATAGGTGCGACCTGGGCTACAACGTGCAGGGGCCAGCGTGTTTGGCGCAAATTATTGCAAAGCGAGTGGATACGGCTGAGCTGTTTGAGTCGTCACGGCAGGTGTTGGACTTGGTGAAAGCTAGCGGTGGGCATGTGCGGCAGCTTATGCAGATGGTGAGGAGCGCGTGCCAAACGGCGAGTACGCGCAAGCACCGCAAAATTCAGGCTGACGATGTGCTGTATGCGGTGAAGCAGCAGCAGTTTGGCTTTGAGCGATTTGTGCCAGATGAGCACTATCCGCTGCTGGCGAGGGTGTGTATGACCAAGAATATTACCAAGGACGAAACGGGACAGCTCATGCTGTTTAATACGTCGGTGCTGGAATATAACGGACTGGATCGGTGGAACTATCCTAATCCGGCGGTGTTGCAGAGTGAGCTGTTTAAGACGGCTTTGCAGGAGCTGCTGAAACAAAATGGCTGAGTCTGAGGCGTCTGGTATTGGGCCTTCTGGTATTGAGCCTGAGCTTGAGGGTGTGTGGCAAACAGCTCAGCTCGGTACTCGTTTGTTTTTAGAACAGAATAAAGAAGAGTTTGCGGAGCTGCTGACGTTTGTTGACTTTGCTGATGGACTAACGATTGGATTTGTTGAAGTTAATCAGGAACAGAATAAAGCGCTGTTGATTGCTGCGCTGCGAGAGGCGCTAGCTGGTACGGATAGTCGTTTGGAGGTGATGAACTTTTCGCAAGAGCGAGACTTGCGGCGGCTGAAGGATGCGATTGTGCAGCGGCTTGAGAACGTGAAAGCCGATCAGAAGCTTGTGGTGCTAGTGCAGGGATTGGAGGTGGCGATTGGCACAGATGGTGTGGGGGCCTATCCGCCTGTGCTGCAAGATTTGAACTTTATTCGTGATGCGTATCGTGAGAGCGTGCCGCATCCGCTGCTGTTTGTGCTGCCGGACTATGCGATTACGAGGGTGAGTAAGTATGCGCCGGATTTTTGGGCGTGGCGTTCGGGGCTGTTTCGGTTTAAGACTTCGGCGCAGATGGTGGAAAGACTTAAGGTGGATACGTTTGAGCGGCTTGTGTCTCAGGTGGCGTCTGATGATAATAAGGCGCAGATTGAGCAGCTTAAGCGATTGTTGATGGAGATTAATCCATCTGGGAAACAGGTGCTGTCTAAAGATGTGGTGCTGTGTAGCGAGCTTTACTACAAGCTAGGATCTGCTTACCTCACTCAGCAGCAGTTGGAGAAAGCAAGAGATTATTTGCTAGAAGGTATCAAGCTGATGAACCTTAATACTAAGTCAGTCTTGAACCAAAGTCTATACCGAGAGCTAGGTTACGCATATGAGCAAATGCGACAATTTAATGATGCCCTCTCTGCCTACGAAATGGCTTTTGATATTGCAAGTTCGCAGGGTAAGGTAGAAACTGTCGCACTATCGTTCTACGACCTTGGAAACGTTGCCACAGGACTGAGAGAGTATGAAGAAGCACGATCACTCTATCAACAAGCGCTCGATATCTTCATTGAATACGATGACCGTTATAACCAAGCGGAAACCTATCGTAAACTAGGTGCGGTTGCGCAGGAATTAAGAGATTATGAGCGTGCGCAATCACTCTATCAACAAGCACTCGATATCTTCATTGAATATGATGACCGTTATAACCAAGCGAAAACCTATCGTAAACTAGGCGCGGTTGCGCAGGAACTAAGAGATTATGAGCGTGCGCAATCACTCTATCAACAAACACTCGATATTTTCATTGAATATGATGACCGTTATAACCAAGCGAAAACCTATTATAAACTAGGTACGGTTGCGCAAGAATTGAGAGATCATGAGGAAGCGCGATTACTCTATCAACAAGCGCTTGATATTTTCACTGAATTCAACGACCGCTATAGCCAAGCCAAGGTCTTTCAAAAATTAGGCGTGATTGCCGAAGAAATAGGCGAGTGGGACATAGCTCAGTCAGCATATCTACATGCTATCCACACATATTTTGAATTCAACGATCTTTGCAGCGTAGCCGATACTTACCGGCAGTTAGGCAAAGTCATCTATAAAGTCATCTATAAGGAGATGCAGAGGTTTGATCTAACGCGATCTGTCTATCAACAAGCGCTCAAAATTTACATTAAACTTGATGACCGTTATGAGCAGGCCGCTACCTATCATCAATTAGGCAGAATTTCTGAAGAGATAAAAGAGTATGAAGAAGCGCGATCGCTCTATCAACAAGCGCTAGAAATCTGCATTGAATACAACGACCGCTACAGTCAAGCGAGCACCTACCATCAGCTAGGTAGGGTTGCGCAGGAATTGCGAGAGTATGAGGAATCGCGATCAAAATACTTGAAGGCGTTAAAGATTTGGACTGAGTTCAACGATGAGTATTCTGTATCTTCTTTTTCTATTAGCTCCCTTGCTCACCTTTATCAAGCTACTGAGAACAACAGCCTGCTAGCCGACGTTGCTCAAGTGCTTGGCTCAACTGTTGAAGAGGTTGCTCAGCGATTTGAGTCCTTAAACAGCGATACTTCAGACTGAAAAAGTCCATAAAATTAGGGCTTTGCCTACTGCATTTGTGTAACGCTGGGCTGCGATCGCTCATCCACCAACAGCACTTCATCCGTCACACCCTGCAATCATTCGTTATCATTCAGCCCACATTCCGCCCTTTTGACTGTCACATTGAGAATAAAGGCTCATTCAACATAATAGGTAGTATTCCTGAGCGGCAGAACCCAGGAAGAGCAGTATTTTGCGATGATTTTCGTTGAGATTCAG
>JBHYED010000053.1:0-23965 GCA_051860365.1 Phormidesmis sp.
TCACGAGCCTGACGGGGCTTTCCCTCTCTAGCAATCAAATCACGGAGATACCCGAGGCGATCGCGCAGCTCACCAACCTGACGACGCTTTACCTCTCTAGCAATCAAATCACGGAGATACCCGAGGCGATCGCGCAACTTACCAATCTGACGACGCTTGACCTTGAAAATAATCAAATCAACGAAGTTCCTACTTTTTTAGAGCAGTTGTCACAGCTTAAAAAGCTAGACTTGCGAAATAATCCATTACCCATTTCAGCAGAAATTCTTGGCCCTTCAGATGTCAGCCAGCCACCTGAATCTCCCGAGCAGATTTTTCGATATCTTCAAGAAATGAACAGCGGCGAAAAGCGCCAGCTAAACGAAGCCAAACTTCTCCTGATTGGTCAAGGAAGCGTTGGCAAAACCTCTCTAATTCGACGGCTATTGCGCAATACCTACAATCCAAACGAATCTAAAACCGACGGCCTTGAAGTAAGTGACTGGGAAATTGAAGCCAACACCAAGCCTGTCCGCCTGCATGTATGGGACTTTGGCGGCCAAGAAATTTACCACGCCACCCATCAGTTTTTTCTCACCAAACGCAGCCTCTACGTTCTCACCTGCAACTGCCGCACCAGCGAAGACGAAAACCGCCTTGAATACTGGCTCAAGCTGATCCAAAGCTTTGGTGGCAGCTCTCCCGTCATCATTGTCGGCAACAAATACGACGAACAACCGCTAGACATCAACCGCAAAGCCCTAAAAGACAAATACCCCAACATCAAAGCCATCCTCGAAACCTCTTGTGCAAATGGCCACGGCATTGAAGGCTTACGCGCCGCCATCACCCGCGAAGTCGCCCAGCTTCGCGACGTATACAACCTGCTTCCGCTCACCTGGTTCCAGGTAAAAGAACAGCTCGAAAGCATGAAAGCAGACTTCATTAGCTACAGCAAATACGCCTGCCTGTGCCAAGCCGAAAGCGTCACCCAAGAAGACAGCCAAGAACAGCTCATCGAACTCCTCCACAACCTCGGCCTCGTCCTAAACTTTCAAAACCACCCCATCCTTAAAGACACAAACGTCCTTAATCCCGACTGGGTAACCACCGGCATCTACGCCATCCTCAGCGACGACACCCTCAAAACCAAAAACAAAGGCCTCCTCACCACAACCGACCTCGACCGCATCCTAGATTCCGATTGCTATCCCACCAAACGCCACCCCTACCTCACCTCACTCATTCAAGAATTCCAGCTCGGCTTCCCTCTGCCCAACCAATCCAATCCCAACCAGCCCGATCAGTTTCTCCTCCCCGGCCTCCTCCCCAAGGACGAACCCAAAGACACCGATCTTGCAGGCGACACCCTCGACTTTCAATACCACTACCGCATCCTGCCAGAAAGCATCATCTCCCGCTTCATCGTCCTCACTCACAGCCGCATCCATAGCCGCACCTACTGGCGTAGCGGCGTCATGCTCGCCTACACCGAAGGCTCAGCCAAAGGGCCAGAAACATACAACATCGCCCGCATCAAAGCCGACCCCGAAGACAAAAAAATATTCATTGCCATCGATGGCCGCAAAAGCACCCGCCGCCTATTTCTTGCCATCATCCGCGACGCCTTTAACACCATTCACAACAGCTTCTCAAACCTCGAAGTCTCCGAATGCGTCCCCGTCCCTAGCCATCCCGAGCACCCGCCGCTCGACTATCAAGAAATGCTTGGCCTAGAAGTCATGAACGTGCAAGACTACCCCATCGGCAAGCTCGGCATTCGCGTCAACATTCGCGACCTGCTAAACGGTTACGAATCACCGGAAGCTCGCCAGCAAAGACGCCGTGAGGATATGGGCAAAGAAGGCCAATATGAGAAAGAAATGATGGCCAGAGACTTTCCCGGCATCAACATTAACATTGAAAACAAACTATCCCAAGGAGACAATCAACCCATGAGCAACACCATCAATCAGCACGGCCTCGGTGACAACATCGCAGGCGATAAAGTAGCAGGCGACAAAATCCGTCAGCAAATAAACAACAGCACAGATTTAACTACGGCTGCTCGCGACATTAAAGCCCTACTAACTGAGCTTGACCAAAGCTACGACAGTAACACGCCCATGGGCCAAACCATGATTACGGCTAAAGCGGTTGAGGCCATTGAGAACCAGCCTACCCTCAAGCAACGCGTCGTCAATGCCCTCAAAGAAGGCAGCGCCTCTGCCCTAGAAACGGCCATTGAACATCCTGTCGCAAAGCCCGTCATTGCAGCGGCAAAAGGCTTTATAGATGCGTAGAATACGATTAGCAGTAAGTATGCTGCTCTCGCTGCTGGTTGTATGGCTATGCTACAGGCAGAATCAAAGTCAGCCGTTTTAAGTGGTCGCTTAGCGATAGTTTTGAAACTGTAGTGCCATTGGCCAGTCTTCGCCTTTAATCAGCGCGATCGCCTCTTGCAAGTCATCTTTATTCTTCGCCGATATCCGCACCGAATCGCCCTGAATCGACGCCTGCACCTTCTTCAAATTATCCTTAATCAGCTTAGAAATCTTCTTGGCATCGTCTTTCTCAATGCCCTTTTTTAGCTTAATTTCCTGACGAACTCGGCTACCGCTCGCCGCATCAATCTCGCCAAAGTCAAATATTTTCATCGACAGATTGCGCTTAGCTGCCTTGGTTTGAATCACCACGTGCAGCGCTCTGAGCGTCATGTCGCTATCTGTCTCTAGCTCAATGGCCTCCTCTTTGAGATCCATCTCGGTTTTAGTATCTTTTAGGTCGTAACGGCTTTTTACCTCACGCCGCGCCTGATCAAGCGCATTGACAAGCTCTTGGCGATCAAAATCGCTAACCACATCGAAAGAGTAAGTAGAAGCCATAGTGCAAAAAGGTGAAACGCCTTAATAGTCGGTATTAATAGGCTTAGCCGAAAGCTGCTTGGCAGCTATTGATATACAAAGAAAAAATGCTGCTGATGCTAAGCGCCCAAGAGAGCGATCGCAATATCGGCACATTCAAAATATAAAACAGTGAGTAAGTTACCCGCGTCGCTAGGTACGTAACGATTGAGCCGACAACCGCCTCAGCCGGAAGCCCTACTGCAAATGCCATCAGTGCCGCTGGCGCATACAGCGCAAAAGACTCCCAAGAATTCTGATGTGCCCAGGTGGCCCGCTGCGCATACTCTGGCAGCTTATCAAACATGGCTCTAGGTGCGCCCATGTCGTAGCCTACCTGAAAGCGGCCAAAGCCCACCGCAAAATACGGCAGATAAATCAGCGCAGCCGCAGCCGCAATGCTACACAGCAAAACATTCTCAGGCGAAACAAAGGGCAGAGAGTAAACGATATCCACTAGTCAAAATAACCGCTAATCAAAATAAAATAGCGTCACAATCTTACGCTGATCTTCGGCATCCTGACAGGTTCTCATCAGCGTTTTACTATCGTGGAAGGCAAAGCAGATGAGCTGCTGGCACCGGCTGATAATTTCGGCATTACACATCGCGCTCGCATCGGCTAGCGGCATCGTGTCATTGCCTGCGTTCTCAACCAAATTAGTCACCAAGTCTAGCTGCTCGCGCGACTCACGCGGCTGCTTTTCTAAGCTCTGTGGCAAAATCACCGTCAGTAAATTTGGGTCGGCCTTCATTGCGCCCCGAATGGCGGCAGAATTAGTGCCGTTTGCGCCTGAGGTGATCAAGCGATTGCCGCCTAAAACCAGCGCATAGCTCATAAGCTCAATGAGACGCTGATGGGTGATAGGCACGTGGCGTGACCCCAAAATAGCGATGCGCTTTGAGCCAGATTGCTGAATGGTCGCAAGCTCTTGCAAAAAATCGTCTACTTTGACGGAATCAAGCGGATTTTCGACTGACTGGCTCAATGGTTATCTTGGGGCTAAAGAACTGAGGTGAAAAGGTTCAGTAGAGTGTACCAAACCTTCGGAAATTCTTATCAAACTATCTATAATACGTTGACTTTTTATACCGCGATCGCCTCAAACGCACAAATCACCTCATCAGATTGCCTGTCGTCAGGGTCTAAAAAGGCCGCATCGCTATTTCATGACTAAGCCGGGACTGCGGAACTCAGTCCCAAAGCTTTCATGACGCGCTTCGTATCAAAGTGCTGCTCCATCAAATGCCCAATGCACTGCACTTTGATAGGCTCGTGCAGTCTCACCTGATCGAACGCTTCTTCAATTGCTTCAACGGTAGAGAGCGTATCTAAATCCACCGATAAAATGGGCACTTCTAAGTCATTGGCACGCTCCAAAATGTCCGCTCTTGGCGACAGTCGGCCCGTTAGCACTAAGCACTGTGTTGAGCTTTCTAGCGCGGCCATCTGAATGTCAAATCTGTCGCCACCGGTGACCACTGCCATGTTGTTTGCTTGGTTGAAGTATCGCAGCGCCGAGTTAGCATTCATCGCGCCAATCGAAAGCTCTTCCACCATGATTTGATCGAGGCGCTCAGTCGTATTGAGTACCTCAGCACCCAGGTGATGTACCAGGGCCTCCACGCTCACGCTGCGCATAATTGGCGTACGCGGCAAAATGCCAAAGACTCGAATATCACGCTGCTCTAAAAATTGCTTAACGGGGCCAACGGCATTTTCCATCAGCTTATCGGGCACGTCGTTGATCACCACGCCTAGCAGTTTGTCGCCGAGCTTTTGTCTTGCCGCGAGCAGCTTGTCTACCACGAGTGCCGACTGGTAGCGCGTTACCAAAATTACTGACGCATCGCTCATGTTCACCATGTCCGGCAGCGATAGCCCAAACAAGGAGCCTTCTGCCAAATTTCCTGGCCCTTCAATCAGTAAAATATCTTCGCCTTGGCTGGCCAGAGCGCTTTCTAGCTCCTGCTGTGAAATGAGTTTTTCTTGAGAAAGCTGCTGGGCGATCGCCTTCTCGTCCAGTGAAAACAGCGTTGGTCGCACCCGATTTTTAGCGAGCTTTAGCGTGCTGCTAATAAACCGCACATCTTCGTCTAGCTGATCATTGCTTTCGCTGGGGCAGGTGCCAATGGGTTTGGCGTAGGCAATATCAAGTCCTTGCGATCGCATCTGCAAAGCCAACCCCAGCACAGTAGCCGACTTCCCGCTATACGACTCAATAGAACCAATCAGCAACTGCTTAGACGAACGCTCAGATCTCTGACTTGATGACTGGCTTTGGCTCACGCCTTCACTCCTTTCAATGCGATATCGAGGCCTTCTATATACAGCTCAAAATTGACGATTCAACCAGGTCTGCATCTAGAACATAAAAGAGCCAGCCTAACCCAACTTTTATCAGGTCTGACCAGCTCTTTGCATTAAATATAAGTTATTTCAGCGAGCCAAACCAGCGACTTCGCTAGCCACTGCCAAAATCCATAGCAGGAAGGCGGCTTAATGTCATGACTTGGAGATAAATTTGGCTACTCATCCATCCGCAGCAGCTTGCGATAAAAGCTTTGGCTGAAGTCAGGCGTTTGATCCTGGTTCATCGCCACCACGACCGTGATTAAAAAGTCTACAAACTCAAAGGTCGCCATCGTAATTTCGTAGGTGAGTTCGGCGTCGCCATCAAACTGCATTCGGCAGCGGGTAAGGTCGGCAGGCAGCATCGATACGTTCCAGGTGGCCAAAAAAGAGATGCTGTCGGTGCCCTCAATCGTGCGTTCGCCTTCGATATTGCCCTGCTTGTATAGGCCAATGGCATACGGCAGCGCATTGCGTTTTTTGCCCTGGTAGTAAGGCAAATATACGCTGGCTTCTGGCTTGGTAGCAGGCTTGATAGATTGAAGAGACATAGCGGCTCTATAACGTTTGGTTGGAATGCTTCGGAATGTTTTGGAATGCTTTGGAGTGAAAAGGGTTGCCTTGATGAGACAGGGCGAATCTGGTTCTAAGAATGCCCGCGCAGCCGTCAGACTGACCATAAATCAGGCTGTTTGAGCAATCTGTGCTGGCGTGCTTTTGCAGCCCTTAAGTTAGGAGCTACAAGAGGGCAGTATGGTTAAATTAAGAAATATTTGTTAAGGGATCTAAACAAAACTACGAATGTCAGATTTTGCTGAGCGGGTTGCATCTGAACGAGATCTGGAGTCAGATTTAGCGTTCAACACCGAGCTGTTTAAGGGGTATGCCGGTAGACGACTGAAGGCCGCGATCGCACTCATCCTCCTATGGACATTTACCTTCGTGCTTCACAGCGTGTCCTGGGGCCAAGAATTCGTCCTTGTCCTCACCGGAATTATGAGCCTTCACGCCCTCCGAGTCGCCCTGGCAAAACCGCCTGCCCCGCCGCAAGTGCTCCCTTCAGCAGAGGCCACTTCCGCAGAGGCCACTTCCGCAGAGGCCACCGAAAATAGTGAAGCAGGTTGGCCCTACGTGTCTCTACTCGTTGCCGCTAAAAACGAGGAGCAGGTGATCG
This sequence comes from Phormidesmis sp., assembly GCA_051860365.1. Classification (GTDB taxonomy): domain Bacteria; phylum Cyanobacteriota; class Cyanobacteriia; order Phormidesmidales; family Phormidesmidaceae; genus Phormidesmis. The sequence goes on from JBHYED010000053.1 coordinate 6,409, forward strand.
GCACCATCGTCGAATCCTTGCTACACATCGACTATCCCCCCTCTCGCTGTGACCTGTGGATTATTGACGACTACAGCACCGATCAAACGCCTCAAATATTAGACGAATTAGCCCAGCGCTACCCCCGGCTAAACGTGATTCATAGAGGCCCGGATGCGGTTGGTGGCAAGTCAGGAGCCCTTAACTTAGTGTGGCCGCAAACAAAAGGCGATATTTTGGCCGTGTTTGATGCGGACGCTCATGTGAGCCGTGATTTGCTACGCCATGTGGTGCCGATGTTTGATGCTGACCAGGGCGGTGAGCTAACGGGAGCAGTGCAGGTGCGCAAGGCGATCGCGAATGCCTCTACCAACTTTTGGACGCGCGGGCAAAAAGCTGAAATGGCTCTTGACAGCTACATGCAGGAGCGGCGAATTGCGATTGGCGGCATTGGCGAGCTGCGTGGCAACGGTCAGTTTGTGCGGCGAATTGCGATCGCCCAGTGCGGCGGCTGGAACGAAGAAACCATTACAGACGATTTAGACCTCACCATTCAGCTCCATCTGCATCAGTGGAACATCGGCCTGCTGTTCACCCCCGCTGTCGGCGAAGAAGGCGTCATTACGGCGAAAGCACTCTGGCACCAGCGCAATCGCTGGGCAGAAGGTGGCTTTCAGCGCTACTTAGACTACTGGCGGCAGCTCGCTAAGAACAAGCTGGGCTGGCAAAAGTCAATTGATATGGCGGGCTTCTGGATTATTCAGTACATGATGCCGGCGGTAGTGATTCCTGATTTTGCGATCGCCCTCGTCCGCCATCAGCTCCCCATTTTTGGCCCCATCACTATTCTCGGCATTGTCCTTTCACTCTGGGGCATGTTTACCACCCTACGCAGGGCTGAGCAAACGTCTGTTTGGAGCGCTCTCATTCAAACCTTTCGCGGCACCCTTTACATGCTGCACTGGGTGGTGGTGATTGCCACGATGACCATGCGAATTTCAGTACGACCTAAAAAGCTCAAGTGGGTTAAAACAGTTCATGGCACTGCGTAGGTTCAGGTGGTCGGAAGGGTTCTGCGATTCGAGAGCATTCGCACCGTCATCACAACTAGGCCGACTGATAAGCCAACGCCGAGAATGCTGAGGGTGGGGAGAGCGCCTATGTGGCGAATGGCGATCGCACACAACGCCCAAACCACCACGCCCGGATACACCGCATCCTTATACTGACGCGCCACCAGCGCCCCGATTGCCGCACTCACACACATCATCACCGCCGTCCACACAATGTCGTTAGTAGAGGCGCTGTTTACTACTTCCAAAACGGTGTCTACTGGCTCAGGTGAAATATTGGTGATGTAGAGCGCTCCGGCCACGTTGACGACCGCTGCCACGGTAATCCAGCCAAAGTAAACGCTGATAGGGGCCTGCATTAGCCAGCGAGCCTTTCGTGCAGGCTTTACCGAGCGCGTTTGCACATAGCCGAACGCTAAACAGGCTAAAATGCCTGCCATCAGCACGACCGATAGCCAAAAGTGAAAGGTCAAAAAGGCGTATAGCCAGAGCATTTGAAATACGCAAGCTCCGATTAAGGCGTAAGAAACCTTAGCAACCACCGATGATTCGCGTTGAGCGGGCAAAAACTGATAGACGCTGTAAGCAATGAGTGCAATGTAGATTAGCCCCCAAATGGCAAAAGCATAGCCCGATGGGGTGATCAGCACGCCCCCTAAAATAGTGTTAGAAACTTCACCTGTGTTTTTTCCAGCGGGCGGGTAGGCGTTTGAAATGCCATTGATGGCGATCGCACTGACCACTGCCGCTACCGTTAACCACTGTCGAACCACCGAACCCATTGACTTTTGCATGGCAACTCCAACTTCGACCAAAGCTTAGGTCAAAAGAAATGACTTGTCATCTTCAATCGGTATTAAGCAATCAGTATTAAGCAATAAGAACTTTCTCAGCGAGTGCTTATTGTTTTGCAAGGAATTTTCATTCACTAAGGAGTTTTCCTTAGCTAAGGTAAAAGTATTCATCTCATACGTTTGGCTAAGGTCTTATCCATGAATGTTTCAAAGCTTGCTTCACCAGTCCCTCGCCGTCAGTTTAATTGGGACACGCTTGTTCTGGTCGTGGTTTCCTTTTGGCTGAGCGCTAGCGTGCTGATGGACTTTTTTATGATGCCGATGATGTACGAGTCTGGCATGATGAACGAGCCTAATTTTGCGACTTCTGGCTACAGCATTTTTTGGATGTTTAATCGGGTAGAGCTTTTGTGTGCAGGCGCTGTTTTGAGCGGGTTGTTGGCACTGCGCTATCGTCAGAGCCCCGTGAACAAGCAGTTTGATGTAGTCGTGAGTGGCTCTCGGAGCCGGTGGGCGCTGATGCTGAGCGGTTTGCTGCTCGCGATCGCCTTCCTCTATACCTACGTGCTCACCCCTCATATGAGCGCCCTCGGCATGAACCTCAGCCTGAACTTCTCTGAGCCAATGCCGCCCGCAATGGGCCTTATGCACCTTCTTTACTGGGGGTTAGAAGCTGCCAAGCTATTCGCTGCTGCCTGGCTCATCAAGCTCTGCTACCGTGACGTAGCGGCTCTCTTCGACTAAGCCTCAAGCGTTTAGCCTCTCTATAAATATCTCAATACAAATATCTTAATCGCACCCGATGCAGCTTTTTACTCTGCGTTGGGTGTTTCACTATCTGGCCACAGTAACCGCACCGCGAGCAGGCCAAATCCAATCGCGGCGATTCCTTTGACAACTTTTTCGGGCAGTAAGGCGGCGGTGCTTTCGCCTAATAATACGCTGATGAGTGAGGCGAGTAGCAGAGCGCAGGCTGAGCCAAAGAAGACGGCTTTGGGTGATTTGGAGGAGCCGCCTAGTGCGATCGCAGCGAGCTGACTTTTATCGCCTAGCTCTGAAACAAACACCGTGACAAAGCTGACCAGCAGCAGTTGAAAATCCATATCAAACGCCTACAATATCGCCGACTAGGCCAATCGTAATCAGCAGTAGCAAAATACCCGCACAGGTATCGAGCGTCTCTTCGGAAACCCGCCTGGAGATCCACTGGCCGAGCAGTACGCCAATTAAACTCGTAGCAATCAGCGCCAGCCCAGCCCCCAAAAATACGGTGAAGGGCGACTGAGACTGTGCGCTCAGCAGCAGCGTAGCCATCTGAGTTTTATCCCCTAACTCTGCGAGAAAGATGGTGATGAAGGTTGAAAAAAAGACGCCCCAGAACGCATCGGAGGGGCTCGTGGCTGCGATCGCTTCAAGCGACTGATCGGATAATAAATCTGCTTCGGAAGGCGTAGGTTCTGGAGAGGTCACAATAAAGCTGATTTCATATTTTGTTCATTATCTTAAAATCTGACCATATAAGCAATCAGCGATCGCCTTCAACCCTACTCGTCAGCCGTCAGCTCTATCACCTGGCTCTCAATACCGACGGCCTCATAAAACTTGTCCATTTCTTCGCTGCGGTTGCCGTAAATGCCGGTAATCTGCTGCTCACAGCATTCAATAGCAAACTCATTTAGCTCAGAAGTCGGAATGTTGTATAGCTGCTCAAAGGTATCGGGCTGAACGCGGCAGAAGTTAGGGCGATCGTCATAAATGCGGCAGTTACGCTGATTTTTGTCGTAGTTGATGCACCAGCCGTCGTCGCCCACCATGCTCATATACAGCGATAGCTCAGTCGGGGAGAGATAGTCGGATAGGTCGGGGCGGTCTGCTGGGTCGAGCTGGCAGCAGGCACCGCAGTTTTTGACGCACTGCCAGGTAGCCATGTTAATTCTTAAAAGATCTAGAGTTGGGTCAACCTAGATGATAGGCCGCTTTGGTGTGAGCTTGGGTCGTGATGCGCCTCAAAGGGCTGGCGGAAACTTAGAATTTTGTAAACAAAGTTTAATTTGGGCTGCCTGCAACAGGTACAATACTTGTGTGTGAATTTGACGCAATTTGGTTCAGCTTGGAACTGTTCGGAGGATAAATGGCTCTTTTAGCTTTAAGTTTGGGTAACCCCCTGTCTTTTCTAGGTGGTATTGACTTTGTATTAATTGGACAGCTTACGATGCTGGCTCTGGTTGTCATTTCTGGCCCTGCAGTCGTGTTCTTGCTGGCCCTTCGAGGCGGCGATCTGTAAGGTTTTTCCTACATAGATTGCTCAAAAGATTGCTCAAAATAAATTTTTTAAGAAAATCCCTCGTTACTCAAGCTGTGACGAGGGATTTTGGTGTGGGCTAATGGGGATGGCGTTGCTGCAAAATGAACTGGGCGATCGCTAAATCTACAGGCGTGGTCACTTTCAAATTGGTCTCTTCGCCTTCCACAATCGTCACCGGCACACCACATTTTTCCAGCAGCGCGGCATCATCAGTCACCTGCCAGTTTTCCTGTTCGCCCCGTTGGTGGCATTCTTTGAGCAAATCCACCTCAAACCCCTGCGGCGTTTGCGCGGCCCATAGCTGAGCGCGGTCGGGCGTATCGGTGACGACAAGCTGATCGTTCACCTGCTTGATGGTGTCTTTGACTGGGACAGCGGCAATAAAGCCTTTTGTCTTGAGGGCGGCCTCAGCGCAGCGCTCAAAGAGTTCGGGGGTAGCGAGGCAACGGGCACCGTCGTGAATGAGGACATGGTTGGCGTTGACGGGAAGCGATCGCACCCCATTAAATACCGAAGCCTGACGCGTATTGCCACCCTGAATAAATGACACTGGCACCTCAATTTTGGTTTGACTGACCATTTCTTCAATGTCGGGCCGATCAACCTTCTGACCAATGATGCCGATCCATTCGATGCTGGGCGAGGCGGCAGCGGCTTCTAGCGTCCAGGTTAGGATCGGTTTGCCGAGTAGGGGCATAAGAAGTTTGTTGCGATCGCTCCCCATTCGACGGCCCACACCCGCAGCAGGCAAAAGTAAGTGCATAGTTTTGAAGTTGCTCCGAAGCTTAAAAAACGAGTTGACTGTAGCTTAAAGCACCATTTCCCAATAATTTGCGCGTAATTTCAGTTTTCTTCCTTATGGCAAGCGCGTTAAATCCCAGCGTCATCTAAGATGGTGGACGGATAAAAGTATCAGATTTTAACCCGCATGCGCATACTGGCCCTAGTCCCTGGTGGCATCAGCGATCAGCTTTTGTTTTTCCCAGCCTTAGAAGATATCAAGAAGGTGTATCCGAACGCGGAAATCGCTGTTGTTACAGAACCGAAGGCAGCCGCTGCCTACCGCGTTTCTAAAATTGTCGATCTCGTGATTCCCTTTGCCTTTTCAGCGGCGAACAGTCCGTCCGACTGGGCAAACCTGCTGGGCATTATTCGCGATCGCGAATACGAAGTCGCCATCACCACCAATACCAAGTGGGGTACAGGCTTACTGCTGTGGCTAAGTGGCATTCCCACCAGGATTGCCTACAGCACAACCGGCACGCCCTGGTTCTATACAGCGACGGTGCCGGACGCGGCTCAAAAGGTAACGACCTATCAGGCCAAACGCTATCACGATTTGCTCAGCGCGATGGACATCAACGGGCCAACGCCGCTACCTGCTATTAACGTGCCAGAGGGCGACGTAACTTGGGCGAATGCTTTGCGCGATCGCCTCAACCTAAAGAGCGGCTACGTCCTCATGTATCCAGGCCCAACGACAGGCAAAGGCGACAACCGCACCGATTATCCTATTGCAAGCTGGCAAACCCTGATCAAGGACTTCCGTGAAAAGCAGCCCAAGCTTCCGGTCGTGCTGCTGCAAACGGAAGACAGCGCCCAGCAAGTCAACATGCTGAAGCAGGCTGACCCTGAACTTATCGTTGCCACCGCAAATAACCTGGGGCAGGCCGCAGCCGTCATCGCAGGTGCCGATCTCGTGCTCAGCCCTGATAGCCACATTATGCAGCTATCGGTGGCGCTCAAAGTCTTCACGCTGGCTCTCTTTGGCCGTAATCAGCCCGAAGAAATGCTGCCACCCATCGAAGGCGAAGAAACCCGTTTCCTTGGGATTCCGTCTACGACTAATAAAGTTGCAGACATTCAGCCCGAAACCATTTTGCAAAAAGTGTGGGGTGGCAGTTAACAGGCTCGCTGACGAGTGCCCTGACTTATTAGCACTCATTGTTAAACCTTATCTTCATTAAAATCATGGACAGTATCGTAAAACAAGGCTCCAAGCTTTGGGAAATGGTGTTTTCAGCCGAAACAGCCGCAACCTATCAAAAAGCGTTCAACCTAACTGGCACCATTCTTAAAGAAGCCGCTCAGCTCATCTGGCTGACGATTTGTTCCGCTTTCGTTTTTGGTGCGTGGTTTAGTGACACCACCGTTAGAGCTGGCAAAAGCATCCGTGATTGGGTGGACAAAAAAGCTAATCCTTCTAACGATCCGACTGAGCAAGCATCCCTCACAGATACAGGCAAAAGCCTACTTGACACAGGCCGCGTAGGCATCGCCAAGCTACTCAACCAAGCCCGCGAACAGCTCGGCATTGCCCCTGAGGAACTGCCTGCGATTGATCGCACTATTCGGACCGTTGATCCAGCGCCCGAGCCTGTTAAAACACCAGAGCCTGTTAAAACACCAGAGCCTGCTACCGTTACGCCGACTCCCACCGCTACGCCGACTTCCACCGCTACGCTAGCACCAGAGCCAAAAACAGAGGCTAAGCCGGTTGCTCAAGATACAGATGCTCACAATGCAGACGTTAAAGGTGCAGGTGCTCAAGCAGGCGATAAGCATGCTGATGAGATCTCTAGAAAAGACTCCTCTGATGAACGGCCACCTCAGATAGAGGAATAATCTACCTTTGCTATCAGTGTCTGAATCAACAGGTGATAGCGCCTGAGTCTTAAAAACCGCCATCCTTCTAACAATTAAGAAGTGGCGGTCTTTTTGTGTGCAACTGCAAGCGTCATATTAGCCGTTGCCGCTGCCGAGTAGGAACAGGCCAATCATGGTGACGCTGTTCCAGGTGCTGTGGAGCAGGATGGATGATAAGAGGTTTTGCGATCGCACATAGGCAAACCCCAAAATCGCGCCCAGCACCGTCAGCGGTAGCACCTCTGAAAAGCTCAAATGTGCTGCCGAAAAGATCAGGCTGCTCAAGCCAATCGCACCCCAAATCGGCATATAGCGCGTCAGCGAAGGCAGTAAAAAGCCTCGAAACAGCACCTCTTCAAATACAGGGGCCGCCACCGCTGCCGTAAAGAAAAACATGCCTAGCGCCACCGGATCTCGCTCCTCTAGCACTAGCTGCAAAATCGGATTATTGCCGCCCTGGCCCTGCCAAATTTGCTGATTGAGCAGCGAAATTCCTAGCATCAGCGGCAGCGCAATTAGGTAGCTACCAAAGCCCCACAGCGGCCATTTACTCGCAAACTTCACCGGGAACCATTCTTTAGACAGCGGCAAGTAAGGCTTAATAGACCAGTACAAAACGCCGATTGTACTCGCCGCCATCAGCACATAGAACACCAGTGAAGTCAGCGCCCGCCCTCTGCTGGTAAGCCCCAAAATCAATCCAGAATGCGCAAAGGCCACTTCTGGCACCACTCTTAAAGATTGGGTTGCACTCAGGCCAAACTGAAGCACCAGCGGTAGGGCAATTTGGCCAACAAACAAAAAGCCACCGACTACAACCTGCCAAATAATTTCCCAATCCCAAGGCACTTCCCACTGACCTTCGGGCACCGCGAGCAGCGAGTCTTTGCCTTTGATTATTCGCTGTCCTATTAGGGCGATAATGCCTGCCGACCCTAATAGCCCGCCGATGGAGGGGAGCAGCCCGACTAGGCTGAGCTGAATCAGCGTGCGCTCAGCTAACGATCGCTCGTCTGTTCTAAGCTGCGCAAGCTTTTCGGCGTCACCTTCTAGCTCGTACAAACGCTCTAGCGCCGTGTAGCGATACCAGCCTTTGAGCTGGTTATTAATTAACGATTCTGTTTCAGTCCGAATAACGGGCGGCGTTTTCCATAGGTCAACCAGTATGCTGGCGGCGGTGGCGCTATCGCCTTGTGCGATCGCCAGCCTTTCCCAAGTTGCGATCGCATCGTTCACATCCCCCTGCTGCGCCTTCACCATTCCTAGCCGCAAATCTAGCTGATTGATCAGCTTTTGCTGAGACTTGGCCGTGGTTTCAAGCTGCTTATCTTGCTGTCCTGACTCCGCTAGAGCATCCTTTATTTCCTGTTGCAGGCGCACTACGCCCGTGGCTGCATCCTTCCGAACGTCTTGATACTGCTCCGTGGCAGAGGTCAGCGCATCGTTCCCAAACACAGCTTTGCGAAACTGTTCTACTTCAGCTTCAGGCAGGCCGCTACCGTCCCACTCGCTAGACTGCACAAGCAAATCAGTTTGATAGAGCTGAAGCTGGTTGCCGACCTGCGGCTGACCTAGGCTGCTTAGGAGTGACGCGCCCATCTCCAATGCCACAATAAACGTCAAAACAGATAGGACAATACGCTTGAGGGTCATGGAAAAAAGGACTTGGGTAAAAAATATAGGGATCGGCAGAGCTGTATTATCGCACTCAGCCTGAGATGAGGGGTGTCTCGCAAGGCTAAGAATTCCAAAGGTTTGTGCCAAAAATTACCAAAGCCGAGCGGCTGATCGAGCATCCGCTGGCTAGCCGTTAAACTTAAAAGCAGCCTTCCAACAAACATTCCCAAAAACATTTGCTATGACGAGCCCTACCAAAAATCAGACGTCCGAAGACCAGAGCGTGCTTGACCAAACGGCTATCCAGTTAGATGATGAGGCCACTCAGAAAGGGCTGAGTGAAGAGCAGTACAAGCGCAAAATGGAGCGTCGGAAGGAAGTTCAGGATCAGCGCTTGGCTGAGCGGAAGATTGAGAAAGGCCTGGTGATTGTGAATACGGGTAATGGTAAGGGGAAAACGACGGCGGCTTTGGGTGTAGTGCTGCGATCGCTCGGACACGGCTTCAACGTCGCGATTGTCCAGTTTATTAAAGGTGGCTGGGAGCCAGCAGAAAAAGCAGCGCTGAGTCACTGGCCCGATCAGCTTAAGTTTCATGCGATGGGCGAGGGCTTTACCTGGGAAACACAGGATCGCGATCGCGATATCAAGACCGCCCAGGCTGCTTGGGAAAAGGCACTTACCTACATTCGCGATGCGGACTATCGTACGGTGCTGCTAGATGAGGTCAACATTGCTCTCAAGCTGGGCTACCTTTCGATTGAACAGGTGCTGGCTGGATTGGATGAAAAGCCTGAGATGAGCCACGTTATTTTGACCGGACGCGGTGCGCCGCCTGAGCTGATTGAGCGGGCAGATTTGGTGACTGAAATGACGCTTGTGAAGCACCCGTTTAGAGCGCAGGGCGTGAAAGCGCAGGCGGGCGTTGAGTTTTAACTGTTTTTTAACTAACTGGACTAGCGATCGCATCACTTGCGACCAACATACGGCATGATACCTGTGCTAATAAGTCTGCTAGGTCATCGGCGCATTCATGCTAAAAATCTCTCGCCTTTCAAAACAGTTTGGCAAAAGGCAAGCGCTCAGCGATCTGTCGCTCAGCCTTCCGCCTGGCGAAGTGTATGGCTTGCTCGGGCCAAACGGCGCAGGCAAAACCACGGCGCTTAACATGCTGTGCGGTTTGATGCAGCCTGACAGCGGCGAGATTTTGATCAAGGGGCAGCCCGTTTCTGACAATACAAAAATGCTGGTCGGCGTGATGCCTCAGCAAAACTTGCTGTATCAAAGCCTGACCTGTGCTGAGACGCTGTTCTTTTTGGCCCGCATCTATGGGCTCAAGAAGAAAACCATTCCGACGAGAGTGCATAGCTGCTTAAGTGCGGTGAATTTGGCCGACAGAGCAGATACCGTTGTGGGCACCCTTAGCGGCGGAATGCAGCGGCGGCTCAGTTTGGCGGCGGCAATTATCCATCGACCTAAGCTAGTGGTGCTTGATGAGCCTTCAACGGGGCTCGATATTGAGGCGCGCTATGAAGTGTGGGAACTCATTCGGAAGCTGAAGCAGCAGGGCGTCACGGTGCTATTAACGACGCATTTATTAGATGAGGTGGAAAGGCTGTGCGATCGCATTGGCATCATCAAGCAGGGCAAGCTGTTAGCAGAAGGTACGCTGGAAGACCTGCGGAAGAAAATACCGGCGCAAGAGGTGGTAATAATTGACACGAACGATGAGGCCGGAGCGATTGCGATCGCAAAATCTCATGGCTTCACCCCACGCCGCTACGGTAACGATCTGGCCTTTTGGGTGCCTGAACTGCTCGAATTGCCCGAACTGCTAAACCGATTCTCTAGCCTGACGGTTGACTCTATTTCTCGCCATCGCATTGGCCTAGAGCATATCTATTTAGAAGTGACGCAGCAGCGATCAGGGCTGTAGCGCGTATTATCATTGCTATGTGAATGTAGTTTGTGAGCGTGTTGGCCATGGTAAAGCTATTAGTTGCGATAATTCCGGCGATCTTAATGGTTGCGATCGCCATTCTCTCTGTGCAAAACGCCACCCTCGTCCCCATCACCTTTCTCACCAGTACAACTATTGCCCTCCCCGTTGGCATCTGGATAGCCTTTGCCATCGGCATGGGGATGACAGTCACCGCCATTCTCATCACCCTATTTGGCAGCAAAAAAGCAAAAACTGAGCGTCTCTAAAAGTTTCTTTTCCCAATAGATACGCGAAAAGAGATACGCCAAAGGGATGAGGGTTGCAAATCAGAAATTACTCTAGCATTGAGCTGCTATTAAGCTGTTTGAGTTTAATAAACTAACGTACTTAAAAGATATTAGGAGTGCTAACTATGAGTGATTTAGTGGTAGTAGGTTTTAAAGATGAAATGAAAGCAGACGAGGTGTTGAACAAACTCGGCAAGCTGCAAAAGTCTCATCTGATTGCACTTGAAGACGCAGCCGTACTGATCAAAGACGAAAACGGCAAAGTTCGCATCAAGCAAGCCTTTAATTTGATAGCGGCGGGTGCTTCATCCGGTAGTTTTTGGGGTGCCCTGCTCGGACTGCTCTTTTTGCAGCCGCTCATCGGACTAGCGGCTGGCGCAGCGACGGGTGCAATCGGCGGCGCGCTGTCGGATATTGGCATCAACGATGATTTTATCAAAGACCTAGGCAAAACCATAGAACCCGGCTCATCAGCCTTGTTCATTTTGGTTCGTGATGCCACACCCGACAAAGTAATTGAAGAGCTTAAGCCCTTTGATGGCAAGATTCTCTCAACCTCACTGTCTAAAACTGATGAAGATAGCTTAAAAGCTGCACTAGAGAAAGCACAATCTGCAGCGGCATAGCATCCACCGTGCCGTGACATATCTGGACGTCTAGACGAAGGTAGATCGCATTCTGCTTTCGTCTATTTTTTTACGTCAAAATCGCGCCGCCCATCAGCTTTTGATAGCGCCGCTCCAGCTCTTTTTCCATCAAAGGCCATCGCGTCAAGCCATCTTCTCCAGATTCAGCTTCGGTTTCAAGCACTTTTGTCGCTGCCGTTCGTGCGAGTTCTAACACTTCTTGATCTTCCACTAAGCTGGCTAACGCAAAATCAGGCAGTCCCGATTGACGAGTACCCAGCACTTGACCTGGGCCACGAAAGCGCATGTCCATCTCAGAAATAAAGAAGCCGTCCTGAGATTGTTCCATCACTCGCAGCCGCTGCATGGCAATCTCACTTTTGCTGCTAGTCATCAACAAACAAAAAGACTGATCGCCACCGCGACCAACTCGACCTCTAAGCTGGTGTAGCTGTGAAAGACCAAAGCGTTCGGCATGTTCAATCAGCATTACAGTCGCATTCGGAACGTCTACACCCACTTCTACAACGGTAGTGGAGACTAAAATCTGGGTTTGTTGTGCTCTAAAAGCACTGATAGCGGCATCTTTATCGGCTGAACTAAGGCGCCCGTGCAGTAAGCCCACGCTAAACTCTGGAAAGATAGTTTCTTGCAGACGGCTGTGTTCTTCTATGGCAGAACGTAAGTCTAGCTTCTCTGATTCTTCTACTAAAGGAAGAACAATATATACTTGGCGATCTTGCGCAATTTCTCTACGAATCAAGTCGTAGGCGTCGGATCTTTCCTTGCCGCTAAGAACATTGGTTTGAATAGCTTTTCTGCCGGGTGGCAGTTCGTCGATTTGGCTGACGTCCAAATCGCCATGAATGGTTAACGCCAGCGTTCGAGGAATAGGGGTGGCGGTGAGCGTGAGTACGTGCGGATTGTCGCCCTTTTGCTGTAGCTTTGCCCTTTGCGCTACGCCGAAGCGGTGCTGTTCATCAATCGTGACTAAACCTAAATTCGTGAACTTCACCGGGTCTTCTATGAGTGCGTGCGTGCCCACGAGCACCGGGAGTTCGCCTGTCAGCAGCTCTTTGTGAATCTTTCTACGCTTAGCGGCTTTTGTGGAGCCGGTTAATAGTTCTACGGGGAGATGCAACAGATTGAACCACTCAACAATTTTGCGGTAGTGCTGCTCAGCGAGAACTTCTGTAGGTGCCATGAGTGCAGCTTGGTAGCCCGCCTGAATGGCCGCGAGAATGCCGACGACAGCGACTACGGTTTTACCAGAACCCACATCACCTTGCACAAGGCGGTTCATGGGCGCGGTGGACTGCAGGTCGTTGAGAATTTCTTGAGTGACGCGCCGCTGTGCGCCTGTGAATTTGAAGGGTAGAACGCTATAGAAAGATTCTATGAGTTCGCCAGTTGGCGCCATTTGAACAGTAGTCTGTTGCTTTTGTTGTTCTTTGCGGCGACGCAAGAGACCAAGCTGGAGATAGAAGAATTCGTCGAAGACCAAGCGGCGGCGGGCGATCGCAAGCTCTTCAGTGCTGGGTGGGAAATGGATGTGGGCGATCGCCACTGCTAAATCTGCCAGCTCATACTTCTCTCTGAGCCCTCTCGGTAGCGCATCTTTCAAGGAAACTACCGAGGGCAACGCAGCCACCACCGCCTTCCGCACCAAGTCTGCACCGACGCCTTCTGTTAACGGATATACCGGCACTACCCGCCCCACCGTCAGTGAGTCAATCGACTCGCCCTCACCGCCCAGCACCTCAATTTCAGGATTATCAATATTAATCCCGTACTTGTTTTGCTTCACTAAGCCGGAGATGGCGACAACAGAACCGGGCGGATACAGTCGTTTTTGTCTTTCCTGCCAGCCCCGAGAGCGAAAATGAGTGCCTGCCAAAAACCGGCTAACTTTTAACCGAGAAGAACTGTCGTACACCGTCAGGTCGAACAGCGTCAGCTTTGGATTTCGGGGGCTATTAAAGCAGTTGCAGCGCTTTACAGTGGCTACGATAGTGACCGTCTCACCAGGCACTAAGTCTTTAATTTTCACCTGCCGCGCATAGTCAATATAGTCACGCGGATAGTAAAAGAGGGCATCGCGAATACTGAGCAGCCCTAGCTTTGCCAGCTTTTCAGCCTTATGTGGGCCGATGCCCTTCAAATAAGTCAAGGGTTGATCTAACGGATGCGTAGCGCTAGGGCGATCAACCAGGCCCGTAACGTCTTTTGTTCTAGGAGATTTTGCTCTAGGCTTTGTTTTCTTTCCCTGGCTACTTTTATCACCTGAGCCAGCCTGAGAAGATTTGTTGTTGGTCTTTTCTGTTCTACTTTGATAAGAGCCCCCATTTTCTGCCAATAGCGGTAGCGCACCCGCAGTTTGCCGAGCCCGATGTAAGAACCGGCGAGTATCGGCAACCAAGTGCTGCCTCTGGGAAAAAGAAAGCTCGCTGTACTGATTAAATCGTTCGGCTAAATCTGTCCACTTGTCACCGTCGCGAAGCTGCCCTGTGAGGCGATCGCTCATTGCCTTAAAGCCACTCAGCAGACTACTGGCCACAAATTCACTAAATAGCTGCTGGTGGCCTTCAATATTGTTAAACCCTCGATCAGACTCTACGCTCAGCGCTTTTTGTAAGCGCACCCAGTCCGGCATAGCTGTGGCGGATAACGGATCGAGTGGCGGTGATTGAACGGTGGATTTGTCCATCAATAAACGGTGTGAGCGAGCTTAGTCCTGGTCGTCATTTTCAGCTAATGTCCAGCTTGAGCGCCACGCGTCTTCAGCTTGAGCGGTTTCTAGCGATCGCTGCGTTTTTTTATATCGCATTCCCAACTTCTTCAGCTCACCCAGCTTCTGCCGTAGCTTGCCACGCCAGGCCGACACTGTAGGATCGGTAAACTCCACCTCACTTAAGCGCATACTAATCGCTGCTAGCTCAGGCAAAGCATCTATCTCAATAATCTTGCCAGGCATTTTCCGCAGCCGACGTGGTGACGACCGACGCTCAGACGATCGTTCAGACCGACGCTCTGGCTTCCGATCAAACTCTCTATTTCCCCTTTCAGGATCATTGTTTTTATGAGATCGCCGAGAGCCGCGCTTACGAGGTCGTTGCCCCGCCCCATCGTCGTCAGCGTCCATTACAGTTTCACCGTGCATCACGCGTACCGACATTTTGACCACGTTTGGCACTGCGTTAATCGGCTCTCCCATCCCCCGAGGATCGGAGGCTGCGGCCATCAGCGCTTTGGGAAAGCTCGGCATCACGTCCGCCTTTTGCAGCAGTTCGTTTACCTCTTCTGACACGGCTTTGAACACATCTCGAATCGCCTTTTCCAAGAGCATCTGCTGTTTGACAAGGTGAATCGGTGTGAGCGGGCCTTTGTCTTCTTCAGCGCTATCACCGCTACTCTGATCCGTGGACACGCCCTTCATCTCCATCGACCGTCGCGCTAGGCCTTCTAAAGCTGCCAGCAAATCTTCTTCTTCATCTATGCTCAGCCGCTCATCAGCAGGCGGAACTTCCATCTCAAAATCAATATCGTCATCATCGTCATCGGCGTTTAGCTCATCTGCTAAGCCGTCGTTGTCAAACCCGTCGCTAATGAAAGTAGTCTCGTATTCCTCTGCAAAAAGCTCATCGCCATATTCGTCTCGCCAGCGGTTATTGCCGCTAGACTGACGCCCCTCTGACAGGCGCTCTTCCATCTCCTCAAAGTCTTCTAGCTCATCGCTAAAATCATCGTCTGACGACCTCGACAGCTTCGATTCCGATAGATTGCCGCTGGCGACTCTTGCCTCTAGCAGCCGCTGCAAAAAAGCGAGGCCGTCATGATTTTGCTGACGGCGACTCATGACTTTGGCGCGATCGCGTTGCTCTGTGAACTGCTCGTGGATTTGAGTGGCGATCGCCTGTAATGCCTGCTGAAGCTGATTGCGCTTGTCCCAAGACAGTGCCAAAAACTTATCAGGGTAGGCTTGCGTACATAAATGGTAAGCCGCCTGCACGAGCTGTCGCTTGCTCGCTTCACTCAACGCTCTCAAGTAGCCCTCATACAGAGGCTCTAAGGCATCGGCCATCACTTCAGTTTTTTGCTGAAGCAACCCTAGTTCCTGTTCAATTTGGCCGCTGGCTTTAACCATAATGATTTACGTAGCGATCGCTTCTAGTACACAGAAGCCTTAATAAATAAACGATAGCGACTATGCCGCAATACTGCCTACAAAAATCGGGCCTTTCATCATTACAAAAGGCCCGACACTCAAATCTATGAGCAATTCAGAGAAATTAAAGTAGCTGATTCTACTTCTCTACTTCTTCTGACCCGTCTGAGCCGCTACTTCATCAGCAAAGCTCACTTCTTCTTTTTCAATGCCCTCACCCAAAATAAAGCGGGAGAACCGGCGAATCTTAATCTTCTCACCCAGTTTAGAAATAGACTGCTTTACCAGCTCTTCTACCGTGATGTTCTGATCTTTAATAAACGGCTGATCAACCAAAGACAGCTCTTTGAGCCGCTTATCGATGCGACCTTGAACAATCTTTTCCTTAATGTTCTCAGGCTTTTTACCCAAGTCATCACGGCCCATTTCAATCGACTTCTCACGCTCCACCAAGTCTGCTGGAATGTCTTCTACGCTAACGTACTCGACGTTAGGAGAAGCCGCGACCTGCATGGCAACATCTTTCGCCAAGCCCTTAAAGTCTTCGTGACGAGCTACAAAGTCAGTCTCGCAGTTAATTTCAATTAGTACGCCTACACGGCCCCCCGTATGAATGTAGCTGTGTACTAAGCCTTCTGAAGCGACTCGGCTTTCCTTTTTAGCGGCTGATGTAATGCCTTTTTGACGTAGCCATTCACTGGCTTTCTCAATGTCGCCGTCGCTTTCTATTAGTGCCTTTTTGCAGTCCATCATGCCTGCGTTGGTCTTATCGCGCAGTTCTTTCACCTGCTTTGCAGAAATATCTGCCATCGTATCTCGTGTCCTAAATGATTGATTTTGCTGGCTTTAGTAGTGGTATGGGTTAGCTGCGCCAACCGTCAGTGATTAAGCAAGTGATTAAGCATACGTTGCCTGTCGCTGACGGCTGGCGATCGCGCTACCCTTTTAAGCTATCTAGCGTGCTATTTTAAGCGCTGGCAGTTGCCGCATCAGCAGCAGGCGTAGCATCGGTACTGGTCGTTTTTTCAGCGCCTTCATCGTCGTAGTCTGCGCCATCGTAACCGTCATAAATGTCGGTTGCGTGGGCTGCGTTTTTACCGCTACCGCTATCAGTGCCACCGCCACGAGAGCCTTCGTAAATGGCATCGGCTAAGCGACCAATGACCAGCTTAATAGCTCGAATGGCGTCATCGTTTGCAGGAATCGGCACATCTACCACGTCAGGATCACAGTTGGTATCCAACAAAGAAATGATCGGCAGGCCCAGCTTTTGGCATTCCTGAACAGCGTTGTACTCGCGGCGAACATCCACGATGATCACAGCGTCAGGAATGCGGCGCATGGTTTTGATGCCGCCAAGATACTTTTGCAGCTTGTCTAGCTCGCGGCGGAGCTGCGCACCTTCTTTTTTAGGTCGCATGGCTAGCGCACCTGAAGACTCCATGCGCTCAAGCTCCTTAAGACGCTCTACGCGCGTTTTAATCGTTGTCCAGTTGGTGAGCATGCCACCTAACCAGCGCTGGTTTACGTAGTAGGAACCGCAGCGATCGGCTTCGTCAGCAACAATGCCTGCAGCTTGGCGCTTGGTGCCGACAAACAGGAAGCTTTTGCCGCCTTCTGCTGCTCTACGAACGTACTGATACGCCTCTTCAAGCAACGTTGCGGTCTGAACAAGGTCAATAATATGGACACCGTTGCGGGAAGTGAAGATGTATTCGTCCATCTTCGGGTTCCAACGTCGCGTTTGGTGACCAAAGTGCACGCCTGATTCAAGTAGATCAGACAGGGTTACAGCTGGCATGTGAAATTTCTCCCGGGTTAAACCTCCATCTGGCTGCATCTGAGATAAGGCGATCGCACTAGGCGACTGCCACAGACACCCGAAAACCCAGATGTGTGAATTTAATAGAACTTAACTAGGGTAGCACGCCCGTGAGCCTTTGTGGGTAAGGTCTTTACGTGATTAACGATCCCAATTTTTATACAGGCCCTTGGGAAAACTTTACTTACACCAAGGTCTCTTCATCTGAATCAGGCCACCTGTTGTTACAACCGACTGCTATCTCCACCGTTACTTTTAAGGGGCTCCATGAGCAACATGCAATCGCCGCCATCGCCACCACCT
>JBHYED010000054.1:0-23767 GCA_051860365.1 Phormidesmis sp.
TCATCGACGTGGCAAAAGAGTTCTTCTAAGCTAGACATAGCGGAGGACAGGGCTGATTGATTTTGGTAATCTCAGCGTACCTGTCCTTCTTTTTTATCGCTATCCTTATCCCGAACTGACGTTAAAATATGCGTCAGGTGTTTTCTGATAGGTTGAAGATTCTCATTAAAGAAAAGTCCGTGGGCCTGTGGAGAGACGGATGGGTGTATGGCAGGTTGAATCAAGAATTTGATTTGCAGCTTGATGAGTTGAATGCAATGACCACAGCTTTAGGATTCAAATATGGATGGAATTCTGCTGTTGAAGAAATTCTAGAAAGTCAATGGCAAGAGGATGAAGTCAGATGGATGCAGCAACATTTAGATAAGGCTAAAAGACAAGCATCTCTCAATCAGGAAAAAGACGACTTATCTCGAAAAATAGCTGAATTACTTCAAGAATCTGAAACCACACACAAGCCAAGAAAAAAATTAACTAGGGTTGAACGAGCGCTCATAGCACTGATACTAAAAATGAAGGTCAATGAGCAACTATGGGTGCTTGAAGCAATATTTAACCGCTATAGGTTTTGATCTTCCATTCTTAAGCAACTCGCTCAACTGCCGAGTAAGCTTTCTCTCTCTGGCAACAGCACTCTCATTCTATTGAGACATTTCTTCCGGCTGTTTTTCTCTTTGTTGCATTTCTCAGCGCTGTTCTCTTAGCCTTTTTAGCCGTCTTTTTTGCTGCCTTAAGGGCTTCTTTCTTCTCCAGTTTGCTGGTCTTTTTTAGCTGCCTGCGAGCAGCCATTTTCTCGTTGTGCGAAACCTTCACTTTCTTTTTGGGAGTGGCCTTCACTTTTTCTCTCCCGAACGCGCCATCGACTTTTTTCGTTTTGGCTTTTAGTCTCGGCGCAGATAGAGATGTGCTCTCATCTGAGGTCGCTTCGGGCATCACGACCTTTGTGACTGCTTCATTGTGTTTAGCGGTCTTTGGCTTAGGGACAATGGTCGGCTTCGATGTGTTCTTTGGCTTGGGGGATGTGGTCGAATTCGGCGTGTTCTTTAGCTGAGGAGCTTGGATTCTAACCATACAAAGTGTTGACACTATACTTGTGTCGATAGAGATTTGAGAAACGGTCGTTCTTGTATTGTTTGTGTTGTTGTGGCCATCAGCGAGCCGATTAGGAGCCTTGACGTAGCTTTTCTAAAACGCTCTGGTCTTCCATGGTTGTTGTATCACCCGCAACTTCTTCACCGCTGGCCAGGTTGCGGAGGAAGCGGCGGATGATTTTACCTGATCGCGTTTTCGGTAGCGCATCGGTGAATTGGATTTCGCCAGGTCGGGCGATCGCACCAATTTCCTTCACCACATGCTGCTTCAATTCAGCTTTCAGCTCATCACTCGCCGTATGCGTTCCTTCCAAGGTCACAAACGCATACACGTCCTGCCCTTTAAGGTCGTGCTTGCGCCCGACCACAGCCGCCTCCGCGACTGACGGATGAGAGACCAGTGCCGACTCAATCTCCATCGTACCAAGCCGATGACCAGCCACATTCAGCACGTCATCCGTACGGCCCATTACCCAAAAGTAACCATCTTCATCCTTCCGCGCGCCGTCACCCGCAAAATACAGGTACTTACCGTCTTTGGGCGGAATATGCTCCCAATAAGTCTGACGAAATCTGTCATCATCGCCGTACACCGTACGCATCATGCTTGGCCAAGGATGCTTGATAACTAAGTAGCCGCCCTCGTTTACACCAACGGGCCTGCCATCTGCATCCACAACATCTGCGAGAATCCCAGGGAATGGCTTGGTTGCAGATCCGGGCTTCGTTGGGGTTGCGCCCGGTAGCGGCGTGAGCATAAATCCGCCGGTTTCCGTTTGCCACCAGGTATCGATAATGGGGCAGTCGTTGCCACCAATGACTTTGCGATACCACATCCAGGCTTCTGGATTGATTGGCTCGCCCACGGTGCCTAATATTCGCAGCGAGGAAAGATCGCGCGCATTGGGTTCCTTATCTCCCATTTTCATGAAAGCGCGAATGGCTGTGGGTGCGGTGTAGAAAATAGTGACACCGTATTTTTCAACAACATCCCAGAAGCAGCCGGGGTTAGAGGCACGGGGTGCACCTTCGTACATGAGGCTAGTCGCCCCATTGGAAAGCGGACCATACACAATATAGCTGTGCCCTGTGATCCAGCCAACGTCTGCAGTGCACCAGTAAATGTCGTCTTCTTTGATGTCGAAGGCCCATTTAAAGGTCATGTGGGTGTAAAGGTTGTAGCCAGCCGTGGTGTGAACAACGCCTTTGGGTTTGCCAGTGGTGCCACTGGTGTAGAGCACAAACAACAGATCTTCGCTGTCCATGGGCTCGGCAGGACAGTCGGCAGACGCATTGGATTTTACATCGTGCCACCATACATCACGACCTTCTGTCCATTCCACGTCTTGTTTGGTGCGCTGTACAACTAAAACGCTGGAGACAGAAGGGACAGCATTGTTTGCGATCGCTTCATCTACAGCGGGCTTTAGGCCCATCGGTTTATCTTTACGAAAGCCACCATCTGCGGTGATCACAACTTTGGCTTCAGCGTCGTTAAGGCGATCGCGCAAAGCTTCTGCACTAAACCCACCAAACACCACCGTATGCGCCGCGCCAATTCTCGCACAGGCCAACATTGCCACAGCCGCTTCAGGAATCATCGGCATATAAAGGCCAATGCGATCGCCCTTCACCACGCCCATATCTTTGAGCACATTTGCCATCTGGCAAACTTCTTTATGCAGCTCAGCATAGGTCAGCGTGCGAGAGTCTCCTGGCTCGCCCTCCCAAATTAAAGCCGCCTTATCTCGCCTGTCTGTTTCTAAGTGCCGGTCGAGGCAGTTGTACGAAATATTGATTTTGCCGCCCGTGAACCACTTTGCAAAAGGTGGCTGCCAGTCGAGCACCGTATCCCACTTTTCAAACCAATCAAGTTCTTCTTCAGCTAGCCTTGCCCAAAACGCTGCCGGGTCTGCTGCCGCCTCGTCATACAGCTTTTGATAAGCCTCCATGCTCGGTATCCGCGCCGTTTTAGAAAACGAGGCCGGGGGCTCAAACACCCGCTGTTCTTGCAATACCGATTCAATGGTGGAGTCTGACATGGCTTCTTCTGGAAATGTAACTTCAAACCTTTCAAAACCATACTGTGAATGCTCACAGCTTGTAACTCAATCCGAAGATCCTTAATATATTATGTCTATAGTTGAATATTCTTGGATTGGAATATGGCTCTTGCTTACGCAATTTTGGCGGCGCTGACCAATCGGCCCTGTAGCGGATATGACTTAGTGAAGCGCTTTAATAAGTCCGTAGAGTGCTTTTGGAGCGCTAGCCATCAGCAAATTTATAAGGCGTTGGCCAAACTTGAGGCAGATGAGCATTTATCTTCTGAGAAAATTGAGCAGGAGAATCGGCCTAATAAAAAGCTGTACACCGTAACAGATAGCGGACGGCAGTTTTTACAGCAGTGGATTGGAGAGAGTGAGGCGATCGCGCCCATAAAATCCGAGCTTCTCACCAAGCTATCTGTGGGCCACACCGTCCCTACCGAAACGCTGCTAAACACCCTACAAGCCTACTACAACCAGCATAAAGAAAAGCTCAAAAGCTATCAGGCTATTTCCAAGCAGTATGCGCAAAGGCCGGAAATGACGCGCGAAGATCAGTTTCAACTGCTTTCGCTAAGAGCCGGTATTCGTCAGCAGCTCGCTTGGGTGGCTTGGTGTGAAGAAGCCATGAGCTTTTTAGGTCAGCCAGTAGCCGTTAGAGAATCTTCTTCAGTGAGCTGACACTGCTGGCATAGGCCAAAAAATTCGAGCGTATGATAAAAAATTTGAAAGTGATGCGATTCGGTCAGATGACTTTCTAGCCCATGAACAGGGCATTCGTCCATCACTGATGAGCTGCCACAGCGTACGCAGGTGAGGTGATGCGTATCTTCTTTTGCGAGGCTATAAAGCGACTCGCCACTAGATAGCGTTCTTACTTGAACAGCACCTTCTAGCTTGAGTGATTCTAGCGCTCTATAGACCGTTGCTAGGCCCATACTGATTTGCTGCTGACGTAATTTCATGTACAAATCTTGGGCTGAAATGGCATTCTTTAGCTGTTTAAGCAGCTCTAAAACCTGATTTTGACTACGCGTCCGACGGCTTTTCATGTTGCCTATGGAGCACTCTGCTACGAGCGCCTCTAAATAAACTTAAAGTCACTGAAAAATAGTGAGGTATACCCCTAGCTTAGGTGAGCTAGACCGATAATTGCGGTAGGATCACACCTGTTCATACTTTCCTTTTCTTTAATCCTTTCTCCTGGGTGATTCCTGTGGCGCAACCTTCTCAAGGCTCCCAATATCATGCAAAGGTCTACGTTACTTTGCGGCCTTCCGTGCTCGATCCAGCCGGGACGGCGGTACGATCTGGGCTTAGCCATATGGGCTACGACAACGTGTCTAAGGTGCGTATCGGCAAGTATATTGAGCTAGATTTGACGGCTAAGAGCGAGGCAGAGGCCCATCAACAGCTAGACAAAATTTGCGATCAGCTCCTGGCCAACCCAGTGATTGAAAACTATCGAATTGAAGTGCTAGAAGCGGCTGTTGCGTAGCACATTTGTTCGCAGGCGAAAGCATTTAGAAATCCGTACTAGGGGAAATTGAGGACGATGAATTTTGGAGTGATTGTTTTTCCGGGGGCCAATTGCGATCGCGATATTGCCTACATTCTCCGAGATATTCTAGGCCAGCCTACGCGCATGATCTGGCACGAAGATAGCGACCTGTCGGGCATAGACGTGGTGGTGGTTCCGGGCGGCTTTAGCTATGGAGACTATTTGCGGTGCGGTGCGATCGCCCAGTTCTCTCCCGCCATGCGAGCCACCGTAGAGCATGCGAATCAAGGCAAGCTCGTAATGGGCATTTGCAACGGCTTTCAGGTGCTAACAGAAATGGGCCTGCTGCCGGGCGCGTTGGTACGTAATCGAGATTTGCATTTTGTGTGCGATCGCCTCCCTATACTCATAGAGCGCACCGATCTTCCCTGGACACAAAACTATCAGCAAGGCCAAATTATCACGTTGCCTATCGCCCACGGTGAAGGCTGCTATTACGCCGCACCCGACACCCTTAAAGCCTTAGAAGACAACAACCAAGTGCTCTTTCGTTACTGCGACACCAGCGGTAACGCCAGCCAAAGCGCCAACCCCAATGGCTCACTTAACAACATTGCCGGCATCTGCAACCTTAAGGGCAATGTTCTGGGCATGATGCCTCACCCCGAACGCGCCGCTGACAAAGCGCTCGGCAATACCGACGGCCTCGCTTTATTTAAGGGACTTCTCCAGTCGGCTTTAGTCGTCGCCTAATCACCCTCTCTCAGAGGGCGTAAGCTGTAGTACACCTTCCAAATTTCACCACCTCTAGTTCACGCGCAACCGTCTGGTCACGACAGTCAAACCATCTTCACGCACCAGCAAAGCCGACACCCACCGGCTATCGCTAGACATAGGCGCTTCTCCCACTTTAAACAGGCCACCTGCTGCTAAAAGCTCTAGCTCCACAGGCCTGCCAGTAAAGAAATCAGTCGAGGTGACCCCTTCTTCTACAGCAGCGCCTAGCAAATAGCGATTGCCCAATGGCTCCATCACAATAGCGTCAAAGTCATAGCTTTCACCCGCAGCAACCTGCTCCGGCAAGATCACAGATACCGTAGGCGGCGTCTCTCCAGAGGTCATTTGATTGCGCTCAGAAAGCGTCTTTTGCGATACCACTTTTCCACCGACAAACGTTTGCTCCGAGCGAATGACAGCCTCCAGAGCGGTGGGCTGACCGTTTGTGCTCTGAGCACCGCTGATGTAGGTGACTGTCTCAGCCGTGTAGCCCCCGTTTGTCCGCTCCCAAGACTGTAGCTCTACGCGATAGGTCAAATCGTCGTAGCGTGCCCATAGCGTTTCTAATGCCGCAGATAGCGTTTCATAGGTAAAGCCGTCGTCATTCTCAAACTCTGGGCTGTAGCCCTGCATGACAGATTCAACGTTGCCGGCCGTTGCCGCCGCCTCTATTTGCGTCAGTATATTGGTTAGTTCAGCAGGTGCCGTTGCTGGAGACGCTGCTTTTACAGGCCCGTTGCTAACGCCCAAACTCAGGGCCAAGCCACACACTAAAGCAGATGTCACCTGACAGCTTGTTTGCCACCCCTTCGCTAATCCTGTGGGCCGTTGGGTAGGCCAGTAGAGGCGATGAGTCATGGGCTTAGAGTTCCTTAAAGTTTGAACGATGGATCAGGGGCACGTGAAATGCTTGGACTAAAACCCAACCAAAGACGGACAATAGTTGGCAGATAGTACCTTAAACCAAGGTAACCTGAAATTTGTATTATTACGGTTATTTCAGGGGGCTACAGATACCGTGAGTGTCACGAGTGAACATCTACTAGCACAAGCAAACGACCTAGCTAAGGAAAAGCCTATCAAGCTACTGATTGCAGCTAGTGGAACAGGTGGACACTTGTTCCCGGCGATCGCGACTGCCCAACAAATATCAGCTCAGCTTCCTGAAACCAAAATTGAATGGCTAGGCGTTCCCGATCGGCTTGAAACGCAGCTTGTGCCTGAGCAATATCCTCTACATACAGTCCGGATGAGTGGGGTTCAGGGCGGTTTGGGTTTTGGCACGCTAAAGCTGCTGGCTCGCTTTGCCAAGTCAACGGCTCAAGTCCGCAGCTTGCTTAAAAAAGGTGATTTTCAAGGCGTGTTCACAACAGGCGGCTATATTTCTGCGCCTGCCATTATTGCCGCTCGCTCTCTGGGCTTGCCTGCTGTAATGCACGAATCCAATGCGCTGCCAGGAAAGGTCACCAGATGGCTGAGTCCTTGGTGCACCCTAGTGGCGCTTGGATTTCCTGAAGCCGTAAAGCATTTGCCTAAGGCGACAACAAGGGTAGTGGGTACGCCTGTGCGATCGCAGTTTCTAGCAGCGACTCAAACTGACCTGATCGATATAGATATTCCGCCCGATGTCCCTTTAGTGGTGGTTGTAGGCGGTAGTCAGGGTGCAGTTGCAGTGAATAAAATGGTTCGCACTGCGGCGGCGGCCTGGTTAGACAAAGGCGCTTGGGTCGTTCATATCACGGGCACAAACGATCCAAACACCGATAGTTTCAGCCATCCTCACTATATTCATCGTCCTTTTTACAATAATATGGCCGCGCTTTTCGGCCGTGCAAACTTAGCTATTAGTCGAGCGGGTGCTGGCACTCTCATAGAGCTAGCCATTACTGGAACGCCCTCTATACTCATTCCCTATCCGTTTGCCGCTGAAGATCATCAAACCTACAATGCGGCTGCTTTTAAGCGCGCGGGTGCAGCGCAGCTCCATCAGCAGTCTGAGCTTTCTACTGAACAGCTCCAGACGTTAGTATCAGACCTCCTTAGCGATACAGCCCAACTCAAACAGATGGCCGCCGCCGCCCATCGCCTTTCAACCACTGATAGCGCTTCTAAAATGGCTCAGCTAATCAATCAATGCTGTCGTATTGAGTCCTATTCAGAATAGTAATTTTCCTTTGAGCACTGTGGCTACTGCAAGCAGCTCAATAGCCTAGTAAAGGGTATAGATGAGCACATTGAGACGGGAACATAAAGTACTAGTTCTAGTTCTTATTGCTCTAAGCGAAAGCTTTCTGTTTCAGGGCTTGCTAGCAACTTACCAGTAACGCTCAGTCAAATTATCATTTACTAGTAGTAGGTGATAAAAAGTGCACGTACTCCACAGGCACGTAAATAATCAGACAACCTTTTATAGGAAGGTCGAAGTTTTTACGGAATCCATAGATTTCATGAAAACTTCGTTATGCTAACCCGTACATATACCTTGTCAGGCTGTCCTGATCTTACTATCGGTAAAAGAACTTAGTAAATACGGAATAAAACAAAGCCCACTCTCGGTTGGCTTAGGTGTTATTGATTACGGCGTTAAGCGCTTTGTTCGGTAGGATCGCTCTAGCCGGTATGTTTTGTTTGTATACAGGTATTTTTGACTAGATGCGCACTTTAAGCTGTAAGGCATTCAATTTCTTAAAGGGTGGAGGTATAGGAAGCCCAATGTATTTTTCAAAAGCAGTCATAGCGCTGGCATCCGTTCCCACTGTTCTGATTTCAGCAGGCTTCATTTCAGCCAGTAGTGCGCTGGCGCAGGATCTTCCTGATTTAACCGACCCAGCGACTGACGAACCTGCCTTACAACGTCCGATAGCGCCTGCTCGAGTGAATAGCACCATTCCTCAAGTCAGCAGCCAGCGCATACCGCTCTCTCCAGGCGATCGCCTCAGACTCACCATTCCTGGCATTGGCGGTGAGGAGTTTAGCGGTGAGTACGAAGTTAACTTCGGCGGCGATTTAGAAATTCCGTTTTTAGCACCAGTGCCTGTTTTAGGTTTAGTTGCAACCGAAGTTCAAGCCCGTCTGCGCGACATATTGCTACAGGAGCAGCTTTTTTTGCCTGGGCAGCTCAGAGTCAGCATACAGGTACTGGACTATGCACCGATTCAAATCGCTGTGAATGGGGAAGTTTTTGAGCCAGGACGCATTTTGCTATCCCAAGAAACCGCGCTGTTAGCGGACGCTGAGGGTGAGGTTATTGAGCTGCCCGGTGAATACCCGCTAGAGCGATACCTGACCTCTGCACTTAAGGCAATTGGTGGCGTTAAGCCCACGGCTGATGTGAGCCGGGTGCAGGTTCTTCGGGGCACTCAGTCGGCTGTAGTCGATCTTTCTGGCATCTTCTCTGGCAATACGGTTACTGACTTTCCATTAGTATCAGGTGACCAAATTATTATTCCGGATGCAGGTGAGTTTCAAAGAGCGTTGGTTCGCCCGTCTCAAATTACGCCAGACAGTGTAGATCTATATGTGTCGAACGTGACTCAGCCAGGGGGAGGCAGCGTACTGACCGGAAATGACAATATCAACGTGGCTAGCTTTGAATACGGTACTAATCTTGCTCAGGCGTTGGTATCGGCGCGCTGTGTAGGAGGTACGCGATCAACTAACGCAAATCGTCGGGCGCTGCTGATTCAGACTGACGATATGACGGGCAGCTTAAGGACTTCAGAATATAGCGTCGATGACCTGATTAGCGATGCCACCCAGTCGTCTGCGGACAATCCCTACCTGATGCCTGATGATGCGATCGCCTGCTATGACTCGCGCAACACCAACATTCGTGGCATCTTAGGCACCGTTGTAGACTTCATCAATCCACTCAATCTCCTCATCAATCTGTTCGATAACGACTAAATAAGTTCTTGTCTCCGTTCGACTAATAGCCTTTCTCTACCTGTCAACGACGCTCACTAAGATTTGACCAATGACTTCTTCCTTTCCTCAAACCCAATCTAGCCGGGGTCTAGCTAGCCGCCCTGCTAGGGTCTCTAAGCTAGGTTATTTAGGCTTGGGCCTACTTGCCAATACGGTGATATGGGGACTAGCGTTGGCTTACATCCGGCTCTCACCGACGACCTATGTCAGTGAGTGGGCGCTCAATGTCTTAGGCAGTAGCGCAACCGCAGATGTTACCTTGCCAGATAGTGGAAGAGCCACACGAACCCCAGCCGCCTACTCGGCTTCTGTTGAAGACCCACGTACTGACTACGTTTATCTCGCTCAGAGCCCAGATATTCTTAAAGAAGCAGCTTCTAGAGTGGGGCTGACCGTCAAGAAATTTGGCGAGCCAGAAATTACGACGAATGAAGACAGCTCTATCATCGGGTTTCAAATGAAGGCTGAAAGGCCTGAGCTAGCGCAAAAGGCGGCTACCGCACTTTACGTGGTGCTGCAAGAGAGAATTGAACAGCTCAGACAGGCCGAGGTTACACGGCGCAATCAAGAGGCGAAGGCAAGCTTGGAAATTGCTCGTAAACAGGTTGAAGATGCTCAAAATGAGCTGGCTCGATTTCAGGCAGCCTCGGGATTGAGTTCTGAAGCGCAGATAGATGATCTAGCAGTGGGTATCGAACAGCTTCGTCGAGAGTATTCCTTAGCGATCGCGCAAGAGAAAGGCACCGGTAGCCGAGTGCAACAGCTCGCTCAAGACATTAATGCATCTTCAGCAGGTGCCGCAGATGCTTATCGGCTTCAGGGCGATCCGGTTTATCAAAGTCAGTTTGAAGAGTACGGCGTAGTTGCTGCCGAGTATTCTGATCTGTCTTCGCAACTAGGCGCTCAGCATCCTCAGGTGGTTGCCAAGCGAGCTGAACTAGAATCTATCAGCGCTGCCGTTGAAGGGCGCGGTTCTTTTCTCTTGGGCAGACCGGTTGATCAATCCACGCTTGCTCAGCTTGCACCTGTAGGGATTGATCCTCGCGTGACTGTTTCGCGTGGCGAGCTGTTCCAACAGGCCGTTACCAGTCGGGCTGATCAAAGCGGCTTACAGTCTCAAACACAAGAACTTTCAAACCAGATTGTCGGCCTTGAAAATCGACTGAGAAATCTTACGCAAGAGCGATTCACCGTTGATCGGCTTCAGCGCAACTTACAGGTTTCAGAAGCTATCTTTGCATCGAACGTCGGCAAGCTGAACCTAGATGAAGGCGATATTTACTCAGTGTATCCACCTATTCAGCTTGCCGCTGAGCCGACGCTGCCCGAGAAAGATCAGTACATTTCTCCGAGCCCCTCGATTGCGATCGCAGGCGCACTAGCAGGTTCTTTTTTAGCAACCACAGGACTGCTGCTGCTATGGGCTAACAAAAGAAACGCAACAGAAGAATACGTGGCTGCTAACGACTTTCCGTTTAGAGCATAGACCATGACCAATGCACGTTTAGCGAGCAGCTTAAAGAGTAAGCTCGTGAAAGGAGCCGCAGGTGCTTTTGGCTTACGGCTTGTTTACACAGGGCTTACTTTCCTAACCGGTATCTTTTTAGCTCGCGTTTTAGGCAAAACAGGATACGGTACCTATATTTATGCAGTGGGCTGGGCCTATTTGCTCAGCGTGCCTGCCACGATGGGGTTTGATAACTTCATTGTTCGCGAAATTTCAATTTATCAAACGCAATCTTTTTGGGGGCCGATGCGAGGCCTCCTAAAGTGGGCCACCAGAGCTGTATTAGTCTCTTCTATCTTGCTGGCCTCTATTGCAATACTAGTGGCCTGGACACTCAAAGAAAGCAGCCGACCAGAAACTTTTATTGGGTTTTGCATTGCGATTTCATTGATGCCAGCACTTTCACTGCGCAATGTCAGGCGGGGTGCGATGCGAGGGCTGCATCGAATTACGAAAGGCCTTGTTCCTGAACTACTAATAGATCCGCTGATTTTAATCACGCTGACGGCTGCGGCCTACTGGGTATTAAAGCAAGAACTCAATGTGATGTGGGTCATTGCGTTTTACGGGGTTGGTACGGGCGTTACGCTCGTTGTACTTAGCCGATTTCTTCATCAAGCACTGCCCACACATGCTAGAACAGCAAAGCCAGAGTATAAAGGGCGGCTATGGTTGAGCGGAGCGTTGCCCTTTATGCTGATTGAAAGTATTCCGATTATCAATGCGCAAACTGATGTGTTGATGCTAGGTGCACTTAAAGGGGTAGATGCAGCCGGTCTGTATGCACCTGCAAACCGAGGCGCTCAGCTCATCACGTTTATTTTGATGGCAGTTGGCAGCTCTTTAGCACCGACGGTTGCCAGTGCTTATGCAGACAGCAGGCTATTGGACTTGCAGCAAACGATCACCAAAAGCATACGCGTTGTTGCAGGGGTTGCTTTTCTATTCTCAGCGACGCTGATTGTCTGCGGTCACTGGTATTTGAGTTTGTTTGGCCCTGAGTTTGTTCAAGGACAAAAGGCGCTTTACATCCTGTGCGTTGGAACCTTTATCTCCACGTCTATTGGCCTCTCTTTCATGATTTTAAATATGACGGGGAATGAAAGATATACGGCGAAAGTGGGTTGGATAACCACGGTTCTTAACATTGTGCTCAATGCTATCTTTATCCCCCTGTGGGGCGTTGAGGGAGCCGCGATCGCGACCTCTAGCAGCATTATGCTGGGTGGCTTTCTGAGCCTATTTGCAGTGAGGCAAAAGCTCGGCATTGATGCGACATTAATGGGTCTCCCGGCAAAGCGGCTGACTAAGAAGTAAAAGCTGTATTCTTTGACGCTAGTTTGTACCTGCTAGGGCTGAGAAAATGATGAATGCCAGTGTTTAATATCGGCAGCATAGCTAAGTGCGGCGGCCTTCCATGTCGGCAGTGTTTGACTGGGGCTTGCCTGTTCAGAGACTTTAAGCTGAGCGTCAATTTTAGCCGCCGCCTCATCAGGATCCTGCGTGCTGATAGGAATAATGGAGCCTTGTCCAATTTCTATGGCCGCTTGATTGATATCGTTGACGACAACCCACTTCTTAAAGGAGGCCGCTTCTGCAATAGGCAGTCCAAATCCTTCGCTCTCAGATAGATAAACAACTGCTGAGGCCTGACGATACCACTGTGCTAGTGCACTGTCATCGATGTGCCCTTGGTAGTGAACCCATGGAAGATTTTCAACATCTTTGAGAAAGGCTTCACCTTCTGTCTGGGTAGACGCATTCATTCCACCAACAAGCTGAAGATTCCATGCCTGATCCGTTTTTTCTCGCAGTGCTTTGACAAGCTGAACAGCTTCGGGCAACCGTTTGGCGGCTGGATCGATCCGGCCTACTGAAAGCAAAAATGGCTGACCAGAAGTCGGTATTTGAACAGGGGAAAGACTTGATAAAGAAGAGTCAGCACCATTGGAGATCACTTTGAGCTTGTCTTTGAGCTTGCGCTGGGGACGAAAGTGGCAAATGTCGTCTTTCGTGGCTTGACTAATAGCGACAATTTCTTTGGAGAGCCAGATAGAAGCATCTAGATAGATGAGCGATCGCAAGGTTGTTTTTAGTCGGTTGCCGTATTTCTCTTTGGCCTTCCATTCATTTACATCGTGGATCACCGCGATAGTGGGTGGGTGCCAGGGTAGCAGCACTGGGTTAGAGAGCCAAACAACGACTGTGATATCTCTCTTTTGGCAGTATTGGCGAAACTGAGCCATCAGCCAAAGATATCGCTTGCCAGGTGAGTCATCTAGCTCGGGCACGATTTCTACATAGGTTGATAGCTGCTGGAGCGCAGGGGTATTGGCTAGGGCATTAGGTGAGCTAAAGATTTTAGGCTGAATTCCTTGCGCTATCAGTGCTTCGACGAGTGGTGGTAGGAGCCTGTCGAGGTATTGACCGATGCCCAAACGAGGGCCTAGGTAGTAAGCAACGAGAGCAACGGTCATAGCGTAGTTTAAGAGAAAAAGGCATTGAAAGAAATTAGCTGCTGTTTTAATATTACAGACGCTAAAGGGCCGTAGCCAGGAAAGACTATGCGCGATCGCAACGCTCATAAAAAAGAGTGAGCAGCGAGCTTCACGACAACTTTGCGATCGCCCTAAGTTAATTGGCTATAGCTGACGCGCTGTAGCCAATGAGCCCTCTGTAGATATACCCTAAAATCACAGACAGCACGGTAGTGATTGAACACTGATTTGCGTCCATCCTTAGTAGAGATCACGATAGCAAGGCATCGTTAGGCGCTTTGCAAGTATAGAATTTTTCCTGAATTTGTATGCTGAAACTGATTAATTAAGTAGGTCACACTGCATGTCCCGCAGCATTTTTATAACAGATAACAGATGACAACTCTTTATCAGTCCGCTGAGAAATCTGTTGGGCGCATCGCTAATTTTCCATTTTGGATTGTGTTTGCGATCGCCCTGTACACCCCTTTTGAGGAATTTTTTCTCAGGTGGCTACCGGGCACTATTGCAGTCGCTTTGAGATTTGTGCCAGAGCTTATTCTCTACGGCCTGCTGGTATGGGTTTGCGGTACGAGACTGCTGCGAGGCCGATCTTTACGGAGTACGCCTATCGATTTTTTGCTAGGGGCATTTGGAGTCTCAACTGTAATATCGATGGTGCTCAACGGCTCCCCGTTGTTTGGCAGCATTGTCAACCTACGAACAATTTGGCGGTATTTATCGGTCTTCTACATCGTAGTCAACCTTGATATTTCGCTACCTGAGCTAAAAAAAATGCTCACAGGACTTAAGGCTGCGATGCTGATACAGGGCATTATTAGCTCCCTTCAGTACTTTTTGCCAGCTAGCTTCAACCAGGCCTTCTTTGCACCGCGCGAGTTTGAAATTGGTGATTATAAAGGCGAGTCAATGGCAGGCTCCGGCGACTTGAAAGTGGGCGCAACCGCCGGAACGTTCTCAGATAGTGCGGTTCTATCGGCGTTCTTGTTAGTGGGTCTAGCGCTCTTTTTATCAACTATCTATGCCGCTAACCATGGCCTGATTCCAAACCTGCCAGAGATGGGAAGTTTGGGCACAATTATGTTTGGCCTCTTTGCTTCTAAAAAACGGGCTGCTTTAGCGATCGCCCTCCTTACGCCCCTATTCGTTTTCTATGCATACCGCCGCCGAAAAGATCTGGTTAATGTGGCTTGGCTCTACGGTGGCATAGCGCTACTAGGCGTCGTTACCATTATTGCAGTAGGCGGTGCCGTTGAATCCTTCTCAGGCGCAGACGATCGGCAAAAGTCCATCGACCTAGGAACTTATTTCCTTCAGGTATTCTCACCAGACTACTGGCAGCAGTCCAACGAAGAAGCTAGGGGCTGGTTTATGAGCACTATTTTGAACGGGATATTTAGCACGCATAGCTGGTTTGGCTTCGGCCCCGACTTTGAGCAGACCCAAGTAGCAATCAAAGAGACGCTGCAAACCGCGCCTGATATTGCCAAGCTAGAGCGGGACGCAGGCGTGTTTGACGATGGCTTTTGGTTTGCGTTTATCGCCTACTTCGGCATTGTTGGCACGCTAATTTATGGCTTTATTATCAAGCGGCTCTACGATGCTGCTAGATGGCTCACTCGGGTGTCTACTGAGCCTGAGGTCAGAACTTTAGGGGCAACATTTGCAACCCTAGTGTTTGTAACAGTTCTATATACATTTGTAGAACGCATTCTTCGGCTGCGGGCATTCAGCTTTTACTTCTGGCTCTTAGCAGGTCTTGTGGTCAATATGTGCCATGTCAAAATGGCGGCCATCAAGCACAGCCGGCGAACGCAGCCAAACAGCGAGACATCAATTCAATCGATCTAAGCCTCTGCTGCCTTACGCGCCAGTATTTATACTGGCGCACAAGCAAAACTAGTGGTTATTTTTACAAGCATGGCTGTTGGCTAACTTAAATGCCTTACAGCCACGCCTTTAGACATTTAAAAGGAGCGTTGCACCTATCAGATCCGGTACAGCTAACGTGCCATAAATTACATTGACTACTGAGGATGCATCGCTTGGGGTTTGCTAGCATTTCAGTATATATACGGATAAAGCTTACGTCTGTAGTATCTGAACATTAAAGGTGCAAAATACGTCTTTTCTATAGACAGCGCTGAGGTATGCGTGATCATTCAGCATAATCGCCTATCTAAAAAATTGTGAATACCTTGCGGAATTTCAGGCAGAGTTAGGAGCCTAAATCTATGGTTTATCAACAAGCAGAAACTGTCTCGGATGGTGCATCTTCTACCCGTCAAGATGCTATCCCGCTACCAAAAAGACGCCCTTCTTTTACATACACAATGGAGAAGGTTGTCGATCACTTGAGTCAGTATACAAAGCCAAGAGTGTTGGATATTGGCTGTGGACGCAAATCAGATATCGGGAGATATCTAAAAGAGCATGATTCTCGCGCGCTTATTCACGGTGCTGATTTAGATAAATACTCGCTTAAAAATACCGATGTAGACGAGTTGTTTATCTGTGATGCAGCAGACATGCCTTTTGCCGATCGCAGCTATGATGCGGTATTTTCGCAATTTTTGCTAGAGCACGTGAAAGACTCTCAAGAGACAGTTGATTCAATTGCTAGAGTCACTGCCTCTGGTGGATTGGCTACGCTAATTATTCCAAATCCTACATCACCTGCCTCAACGGTTGCAAAGCTGACGCCTTACTCGTTTCATCTCTTTTTCAAGAAAACTGTACAGCAGTACGACAACGTAAGCGAAGACACGTTTCCAACTTTTTTTGCCTTCAAAAGCGTCAAAAATTTAGAACAACAGATGGAAAAAGCAGGATTCACGAATATTGAGTCTGCTTATATTCCGGAGATGTACTTCAGGTTTCGGTATCGACCTATTTTGATTCGCCTAGCAATGGTGTATACTAAAGTGTTGAATGCACTGAACTTGAATTTGTTGAAATCTTCGGTGGTTGTGAGCGGCATTAAAAGACCAACGCCATAGTTTATTCCTTTGATACAGTCATTTCTACACAGTTAAAAGCCTGCTGAGTCTCTTTAAATAAGGATTCAGCGGGCTTTTTGACTGTCTAGTACAACAAGATAGGCCGCATATCAAATTGATCAAAGCTACGATAGGTTTTGTTCTAACCAGCCTCGCATTTTCCCAGGATTCAATAGACCGAAAGGATCAACCTGTTCTTTAAATTTGAGCTGCTTTTCATCAATTGCTTTACGGCCACCGTCCTCTAAGAGATAGGTATGCGGGTTAGCAATAAACGCACCTTTTTCTTCGTGGTAGCGGATGATGTCATGCAGTCTTTCTGGTGTGGTGTAGCGCACAAGCTGGAGAGCGGCTGGAAGAATGTTTCCTTGAGCGCGAATATACTCCAGGTGCATCACGACTTCATCCCCGAAATGCTTGTACATATGTTGCAGTAGCTGTAGGTCAGGATCGTAGGGAAAAACGGTTTGCAGATATGTCCAACCGTCATCAGCATTGCGAGCGTGAAGCGTCGTGTGATTCCAGGTAAATTCGGCTATGGCCGCACCTTTGCTGGCAGACTGCGCATCTTTTTGATAGGTAATCTTGCCTGAATGCTCAGTCACGAGTTCGCCTAATGCAGTTAAGTCAGCTTCAGAAACCATCAGTAAGGCAGCCGCTTTTCCTACTGGCAAAGCATCCTTTAAAGCGGCGAAGTAGCTAGGAATAGGCCATGCGTGAATGCTGATGAGCTTTTTGATAATGCCGTCAGCATTGCCTAAAGCTTGACCAAAGTGGGCGGCGTTCATAAAGTCGTCAAAGATGACGATGACTTCGGCCCACGGATAAGCTGGCCCTAAGGGAATTTCGAGTTCGGTGATAATGCCGTTAGTGCCGTAAGCATGATTGACCTGTTGAACAGCATCACCGCGTAGCTCGATAATGCGCGGGGTGTCTTCTAAAGTAGCGACGCGAACGGCCTGGAGATTGCCTCGATCAGCCAGTTGGCCGTACATGATTGAACCAATACCGCCGCTGCCGCCGCCGATGAAGCCGCCAACAGTAGCCGTGCGATAGGTAGAAGGGGCCATGCGGATTTCCCATCCCTGCGGGCGGCTGACTCGATCAATCGCGGCAAGCCTGGTACCAGCATCTACGCAAGCAAGCCCTGGTTTTACCCACTTCACCGAGTTCATCAGGCTCATGTCTAAAATGACGCCGCCCGTGAGCGGAATAGCTTGCCCGTAGTTACCGGTTCCTGCACCGCGAACAGTCAGCGAAACCTTTTTATCGACACAGGCTTTAGCAACTTTGAGCACCTCGGCTTCAGTTTTGGGCTTTACGACCAAATCACCTACTTTGTCTTTGAGCTGATCAAACAAAATGGGACTGAAGTAGTAGTAGTCCTTGGAAAGTTTACTGACTTGGGCCGGGGCGATCGCACACTCAATGCCATTCAAACTTTCGGCAAAAGCAGGCCAATCTATCGATTGAGCAGTGACTGTGAGCTGCGACAAAGATTGGGCCGAAGAGATCATGCGATCAAAAGAAATTATTTCAAAGGGTAGAGAAAATTATAGTCGCCTTGCACATCTGCACACCCAACTGACGTGTTTTTACGGAGGGAGAACTTCGTTTAGATTGCCAATTATTGATAGGTAAGCGCATCGCTTCACGACCGCTTTATGTTCATCACTCACCACAACAATATATAAAGCTTATGATGTCCGCTAATCCTATCGCTTCGTTTCCGCTATGGCAGTACCTTCGTCAGCCGATTGGGCAGAGCGATCGCAGACTGATCATGCACCCTATGAGGTTTTGGCACGCCCAAAAAGTGCACTACATTGAGCGCTGTTGGGTAATGTCTTACGCACCTGAGGAGCGTGCCCGCTAGCCGAATGCAGCAGGGAGTGAAGCTATTTAACGCGCCTGACTAAGTTCTTGCTTTGCCTTTGTCCAGTCTGCGATCGCAGGACTTAGCCAAAGCCAATTTCCACCTAGCGCCTTCGCACTGAAGTCAGCAGGCGCTTCATTAATCACCTTCCGATAAGCATTCTCTGCTTGATCTAGTAGCCGATTGCGCTCGCTGCTATTCGCTTCAATTTTTGCAAGTGATAGCGATGTCATTGCCAGTCCAGCGTAAGCATTCAAAATATATTCACTAGCAGGCTGTTCTGAAAAGTAGATGCTTTGAGATTCACTTTGACGTTCGGCTAGCTCAACAGCCTTGTTCCAAGCCTCTAGCGCTAGCTCCTCACGGCCAACCGCGTACTGAGCAAAGCCTAAAGCCATCGAAATCTCCATCCAGTCAGGCTCGCTATCTAAAGCGGCCGTCCATGAGCGCATAGCATCGTCAGCCGAATAGTCTGCCGAACCCTGCTTAGCTAGGCTCCACTGTGCTCGGCCCTTGAAAAAAGAAACGATTACGTCCTGCTGCTGTCGGTTATCAGCGGTTTCGAGAGCAGCGATCGCGGCACTATACTCGCCGTCTTCAATCAATTCTTTCGTGGCATTGGCAGCAACATCTAGCTGACCTTGGTTAAGCGCAACTTCAACTTGAGCCGGCAGGCCAAGATTATTGGTGGGGACACTAATAACAGGTTGAGGTTGACGCGATCGCCCCAAAAGGCCCACTGCAATGACACCCAGCAGTACAACCACCGCCATCGAAGCAAATCCAGGCACCGTCAGCAACTTAGTATGCAGCGTGTGACTGCGGGTAAGGCGCTCACCTATTAGCTCAGGAGTTTCTTCCCCTTTCGGACTAACGCTAGTACGACCCGATGATCCACGGCGCTGTTCGTTCGACTGCATATTTAACCTATTTTTAGACGGGGCATCGCCTGCCGCTAACGGCGGGTTTTGGGCAACGGAAGGTTCTCCGTAAAATCCAGTGGGCGTTTCTATCTCTTCGGGCACGCGCAGTTCTCCATCGATCTCAGCTGGGGTCAGTGGGGATGAAAGCCTTTTTACCATGGCATCCGTCCCAACAGCGTCATTACTATCAACCAATTTTTCAGAGGTAGATCGTACTGCATTTGCACCCACCACCGAGCGCTTTGGCTGAGGAGAAGGCCAATCAATATCAGCCAGCCCCGGCTCGGAGAACATATCACCAAACGGATCGTTGCGCGAATCCAAAAGGCTAGGGCTTTCCTTTTCATCCAACGTTTTGAGCAAGTATCCGTTAAACGAGGGCTGCATGTAAAGGGTCGGCAGCGCCCAATAAAATTGGTGCGAACCATAGGCCGAAATCAGCCCTTGACGCGTCCGATTCAAGCTCAGATCAATTGATTGACCCTTCCTCAAGTTGCGGTAGAGTAACTGGGTGAAGGTTATCGCCACATGGTCAGGAATTCGCTCAGCCATGGCAATCACCCCGGGCAGTCCCCGGTTTACCAAGGCCTGCGCCAAGTTACGCTCCTGCCATCCCTGTTTAGAACCAGAGCTATATCCGCCTCGGCAGGAGTTAAATACCGCTAGCCTAATGCCGTTATTTACCAACAGACCCGCTAAGTCTTCACCGCTTAAGCGCTCGGTCAAACCACTTTGCCGACTGACTAAATAAAGATCGCCACCCGCATCCCCTAAATTGCTATGGCCCGCATAGTGCAGCACCTGATAATTGCCGCGATCTAGCTCCTGTGTCAGCTCAGCACGTCCAGGCTGCTCCAATATCTTAAGCTGAACGTCTAACAGCGAATCATCATATTCGGAGCCCACCGGATGTAGCTCAGACTGCAAATGAGCAACCTCCTGCTTCAGCTCTAAGCGCTCTTGATCGTCAGGAGAGGCAATCACCATCAAAATCCTGAGAACTTTTTCCGGTAGGTTCTGCCGATAGATGGGGAGGGGATGTCCCTGTCGCTGATCTAAAATGTAGCGAGAAAAGATGACATCAGTACCTGTTGCCAAAGGCCTAGTTCTAGCGTGCAAAGCTTCCCATGGCAGTTGCTGCAAGCGACTATCTTTCATACCAATGCGCAGGCGCAGCAGCTCTTGTCGGTTTTGCGCTACGCCTTGAGCAGTCACCCAGCTGTCATGTAGCTGCCCTCTGAAGAGTTCATCGTGCAGCGTCTGACCTAAGCGCACCAACGTTGCCGCATCAGGACTATCAGGGAGGGCACGGAGGCCGCGTTGGCCTGCCCTAGTTGTGCTTTGTTGCCTTTGTAGCAGGCCCAGCAGCGGATCGTGCATGAGCGACTTTGTTTGGGCTAGCCATTGGGCAACTGGCCAATGTACTCTTTCTTCGGCAAGCTGCACACCTTTCGCCACGTTTTCTGTACGTACTAAGTACTGATCGCCACCTACGGCAGTGATGGATATTTCAAATTCCTGAATCACAGCTGCTCTCATCCCCTGACGTACAAATTTGAGATAGGCCCATTACACTGCTACCCTGCTATTCTAAGCACTTTAGCCTAGCTGTGCATTCATGTCCTAAACGCTGACGTTGCAATGACATGAGATGGATGCGCCTCTTTATGGAAAGATTACGCCAAAGACAGGCCTGTCTCTTTTTCTATAGTAAAAAGTAGAGCCTTTTCTAGAGCAGGTCGTTGGGACAGTTACCACCTCGCCCACCCAAGCCGCGATTTAAACAGCCATAGGCAATCTCGCGGGTAGCTTACCCGCCAAGGACAGAACAAGAGGCAGTACGGCAGATTCATTCGGCAGCTAAGCAGAAACTATCTCGCTTTTCAAAAACGTGTAAACGCATTAACGGGGAGCCAGCGGCTGTATCTGGCACTTACGTATAGGCGTACAGAATGCAGCGGACGCTAGATTTCTTAAAGGATCTATCGGTGCTCTACGGCAAACATTAAGTACTTTTTTCTAGAAGACTTAAAGCAAAGACTTAAGACCTATACGCCACTCACCACACGCTGATAGCTATAATCAGACGTGGCCTAATGCCGTTCATTTGTACTATTATATTTATGGTTACGACATCAAGCGAGATCGGTTCTGATAGTCGAACCAATAGTGAACAGCTCGCCAAATCGAGAGCCTTGCAGCTTCAAAAAATTGTTGATAGCTTGCGCCCTGGGCAAAAGTCACTGGCGCAGTGGCGTTCTGGGCCGCTGGCCGTTTCGGCAGTTCCAGGGTCTGGAAAATCTACGGGAATGGCTGCTGGGGCAGCCGTTGCGATCGCTCACCACCAGCTTCACGCCCGCAAGCAGCTCGTCCTTGTCACCTTCACTCGCTCAGCGGCAGCAAATCTTAAGGCCAAAGTTCGTCATCACCTCAGAGAGCTATCTCTCCCCATCAATAGCTTCGTCGTTCACACTCTGCACGGACTCGCGCTTAATATCGCTAGCCGTCATCCTGAAGTGTCAGGCATCAACCTGTCACCTTTAGATTCGGAAGGCACAACGCTCGTGTCCCCAACACAGAGTCATCGACTCATTCGTACGGCAGTTGAGCGCTGGATCGAGGAAAATCCAGCCAGCTACCAACGCTTAATTGAAGGCAATAGCTTTGATGAAGAGGAAACCGAGTGCTTACGCCGACAGTCTGTATTGCGCACAGAAGTATTGCCCGCACTCGCCTACACCATTATTCATGAGGCTAAAAGCTCGGGTTTACTGCCTGAAGCATTGAGCGAGATTGCACGGGCAATGCAGGTCGGCATTCCAAAAGGGGGCGCTGACTATAACGTGGTGGCTATAGCGGCCGGGCTGTACGCTCACTATCAAGATCTGCTTGTGAGCAAGGGCCTGATCGATTACGACGATATGATTCTTGCGGCCCTCAAGACACTTCAAGAGCCTGCCATTTGCGAACTGTGGCAAAGTCGCATATTTGCCATTTTTGAGGATGAGGCGCAGGATTCTTCTCCATTGCAAACTCAGCTACTAGAAGTACTAGCAGTCAATCCAGAAGATTTGAAAGCACCGATTAACTTGGTGCGCGTGGGCGATCCGAACCAAGCGATTAACTCTACGTTTACACCTGCTGATCCAGTGTTTTTTAATCAGTTTTGCGATCGCTGCCAAGAAATTGGCAAACTCGCCAGCATTGAACAGGCCGGACGAAGCTGCTCAGCCATTATGGAAGCCGCTAACTTTACGCTGCACTGGGTTAATAAAAACGGAGCACGGCAGGCCTTTCGTAGCCAGGATATTACGCCGGTTGGCCCCAATGATCCACAGTCAGATGCAAATCCAGCGCCGATTGGTCGTGGTGTGGAACTGGTCAAACCGAACAGTACGGTTGATGCCGTGAGACAACTGGCGCAAAGAGTGGTGGAGGCCTTTGAAAAAGATAAGGAAATCAGCGCAGCGGTACTGGTTCGAGAAAGTCGCCAGGGCAAGTTTCTAAAAGAGATCTTGGTAAATTCTGATCAGCTTGGGTTTGATTTTGAGGCCACAGGAATTGAAATTTATGATGTGGGCGCGCGCGATCGCAAAACCCATATCCCCCGAGAAATCCTCGACCTCCTCCGGTTCATCGAGCGTCCTCACTCCCCCGACAACATCAAAGCCGCCCTCCGCGTTCTCGTCACCCGTCAGCTCGTGCCCACACAAGATCTAAACCCGCTCGCCACCAACCCCGAGCAATTTCTTTATCCCGGCCCACTAGATGCACCCCCTCAAACAGCCGCCGCTCAACAGGCCCGTCGTTACTGCGCCGCCCTCCTCCGCGCCCGTTTAGAACTTCCGGCCTACCACCTCATCCCATTTCTCGGTCTCACGCTTGGCTACGACCAAAGCGAACTCGCCACCGCCGACAAACTCGCCGCCCGCATCGCCCAACAGACCCTAGAAGACAGTACGCTCACCGCTATGCTCGGAACCTTGCAAGAACTTCTTAGCAGCGAACGATTCCGCGCAGTAGAAGCAGAGGACACCGAATCGCAATACACTCGGCCCGGACAGCTCACCATCATGACCATGCACAAAGCCAAAGGACTTGACTGGGACGTTGTTCTCCTGCCCTTCTTACACAGGCGCAACATTCCCGGCGAAGCCTGGATTCCTCAGCAAATGCAATTTCTCGGCGACTTTGCGCTCGACGAAGTGGCCCGCGCACAGCTCCGCGCCCACACTCATGCCGTGTACGCTCAAGACCACAAGCCAGACCCCATTCCAAATATCGAAGATGCTTGGCAACAGGCCAGCAATCTCAAAAAGGCTGAAGAATTTCGCTTGCTTTACGTCGCAATGACCAGAGCCAAAAAGCTGCTGTGGATGTCTGCTGCTCGTCAGGCACCTTTTACCTGGAGCAAACCAGACAATCTTCAGGATGCAGAGCCAAGTCCCGCCTTTACAGCTTTAGCACATGAGCTTTCAAACCAATAGCTAGGGTAACGTCAGTTCGGGATAAGGATAGCGATAAAAAAGAAGGACAGGTACGCTGAGATTACCAAAATCAATCAGCCCTGTCCTCCGCTATGTCTAGCTTAGAAGAACTCTTTTGCCACGTCGATGACTT
>JBHYED010000055.1:0-23684 GCA_051860365.1 Phormidesmis sp.
GCAGCCCAGTCAACTGCTGGGTCAACATCATTTGCGGTTTAATTGCCTACTGTCATCAGCCTAAGAAACCTGGACTCCATCTAGAATGGGCGTTGCCGCCTGCGGCTTAACCCGAACTGACGTTAAGATAATCTCCTGAGCAGATTTTGCTCCAACTACCATATAAAAAGCGCACAATCTACATCTATTTTAGAATGCTTGACTGTGCGCCTATTATTTTTGTGAGTGTGGTTGCCGCTTATCTCGGCTTTTTCAAGCGATAGGTGATGCGGCCTTTGGTGAGGTCGTATGGGGTGAGTTCGACTTTGACGCGATCGCCCGGCAGAATTTTGATATAGTTGCGCCGAATTTTGCCCGAAATGTGAGCAAGTACGTTAAAGCCATTGTCCAAGTCAACTCGGAACATAGCGTTAGGAAGCGATTCTGTAATCGTTCCTTCCATTTCAATCAAATCTTGTTTAGACAACGAGCAGTTCCTCTCTTTCTGGTGACAGATATACAGTTAACTCAAGAGTAGCAAATCGTTGTAGGGTCGCCGCACTCTTCTAAAGGCCGGTTAGCCTCACCTTATCAGTTGATTACGTCGCAATGTCACACGTTACAATGGCTTGCAGCGCCTCACTTACCTCGTCCATCAACTGATCGCCGTTAACCGACCTTAGCTGCTGCCTGCCACGATAAAAAGCAATCAAGGGTTCAGTTTCTTTTCGATACACGTCTAGCCGGGTGCGGATAACCTCTTCTCTATCATCCGCTCTGCCTCGCTCCAGCATTCTAGCAACTAACACATCGTCAGGAACTTCAAGGTTGATGACGAACTCGCAAGACTGACTAATTTCATCCAGTAGCTTGTTAAGAAATTCAGCTTGCTCAACGGTTCGAGGGAAGCCGTCTAACAGCCAGCCATTCACCGTATCTTCTTGGTCTAATCGTTCGCGCACAAGATTCAAAATCAAATCATCAGGCACCAGCTTGCCAGCACTCATGTAGCTTTCAGCTTTTTTGCCTAGCTCGGTCTTAGCCTTGACGGCTGCCCTAAGGATTTCGCCTGTCGAAACGTGAGGAACGTTGCAGTTTTCAGAAAGAACTTTGGCCTGCGTTCCTTTTCCCGCACCCGGCGGGCCTAAAAAGATCAGTCGTGTCATTAGCTTTTTACCATTCCTTCGTAGCGCTGAGAAATTACATAGGTCTGAATTTGCTTAGCCGTATCAATAGCCACACCCACTAAAATCAATAGCGACGTCGCGCCAAATCCACTAAATGTCGTGACGCGAGTTGCGCTTTCAACCAGACTAGGAACTACAGCCACGAGTCCTAAGAAGATGGCACCTAAGAAGGTCAAGCGATTTAAGACTTTGCCAATGTAGTCAGTCGTTGCTTTACCTGGGCGAATGCCAGGGATACTGGCACCCATCTTCTTCAGGTTCTTCGACATATCTTCGGGGTTAACAACCAATGATGCGTAGAAGTAGCTGAAGAATACAATCATCACCAGATATACCAGAATGTATAGCGGTGATGTGGGGTTGAAGTTGCGGCCCATAAATTCTGCAAAGGCTGGGTTCTGGATGTATTGAACCAGCGAAAGCGGGATGATAAGCATGGATGAGGCGAAAATGATGGGCATCACGCCGCCCTGGTTTAAGCGCAAAGGCAAATAGTTGCTTTTTTCTAAATAAAGCTTACGACCGACCTGACGCCTTGCTGACACAATCGGAATACGGCGCGTGCCTTCTTGTACGAAAACAATGCCGACAATCGTAGCGATGAAGACCAATAATAGAATAACGATGCCGCCAATTTCAGCGCGGCCACCTGTTTGAGCCAGATTAACCGTTTCTCCCAGTACCCGAGGTAACGAAGAAACGATGTTCAAAAAGATTAAAAGCGATGCGCCATTACCTAAGCCACGCTCGGTAATCAGCTCGCCTACCCACATGACGAACATAGAGCCCGCTGTCAGCGCTAGTACTGTTTCTACAACGAAGGGCACACCGAAGTCGTAAGCAAAATCTCTGAGCAAAAAGCAGGAGAGCATTGTGCTTTGCAAAATTGTCCAGCCAAAAGCCACGTAGCGCGTGACCTGAGAAATTTTGCGCCGTCCGGCTTCACCTTCGTTTTTTTGCAAGTCCTCCAGAGCTGGAATGGCAGCGGTAAGTAGCTGCATGATGATAGAGGCGTTAATAAATGGCAAAATGCCCAGGGCAAAGATACCGACCAGAGATAGACCACCACCGCCGATGATGTCTAAAAAGCCAAGGACGCCGCCAGCGCCGCCGCCGGATACGAAAGTAGAAAATGCGGCCCTATCAATGCCAGGGACGGGAATATAGATGCCCAATCTGACGAGGATTAATAGACCCACTGTGATCAAGAGGCGCGATCGCAAACCAGCCGCTTGGGCCATCTGCAAAAACGTCTCTTGAGCGCTGGGCGACTTGCCTTGACTCACAACCATACTTAAAACCCTAGGAGAAACCTCTAGTAGCGCGATTCTTGCGCCTTAACGAATAAACCCTTCTCTAATAATAAAGGGAGCAGGGAGCCATTGCGCACTCTCTACTCCCAATCTTGCCCAATCAACACCAAATGGCTATTCAGGCTTATTTAGATGTTTTGCTTAAGCAACTTCGCAGCTACCGCCAGCCGCTTCAATTTTTTCTTTAGCTGACTTCGTAAATGCTGCGGCACTAACGTTAAGCGCCACGGAAATTTCGCCGTCGCCAAGTACCTTTAAGGGGCCGTCGTTCGACGTGATAATGCCAGCTTCTAGCAACGAGTCCATGCTAACGTCAGTGTTAGCAGGCAAATCAGCCAGACCTTTTACATTAATCACGGTGAAAACCTTTTGGTTCACAATCGTGAAGTGCTTCAGCTTAGGTACACGGCGGTAGAGGGGCATTTGACCACCCTCAAAACCAGGGCGAGTGCCACTACCAGAGCGAGACTTTTGGCCACGCATCCCAAAGCCGCAACTTGCACCTTGGCCTGCAGCAATACCACGACCTTTGCGATTTTTTTTCCTTTTTGAGCCCGCCTTGGGCTTCGCATCTTCTAATCTCATCTCCGGGAGTCTCTCTTAATTGTGTTGGGCGATCGCACTCGGCAGTTAATTATCTCAATAACTA
This sequence comes from Phormidesmis sp., assembly GCA_051860365.1. Classification (GTDB taxonomy): domain Bacteria; phylum Cyanobacteriota; class Cyanobacteriia; order Phormidesmidales; family Phormidesmidaceae; genus Phormidesmis. Next base: position 3,129 of record JBHYED010000055.1, read on the forward strand.
CTTAACCAGCGACTACGCATATAGCTTTTCGATAGGAATACCGCGCTCTTCAGCAACGCTACCCAATGTTCTCAATGAATCTAGTGCCTCAGCAGCAGCGCGAGCGTTGTTCAACGGATTATCAGAACCCAACTGCTTAGCAAGAATATTACGAATGCCTGCAAGTTCTAATACAATCCGCACAGCGCCACCAGCAATTACGCCAGTACCAGGAGATGCCGGACGCATGAAGACCCGCGCACCACCCGCACGACCCGTAGAAGGGTGAGGAATAGAATAAGCCTTATTCAAAGGCACTTCTACAAGGTGTTTTTTGCCATCGGCAACGCCTTTCTTTACCGCGCCGATAACATCGCTGGCTTTGCCAACGCCAACGCCAACCTGGCCTTTTTCATTGCCTACAACCACAATGGCCCGGAAGCTGAGCTTTTTACCACCCTTTACAACTTTAGTTACGCGGCGAATTTGAACAACGCGCTCCTGCCATTCTGAGTCTTTTTCGCGGCCTTTGTTGCCTTTCTTACGTCGATTGTCTCTATTGTCTGCCATGGTTTAGCTTTGAGTTTAGCTGGGGTTATTTAGAACTTCAGGCCTGCTTCACGGGCTGCATCAGCCAAAGCCGCTACTCGACCGTGATAGAGTTTGCCGCCGCGATCAAAGACGACTTGTGAAATGTTTTGTGCGATCGCTCGCTCCGCAATCAGCTTACCAACGACAGCCGCCGCTTCAGACGTACCGCCAGCACTTACGCTAGCGTCCTTATCTAAAGTAGAAGCTGCCGCTAGCGTCCTGTGCTCAGTGTCATCAATAACCTGTGCATAAATGTGCTGATTAGAGCGAAAAACAGCGAGTCTAGGACGCTCGGTGGTGCCTTTTAACCGACGACGAACCCGCGTATGGCGGCGACGGGTAGATTCTCTACGAGTTGCTTTCATGGGTCTACTTACCTGCCTTACCGGCTTTACGTCTTACTTGCTCGCCCAAATAGCGAACGCCTTTGCCCTTGTACGGCTCGGGGGGGCGTGCTGCACGGACTCTCGCCGCAGTGTTACCCACAACTTCTTTATCAATGCCCGTTACAGTCACACTAGTGTTCTTCTCCACTGCAAACTGAATGCCTGCAGGTGGATCAAATTCAACCGGGTGGCTGTAGCCAAGCGCCATCACCAGCTTTTGCCCTTGCAAAGAGGCTCTGTACCCTACGCCCTGAATCTCCAGCTTTTTCTCGTAGCCGTTAGAAACACCTTCCACCATGTTGGCGATAAGGGTGCGTACTAAGCCATGACGCTGACGAGCATTGCGAGACTCGTTCTTACGAGTACATACAATCTCTTCACCTTCTTGTACAAAAGCAATCTCATTAGGAAGCTCTCTGGAAAGCTCGCCCTTAGATCCTTTTACGGTGACCTTTTGCCCATCAATCGTGACGGTGACGCCTTTGGGGACGGGCACAGGTTGTTTGCCAATTCTAGACATTTTACTTCTCCTGTTGAGTCGTCAGTGTTAATAGATGTAGCAAAGGACTTCCCCGCCAATACCTTGACGACGCGCATCACGATCGGTCATGACACCGCTGGAGGTAGAAATAATTGCAATGCCGATGCCACCGAGCACGCGGGGCAGCTCTTTGCGGTTGGAATATACGCGCAAGCCTGGCTTGCTAACGCGAGTTAGGTTGCGAATAATGGGCTGACGCTGCTTACCTTTGTACTTAAGCGTGAGCTTGATTTTACGCTCAATGCCTTCACCAACGTCCTCGGTTTCGGCTACGAAGCCTTCTTCCTTGAGTACGCTAGCAATGCTGCGTGTCATCTTAGTCGATGGAATATCGACGGTTTGATGATGCGCAAGGTTAGCATTCCGAATGCGCGTCAGCATATCTGAAATCGTGTCGTTAGACGCCATAATCCTTTACTTTGCTATTGCCTCAGTTATCTCGGAAGGGCATTCCCAATCCTTTGAGAAGGGCGCGGCCCTCTTCATCGGAGTTCGCAGTGGTGACAATAGTAATGTCCATACCGCGAATTTGGTCAACGCTGTCGTATTCAACTTCTGGGAAAATAAGCTGCTCGCGCAGGCCCAGAGTATAGTTGCCTCGGCCATCAAAGCTGCGGGGGCTAACGCCTCTGAAGTCTCTGATGCGGGGCAAGGTTAAATTAATTAGGCGGTTCGTGAAAGCGTACATACGATCTGCTCGAAGCGTCACTTTGACGCCGACCGGCATACCTTCGCGAATCTTAAAGCCTGCGATCGCCTTTTTGGCGCGTGTCACAACCGGACGTTGCCCGGTAATAACGGCCAGTTCGCTGAGTGAAGACTCAAGCGCTTTGGCATTGTTTGAAGCTTCTCCTAAACCACGGTTAATTGTGACTTTGGCAAGCTTTGGAACCTGGTGAGGGTTATTGTAGCTAAACTCTTCAGTGAGCTTAGGCACCACAGTCTCTAAGTAGAGCGTTTTAAGTGAATCGGCCATTATATCCTCTGGAAAATCCCTGGGCTTGGTCAGGGGAATCAATTAGTTTTCTAAAATCTCGCCAGTTTTCTTTAACATGCGAACCTTACGACCATCTTCAGTAGTAGTGTGAGCCACACGGCTCGCCACTTTCTGCTTAGTGGAATAAAGCATCACGTTGGAGCTATGAATCGGAAACTCTTTGGTTAGAATTTGACCCGACTCGCCCTCGGCCTGAGGCTTAACATGCTTAGTGCGCATATTTACGCCTTGCACAACCACCTGAGACTTTTTAGAGCTAATAGCGACTACTTCGCCAATAACACCTTTATCCTTTCCAGCGATTACCTGAACGGTATCCCCTTGACGGACGTGCATTTTCTGGCGTTCAACCTTTTTCTTCTTCAACATCTAAAGTACCTCTGGTGCGAGAGAAACGATTTTTGTGAAGCCCTTGTCGCGCAATTCACGAGCCACTGGGCCAAATACCCGAGTACCGCGTGGGTTAGTGCCTTCTTGCGCAATAATCACTGCTGCATTGTCATCAAAGCGAATGCTCATACCACTTTGACGACGAATGCCTTTGCGAGTGCGAACCACAACAGCCTTTACCACATCAGATTTCTTTACGCCCATGTTAGGCAGTGCATCTTTAACGACAGCAACAATCACGTCGCCTACGCCTGCATACTGTTTTCTACCACCGAGCACTCGAATGCACATGATCTTTCGAGCGCCGCTGTTATCGGCTACGTTCAAATAAGTCTCTTGCTGAATCACTGATTTACCCTCACCTTATATTTCAGAAGAACTGAGGATATCGGCCACAACCCAGCGCTTGGTCTTGCTTAAAGGTCGGGTTTCGCTGATTTTCACGCGATCGCCTTCCTTGCAGCTATTGTCCTCATCATGGGCCTTATAGCGCTTCGTACGCACCATAATCTTGTCATACTTTTTGTGCTGAACGCGGGTTTCAATCGCGACCACCACTGTCTTATCCATTTTGTCGCTGACCACTAGGCCAATTCGTTCTTTTGCAGCCATAATTTATTTACGCCTCCCTATGTTGCGCTAGACGTAGCTTTTTTCTCAGCCAACTTTTCTGCTAGCTGGCGCTCTCTTTCAACGGTCATAAGCTGCGCAAGCTTTCGGCGCATATGCCGAAACTCGTGAAACCCAGTCTCCATCTGGCGAGTTGCTTTCTTAAAACGAAGGTCGAACAAATCACGCTTAATCTTGGCGATTTCAGCAGTCACTTCTTCAGCGCTTAGCTCTCTCAATTCACTTGCTTTTGACAGTGCCATTTTGAATTAACCCTCCTCGCCTTCTTTTGCGATGAATTTAGTTTTGAACGGCAACTTAAAAGATGCCAATCTCATAGCTTCACGAGCAATTTCTTCAGTAACACCCGCAATTTCAAAGACGACGCGACCAGGCTTGATCACCGCAACCCAAAATTCAGGGTTGCCTTTACCAGAACCCATTCGAGTTTCTGCTGCCCGCATGGTGACTGACTTGTCCGGAAATACCCGAATCCAAATCTTACCGCCACGTTTGATATAGCGAGTCATCGCACGACGAGCCGCCTCAATTTGACGAGAGGTCATCCAGCAGCACTCGGTCGCCTGAAGGCCAAACTGACCAAAGTTGATCTCGTTGCCTCTAGTAGCCATGCCGCGCATCCGACCGCGATGCTGCTTTCTAAATTTTGTTCTTCTTGGGCTTAACATGATAGGTCTCTTTTTCTGTGACTCGGGTTGTGACTCGGGCTATGACTCGTTGTTAGAGCGATCATCAAACTGCTGACGGCGACGTGGTTGACGGCGACGTGGCTGTGCCTTGTTATCTTCAGGCTGATTCTCTTGACCCGGAATCACTTCGCCCTTAAATACCCAGGTTTTTACGCCCAAGATACCGTAAGTTGTCTGAGCCGTGCGGTAAGCGTAGTCAATATTAGCTCTGAGCGTGTGCAAAGGAACGCGGCCTTCACGAGTCCACTCTGTTCTGGCAATCTCAGCACCGTTCAAACGGCCACTCACCTGAATTTTAATGCCTTCAACGCCCGCCCTTTGCGCCCGTTGAATTGCCTGACGCACCACACGACGAAATGAAACCCGACGCTCTAGCTGCTGTGTAATGTACTCACAAATCAAGCCAGCATCAGCATCAACGCGAGCCACTTCAACCACGTTAATTTTGATTTGGCGGCTATCGTCCTTAATCTTCTTTTGAAGACCTACGCGTAAGGCTTCAATCCCTGCACCACCACGACCAACTACAACACCCGGACGTGCTGTACGAACTTCGAGGTCAATCTGGTCAGCTTTACGTTCAATCTGTACTTCTGAAATACCAGCGTTCGCTAACGTTTTCTCGACGTACTGACGAATCTCAAAATCTTCTTGGAGAAGTTCTGGATAACGGTTCTTGTCGGCATACCAGCGGGAGCGGTGCTCCTGGGTGATGCCAAGACGAAGCCCTGTTGGGTGAATCTTCTGTCCCACTGATGTACTCCTTAAGAAATCTTTTCTGCAGTATTAAAAACGGTCTGTAATTAAGCTTCGGTGCCAGGTGCAACTGAAATTGCAATATGACAAGTTGGCTTTTGAATTTGGTAAGCACGGCCTTGAGCGCGAGGACGAAAGCGCTTTAGGGTTGGGCCTTTATCGGCATAGGCTTCACTGATGTAAAGACCTGTGGGATCGAGTCCGTTGTTGTGCTCGGCGTTAGCAACGGCTGAGCGCAACACTTTCAATATGGGCTCACATGCTTTGTAAGGCATGAATTCAAGCATGATCAAGGCTTCGCGGTAAGAGCGGCCCCGAATCTGATCGAGTACGCGACGTACCTTAATCGGAGACATGCGAACGTATTTAGCCGTCGCTTTTACTTGTGATTCTGAATCGATATCAATCATGGCCAGCTATGTACTCCTCTTAGCGACGTGCTTTTTTATCGCTCTTTGCGTGGCCTCGAAATGTCCGAGTAGGCGCAAATTCGCCTAGCTTATGGCCAACCATCTGCTCGTTGATGAACACAGGCACATGCGTGCGACCATTATGAACGGCGACGGTGTGACCAATGAACTGAGGGATGATAGTGGAAGCGCGAGACCAAGTTTTAATCACTTGCTTTTCGTTCTTCGCATTGAGCTTTTCAATTTTAGTAAGAAGGTGATCCGCCACGAACGGCCCCTTCTTTAGGGAACGAGACATTTTATTTCCTTTAAAGAAAGTCGAGTAATAAAAGAAGGTTTATGCGTTGCGACCGCCACGACCACGCTTAGAAGACCGGCGGCGACGACGCACAATAAGCGAGTCACTGTCTTTCTTTTTCTTACGGGTTTTGTAGCCTAATGCTGGCTTACCCCAAGGCGTAACCGGCCCGCTGCGACCAATCGGTGCTCTACCTTCACCACCACCGTGTGGGTGATCAACTGGGTTCATCACACTACCGCGAACTTCAGGGCGGCGGCCAGCCCAACGCTTACGGCCTGCTTTACCCAATGTGAGGTTGCGGTGCTCGACGTTGCCCACTTGACCGATCGTGGCGTAGCACTCACGGCGAACCATTCGAACTTCACTAGAAGGCAGCTTGAGAGTGACATAGCCACCTTCTTTAGCTACAAGCTGAGCACCTGCACCTGCTGCGCGAACCATCTGACCGCCTTTGCCAGCGACCAGCTCAACATTATGAACGGTTGTGCCTAGTGGTATGCGGTGCAAAGGGAGTGCGTTACCGACTTCAAACGGTGCTTCTTCGCTGGCGATGATTGTGGTGCCTACTTCCAACCCAATGGGATGGAGAATGTAGCGCTTTTCGCCATCTTGATAGTGAACTAAGGCAATGCGGGCGTTGCGGTTAGGATCGTACTCAACAGTGGCAACCTTTGCAGGCATGTTGCGCTTGTCACGTTTGAAGTCAATCTGGCGATATAGCCTTTTGTGGCCACCGCCGCGATGGCGACAGGTGATGACGCCACGATTATTGCGCCCCTTGGGACGGTGAACCGAGTACGTGAGTGACTTCTCTGGCTTATCTGTCGTGATGGCAGCAAAGTCGGAGACGGTGCGTTCACGGGAACCAGGTGTTAGGGGTCTGTAGGAGCGAATGCCCATGGCTTTACTTTGTCGCTTTGGTTACTTCTATTGGTCGGGAAAGATTCAGTGCTAAAACAGCTTTACTGCTTTAGACATCTGGGAATAACGTGATGGAGTCGCCTTCTGCCAATGTGACAACGGCTCTTTTATAAGCGGCACGGTAGCCAATAAACTGGCCAACCCGACGCTTCTTACGCGGTGGGTTTTGAGTGCTGATGCCAGTAACTTTTACGTCAAACAAAGACTCAATAGCCGTAATAATTTGAGGCTTAGTAGCTTTAGGTGCAACTTCAAATGTGTATTGGTTGTTCTCTAAAGCAATGGTCGCCTTCTCTGTAATTAGCGGCTTACGAATAATGTCGGGCAATTCGCTTTCTTGAAATCGTTTACTCACCGTATACCTCCTGAATCTTTTCTAGGGCCGATGCCGTCACGATTAGGTTCTCGGCGTTCAAAATGTCGTAAATATTGAGGGTGGTCGCTGTGATGTGCTTAACGTTTGAAATGTTGCGCACTGAGCGATTAACTGCATCGTTCTCCTTGTCAACAGTGACAAGCAAAATCTTGCTTCGGCTGTCAACACCCCAGCGACCGAGAGCTGCAATGAACTCTTTAGTCTTTGGTTGAGCTAGCTCAGTGGCAAAGTCATTTACAACAATCATGCTGTCAGTGCAGCCTTGAAACGCAGTACGGAGTGCCAGTCGACGCTCTTTACGGTTCATTTTTGTGCTGTAGTCGCGAGGCTTAGGGCCAAAGATGACGCCGCCGCCACGCCATAGTGGAGAACGAATAGAACCGGCTCTGGCGCGGCCTGTTCCTTTCTGTCTCCAAGGTTTGCGTCCGCCACCGCGTACTTCAGCGCGAGTTTTGGAAGAGGCGTTACCCTGACGACCATTATTTATTTGACGCACGAGTGCCCGGTGGACAATGTGCGCCGCATTTTCTTCGTTGGCAATTTTGAGATCTACAGTGGCGGTGCCTGCCTCTGCGCCTTGCCAATCTTTTACTACACAATCAACCATGATTATCCTTTCTGGTCTGTTCGCCTAACGATACTTGGGTAAATCGACTTTTCTTAAGTCGGAGAGCTGCTGTGAGCCTCTACTGTTGGCCAACAATGGTGGCAGGGGAAATGCTAAGGAGGTTTCCTTTCTTTCCAGGAACGCCGCCTTTGATGAGGAGAAGGTTGCGCTCGGTATCTACTCGAATCACTTCTAGCTTTCGTACAGTTACCCGCACGTTACCCATCTGCCCAGCCATCTTTTTCCCAGGATACACACGACCGGGCGTTGTACCAGGGCCGATAGAACCAGGCTGCTTGTGGTTTTTGGAGCCGTGAGACATGGGGCCTCGGCGGAAGTTGTTTCGCTTTTGGTTACCCGCAAAACCTTTACCGATGCTAGTCCCGCTCACATCAACGAGCTGGCCTGCTTCGAAACGGTTAGCGGTAAGCGCCTGTCCAATTTCAAATGCGCCGTCTTTTTCAGTCGTTGTGTACTCGCGCAGATGGCGTACTGGTGTTGTCCCAGATTTTTTGAGATGGCCTAGCTTGGGACGGTTAAGTGCCTTTTCCTTAACGTCGCCAAAACCAACCTGCACAGAGGTATAACCATCTGTTTCTTTTGTCTTTACCTGTGTCACGGCACAGGGGCCAGCTTGAACAATAGTGACAGGTATTGCGTTACCTGTTTCATCGAACACGGTGGTCATACCAAGCTTGGTACCTAAAATTCCAACAGACACTTATCTCGACTCCGCTTCATAACGCGCTCTGGAAACCGACGACCGTACACAAGGTATGTAAAGAGCCATCTACTCGCAGAGTTTTTGGACATGCCAGCAGCTAGTGACAGAACACTCAACGAAACCAAACCCTATGAGCTATCTCATCTCGGTAAGGTTCAATCGGTAGAGCGTTTGCTCAGCCAAACTGGAAAACAATTGACAGGGTTTTTATGTTAGGAGCTTCAACCAAACGGGAGCTGCAAAACTTACCTTATCTTTTCGCCTGAGACTTGGAAGGTGCGTTCGGAACTTAATTCAGATGCCTCACTCTTTGGTAAGACAGCAACCTTCTAGTTTCTATTAAACGGCGACGGGTCTATAACTATACACGTTTTTCCTACTGTGTCTACAGCCAAAAGCTCTTTTCAGGAACTTTTTTTGATAGACGCGGCTTTTTAGTCACGCGTGCACAATATAGATATTAGGCTCATATCATACCTCAATTTGTGGCGTTGAGATTGACTCAAGAATGGGGCAGCGCTCGCTCGCTACCCTCTCTACCAATTGAAAAGACCGTATGGAGAACCAAAGAACGTGTCGCCGCCAATAACTCCCTTTATTTTTTGACACTGTTCTACAGAGGCATAGCCTACAAGCATACCGCTTTTGCCAGCGCACTCATTCACAGGGCCGACCATCACCTCCACCTGACCATCTGGCCCTATACCCTCTACTTCCTTCACAGTTTCAGACTGTTCACGAACAATACTATCTAGCTCATCTGTGCTCAGGAAGCTAGAACAAGGAATCCTATTACTTATGAGCCTGATAGAGTTGCAAGACGTAGAATAGCCTTTCGCTGACGGGACACAACCAGATAGAGCAAGGACTAACGCGAACCACCTAAGCTTTTTCATCCAAGAGCTACTCAGTACTAGTGTTGAGGCGACCAGCATACAGCTCTTTCTTGATTGAAAGGGTTAGGACTTGGGAGGTATTCCCCGCATCCATTCTTTTGAAGTACTATTATCACGTCTTTCAATACGCTGATCCTCATGGCGCTCATCGCATTTAACAAATTTACTCGTGATCTGGAAAAAGCTGGTGCGCTGGGCGTGCGGATGCCACTTGAAGGCGGGCATGAAGGTCGGTACCGCCGACGGGCTCGCTCGGCGGGATATGAATGTGTGAATATGACAGCGCGAGGGCTAGGTGATTTGTCGGCTTATCTACTAGATACGCATGGCGTACGGCCTCCACACTTGGGCAAGAAAAATATGGAGGATTCGGCGACGGGCGATCGCTACTACGTTCCACCCATCATTAGCTACCGTCTAGAGGCTCTTGCGCCAAAATCAAAAGGTCTTTTGCTCTGGCTGATTGAGGGGCACATTCTCTCTAGCCAAGAAATTGAATTTTTGACGACGCTGCCGAAGATTGAGCCGCGTGTGAAGGTAGTTGTGGAAGTAGGAGGCGATCGCGCCTTTACCTGGTTCCCCCTGCAAGAGGCGATCGCTGCCTAAAATACAGGGGTGAAAACCTTTCTATCAGCAAACTCAACTGCTAACCTAATGCCCCTGCATTCATTGCAAGCAGGGACGTGGTGCAAGCTAATTTGTGGTGCAAGCTATCAAGCTCTGCCAGTCGTTAGAAATTTGTCACTCGCTTACTCTTTAGCGGGCATTGATTGTATTGATGTGGCTGCAGATCCAGCAGTGATGGCCGCTGCTCGAGAAGGTGTAGATGCGGCTGAAAAAGTTGCCCGTCAGGAAGATCGAGAGTTTAGTCGACCCTGGCTGATGGTGAGTATGAGTGCAGGAGAAGATCCGCATTTTAGGAAGGCCTGGTTTGATGCGGATGTCTGTCCGGCTGATTGCCCTCGGCCCTGCGAGCGGATTTGTCCTGCGGATGCGATTGATGCGAGTGGAGTTGTGCGCGATCGCTGCTACGGATGCGGCCGCTGTTTACCGGTATGTCCTTTGGGCTTGATTGAGGCTAGGGCGCAGCCGACGAGCTTGGATGCGATCGCTCAACAAGTCCTCACCCAAGCCGACGCTCTAGAAATCCACACCCAAGTCGGTCATGACAATGACTTCAAAGCCCTTTGGCAAACTATCAAGCCTTGGACAGCGCACCTAAAGCTAATCTCCGTAAGCTGCCCTGACGGCGAGAACCTCATCAGTTACCTCAAAGACTTGCGCAACATATTGAAACATCCCATGACACCAAGCTACGACGTGCCTGTTAGAAAGGAGCCCGTTGTTATTTGGCAAACAGACGGACGCCCCATGAGTGGTGATATTGGCAAGGGTACAACTCATGCTGCTATCCGCTTGGCACAAAAGGTTCTAGCGTCGGGTTCCCCTGATTATGTGCAGCTTGCGGGCGGGACAAACCAGCATACGGTTCCCAAATTGCAGACTTTAGGATTGCTAAATCACGCTCAAAAGAAAGTGCTTAAAACGAGTCGAATGGTGTCTGGGATCGCCTATGGGAGCTATGCACGGCATTTACTAACCCCCGTTATTGAGCAAACCCTTTATCTTGAAGAAGTATCCCCCGCGTTATGGGAGGCTGTGGCCCTTGCCGAATCATTGGTAAAGCCACTCAAGAACCGGTTGTAGCAACGCGTTTGAGCTTTTCTTTCGAGGTGCTATCAGGTTCAATTCCTCTGATGACGTTATTCCTTCGTTAGAAAACCAGTTCTCTATGCCGAGTTTTGAAGACGACTTGTTTGAAAGTAGTCCCTCACCAGAGCCGATCAAGGCTACTGACACCAAAACATCTGACGGTACATCTATCCCAAAATCAGGAACATCCGATTCAGCCTCTGACGCAAACACTGTCCAGATAACACCCCCTGAAATCACAGACGATCTGCCCGAGCTACTGAACGTTTTACCCGAATACATTCGCGCAAAGCTCAACAATCATCCGCGCCGAGATCAGCTAATCGAAGTCATTCTTGACTTTGGCCGCCAGCCTGAAGCGCGTTTCTCAGACTCTGTAGAATACCTATCTGAAAAGCCTATTTCGAAAGCGGACTTGCAGTACTGTATAGAACGCGTGGGTCACTTTGGCGGTGACAACCGTGCTGGTTTAGAAAAAACGCTGCACCGAATTAGCGCTATTCGCAACCGTGCAGGCGAAGTGATTGGCCTCACCTGTCGTGTGGGTCGTGCTGTGTTTGGCACCATTGGCATGATTCGCGACTTAGTTGAAACGGGCGGCTCTATTTTGATGCTGGGTCGGCCGGGTGTTGGTAAGACGACTGCGCTTAGAGAGATTGCTCGGGTGCTGGCAGACGACTTAATGAAGCGAGTGGTCATTATTGACACCTCCAATGAGATTGCGGGCGATGGCGATATTCCTCACCCTGCAATTGGCAGAGCACGGCGAATGCAGGTCGCTAAGCCTGAAAATCAGCATCAGGTGATGATTGAGGCGGTGGAAAACCACATGCCTGAAGTGATCGTGATTGATGAAATTGGGACTGAGCTGGAGGCGATCGCAGCGAGAACAATTGCCGAACGTGGCGTTCAGCTTGTAGGCACAGCTCACGGCAATCGACTCGAAAACCTGATCAAGAACCCAACGCTGTCCGATCTGGTCGGCGGTATTCAGTCTGTAACCTTGGGAGACGACGAAGCCCGTAGGCGTGGCAGCCAAAAGAGCGTGCTTGAACGGAAGGCCCCTCCAACGTTTGATATTGCCGTTGAAATGCACGAACGTCAGCGGTGGGTCGTGCATGAGAATGTGTCGGACACCGTAGACTTTTTACTGCGCGGCCGCGTACCTGGACAACAGATTAGGGAGATTGGTGCTGACAATAAGCTGGTTGTTACAAACGAGCAGCCGAGTCAGTCAGGGCTGGTTGCACCTGCGCTGCGGACAAATCGTAAAGGACAGCTTGGCTACGAAAAACTACGCTCTACTCAGCCGAGTCAGGGGGGATGGCGGTCTTCTGGCAAGATGAAGCCGCCAGTCGCGCCACTGGGTTCAGATTCTTTTGGCAAGCGGGCCAGTCGGCCTTCGTTGATTTGGGACGAGCAGCAGCGGATGCAGTCTTTGCTGAATGACTCGCTTCGGGGAAATTCCACTCGAGATACGGTGATTCAGCTTCCACTCAATGAAGATCAGCTTTCGCAGGTGACCAATCCTGACTTTGAAGAAGAGAGCGGCGTTACTCGGCTCTACGCGTATGGCATTAGCCGTCAGCAGCTAGATCATGTGGTACGAACGCTGGATATGCCGGTGAAGTTTACGAAGGATTTGGGGTCAGCAGATGCTGTCTTGGCGTTGCGATCGCACATCAAAAATCACTCCAAGCTTCAGCAGGTTGCCAAAGCCCGCCAGGTTCCTGTCTACACCGTTAAATCCAACAGCATTCCACAGATCACCCGTGCTCTGCGGCGTGTGCTCGATCTAGATGATGACGGTGAAACGGCTGAAGGTATCAATCTGGATTTATTTGCGCGTAACGGTGCAGATGATGAGCTGGAAGCTTTAGAAGAGGCTAGGTTAGCGGTAGAGCAAATTGTGATTCCTAAGAGTCAACCTGTGGAGCTTTTGCCGCGATCGCCTAAAATTCGCAAAATGCAGCATGAGCTAGCCGAACACTACCGGCTCAAGTCCCTCAGCTTCGGCGACGAGCCCAACCGACGGCTAAGGATCTATCCGGCATAGACTTATTGACTTATAGGACAGGTGGGGATCACTCTTTCCTAAGGGACTATTCCCGCCGTCCCCTAGTCAGATAAGATACATAACTTAGCTCGCACCTCATTTTTTCTATGAAAAGCTTATTGTCCCGTATGTTCGCTCTAATGCTGGTGGCCGTCATCGGCCTCACTGGCTGTAGCGCTATTGGCCCCACAGACGGCCTGACTGGTAGCTACACCGACGACACTGTCGCCCTAATTGACAGCCTCAGAGAATCGATTGCACTCCCTAAAGACGCTCCCGACAAGATGGAGCTACAGAACGTTGCTAAGCAAAGAATCAACGACTTTGCCTCCCGCTATCGCCGTGACTCAGAAATTGCAAACCTAAGCTCTTTCGCGACTATGCGAACAGCGCTTAACGCCCTAGCTGGTCACTACAGCTCTTACCCTAACCGCCCAGTTCCTCAAAAATTACAGGATCGTTTGGAGCAAGAGTTTAAGCAAGTAGAAGCTGCATTGCGTCGAGGCGCTTAAACAGCACGAATTTCCAATCTTGAATGCCTTTAGTCTTCATATCTTTCTCTCGAATACGGAGGAGATTCAGGCTGAAGGCATTTGTCTTAGTGACTTAAACAAATATTTTGGTGACTCAACGTAGTCCTGTTGATCGTAGCACTTATGAGCTAGCTTTCGTCTTGAATTACAGTGAACCTCGATGCGATCGCTTCACCGTCCCTAACTTCACCGTTTCTAATGTGCATCTACCCAACTACCGCCATAGTAGAGATTTCTATATCTATTGATAAGTGACGTATTAGTTTGCTATGATGGCGAACCTGTGTAGTAAAAGAGCAACCTTAGGACATGAAAGTCCGCGCATCTGTAAAGAAAATGTGTGAAAAGTGTCGTGTAATCCGCCGTCGTGGCCGGGTCATGGTCATTTGTTCTAACCCTAAGCACAAACAACGCCAAGGTTAGACAAGTGAAACACTTGCCCATATAGATTTTAGCGCTTGCTTTAATCGTGGGTTAGTAGCAGGGATTGTACTTAGTAACAGTCTTTCAATTGAATTCAACGTTAAGCATTCAAAAAAATAAAGACATCAGTTTGCAAATGCTGAACAAAAAAGCATAAGGCGAACAGGTAAACGAGGGAGAACATTTAGTGGCACGTATTGCGGGCGTTGACCTGCCTAGAGACAAGCGAATTGAAATTGGCCTGACCTACATTTACGGGATTGGGCTAAGCCGCGCACAGCAAATCATTAAAAAAACGGGCGTCAACCCCGACGTTCGCGTTAAAGATTTGGATGATGCAGACACTATTAAGCTTAGAGAAGCCGTCGAAGGCGATTATCTGATTGAAGGTGACCTGCGTCGTCAGGTGAACATGAACATCAAGCGACTGATGGATATTGGTTGCTATCGCGGTCGTCGTCACCGTGTAGGTTTACCTGTACGCGGACAGCGAACTCGCACCAATAGCCGCACGCGTCGTAGCGGTAAGCGCACAATCGCCGGCAAGAAAAAGCCGCCACGCAAGTAGGCTGCTGGCAAAGTAGGCAGGACATAGCTGCTGCTGACGCGTACTGAAAGCCTCGCATTGAGAGGCCGTTGTCAGTTCGCGTTTTCGATTGGAATTATTAGGTGATCGCCCAGGCCTTTGTTGGATGACCCGCGATCATAGTCTTTCTTCAATAGAGAAAACTCAGCCCAGTATTTCATGGCAAACCTCCTGCTTGTATCCATTCATTCCATGAACACCTCAATTAATTAGACATGGCAAAACCCATTCGTAAGACCGGGCCGCGTAAGGCCAAAAAGAACATCCCTAATGGGGTTGCTCACATCCAGTCCACCTTCAACAACACGATTGTTACTATCACCGATGCCAGTGGCAACGCAGTTTCCTGGGCCTCTGCTGGTTCCAGCGGATTCAAAGGTGCGAAGAAAGGAACGCCCTTTGCTGCACAGACCGCTGCCGATAGCGCTGCCCGTAGAGCGATTGACCAAGGCATGCGCCAGTGCGAAGTCCAGGTAAGTGGCCCCGGCTCAGGTCGTGAAACAGCTATCCGTGCGCTTCAAGGTGCTGGTCTGGAAATCACGCTCATTCGTGACGTAACGCCTATTCCTCACAACGGCTGCCGTCCGCCTAAGCGTCGTCGTGTTTAATCACCTTTTATTGACAACAAGATTAATCAAAGTAGAAAGGGGTTAGTGAATGGTATTTCAAGTTGATTGTGTCGAGTCTATTGTTGAAAATGACCAGAGTCAGTACAGTCGGTTTGTCATTGAGCCTTTAGCTCGCAGCCAAGGTACGACAGTCGGTAATGCCCTACGTCGAGTATTGCTTTCCAACCTAGAAGGTACGGCCGTTACGTCTGTCCGTATTGCAGGTGCTAGCCATGAGTTTTCCACAATTCCTGGCGTCCGCGAAGACGTGCTCGACATTTTGTTGAACATGAAAGAGACCGTGTTGAAAAGCTATTCAACGCAGCCTCAGATCGGTCGCATGGTCGTTCAAGGCCCAGCGAAAGTAACGGCTGCCAACTTTGACTTGCCTTCTGAAGTTGAGCTAATCAGCACTGACCGATACATTGCTTCTGTCTCTGCTGGTCACACGCTAGAGATGGAATTTCGTATTGAAAAGGGCAAAGGCTACCGCGCGATTGACCGCAGCCGCGAAGAAACGGGCGGTGTGGACTTCATGCAGATTGATGCCGTGTTTATGCCTGTTCGCAAGGTGAACTACAGCGTTGAGAATTATCTCGACGCAGAAAACGAACGTAAAGATCGTTTGGTCATGGAGATTTGGACAAATGGCAGCCTGACGGCCCAGCAATCCATGAGCGAAGCGGCAGCTTTGCTGGTTGACATGTTCAACCCACTTAAAGACGTGACGCTTGAGCCTAAGCGCGACGAAGATACTAAGGAAGAAGATCCGACTTATCAGATTCCTATCGAGGAATTGCAGCTATCGGTTCGTGCTTACAACTGTTTGAAGCGTGCGCAAATTAATGCGGTTTCAGATTTGTTGGACTACAGCCAAGAAGACCTGCTCGAAATTAAGAATTTCGGTCAAAAGTCTGCTGAAGAAGTAGTTGAAGCGCTTCAGGTTCACCTCGGCATTATGCTACCGCTGGAGAAACCGGCTAAGTCTGCTTAGTAGTATTTAAGCCTCTGATTTGATGAAACGCAGGTTCAGAGGCTTTCTCATGATTAGATATACCCTCAGAAAAGGAGAAAACAAATGCGACACGGTTGTCGTACCCCTAAGTTAGGCAAGGCCGCTGACCAGCGTAAAGCCTTGATGAGAGCGCTTACTACTGAACTCATTCGCAACGGTCGAATTAAAACGACTGAAGTGCGTGCTAAGGCCATTCGTTCTGAAGCCGATCGCATGGTGAGCTTGGCTAAAGATGGTTCACTATCTGCTCGTCGTAAGGCAATGGGATACATTTACGATAAGCAGCTCGTACATGCCTTATTTGACCAAGCGCCTGAGCGTTATGCAGATCGTAAAGGTGGCTACACTCGCATTGTTCGTACGGTTAGCCGTCGCGGTGATAATGCGAGAATGGCCATTATTGAGCTGACCTAAGCAAGTTAAGAAGAGATAGTTAAGAGGCGCTCATGGCTAGCCTTATGGCTAAGCAATTGGCAAAACTGCCGCCGGACAAGCAAAGCACTCAAAAAGTAGCTTTGGTGATTCAGTACAAGGGAACTGATTTTCACGGGTGGCAGCGTCAGGTAAGGGAACGGACGGTGCAGTCTGAGATTGAAGGAGCGATCGCCTCCGTGCTTGGCTACCAAACTACCCTTCAAGGCGCAGGTCGAACTGATGCAGGTGTCCATGCCGCTGCTCAAGTTGCGCACTTCGAGGCTCCCAGAGTCATCCCCGCTGAACGGTGGGCGGCTATTCTCAACGACCGACTGCTTGATAATATTGTGATTCGAGCCTCTGCTACGGTTGCTGATGACTGGCATGCTCAGTTCTCAGCCGACTGGCGGCGCTACCGCTACACATTCTACACAAATCGCTACCCGAACCTGTTCGTGCAGCCTTACGTGTGGCACTACTACTTCCAGCCATTAGACGAAAGCCTAATGCTGAAAGCGCTTAAGCCCATGGTGGGTTATCATAATTTGGCCGCATTTCATCGTGCAGGGTCAGATAGATCCCATTCCTGGGTTGAGATGCAGGACGTACGGTGCAGCCGCTCAGGGCATTTTGTCCAAATTGAGCTACAGGCGAAAGGCTTTTTGTACGGGATGGTTCGTCTGATTATGGGCTTGATTGTTCAGGTAGGGCAGTTGCCTTCTGAAAGCTCATCAAAAACGCAGATCACGCCTGATGACTTTACGGCCATTTGGCGAAACCAGCGCCGCGATTTGGTAAAATACTCAGCCCCCCCTCAAGGCCTTTGTTTGCTGAGAGTCGGCTATCCAAATTTTCCTTTTTCCCCCGAGGCCTGGGTTGATACCCAACCTCAGTTTTCACTTTCCACCGACCTCACTATTTAGCGGCAACGCTCACAGTGTCGTCCTTACCCAAAAGATTTACGAAGCCTACGGAAACCGCTATGTCAACAAAAACTACCCTTACGCCTGTTAATGAAATCGAACGCGATTGGTATGTGGTAGATGCCGCCGATCAGCGTTTAGGTCGGTTCGCAAGTGAAGTAGCACAGGTGCTACGCGGCAAAAACAAAGCTAATTACGCACCGCACATGGACACCGGCGATTTTGTCGTGGTGATCAATGCTGAAAAAATAGCCGTTACTGGAAACAAGAATTCTCAAAAGCTCTATCGTCGTCACTCGGGTCGCCCTGGTGGAATGAAGACAGAGACTTTTGACCAGCTAAAGGCCCGCGTTCCTGAGCGCATTGTTGAAAAAGCAATTAAAGGCATGCTGCCTAAGAATGCGCTGGGCCGCAAGCTTTTTACAAAGCTGAAAGTTTACTCTGGTGACCAGCATCCCCATGCCTCTCAGAACCCTAAAACCCTGACTGTAAACACTATTCCCGGAGCTAAGTAATCATGGCTGAACAAACTGATCGCGCTGTATATTGGGGCACTGGTCGCCGCAAGTCCTCTGTAGCTAGGGTTCGTTTGATCCCTGGCAATGGTCAAATGACCATCAACAAAAAGGACGGCGCATTCTACCTTCAGGACAATCCTGCTTACATCACGTCTGCTAAAGCGCCTTTGGAGACGCTAGGCCTAGAAGGTGAGTACGATATTTTGGTAAATGTTCGCGGGGGTGGGCTAACAGGTCAAGCGGATTCTATTAAGCTTGGTGTCGCTCGAGCTTTGTGTGAGCTAGACCCTGACAACCGGATGCCTTTGAAGACTGAAGGCTACTTGACTCGTGACCCACGCCAGAAAGAGCGTAAGAAGTACGGCCTGAAGAAAGCGCGTAAAGCGGGCCAGTTCTCGAAGCGTTAATTCCGACTTTACTCAGTCAAATATTCTATATACATTTCTTCCCTTTCTAGAACAATGCCAAAAGCTGATATCCATCCAAAGTGGTACCCCGAAGCAAAAGTGTTTTGCAACGGTAAACAGGTTATGACCGTAGGCTCTACGAAGCCTGAGCTAAGCGTTGATGTATGGTCGGGCAACCACCCTTTCTATACCGGCACGCAGAAGATTATTGACACTGAGGGTCGTGTTGAGCGGTTCTTGCGCAAGTACGGCATGTCTACCGAGACTGACGATACCGAAGAAACAACTGAAACGACCGAAACGACTGAAGACAAGAAGTAGCAACTACGTTCTCGTGAATATCCGAGTGGCTGACTCCTCATAAAATGGAGCTAGCCACTCGGATATTTTTTTGTAGATAGTTTTTTCTTTCACAACTGCACCCTCCTAAAGCACAGGTACAAGGCAATGGCTGAATCTTATCTCCTTCAAAAACTGGACTCAGTAGAGCAGACCTTTAAAGAGCTAACGCTCCGTATGGCTGACCCAGACGTGGCAAGAGATCCGACGGAGTTCCAGAAGATTGCTAAGCTCAGAGCGTCTTTGGAAGAGACTGTGCAGACCTACCTTCAATGGCAAGAAGTGCAGGGTGAGCTGACGGGTGCGCGCGAGATTTATAAGGAAGCCATTAATGACTCTGAAATGGCTGAGATGGCTGGGATGGAAGTCGCTGAGCTTGAGGAAAGAACAGAGACACTGGAAGAACGACTGAAGATATTACTGTTGCCGAGAGATCCTAATGATGAAAAGAACATTATGTTGGAGATTCGAGCGGGAACGGGCGGCGATGAGGCAGGTATTTGGGCTGGGGATTTGCTGCGGCTATACAGTCGATATGCTGAAGGACAGGGCTGGAAGGCAAGTTTGTTGAGTGAGTCGCGAGCGGATATGGGCGGCGTAAAAGAGGCCGTAATTGAGGTGAAGGGCGACCAAGTTTATAGCAAGCTAAAGTTTGAGTCGGGTGTGCATCGAGTGCAGCGAGTGCCGATGACTGAATCAGGCGGGCGAGTGCATACTTCGACGGCGACAGTGGCAGTGATGCCGGAGGTGGATGACGTGGAAGTGCATATCGACCCGAAGGAAATTACGATGACGACGGCGCGCTCTGGGGGTGCGGGTGGTCAGAATGTAAACAAGGTGGAGACGGCAGTGGATTTGATCCATAAGCCGACGGGGATTCGGGTGTTTTGCACGGAGGAGCGATCGCAGATGCAAAACCGTGAGCGGGCGATGCAAATCCTGCGGGCAAAGCTGTACGAAATGAAACTACAAGAGCAGCAGGATGAGATTACGGCAACGAGGCGATCGCAAGTTGGTTCCGGCTCTCGCTCCGAAAAAATCCGCACCTATAACTACAAAGACAACCGCATGACGGATCACCGGCTCAATCAAAACTTTTCTCTTCCCGCAGTCCTAGAAGGTGATATTGAGCCGGTGATTCAGTCCTGTATCTCTCAAGATCAGCAGGCGCAGCTAGAAGAATTAGCAGCCTCTACGACTGAGGCAGTGTAATTTTCTTTGCATACATCTTCAGAAAATCAGGCTTTTGTCGTTTTTCTGGACTTAATTTTTCTATTTTTTAACGATGAATTGAGCTTAAGAGCAGTGTTTCTACGGTGTAACTGAGGTGAGCGGAGTATCTATGATCTTGATAGATTATTCCTGGTAACTGACTGCTGAGGCAATTATTAATTCTCGATCTCGCATCGGCTCACTAGACAGTTCGTTACAGATATAGAGCAATATAATATGCGCTTTTTGCAGAAGGCTCTGATAGGTGTGGGCGCGATCGCTTTAATCATTCCATCAGCGGTTTCCTCAGCCGCTGCCAAAGATAACACTAGCCAAATTGAACCAGGACTACCCGGTCGTCGCATTAGCGGTGGCTCACGAGGAGAGTGTTTATCAAGAACCCAGCCGCTGGTCGCACTCAATCCAGCTACTAACTTAGGAATCACCGCTAGTAATCAGCCATCGCTTCACTTCGTCGTTTCAACTTTTATTGCAGTCGATGAGCTAGTTAGGACAGTTTTCTAAAAGCATCATCGACGGCATCCCATAGGCTATCAAACTGCTGAATCGTCTTGCCTAGATACTGTTTCAGCCTAGCCCAGTACTTCTCAATCT
>JBHYED010000056.1:0-23201 GCA_051860365.1 Phormidesmis sp.
GATTTTCCCGACGTATTTGAGTGGATGCTAGAACAGGTCGGTGATTTGCCCATGCCCCGGAAGTCAGCTAAAGCACGTTCGCTGACTTCCTTATACGTAGACGGTTTTTCGGCTTAAGTTGATACCCCTGTCCAGCATCCGCCACTAGCTCAGTAGGCTGCGCGGCAAAGTAAGTGCGCATGAGGGCGCTGCTCGCAGACTGGTCAGAAATCCAGTAGCTGGCGCTGTACTCTTCAGGATCGCTAAATCGCCCCGGCAGCATCACCATATGCAAGTCTTTGCTGTCTAGCTCTATGCCAAATCCCGAAAGGGCCAACAGTTCCTGCGCAGTGAGATTAGTGTCAATATGCGTTTGCAGCACCCGGATAATTTGCGGCAGCTTCGGCAGTATGCTTGGGTTCGTCATTCGCTTACGCAGCGCCTTCAACAGCACCTGCTGCCGCTGCACTCGGCCAATATCACCGTAGGAGTCCTGGCGAAAACGAGCAAACTGCTCCGCTTCATCACCATTCAACATCTGTAGTCCTGGCTCCAGGTCAATCACGAAGCCCTGCGTTTTGTCCTCATACTTCATTTCTTTCGGCACCATTACCTCAATGCCGCCCACCAAGTCCACAATCTCTCGAAAGGCGGCTGTACTCACGCGCACATAGCGATCCACCTGAACGTCGTCAAAGTTGTGCATTACCGTCTGCGCAGCCAGCTCAGCTCCCCCTTCAAAGTTAGCCTGATTAATTTTTTCGATGCCATAGCCTGGAATTTCTACCCGCGTATCGCGAGGAATCGACATTACATTAACGGCCTTTTCTTCCGGATCAACGCGGGTGAGCAGCATCGTATCTGTACGGCCGACCAAATCACCAGGCTTAGCGCCTTCTACATCACGGGCTTCGTCTAGTCCCATTACTAAAATATTGACCGGACGTGACACCTGATACCTGAAGCCCGAACGCCATAGTTCCGTGAGCGGGGGGGCCACCGTTTCACCGCTGACCTGGCGAGGGAGCGGAAATGTAATGACAGCCAGGGTGCCTAGGCCAGCCGTTGCGAGTGCTGTAGAGCCAAATACCGCTGACCAAAACGTGCCGCGCACTATTTTTCGGAAGTTTTTTCGGAAAATCAAACGGGTTTTGCTCGGATGGCTAACCTTGGCTAAGGCAGTGCTCTCAGTAGGTTGGCGGGTGGGTTTGCTAAACGGAACTATGGCGCTGCTGCGTTTTCTACTGCGTCTTCTGCGTTTAAAGGAGGGAGGGGATGCCGCTTTGGCGTGAGATTTTGCCTTTTTATCGTTAGGCTGAGTAGTCATGCTGGGCCAAAAGCGGGATAAGGGTGGGCAAAAGGCTATGAGGCTAGTAGGAAGAATTTACCAGAACCCTGGAAATTGGCTGTGCGTAAATCTACTATTCAAGGCGGTGAGTATCACAAGGCATCCGGAAAGTTGTGCGAAATTTTGCGCATTTTGCACATTGATGTGTTGTTAACCAATTATTGAAGGAATTGTAGCCTGTAATCTTCCACGCAAGGGTAGGATAAACCGAAATATTGAATTGGTACAAAGGTTAGTTATGGTGCGTTTTGTTCCAATTATTTTGGCTGGTGGCAAGGGAGAGCGCTTTTGGCCTGTGAGTCGGTTAACGCGGCCAAAGCAGTTCTTATGTTTGGACGGTGGGGCGCGATCGCTACTTCAGTCTACGGCTGATAGGCTTCTGCCTTTGGCCGATTGGGACTCGCTGTTTGTGATTACGGCTTCCCATTTGGCCGATGGCGTGCGCGAGCAGCTCCCTAAGATGCCAGTCGAAAATATTTTAGTAGAGCCTCAAGGGCGAGATACCGCACCTGCGGTGGCCTGGGCGACGTTGGAAGTAGCTAAACGCTTTGGCGACGATGCCGTTTGTGGTTTTTTTCCGGCAGATCACTATATTACGGATGAGGCGCGCTATTGCGATACGCTGCGGGCGGCAACTGAACTGGCCGTGAGTGCTGGGGCGATCGCAACCTTGGGCATCACACCCACCTTCCCCTCCACTGGCTACGGCTATATTGAGCAAGGCACCGAAGCCGGAACCTTCAGCGCAGGCACCGCTACTGACTTGCCCGCCTATAAAGTCAGCCGCTTTGCTGAAAAACCAGATAAAGCAACCGCTGAAAAATTCCTCAGCAGCGGTCACTATAGCTGGAACAGCGGCATGTTTATCTTTCCAGCCGCTGTGATGATTGCCGAGCTGAAGGCCCATGCGCCTGAAATGACAGCAGCGCTAATGGCGAAAGGCGTTGAGGCCTACGCTGACTTAGAAAAGCTCAGTATTGACTACGCGGTGATGGAAAAAACCGAGCGTGCCTACGTGGTGCCCGCCAACTTTGGCTGGGATGATTTGGGCGATTGGAATGCTATTGAGCGCTTGATGAAAGGCGATGCGGACAATGTAGAAATGTGTCAGCACGTGGGGATAGATACCAGTGGCAGTATTTTGTATAGCGCTGATCCCGAAGAAGTGATTGTTACCATTGGCTTAGAAGATGTGGTGGTAGTCCGCGATGGCAATGCCACTTTGATTGTGAAAAAGGATCGCACGCAGGACATTAAGCAGGCGGTGAAGTGCTTAGGCACAGAAGATAAATTTCAGCATTTTCTATAGTCGCGAGCATACTCAAGCTTTCACCGCGTCTACTTGCCAAATGTCTGTCAAAAACGAATAGCTAGAGCCCTATGCCCTGCAACTTGACAGTAGTACGTCAATTTGCAGGGCTTTTAATATCTGCCAATATCTATCGATTTGTACGGAGGCGGCGATTGGCTTTTAGGTTAGATTTAGGTGTGTTTACGGAATCTTTTTGTACAAATTAGATATGCTGTAGACTTTGCTTAGCGCTTGGATGCTAATTTTGGAGCGTTTTAAACCAACTCTCCAGGGGCGACTAACTTCTCAAAATACCTACAATTCTACAAAATTACGATGGCATTTACTCATTTTTCAAAAGTAGCGATCGCCGCTAGCATCTTGAGCGCAGGACTGATCGCACCGGCTAATGCATCTGTCTTAGTTGACCCCATAATTAGGAAAGGCCAAAGCCAAAGCCAAAGCGTATCTCAGGCTAGCGGCACCATTGTTGACTTGGCTAGCAGCACAGAAGGCTTCAGGACATTAACCGCTGCGCTACAGGCCGCAAACCTCACCGGCATTTTGGCTGGAGAAGGCCCTTTCACCGTATTTGCACCCACTGATGCTGCCTTCAGCGCCTTGCCCGACGGTGCCTTAACAACGCTGCTCATGCCTGAAAACAAAGATCTTCTCGTCAAGGTGCTCTACAACCACGTTGGCTACGGCGATGTGACTTCCGACCAGCTCAGCTCAGGCTCCTTTGAAACCTTTGATGGCACTGTAGATGTGGCCGTTTTGCCTACTGGCGTAACCGTCAACGGTGCCAATGTCGTTCTAGCAGATGTAGACGCAACTAATGGCGTCATTCATGCGGTAGACACCGTGCTGCTGCCCATGGGTTTCGCCGACCAACTTCAGGCACGGATGGACAGCAGTTCCATGACCTCTAGCGACTCCACTTCGACAGTCCCTCAGCAGGGCGCAGTTAATCGCGCTGTAACGCCTGTGCCCGTTGCCCCACCTGCTCAGCCAGCCGCTCAGCAGCAGACCCAGCCAGCATCACAGCCTGAGCCTGCTGCTGAACAAGAGCCTGTTCGCGGCCTTTGGTAGTTTGCGTTTTAGCGAGT
Source organism: Phormidesmis sp. (assembly GCA_051860365.1). Classification (GTDB taxonomy): domain Bacteria; phylum Cyanobacteriota; class Cyanobacteriia; order Phormidesmidales; family Phormidesmidaceae; genus Phormidesmis. The sequence continues at coordinate 3,728 of JBHYED010000056.1, forward strand.
CGCGCAGAATGACCTTGTGCAGGCATGTGCGATTCGCTGGATATTAGCTTATTTAGTATTTTTGAGTCGTTTTAGTTGAACAAGAGAACACCATGAGACTATCCAGATCTTTTTCAGCGCTACTGTGGGCTGGGCTCGTACTGGGTAATGCCGCACCTGCGTTGACGGAGCCACTTCCCCAAAGTATCGCCCAGCCGACTCAGCAGCTCGCACCCAGCGCTAATCCTATTACCACACCCCGCGAAACCGGGAGAACCTCAGCCACTAAAACCGCCTACTCTACAGCCGCAACGCAATCGCCATCAAACAGTCAAATTGTCCTGAGCTTGCAGCAGCGACGCGTTTTTCTCTATCGCAACGACATGTTGATCAGCAGCTACCCGGTGGCGATAGGCACCGAGGAAACGCCCACCCCTCAAGGCGAATTTGCCGTGTCGCAAATGGTCATTAACCCGGTGTGGCAAAGCCCCTGGACAGGTGAAGTACATGAGCCCGGAGCCGATAGCGCGCTAGGCCTGAGGTGGATAGAGTTTGCGACGAGTGATGAAGGGGCTTTTGGCTTCCACGGAACGCCTACAACTGAATCTATTGGGCGGGCGGCTTCTAATGGATGCGTGCGAATGCATAATGAAGATGTCGTGGCGCTGTTTTCTCAGGTGGACGTCGGGACTCGGGTGATTGTGCAGTAGTCAGGTGATTGTGCAATGGTCAGGCGATCGCAACATCACCAATTACAGCCGTTGCCGCTTCAACCACGCGCTGAATTTCGATCATCAAAACGCCCTGCTTCACCTCACGGCTCGCCAGCACTAAAAAAAGAGCTTCGGTGCCACAGGTTGTTAGGATGCTATAGCCTTGCGTGCCAGCAAGCATAATGTGCTGCATCGTGCCCCGCTTCAGCTCTGCGCCAATGCGATCGCCTATCGTCATTACCGCAGCCGCCATCGCTGCGGCCCGCGACTCTTCTAATCCTTGCGGTCCTTGCGGCAGTACGCTCGCAATTGGCAGGCCCTCAGGCGTCATCAACGCTGCTCCCTGCACGTGGCTGGTATCAGTTACAAAAGCCTGAATAATCGTGTTGAGCCGATCGGTATCAATAGCCATATTAGGTCGCTTCGGTCGGAACATAAGATTGCTGAGCGGCGGCTAAGATGCGGTTAGAGATGAAGGAAACGACGGCAGCAGTCTGATCGCGTTTGCCTTCTGTGAAAATAACGAGCTGATAAGGATGCGCGTTTTCAGCTTCTATGTAGGTAGCGCTGTGTTGCACCTGCTCGGTTGCGGTCGTGAGTGACCAGGTGCTGGCGCGAGACGTGTTGTTTGCTTTGAGCAGTGCCATCATGGTTTGCGATCGCCGACTGCTTACAGAAACGCCGCCAATAATACTATGCAGCAATCGGGCAGTTGATTCTGTCGTCAGCATGTTCTTATTTTCCAGCGCTTCTCCTAAAAAAATACGTTCTCTTCCATAAGGGCCATCAGACCAGGTTTTCTGATTCATATTCACACCTCGCAGCTCCGGCCAGCCGAGCTGATGAAAATAGCGATTCACAATATTGCGTTGATACTGCCAGGTTTCATTAGGCCCCGGCGGTAGCTCTGGGCCACTGGTCGTGCCACTGAGTACGTCCATCACATAGCTAGTCGCGCTGTCGCTACCTGTCAGCATCATATCGGCGATCGCCCGTTCAACTTCAGGCGTAGGCGGCACCATGCCTTGCTCTAGCCAAACATGCATAGCCACCAGGTAAAACAAAGTCACCATGCTGGCCGGATCAATTAGCTCAACGCCTCGGTAGCTCGCGCCTTTAGGCTGATACTGCCAGAACTCTTCAGCACTTAGCGCGCCGCCAGTATTGATGCGGTAGGGCGGCTCATAAGCAGTCCAGGTTACCGCAACCTGATTTTGCGCGAGCTGTGGGAAAGTCTCCCAGGCGTCTTCGAGAATTTGCGTGAGCGTACTTTGCAGACCCGCATTAGATAAAAAGAATTTGGCAGGCATTGAAGAGTAAAGGTGAATGATGAACGATGAGAGATGCAGCTTAAACGAAGCTTAAACGAAGCCGAGATGGTTACCTTTGCCCGCATGGACTTGCGCGAGCTGTTCGTATTTTTTAGCGTGTTCTATGAGTGCTTCAGCTTCAGCTTCTGAGCGAGGTCGAAACACTTTTCCGGGGACGCCAACGACCAGCGACCTAGCAGGTACATCTTTTGTCACGACCGAACCGGCTCCAACCATACTCCCGGCCCCGACGCGAACCCCATTCAAAATAATCGCGCCAATCCCTATCAAGCAACCTCGCTCAATATGAGCACTGTGAACGACGGCCTTATGTCCGATGGTTACGTAGTCCTCTAAAACGGTCGGCAAATTGGGATCGCCATGCAGCACCGCGCCATCTTGCACGTTGCTATGCGCGCCAATTTTTACCAAGTCCACATCCCCACGCACCACTGCGCCGTACCAAATGCTAGCCCCTAATCCAACCTCCACGCGGCCTATCACCGTGGCATTAGGCGCAATAAAAGCCGCCTGAGAAATATCAGGCGCAGGCCAAAACCCGCTGGGCGACGTTAGCAAAGGTTCAGAATTATTAGCTAAAGGTGAACTCACGAACACAAATCTCTCTAGAGTGCAAAAGTTATACTAGACGTATCAAAAACGAATGGTTAGGATGCTTGGCTCTGCCTCTCAATATCCCATATACGGCCCCGAAGTACAGTGCCCTCACTGTCGCCAAACGATTCCGGCGCTGCTGCTAACTGACAGCTACCTGTGCTCCCGGCACGGCGCATTCGAGGCCAATCCTGACACCAGGGAACTTGTGCATGTACAGTCGGGTCGTCATTGGCAGCGGTGGGAAGACCGCTGGTACCGACAGCATACACACCCCGACGGCATTCGCTTTGAAATTCACGAGGAATTGGATCGGCTTTACACTCAGGGCTTTCGCGCTACGCGAGTGATTATTGCCGAGCGCTATGAATCGCTGATGATGCCTTACTTAGAGCATGGAGCTCCGTGGCAGAGCCAAAGCGGGGAGAAAGCTCCTAAGCTCTATGGACTGCCAGTGGCCTTTAGCGAGCCATCGTCCATTGATCCAAAATGGGAAGTGATTAATTTTGATCTTGAAAAAGAGCCGGGTGTCCCCACGCAGTATCGATACCTGAAATTTTTTGAATAGATAGTAGCTATGCACCACGTCTCTATTAAGACAGCCAATATTCATAACGCGATCGCCTTTTATGAGCAGCTAGGCTTCACGGTGACCACCCGATTCACCGCAGGCATTACCCTGGCCTGCTGGATGGAAGGCTTGGGCGGTCGTATTGAACTAATGCAGGTGCCGGAGCCCAGGCCAGCGATCGATGCGTTTGCTGATGAGCACTATACGGGCTACTACCATTTGTCGTTTGACTTAAGCGATCGCACCGAAAGCCTCCCGACCTGGCTCGATAATCTACGTAAAAAGGCGCAGCAGGCCGGAAACACGCTCAGTGTTTTATTGGAGCCACAACAGCAGCAAATTGGCGACGATGTATACGAAGTTGCTTTTTTAGCCGATACAGACGGTTTACCTTTGGAATTTATTCGACGGATAGGTGCGGCAAAAACAGGCGTCACAGAAGGAGCCACAGAACAAGATGGGCGCTGACTCAAAGCCATTTGCAGATAACTGGGGCTACTTAAAAACCGAACTAAGCTGGTTAGACCGGCTGCTGATGCTGGCGGTGGCACGGCAGCGTAAAGAAAAAAAGGCTGTTGAAAAAGTTGCTACCACGGATGCCGATCGCGTCAGCAGTCACTGGTGGAAAGGCGTTATCTCGGTCAGCAAGCCGAATTACGATGACTGCCGTGTGATGCCTGCTGCTGAGTCAGCGCACCCGTGCAAAACGATGGGCTACCAGCAACAGCTAGAAAGCCGTATTCAGGCGAGCGCTTACCAAAAAACCGTTTTGGCGATTCCCTCGCTACGCCACTACCTGAACCTCACCTTATTTGAAAAAAATTTGCTGGTGATGGTGCTCGCCCCTGAGGTGAACCGACGCTATGGGCGGCTATACCACTACTTACAAACGGGGAAAGACAGTGCGATCGCCTCAGATTTGCCCACGGTTGATTTGGCACTGCGCTTGCTTTGCCGTAACGATTTAGATCGCAGACGGGCTAGGGCAAAGCTCACAGCACCCGGATCGCTGATCGAAAAGCGTATTCTTCGGTATGTCACATCACGCCCTAGCACACGCCTTAACAGCCATATACAGCTCAGCGATGACTGGGTGGATTATCTCCTATCGGAACAACCTGATCAACACATTCTGTTTTCTCAGCTCGCTACACCCAAAACGCCTGTTTTAGCGCTACCGGCGCCGACTGCCGCCACTCGCGCTGTCCACATTACGCAGCCTCAGGTGCCTTGGGATAGGCTAATTTTACCTGCGCCTGTACTGTCTCAATTACAGACGCTAGGGCAGCAAGCTTCGGCTGGATTGCTCACACGATTTTCTAAATCAGTAGCCGATGGGACGGTGGCTGAAAAGGGTCATGTGGCGCTGCTAGTGGGTGAAGCAGGCGTCGGGAAAACAATGGCCGCAGGTGCGATCGCCACCACCCTTCGGCAGCCGCTCTGCATTCTAGATCTCAAACAGGTTTACCCTGAGCATTGGGCAGAAGTACTCGCTTCACTCGATACCACTCGATATCCAGTATTGTTCATTCGCTCTGCGGCTATCTGGTTTGGTCGCAGTAGCACCTTACCCAAAGCGCAGCTTACGCGCTGGTTGCAACAACGACAGTCTTCAGCAGGGCTCACCCTACTCAGCTCACGTTATCTGCATACGGTCAAGGCTCAGTGGCGACAACAGATGGACGCGGTGGTGACACTGCCTTTTCCGCACAGGACGGCACGAATTACGCTGTGGCGACAGGCATTTGCAGGCATTTCCTGTAGCGAGAAGATCGACTGGGCGACGCTGACAAAAGAGATGAGGCTTTCGGGTGGAGAGATTCAGGCCGTGGCTTGGGATGCGTTGGCGATCGCACAGTCTAAAAATGCAAAGACCATCACGTTGAAGCACATTCAGCAAGCGCTAAACCAGCGGGTCAAGCTGTAAGTTTTGTGAGGTTACCTATAACGCTTCACTTTTTCTACGAAGCAGGCATCTTTTTCAAGATAGGTGTCCATTGTTCTGGAATGTTTTGCATTTCAATGGCGCTGCATCCTAGCTTATAGGCAAATGCTACTGGGCGACCTGCTAGCAATCCATCGTAGAAGCCAATGGAGAATTCAATGGCGGCGCGATCGCCTATTGCCTTTTTCATACCAACAACGTGGGGTATGTGCTGGGCGATCGCATCTGCCTGCATCGCTGAATAACAAGCATTTAGCAGCACGCACTCAATTTCATCAGAAAAGAGAGAGAATAAATTGGCGATCACATCTATAGAAACTAGCGTAGCGTGACCCGTTTCATCTTCAAACAACAGTCCTTCTGGTTCGGTTGTTCCTTGTGAAGCAAGGCCGATGTCGCGACTGGATGCTAATCCACTATTGGGCTCACCGATGCCAACACCATGGCCTGAGAAATGAACAATTTGGGGGTTGCAGTCCAATAGGGCTCGGCGAATATCTTTTGGGGTGACGGCCCAGCGTTGTTCTATACGGAAGAGATCGCGATGTTTCGACCGATCCAACCCTGCTTGAATTTCTCGTACTTCTTCGTCCAGACGCAGCGGACTGGTGCCCTTTGGATTTGCGGCCAATACCAGAATCGTTTTGACTAGCAAGTCAGACGCTTTTGTTGAAGCCTGTTCTGTCGGTGTAGAGGTTACCGAGTTGCCTGAACCACTGATAACGACTGAGCCAGTGACGTTGCCGAAAATTTGCCCGCCGGAGATCTGGCCGATGGTTTGGTTTTGGTTGCCGGTTACGGTCTGTGTGATTTGAGTAGTAGGTGTGTTATTGGAACTGTCTGATTGAAAGATTTTGGTGAGCTGATTGACTAAGGCTACGTCATTCGCTAGGAGCTTTTTCAACTGAACGCGGAGGGCGGCCTGATAATCTTCATCTTCAAGATTGTTGGCGACATCGGTTACCGCCTCTTTTACAGTCTCTTTTTCGTTGATCTTTGGGCTCAGTGCTGTCCACACAGCCTGCGCCTTTTGCCACGCGGTTTCTCCAAATTTGCTGGAAGCACTTTTAGTCATCGTCTCTGTTGAATCTGCCCCTAGTTTTAAAAGAAAAGGGAGAAACGGGGTGAGGAATGCGGTGAGTGTTTTAATTTCCATTGATGGTGCGTTGCAGTTTGTTTAAGGGGAGGTTTTTTCTTTGCTCCAGACATAGCGATCGCAGGTACGCTTAGCTTCTTTTTCAACATCAGTTTCAGGTTCCATGAGGGCAGGATACAAACGTAGCTGATTACAGGTATTCTGCAGTAATTTTTCCTGAGAGATGTTCCATAGCCGCAATGTACTATCACTACTCGCACTGACGATGGTCTTGCCATCCGGACTAAATGACACAGGGCCGACCCCAGCCTCATGGTCTGTTAATGGGTTACCGATGGGGTCACCAGTTATTGCATTCCATAGCTGCACCCCATTCTGTCCCCCACTGACGATGGTCTTGCTATTTGGACTAAACGCCACAGAATCGATCTCCACAGAATTGAATGAAGATTCATGGTCTTTCATCTGGTTGCCGATGGGGTCACCAGTTATCGCATCCCATAGCCGCAATGTACTGTCACTACTCGCACTAACAATGGTCTTGCCATTTGGGCTAAATGCCACAGAACCAAACACTGACTCATAGTCTTCTGTCAATGGGCTGCCGATGGAAACACCAGTCGTCGAATTCCATAGCCGCACCATGATTCCGCCATAACCTCCACTGACGAGAGTCTTGCCATTTGGGCTGAATGCCACAGAGCCGATCCCAGCCTCATGGTCTGTCAACGGTTTACCCACGGGAGCACCGGTTGTTACGTCCCATAGCCGCATCGTATCGTCAAGACTCACACTGACGATGGTCTTGCCATCTGGGCTAAATGCCACGGAACTGATCACATCCTTATGGCCTGTCAAAGACTTGCTAATTGGGGGTGCACCAGTTGTCACATCCCATAGCCGCACCGTTCTGTCACTACTCGCACTAACGATGGTCTCGCCATTTGGACTAAATGCTACGGAATTAACCGCACCCTCATGACCTGTTAGTGGCTTGCCGATGGAGGCACTAGTCGCCATGTCCCATAGCCGCAATGTACTGTCATAACTTCCACTGACGATGGTCTTGCCATTTGGACTAAACGCCACAGAATTGACCGCACCTTCATGGCCAGTTAATGGCTTGCTGATTGGGGGTGCACCAGTTGTCACATCCCATAGCCGCACCGTTCTGTCCCGGCTTGCACTAATGATGGTCTTGCCATCTGGACTAAATGTCACGTAATTAACCGAAGCCTTATGACCTGTCAAAGACTTGCCGATGGGCTGACCAGTTATTGCATCCCATAGCCGCAATGTACTGTCACTATTTCCACTAATAATGGTCTTGCCATCTGGACTAAACGCCACGTAATTAACCGCACCCTCGTAGTTCATTGATGACTTGCCGATGGGCTGACCAGTTATCGCATTCCATAGCCGCACCGTTCTGTCCCTGCTTGCACTAACGACGGTCTTACCATCCGGACTAAACGCCACGGAATTGACCGCACCCTCATGACCACGCAACGGCTTGCCAGGAGAACCACCGGTTGTCACATCCCATAGCCGCAATGTACTGTCACTACTCGCACTAACGACGGTCTTACCATCCGGACTAAACGCCACGGAATTAACCGCACCCTCATGACCACGCAACGGCTCGCCGATGCGCTGACCAGTTATCGCATTCCATAGCCGCACCGTTCTGTCCCTGCTTGCACTAACGACGGTCTTACCATCCGGACTAAACGCCACGGAATTGACCGCACCCTCATGACCACGCAACGGCTCGCCGATGCGCTGACCAGTTATCACATCCCATAGCTGCACCGTTCTGTTACTACTCCCCGTGGCACGGCGCTCACCATTTGGACTAAATGCCACGGAATTGATCGAAGCAATATGGCTCCTTTTCCGACTAATGTAAGATTGGCTAGAATTTAGTAAGCTTGCGTAAGCTAACTGAGAGGGCAAAGGGCGAAGAAATTGAACAAGAGCCGATTTACTTACGCCCGTTGATACAATCGCGTGAATTTTTGCATCTAACGGCTGCTCTGAAAGAAGCAGTGCTTCTGCTGTTGTTGCTAATTGATCTACGCGTTGACGCTCAAATCGTTGCACTTGATGCATAGCAAAAATAGCAGCTCCAGTCGTAAGCATCAGGCCAGATGAGAGCACCCTAACCAGCAACTGTCGCTGCTGCCGCCGCTCGCTCTCGACTTTTTCAACTGCCTGCTCCGAAGCTGTAAAGAACGTCATCTCTAACGGCGTCATCTCATTACCAGAGTGCTCAGCGTACTGCCGCAACATATCTAGATCAGGCGATCGCCACAACTTTCCATCAGGCCGCTCCATCTTCTCCCAATCTGCCGCAGCCATCTCTAACCGTCGCTGAAAGCGCAAATCACTACGACTCTCCTCTAGCCACTGCTGGAGCTGCTGCCAATGATCAAACAGTGCCTCATGCGTCACCTCCGCTGTTTCTGTTCCTTCCTCCGTCGCCGCACAGGTAATCAAACGTACAGAAAGATCGGTAAACTTCTCCAACACTAGCTTTACTTCAGCAGGACTGTCTTTTTGCGCCACCAGGCTTTCAACCACAACCCGTCGCCGCGTATCGCGAGTGCCTTCTCCCAACTGCACTAATCCCAAAAATAGTCGGCGAGCAATTGTCTGTTGATCTACTGATAACCCTTCGTACACTCGCTTTGCTTCCCCCGCTAGCGCACCCCCAATACCTCCAATTGTCTCCAGCGTAACCGCCGGTAAAATGCCCTTCTCCAGCCCCTCCCAAATTCGACTTAGCGCAAACTGCAACAGCGGTAAGGCCCCTTCCCGCGCTTCAGTCTGACCGATAAGTTGGCCAACCGTTCCCTCATCCAGCGGATGCCCCGCTATTGCTGCCGGTTTACAAATCGCCTCCCGCAACTCCAATTCATTCATCACCGGAGCTAAGAAGCCCTGCGTAGAAAACAATCGATTCAGCCCCGGATACTTCTGAGTTTCTCCCAAGAAGTCACTTCGCATCGTTACAATCACAGACACTCGCTTTGCTCGATCACTAGCCGCACACAGCAACCCCCGAACAAAAGCTGTCCGCTCCGCCCCATCCTCACAAAGCGTATAAATCTCCTCCAACTGATCCACTAATACAATCAAAGGAGAAATCGCAATATCTGGCAGCACATCCGCAATGCGCCGCAGGCCGTCATAGTTACCATCCGCATTCGTCTGGCTTAGCTCTGCTCGAAACTCCCGAGACTTAGTCACTGGAGTCGGATCATTTGTCACTACCCGAGCCAACACCGTCGCCAGCGCCTCCAAAGGATGCGACCCCGGCACCAGCACTGCTACTCTGGCCTGCTCTCGACCCGGTAAAGGTTGCCGCGCCAGTTCTGGAATTAGCCCCGCCCGCGCCAAAGACGACTTCCCCGAACCCGATGGCCCATAGATTGGCAGTACACGAATGCCCTCATCTGCCTCGTGCAACCCGCAAAACTGATGCCAAAGCTGTTCGATTTGGGTATCGCGCCCAAAAAAGCGATCACCATCCGTTTCCCGAAATGCCAGCAACCCTTTATAAGGATTTGGGCCAAGTTCAGGCCGCGTTAAATCATCGTTTGCTGCGCTTGACGCTTCGGAACCAGCATTGATAATCGCTTGGCCCCCACTGACATACACCACCATGCCGCCCAGCACTTGACCGATGGTTTGATTGCGATCGCCCCTCGTCTCCTGCTCAACTCGAACCGCCAATCCTTCACTCTTATCAGATTGAGACATCGACAAATCAGACATAGCTGCCACTTCTACAATGCGCGACTTAGTGAAACACTACCTCTAATCTCAAGCTCAAACAATATGTTGAACAATACTGTAATGTCGATTCATTGGTTTATACTTACGATTCGTTTGTTTGCGATCGCACGCCCTTCATTTACTCCGCCGCCGCCAGCGATCGCACCACCATTCCATTCGATCACCTCGCCCTACCTTTCGTTGCAACCCTGCGAGGCTTTGTATGTAGCTGCGATTGCTTAGTTGCAGTCCCTAAACCTTTAGTTCCTGAATACAAAACTTTATAGGCATGGGTCAAACGCTTAGTTGCAGGTCACGTAGTTTGCATCGATATCCAAACTACGTGACTACAGCCAGCAATCGAATCCTTGCACTACCTGTTCTGAAGATAATAGATGAATTCGTAAATCCTGTGTTGCTTGTGTTCTATCAGGTGCTAAATTGTAGCCCCAATCAGCTAGAAACAAACTGACTTCAGAGAGATCGTTCTGCGCTTTTACATCTTCTAGCGCAGGCAACCTGTCTTCAACAAACCAGATACTTGAAACAGAATGCTTCTCTTTTAACAGGCGAAGTGTTTCGTACTTAGGGCGCTTTGCTTCCTTCCCGATAATTCTCTCTTCTGGAAAGCCTAGTCCACTTTGGCTTAACAGCGCTTTGATAAATCTTCCTTCTTTGGTGCTGATAATGTATACAGGCAGATCGCTTTGCAACAGTTCGCTGAGTCGATCAATTATGCCGGGGTAAAAACGGTGGAGATCTAGCCAGCTTTGTAAGTCTGCTTGGATTTGGCGATCGCGCACCCCATCTAAAGCGGCCACCGACTGCGCCTTTGTTAGCCCTGCCTCTTCTAGGTAAGGCAAAGCCATCTGCGGCCACTGCTCAATAATCTGCTCGGCACTCGCCCCTTTCACCAAGGCCTGAATCAATACGGGCATTTCCCATCCCGTTTCGACCACCGGACGCAGTGGGTAAAACCTTTCGGCAAGACCATCAGGCGGCGGCTCGCTATTAGGCTTAAAAATTTCACAGTAGGCTTTCCATGCCGTTTGAAAATATTCAATTAGGCCGTCGCAAATGACGCCATCAAAATCAAAGGCTAGTAGCTGAGGCGAGGTCATAAATTCCCTATGCAGTAGACGATGGGTGTGAACGCGTCGAATGGCTATCGACAGCGATTTCTTCGGTTGTTTCTGCGGCCACTTCTGACTGATAGCGCATCGGCAGCGTAATGGTAAAAGTTGATCCAATGTCTGGCTCAGACTTTAAGTGAATGCTGCCCTGAAGCATTTTAACCATCTGGTGGGTAATCGCCAGTCCTAAACCGGTACTGTCTGAAGACTGCTGACCTGCGCGGCCCTGATAGTAAGGTTCAAAAATGCGGCCTTGCTCTTTAACATCCATGCCGAGGCCAGTGTCTGTGACTTGAATTTCGATGCGATCGCCCATCACCGCTTCAGATTCAGCGCACTCAGCCAAACTCGCCGCTAGCTGCTGTCGCCGCTGTGCCCACGTATGAGTATCAGAATCAGCCGCGACAGCCGCCACGTCATCGTCGGGAAAGTCACACGAAATCGTCGGGGGTTCGCCTGATTTCACAGCCCGCACATAAATATCGATACGGCCCGATTCTGTGTAGCGAACGGCATTGCTAATCAAATTCGTCATGATTTGCCGTAGCCGTCCACCGTCCGTCATCACCGTTTCTTCTATCGGCTCGCACTCGACTGATATTGGCAAACACTTCTGTTGCGCCAAAATATCCAACGCTTTAGCCACATCTTTAACGACTTCGCACACTTCTACCGGCTGTGACTTTAAGGTCGCTCGTCCGGCCTGATAAGACGATATTTCTAGCGCGCTGTTGATGATGGTCAGCAGCCGTCTGCCGCTAGCTAGCACTCGCTCAACATACTCTGGATGCGTTTCAGACATAATCTCCTGCTGCCGCAAGAACAAATCAGAATAGCCAATGATGCTACTCAGCGGACTTTTTAGCTCATGAGCAAGGTGAGATAGATTCGTTCGTTCGTTCCGCACGAGCCAGTCAAGTTCGTGATTGCTGGCAAGCAGCTCGTCGTGCAGCAGATTCATGGTCTGTATGCGCTCGTCGGTGTAGCGCTTCATGCACAGCGCGATCGCATTATCTATTGAGGCGTTCACGACTCGGATGGTTCGCAATACTGATTGTGTCGTAGCTTCCAAAAAATCAGCGTCTAGGGCGTCAAAAATAATGGTACGTAAAATGCCGTATTCGCGAGTAATCTCTTCGGCATCGTAGCCTTGCTTTGCTCTCAGCACGCCGTGGTCTATACCATGACGTAGGACGGCTTGGATATTAGATGATTCGGGTTGTGAAAGAATGTGTGCGATCGCCGTTAACAAGCCTGGCAGACTGTCTAAAATCGCCTGCGACGTTAATCCTTCAGTGCTCTCGATTGCAGCATCGCCCCGCACCCGCACTAGCCAATCTTGAATAATAGTGTCTTGCTTATGAGCTAGCGCCCGCCCGAAGTCCATCTCGTTACCATTATTTAGATTTTTCTTAAAGTGAACTGTGCAAACGAAAAGTATTAAAAAAATATTTACATATAGCAGCACCCTACCAAATCATGCGTCTCTATATGGATCATCCTTCAGATACATAAGTAGATGCGAAGAGAAACGCTATAGAGATATGTTTGACACGTCCCGTTCCCGGCAATCGCTAGAATAAAAAGCGAACACATCCCATCCACCCTAAAAACCAAGCAAGAAGTCAGAGTATGAGCGTCACCTTCACAGACGAATTCGACGTAATTGTAGTGGGCGCAGGCCATGCAGGCTGCGAGTCAGCTTTAGCTGCCGCCCGCTTAGGATGTCGCACGCTCCTACTCACCATGAATCTTGATCGCATTGCTTGGCAGCCCTGTAATCCAGCCGTCGGTGGGCCTGCAAAGTCACAGCTCGCCCACGAAGTAGACGCCCTGGGTGGCGAAATCGGTAAAATCGCCGATCGCACCTACTTGCAAAAGCGTATTCTTAACAGTTCTCGTGGCCCTGCCGTTTGGGCGCTGCGAGCGCAGACTGACAAACGAGAATATGCCGCTGTCATGAAATCCGTGGTCGAAAATCAGGAGAACCTGACGCTGCGTGAAGGCATGGCTACTGATTTGGTGCTGGGCGATCGCAACGAAATCATCGGCCTACAAACCTACTTCGGCATGGCCTTCGCCTGCAAAACCGTCATTCTCACCGCAGGCACCTTCCTCAACGGCACTATTTGGGTCGGCAAAAAAGCCCTCTCCGCCGGTCGCGCGGGCGAACCTGCCGCCATCGGTATGACCGAAACCCTCCACCGCCTTGGCTTTGAAACCGACCGTCTCAAAACTGGCACTCCCGCCCGCGTAGACAAACGCTCCGTCGATTACAGCCAGCTAGAAGCCCAGCCTGGCGACGAAAACGTCCGCTGGTTCAGCTTCGACCCCGAGGTGTGGAACGAACGCGAGCAAATCCCTTGCCACATGACGCGCACCACCACCGCAACTCACAAGCTTGTACGCGACAATCTCCATCTTTCTCCCGTCTACGGCGGCTGGGTCGAGTCTAAAGGCCCCCGCTACTGCCCCTGCATAGAAGACAAAATCGTTCGCTTTGCCGAAAAAGAAAGCCATCAGCTTTTCATTGAGCCCGAAGGCCGCGACTACCCCGAGCTATACATTCAGGGCTTCTCAACAGGACTCCCCGAAACCTTGCAAGTCGAAATGCTCAAAACCCTCCCTGGCTTTGAAAACTGCACCATGCTGCGTCCCGCCTACGCGGTCGATTATGACTACATTCCAGCTACCCAGTGCCTTCCGACTTTAATGACCAAAAAAGTAGAAGGCCTTTTCTGCGCGGGTCAAATTAATGGCACCACAGGATACGAAGAAGCAGCGGGTCAAGGCTTAGTTGCCGGTATTAATGCTGCGCGGATGGTTAACGGTCAAGAAATGATTGTGTTCCCCCGAGAAGGGAGCTATCTGGGGACGATGATTGATGATTTGTGCACGAAAGATTTGCGCGAGCCTTACCGTGTGCTCACGTCGCGTTCGGAGTATCGACTAATTTTGCGCTCAGATAATGCCGATCAGCGGCTCACGCCTTTGGGACGTGAAATTGGATTGATTGATGATCGTCGCTGGGCTTTGTACATTCAAAAGCAAGAGAACATAAAAGCTGAAAAAGAGAGACTTGAGAGTTCTCGTGTTAAAGAGAAAGATGAGGTCGGCCAACAAATCTATGCCGACACACAGCAGAAAATAAAAGGCTCTGTCACCTTAGCCGATCTGATCCGTCGTCCAAAGTTTCACTACGAGACTTTAGAGCACTATGGCTTAGGCGATCTTGAGCTTACGCTTGCCGAAAAAGAAGGGGCTGAAATAGACCTAAAGTACTCGGGCTACATTCAGCGCCAGCAAAAGCAGATTGATATGGTTTCTCGTCAAACCAATCGCTCTTTGCCACAAGATCTTGACTATATGACCATTGATACGCTGTCGATGGAGTCTCGGGAAAAGCTAAATAGCGTGAAGCCGATGACGGTAGGACAGGCAACGCGAATTGGTGGGGTAAATCCTTCGGATGTGAATGCGCTGCTGGTGTTTTTGGAGATGCGCGACAGATCAGCTTCTTCACACAAGACTCGTAACGATAAAACCACAAAAGCAATCGCGCTGAGCCTGTAAAGTCTTTTATGAATACTTACTCAACGCTACAACAGGCTCAGCTCATGAGGGTGAGCGATCGCACATCCGTATCTCTATTCGACGATTGTGACGATACAAAACGCACCTTACTCCTAATATGGCCGCAGCTAGGCGACTTTGACACGCTGGAATATGCATGGTGGATAGAACGCGATCACCTCAAACTCGAAGCGGCCAATATTCAGGTGCGAGCTGTCGGAATAGGTGATATCGATGGTGGGAAAAAGTTCTGCACATATACCGGCTTTCCACCCGAGCACCTGTACATAGATCCCACCGCATCTCTTCATAAAGAGCTGGGGCTATACGAAGGTCTTAACGCCTCACTTCCTGGTTTTTCTTCGCAGCAAAACGGCTACCTGAATCTTTTGTTGATGTGCGCCGGTATTGGTAGCCCTGGTACGCTAAAGGAAGTCTTTCGTGGCTACAGAGGTGATAAATCTGCACCTCAGCTCATTGCTGACGATGAAGTGGTGAAAGCAACGCCTTTGCCAGCGCTGAAAGGTGAAGTGTTTAAGCGCGCAGGTGGAAAAGGCTTTCAGCGGCCCTTTGAGCTAGCGACGCTGCGATTGAGGAATATGGCTGAGGTGTTGGGAAACTGGAAGACCTATGTGCCAGATGCAGCGTATCTGACTCAGCGAGGGGCGACATTCTTATTCGATCCAGCGTTTGAGCCGGATGGAGAAGGTGGGCAAACGTTAGTTTATGAGTGGCGCGATCGCAATATCTTAGGCTTTGCCGAAAATATGAGCAGTCCACTATCCTTCCTATACAACTTGCCGAATGCCTAATCGCGCTACGCTGTTCGGATTAGTCGCGTTACGGATATTGCCATGACTGCTCAGCTATCGTCTGATGAACTGAAAACGGTTGATGTGCTTTTGAAAGATTACGAACCGGCTGACGGAGCGATCGCGACCCTTCGTAAATATGATGGCGACTTGGAAGCCAGCCTGAGTGAGCTAGTGACGGCTGAAGCGGGCACGGCCGTCTTTGGTGATGCGCAGAAGCGTTTGGGAAACGTGTTTTTGAAAAATCTGCGGCGTGAGATTTGTGGGGATGACAGCTTTAAAGAGAAGGTGGAGGAATATAACAAGAATCCTGGGAAGGCAGCGCTGGTGACGGGGTTGATTGTGTATGTGATTGATGTGGTGACTTTGCCGATTAATCCTGCGATCGCAACCATCGCTGTGCTGTGGGTGCTCAAGCTAGGGCTCCGTACCTTTTGTGATTACACAGAACCTGTTTAGAAATAGAGATGTACCCCGCTCAGATCAAAGCGATTTATGCTTCATCTGGATTAGCGTTTAGAGAAATTGCCTCTTTTAAGCTCTCTACCAACGCTGGAATAATTGTCTGAACGGTTTTCCAAACAATGGCAAGGTCGATTCCGTCATACTCATGAACTAATCGATTGCGCATTCCTCTCACCTGTGCCCACTCCACATCCGTTAGAGAATTTTGCCCTTCAACAGAGACTCGGCTAGCAGCCTCACCAATGACCATTAGCCGCCTAATAACGGCGTCTTGTAGCTGCGGTTCGTCGTGATAAAAGCGACTTTCCGAAACGCCCTCTACATAGGTCAGTATAAGCTCTGCCGACTGAAGTATATCAAGCAGAGACTGGCGATCGCGATTCATAAATCACCTTTACAGCAGATAAGATTTCTTGACGGCGTAAATAGTTAGCACTTTGCTCAACGCTGATGCGAGTGATCAAATCGATTCTTCTGTTGAACAGCGTCTCAAGTTCTGCTTCCATACAATCGAGATCGTAGAAGGTTGGTACCGCGTCCGCACGATACTGAATCATAACGTCGATATCGCTACTTTCAGAGCAGAAATCATCTCGCAATACAGATCCAAATAACGCAAACTCTGTCAAACTCCATTTCTGACAAAACCGCACTATTTCAGTCATCGGCAATTCAATATGATTGAGCTTCATCAGCGAACACCTTTGGCGGCTACTTGCTCTAGTCTATCAGACTGGCTTTATATGCGTATCAGACTGGCTTTATATGCGTAGCTGATGGGCCGCTCAAAGTGAGTACAGATTCCAAGCAACTCCACGCTGATTTTTGCGAGGCGTCAAGTAGGGACGGACAACAAACGTCGCGGATCGGATATAGAGTAGAATTTATGCAGAGTGGCGCAGAACGATTCCTAGGTGAAGCAGAATTGATGCTGGGTGCACCTGATAGAGTCCTGTTGATGACTGAGCAGTTCCTGGATGATGCAGAACGATTCCCGAGTGCGACTGATAAAGTCCCCTTGGTGACTCATTGATTTCTAGATGGTGCGGAACGAGTCCTGGCTGTGACGGATTGTTTTTTGTAGATGCAGATTGTTGAAGCGGCGATCAGTCAGAAGATTCGCTGTTAAATTTGTTGAACAGTTGAGTGACTTCTTCAACAGTGGAATTTAAGCATTGGGCAACATCGATCAATAGGTTGTTGTCTTGAGTTGCTTTATGGAGTCGATTGAATCCTTCTACAACAATCAAAGTGTTGTGATTATCGTTGAATTCTACAAAGGTCTTGAGTGCCTGTTTGTAGTGAGATCGCGCCTGCTCATACGCCTTCAATGCTTCTGCCACTGCTCCTAAATTGTGACAGGTACTCGCTTGGCTATAACGATCGTTGAATTCAAAATAGATATCGAGCGCCTGTTGGTAGTGCGATCGCGCTTGCTCATAGGTCTTCGATGCTTCCGCTACTATCCCCAATTGATTGTAGGTACGCGCTTGACTGTAGCGGTCATTAAATTCAATCTTGATGTCGAGCGCCTGTTGAAAGTGCAACCGCGCTTGTTCATACTCTCTCAGCTTCTGTGACACCATCCCTAACTGATGATATGTGCTCGCTTGACTACGGCGGTCGCTGTACTCAATGTAGATATCGAGTGCCTGTTGGAAGTTTGACCGCGCTTGCTCGTATGCTCCTAATGCTTCCGCTACGCATCCCAAGTTGTGGTAACTGCTCGCTTGTTTATAGCGATCGTTGTATTCAATGAAGATATCGAGTGCCTGCTGGAAGTGCGACCACGCTTGCTCATACGCTCTTTGTTCCTGCGCCATCACCCCCAACTGACTATACGTACTCGCTTGGCGATAGCGGTCGTTGTATTCAATATAGATATCGAGCGCCTGTTGGTAGTGCGATCGCGCTTGCTCATACGCTCTCAGTTTCTGCTCCATCATCCCTAAATTGTGATGAGTGCTTGCTTGACTGTAGTAATCGTTGTATTTAACGTCTATATCGAGCGCCTGTTGGTAGTGCGATCGCGCCTGCTCATAGGCTCTCAGTTTCTGTGACACTATTCCCAACTGATGGTGTAGAACAGCTAAAGCATGGTCTTGTTGAGTTGGTTCAATATCTTCTAACATTTCGTAAGTTTCCAGGGACTTTTGATAGTAAGTATCTGCGTTAACGTAATCATCTTTCGCCTGATACTGTCGGCCCAGTCGGTGGTACACCATACCTAATTCTTCACGCATTTTCCCTTGTGTTGCGAGAGATACTGGATAGCCTTCAAGCGCTTGACGGGTCGCGTCTGCAGAACGAAATCCAATCGAGTTGTTTTTCGTGGCATCTAAGTAATCTTGCAGACAAAAGAATATAGGATCGATGCTTTCATATTTCTTAAGACAAATCTGTAAGGCAGCGTGTAAGTTCTCATACTCAAAACGACAGAAAAAAAGACCTAGCTCCTTTTCCTGAGGTTCTTTCGATGTCACTAGTTTCTGATAATTCTTTGCCAAGTCTTGATAATGCATCTTGAACCCCTCGTAAAGCTCATCTCGAGTAGTTGCAGACATCGTTTGTAACTTTGTCCGTAAAAAATAAGGGAAAATTGGTTGGATATTTAAGAATTTTGGATTATCTGAATCCAACAGTGACAACAAGCCCCACCGGATTGCCTCTTGTACTGCCTCATCAAATTTCCCAAAATCATAATCCTTAAATTGCTCTAACTTTTGCAACGCTTCTCCATATTTTGCTAATCCATCTCGAAAAACAAAGCTACTAAACGGAGCCAAACACACCAACAACTTCTGCGCATCCGCCGACAAATTACTATGCGAATACTCCACACACTTCAAAATATTGTTCGTTCGCGTCTCACCCCCCACATCAAAACTCTCCACATCCGCCGCATCCAACCCCACCAGCACCTCCGCCGGACTCTGCCGCGCCAAATTCCCCAGTACCACCTCCATCGCCAGCGGATACCCCGCCAACAGCTTCATCAGCCGCTTAAACCCCTCATCCTGACGCAACGCAGCAATCCGCTTCGCATCCTTCACCTGCGCCGCCAAAATCTTCTCCGCTAGCACCGTCCGCGACTCCGGATCCAACCCACCCAGTACGTATCGATTCTTTTGCCCCGCAGCCGTAAACACCGCCCCTAGCCAGTCCTCACTTCCCCGAGACCCCAACAACACCTTTGTCCGCCCACCTCGCAGCCGCATCAAAAAGTCTCTTATCTTCTCTTGTTCTTCCACCACCAGCGTATTCATAATCGCCAACGCCTGCCCCGTCACCGACTCCAAATTATCCAACACCAACCCATACGGCTCCGCCCGCAGCCGATCCGCCACATCTATCGCCTGCGCCTCAGTCGGCATCGACTCAAACTCAGCAAATTCATACTTATCCACATACAGCCGCTTCCCCATCACCCGCAGCATCTGCTGAAGCGTATACGCCTGCTCGTCATAGCCAAAATAAAACAC
>JBHYED010000057.1:0-23152 GCA_051860365.1 Phormidesmis sp.
CGCAGCCCAGTCAACTGCTGGGTCAACATCATTTGCGGTTTAATTGCCTACTGTCATCAGCCTAAGAAACCTGGACTCCATCTAGAATGGGCGTTGCCGCCTGCGGCTTAACCCGAACTGACGTTAGGGTAGCTCCGCTGTTGAAAAGGTTTGATACTGTTGAAGATCGCTAGTGCTGATGTCACTACCAGAGACAAGCCTATAGTGACGTTCTTGAACCAACCGAACTTCATCTTCTTGAACTGTGAGTTCAAACAATGCAATGAGATCATCGTCCATAAATTGTGTCGAAACAGCTCTACAAATGATGTTATGAAATTTTTCTAAACAGCACTGAATATCCTGTTTTGTCTGGACGACCGATAGCTGGTCACTTCCACCCTTCGCCTGAACTGGAATAACGTAATGGCAACCATGCTGATTGACACCCATATAGATTTCATCAATTTCTATCTGACCAATACCTCCAACTGTCGTTCGTAGGTGGTTTTGTAGAGAGTAAGTCGTCAGACCGAGAAAGATATCGATTAATCGGTTATATCTAACTTTTGCCAGCAGTGCTTGCTCGTCAGAAAGCGCGTACTGAGCAACAATTTCTGGGGTAGCATCTGGAATTTTGATAGTGACTAAATCGAGGTTGGGTGATATCCGATTAATACGCACAAGCTTGAAGCAATACTTAGCTCGACCTACACCTTCAATAATCCATTCCATACCCTCAAACTGAGTCTTTAAAATAGAGTCAGGCATAGGCGTACGGTAGCGTAACGAATATACGACATCGCCAAGGTTTTTTGGCAGCGGCATATCTAGCGCTGCTGCTGCTTTCTCAATATCCGTACGCTCAAAGGGAAACTCGCGATCGCCACTCTTAAAACGATCAAAAAATATCTTTTCAATTAAGCGCTTGTATCGGCTGGTAGATTTAGCCATTAAGCAAAGCACCCTCACTCGCTCTAATTGATTCGATCTCCTCTTGCTTTCTTTTTCGCTGGCCGCTTTTCCTGTCCCTCTTTTTGATAGGGTTTTCAACCCCCCAATATTTGGATGCAGCAGACATGTCCATTTGGAGCAGGGATTTGTCTCCTAGTACTAGCGCCTTTGAAGGCATCTTCGGGTTAGAAGGTAAAACTTTGATAATTTCTTGAGCAATTTCAAAAGCCAGCGGGGGGGGTACAGAATTTCCGATCTGCCTGCCCCCGTGCCATTTTGTTTCGTTGAATCGAAACCAATCCGGAAACCCATGGAGACGAGCCATTTCCCTAACAGTGACACAGCGAGCATGTTTGTAATGAATTGGCCTGGGACTTGTAAAAGCCCCTCTCGCCGAATCGGTTCCAGCTCTCAGCGTATTAGAGACGCCCTCCGCAGGCAGTCTAAAAAATCTAGAAATAGGCTCAACCGTGCCAGGTTCAGTAGCCTCAAAACGGCCTCGTGAAATAGCCGTATGTTTCGTGCGACGACTGCTCGTCAAAAGTTTTGAGTTCCATTTCCGCGTGTAGCCATATTTCCAGCCGTCTGCGTCGTTGCAGCGCATCAAAGCTGAATAATCTTTAGGGCGAGCCAAATAATTGGTTTCAATCTCATCACAAAACAGCAACTGGTCGAATTTTTCTGCATCCGGCAAATCATCAAGCGCATCTGCACACGTTACCTGGTAGTCGAGCGGGGCTGGATACTTTGGCAGTGGGTGAGTATCCTTTGCCCCGATCAAAAATAGACGCTCTCTACTTTGAGGTACACCGTAGTCTCTTGCATTCAGTACTCGCCAGGGCTGAAGAACTGAATATCCAGAACTGTCTAATTCATCAATTAACTCCTTTAAAAATTGACGATGTTTTCCAACGGTGAGCCCTTTTACATTTTCAAATAGGAAATAAGAAGGCTGAAGTTCGCGAACTATCCGAATAAAATCTTTGACTAAGGAGTTTCTTGGATCGTCCAAGGCTCTTTGACCCATCAGCGAAAATCCCTGACAGGGTGCGCCGCCCACAACGATATCAACCGTATCTGTTTTAGATAAGCTAGCGACTTTCCGAATCGCTTCACCGCTCACTTCAGAAACTGACTGTGGAATAACTGCACAGTCAGGAAAATTGAACTTATGGACACAAGCATGAACAGGATCAAGTTCAACCGCTGCTACCACATCAAAGCCCGCCTGTTCAAGGCCTAAACTGAGGCCACCGGCTCCTGCAAAAAGATCAACTGCTATTGGCCGCTTACGACTCATAATTTCAACTGTAATTGTCTATTTTGCTACTGCAAAGGCTACTTTAGGCCATCTGCTGAGAATTTGGCCTTTAAGTAGTCTGATTGTACTATGCATAGCTTTCCATCAAAACGAGATAGCGCCTAATCAAGCTCTTCATCCTGAGCCTGATTCAAAATCTCTTCAAAGCAGGCTTCGCCAATCGTTGTTGCAGGCGTACTCGGGTCGTTGAATAAAAATTTTCCAATCGTCTGCACTTCCTCAATTGGCTTATTGAAGCTGATTCTTCTCGTTTGATTGGTCTGTGGCGAGGGCGAAGGCAAGTTGGGAATATACCGTTGCTCAACCGCCATCTTCTTATCTTTAACCGCCTTCCAAAGCGAAGGCCCGCTCGACTTGCTAGCCGACTTATTATCTGACGAACTATCTGTAGAAGGCGCACTCCCCAGATCTACGGCCTTCACTCTTTCAAACATCGCATCAGGATTTTGAACTTTGGCGTTCCGTGTCCGTTCCTTTTCCTCTTTAGATAGCTGTTTCCATCTACCCGTATACGTCGTAAATAGCTTTAGGCCTTCTCGCATCCGCTCTTTTACGTGCAGATACAGTTCTGACGAGGCGTCAATACCGCGCTTGGTTGTCGTGATCGGAAGTTTTCTGGCATCGGTGCTCTTAAAGTGAACGATGCCTGCAATCGAAATATGCTGAGGGTGATACTTGGGCACGCCTGCTTCGCCCCAGCCCGTCAGAATCGTTTTGTCGTTGGCTACTACCACGCGATCATTACAAACAATTGTCCAGCCTGCCGTATCTCGTTTACGCCGTTTGCCAATTGACGCATCACTCACCTCTTCTTCAGTTGGTAAGTTCCGGTGAAAGCCAACTGCAACGGTGACTTCAACATCTTCTTCGGAAGCTTCGTAGAGGTATGGCGCGAGATCGCCTCTATGTCCTTATCCTTCAGCTTCGTAATCCCTTCCCACTGCAACACCAGCGGCCTAAACTTTATCGGCTTGTCATTAACTGAAATCTCAAACCCTTTACCAATAATGTAGCTATACAAAGACTCTATTTCCTGATCCAGCTCCGTTTGAAAAGCCTTAACGGCAAACTGACTCGCCACCTCATCACGCAATTTGAGAATTTCAACGACTGTTCCAGATCAACCTAAAGCAGGCTTCGTCATTTTAAGTGGCAAGTCCCATGTATCGTCACTGGCTAGCCAATCGGGCTGAATCATCACCTTAAATGCATCTTCCTCCGTTTGAGAAAGCACGCGGGCAGACTGGCCCATTTTAAAAATGGCTCGCTTCATCCCAATGCCGTAAGTCCCAATCGTGGCAATATCGTCATCATCAGTCACGTCTCTGGGCTTACCCATCCGAAACGCATATCGCCGCGCCACCTCTAGCGGAATGCCGCCGCAGTTGTCTTCTATCTTGAAGCCATCCTCTGAAACATCTATTTTTGCCCAAAAGCCCTCGTAGGGTTTGTCCGATGGCGCTTGATTCCGAATCGTCCGCTGAATACCGTCTATGCAGTTATCTAATAAGTCGAGAATGGCGTCCTTAAGATCAATATCTCGCGTCAGCATCTCCACAAAGAAGTTTTTGGTCGGCGCAGCGTTAATTGAATTTTTGGCCATGAATATCTAGACGTGAAAGACTCTTGCAATAAACTTTATCGCAACGTTCGGTTTCTACACCGGTCATTGGCTCATAGCCATTTTTTTCGTACAGATCAATCGCTTCTTTCAACGCCGTAGCCGTTTCAACCCACGCCTGCGAAAATCCTTTATCCGCAGCGGCTTGCTCTAACTTAGCTAATAAAAAGCGGCCAAGCCCATAGCCCCGAGCTTCTGGCAGCAAGTACATTTTTCGGACTTCAACCGACTGTTGGCCTCGGTCGATTGGATAATAGCCACCTGTCCCTACAATCTGTCCTGAGCGTTCAATCACCCAAAACTCGCCACCAGCTTCTAAGTAATATTTTTCGACTTCTACAGCATCTTGATCGCTACAACCACCGCAATTTACTTCCCACCCTAGACCATATTCGGCTAGGACAGATTTGATTAGAGTGGCAGCGGGGGTGCGATCGCCCACCACCCAATCTCGAATCAAAAAATCTTTAAAAGCAGTATGCATCACCATTCCTCAAAGTGTATCTACAAATTCTTTACGCTTTTTCACAGGAACTTTATATAAACACCTTAAGTCCTGCCCATAAGCAAGGTGATACAAATCACTGGCATCTTTCAAATCTAGGGCAAAACATGGCTCAGCTAACCGGAAACTTCGAAGGCACCACAGGTGCAGATCTTTTTGCTGGCAGCATTACGTCCACAGAGCAAACTGTCGAAGACAACGCAGTCACTGGAACCGCTGTAAGGCAAGTTATCATTGATAGTTTTGGCGGGGCCGATACCATCGAAGCGATCACTGAAGTCGACAACAACGGCACTGCCGACAATCCGGCAGCACTTTTTCTACCGAGGAATGGTATCGGCATGACCAATGCCGATATCAATACAGGTAGCAGCGCAGACACAGTCACTATTTCAAGCAGTGCCAATTCTTTGGTAACCGCTATCAGCACAGGTCTTCAAGATTCTTTTATTGAGACAGATACGGGTCGTGACACCATAAAAGTTAGCAGTAGAGCAACCTCAGGCTCCGATCTCAGCAGGCCAGGAACGACCAGTACAGGCGTTAATTTTGCAACCATTAGCGCAGGCGCTAGCAGCGACACGATTGAGGTTGACAGCGCTACGACGAACGACCGAGCTGAGGGCATAGCGGAAGCTACCGACGTAGGCATCAGCCAATCAACGCTATTGGGTGATGGCGGAGCCGACATCATTACTGTGAAATCAGAAGCGAATGGCATCAGCGACTCTGGTGGAGACGCGACAAGTACGGGGGCCGACCAGCAATCGAATATTAAAGGGGGCGATGGCAGCGATCGCATTTCTGTCAGCGCGATCGCAAATGGTATCAGTAGAGTTGGCGGTAGCAGTAATGCTATTGCCAAAGGAATTAGCGGCGGAACCTTCGTAGAGGGTGGCGACGGAGCCGATACGATCACAGTGAGTGCACTAGCCGATGCTGGCAGAGTCTTTGATAGCAGCGCTGGTAGTGTCATCGGCGGCCCTGCCAAAGCTTATGGTGCCATTGATTCTTTTATAAGAGGAGGCAATGGCAGAGACACAATTGATATTTCTAGCACGATTGAGTCTAGCTTTAGTGCACCAAACTCTTTCGCTTATGGCGTTTTTAATACCAATGTCGATGGTGGAAACGGTGCAGATACTATCAAAATTAAAGCTTCTGGTTCTGTTGAAGCGGCTGGTTCTACTCGCTATGGCGCAGCAGGCTCTGTTATTAGCGGCGGACTAGGCAGCGACACTATCGAAATTTCTGTCGATTCTTCGCCAGGTGTATCGGCTAGCGCGGGCGTGCTCAACACGACTGTTAACGGCGGAGCAGGGAGAGACACCATTAAAATTAGCGGACTCGGGTTCGACATTCAAGACAGCTTAATTTTGGGTGGCGATGGTTCAGATACCTTTGATACAGGCATCGGGGCAGGCACCGTCTTAGGCGGCACGGGCACCGACACTATCAAGCTCAACTTTTTCGATCAGGCTACGATGTCTATCCAGCAGCTTGGTGAAAATGGCTTAGAAATTACGGGCACTCAAGATAAAACTGGAGCCAGCGCAAACTGGACTCAGAAGATTTTTGAGATGGAGTCTTATGAGATTGCAGGCACCACTTACGACGCAGCAGGTGCGGTCAATCTACTTGGCTAAAGCATCGCTGATAGATCCTCCATAACGCTATCTGACGGAAGCTGGAGGATCCATTCTTTGATAGGTTCTTTAGCTGTGGACTCTAGGCTCAGGGTGCAGGGTGCTTAGGATTTCGCTCTCTTGCTCGGCTAGTTCAGTGAGCCGTTCGTTGACTAGCTCAACGTCAAAGTAAGTCGTGGCCAGTAGCCAGTAGCTGCCGTAGTGACGAGCCTCTGAAGCCATCAAAGATTTATAGAACTTCGCAAGCTGCGGATCAGGCAAATGCTCACCTAGTAAGCCTAGTCGCTCATAACTACGGGCTTCTATGAGTGCTGAAACCAGCAAAAGATCTAACATGCGGTCGGGCTCTTGCCTGCGCACACATTTTTTCAGGCTTGCCCCATACGGCGGGGGCGTCACAGGCTGGAAAGGCACACCGCGTCTGTCTAGCCACTGATTAACCTGTTCGTAATGGCTAAGTTCTTCTTGAGCGATCGCAGTCAATTCTCGCACCAATTTATCGCTAGAGGGATAGCGCGACATCATCTGAATCGCCGTGCCCGCTGCCTTGCGCTCGCACTGAGCATGATCTAGCAAAATGGTGTCTATGTTCACGAGCGCCATCGCCACCCAATCAGCAGAGGTCGGCGTCTTTAAAAACTTAATCGTCGGCTTAGCATCGGACTTTACCGGAATAGCAGCAACCAAGGACTCTAAAACCTAGATCGAAACGAACTCATATTGTAGTCCTATTGCCCGCTTTGCAAATGCTCAACTAATCCTTCTAGGCCCAAACGATAGCTATCCGCCCCAAAGCCGCTAACTTGGCCCACAGCCACAGGTGCAATGTAGGAGTGCTGCCGAAAGGCCTCTCGCTTGTGAATGTTACTTAAATGAACTTCTACGGTTGGAATTGCAACGGCGGCGATCGCATCTCGAATTGCCACGCTCGTATGCGTGTACGCACCTGGATTGATCAAAATGCCCTGGTAGCAATTCAAAGCGTCTTGAATCCTATCCACCAGGGCACCTTCGTGATTCGATTGAAAAAACGTCAGCGTCACACCAAGCGCATCTGCCGTTTTGGACAAAGCCTCGTTTATGTCTTGAAGGGTTTGAGAGCCATATATTGCTGGCTCTCGCCTGCCTAACATGTTGAGGTTAGGCCCGTTTAGTATGAGAATGCTGGTCAAAGCTACACAGTACAGTTACGCGCTATCTGCGGTGACGACGACCATCACGGTCATCCACAGGAATGGGAATAGGCTCGTGCTCAGGCTGAGTCTGTGGGCCAAGTAAGGCATCAACTACCTTATCAATCCATTCTCTGAGCTTTTCCAAGGCCTGATCGATATAGTCCATGAGCTAGATTGCTCCCTCTCATCATCTTGCAATAATTCGCCTTGCGCAGTTGGGGAAGGGGTCAGCCCCTGAGCCAATGCCAGAAGGGAACAGAAGTTATATGAGCTTAGTAATTCATTAAAGAACACTAACGACACTTAACTTCATCCATGATAACCAATCGAGAGGAATGATCAAGGCGGGTTGAGAGAGAATTTATACAATCTCCTGTATTTCTTTAGAAGGAAATATATTTTGGGGATCAAAGGTCTTTGCCGCGATAAGCTGAAGTCGTAAATGATTCAATGCACTTAAGGCACTGCGCTGGCGGATTTGTTCACGACTGAGATCAGTACCGAACAAATGCTTTTGTGCTGAGGCTCTGTCGGCTGTTGCCAAGCCAATGTAGACCAGCCCTACCGGTTTGTCGTCGCTTCCCCCATCTGGGCCGGCAATCCCGGTGATGCTGAGGCCCCAGTCCGTGCCGAGGCGATCGCGCACACCTTCAGCCATCGCCGTTGCTACTTCAGCACTCACCGCGCCACAGCGGTTGAGCACCTCTTCATCAACGCCCAGCACCCTCTGTTTCACCCGGTTGTCATAAGAAATGATGCCGCCCCAAAAGTAAGCTGAACTGCCTGGTGTGGCCGTCAGCAGGTTTCCTAAGCCGCCACCTGTACAGGATTCGGCAACGCTGAGCGTTAATGATTGAGTCTGTAGTAGCTGGCCAACAACGCTGGCTAAGGTGTCATCGTTTTGCCCGTAGCAGTGGCTGCCGCTGAGCTGAAGAATGTCTTGAGCAACGGGATTGATGAGCGCGTTGGCAGCGTCTATCGATTTGGCACGCACTGAAACACGCAGTTTCACTTCACCATCTCCAGCATAGGGGGCGACCGTTGGATTTTTCAGATCTAAGAGCGATCGCACCTTAATCGCCAGCATTTCTTCACCAATCCCCCAAAACTTCAAAGTCCGGCTGTGAATCACGCCATCAGCCCATCCGTTTGCTTGAAGGTAAGGTCGAGCCGTTTGCTGCCACATCGACTTCATTTCTCGAGGGACACCTGGAAACGTCATCACTAACAGCCCTTTTCTCGGCACCCAAATCACACCGGGCGCAGTGCCTATCGAGTTAGGTAAAACGTCTGCACCCTCTGGAAGCGTTGCCTGACGGCGACTAACGTCATTCAGCTTACGACCACGATTAGCGAATTTGGCTTTTAGGTCAGCCACAATTTCAGGTCGTTCGGTTAGAGATGCGTCAAAGAATTCTGCCAGAGTGGCAATGGTAAGGTCGTCAGGAGTAGGGCCAAGGCCACCGGTGAAGATAAGAAGTCGGGCGCGTTCACAGGCGATCGCCACAGCCCGCTGAATGCGTAAGGGATTATCACCCACCACCGTCTGATAATGGTGTGAGATACCTAATGTGGCTAGCTGCTGAGCAAGGTATTGCGCATTACCATTCACAATATCGCCCAGCAGCAGCTCTGAGCCAACGCAGATAATCTCGGCGCTCTGATTCATCGATTTTGGTGCATCGCTGCTTGGTTTACGCGGGCCTTGGTCTTAGGCGTCGTCTTAGGCATTACTCTACTCTGGTTAGCGAGCATGTCGCAGTGCCTGCCAGCCGGTGTAGCTCAGCAGCGCCGTCGAAGCAAATACAAAGGGAATGCCTGCCCGCAAGCCAGAAAATGCCATGGCAAGAGAGCCTACCCAAAGCGCCAAAACGTAGATAAACAAAACCGTGAATCGATGGGAGAACCCCGCTTGTAGCAAGCGATGGTGGAGATGGCGCTTATCAGCGACAAATGGCGACAGCCCCTTACGCATTCGCAGCAAGATGACCGCCGACATATCCAAAATAGGAATGGCTAGCGTGAGAGAAGGCAGCAAAACCGCTACTGTGGTCACACCTTTTACCAGGCCAATAATGCCAACGCCAGCTAGAGTAAATCCAATAAAATACGCCCCTCCATCGCCCATAAATATCTGAGCCGGATTGAAGTTGTAGCGTAAAAAGCTTAATGCCCCACCCGCCAAAGCTGCTGCGATTAATGCTGCTGCTGGCTGTTGCATATACAGGCTCACCACCATCATTACGACAGCGGCAATTCCAGAAACGCCAGCGGCTAGGCCATCTAGGCCATCAATCCAGTTAATGGCATTTGCCATACCAACCAGCCAAAAAACCGTCACGATTAAGCTGAGCCAGTCAGGCAGTTGAATAATGCCTGTCTCTACGAGAGGTAGGCTTAAGAATGCAATGTCTACACCTACATACCAAGCCATTGAGGCAATTATCGCCTGCATAATCAACCGGCTAATGGCAGACAGACCAAACAAATCGTCAACTAGGCCAATTAAGAAAAAGCCCAAGCCACCGAGTGTGACACCCCAGATAGAATGATCAGTTACTGGATCAAGAGGAAGCCCGTCGGAGCCTAAGAAGCCACCCGTGAACCACACTACTAGAAGTGCAATCAGTACGCCGAAGAAAATGGAAACACCACCGAGCCTAACCATAGGCTGGCTATGGACTTTTCGGCCACCAGGCATATCAACTTTTCCACTAGCCAGTCCAGCCTTTTTAACCAACGGCGTTAGAAAAAGAACGACGACTGCTGAGATGACAAAGGCGGCAAGATGATAAGACGGAAACGCCATCAGGACAGATGTTTGTAGGGTGGGCAGACTTTAAAGGACACGCCTTTTTGATGTAAAAGGTTAAAAGTTGTCAAACGGTGAATCTGAGATACTAGCGCAAAAGAAGTCAGCACGCAGAGGCCTACAGCAGACGTGTATAAAGGTGCCGAGACTCACCATTCTAAAAGGGTTTTGGGCACCACTTTGCCCCGTTGGGCGACAGTATACCTCTTTACAATCTACCTAAAGTGCAGAAAATATCAACAACTCCTTATACAAATTACGAAGAATGTTTGTATAAGCTCATCTCGACACTTGCGCTGAGTTGGAATACACGGTTAATAAAAAAGGCCTTGAACAAGTTTTGATGGTGTTCAAGGCCTTTTTTTATTCTGTTTTATTTAGAGGCGGCAGTAACGGGTCAAGTATCTCAACTTACACAAGTGCAGGCTCTGTAACCTGTAGATGAGGGTAAAGTGGGAAGCGATCGCACAAACTCAAAACCCGACGCTTACAGTCATCTTCAACAGCGCTGTCCTCTGGGTTCAGCAATCGATCTGCCAAGATATTAGCAATCTCTACAAACTCATTTTCGCCCATGCCGCGAGTCGTCATCGCTGGCGTGCCGAGTCGCAAGCCGCTAGTCACAAACGGAGACTCGGGGTCAAACGGCACCGTATTCTTATTAGCCGTAACGTTCACTTCACTCACTAGGGCATCTGCAATCTTGCCCGTCATGCTAATAGAGCGTAAGTCCATCAATACTAGATGGTTGTCAGTACCGTCAGAAACGACTTTGATACCGCGCGCTTGAAGCTGAGCAGCTAAGGCTTGCGCATTTTTAATTACCTGCTGGCAATATTCCTTGAATTCAGGCTGAAGGGCTTCGCCGAAGGCCACGGCTTTTGCCGCAATCACATGCTCTAATGGGCCTCCTTGGCTGCCAGGGAAAACAGCCTTATCAAACTTTTTGCCCAAATCTGCATCGCGAGTCATGATTAAACCGCCACGTGGGCCGCGTAGGGTTTTGTGTGTGGTTGTAGTGACAACATCGCAGTGAGGAATAGGGTCAGGATGCAACCCTGTCGCTACAAGGCCAGCAATATGAGCGATGTCGGCCATGAGGTATGCGCCTACTTCGTCTGCGGTCGCCCGAAACTTCTGAAAATCAATGGTTCGAGGATAGGCAGAATAGCCGCAGATAATCATCTTGGGCTTGTGCTCTAGCGCGATCGCCCGAATCTCATCAAAATCCAACTGCTCAGTTTCACGGTTCACACCGTACTGCACCACGTTGAACCACTTGCCCGAAAAGTTCACAGGTGAGCCATGCGTGAGGTGACCACCATGGGACAAGTCCATCCCTAAAATGGTGTCACCGGGCTGAAGCAGAGCCAAAAATACCGCAAAGTTAGCCTGCGCGCCAGAATGAGGCTGAACGTTAGCATGAGCCGCACCGAACAGCTTTTTCACTCGGTCAATGGCGAGCTGCTCTGCTTGATCAACAAATTCACAGCCACCGTAATAGCGCTTGCTAGGCAGCCCTTCTGCGTACTTATTCGTGAGCACAGATCCTTGGGCCGCCATCACAGCCGGAGACGTAAAGTTCTCGCTAGCGATTAGCTCTAGGTGTGTTTGCTGGCGATTAAGCTCTTTGTCCATAATGGCCGCTAGCTCTGGATCGCCCTGCTGCAAAAAGTCAATATTAGCCTTAATCATCTATTCAATCCCTTTAGTTTACGAAGCGCGGCCTTCCACCAGAAGACCTTCTAATCAAATGTTTTTCGATGGAGGCAGAATAAAGGCCTTTAACAGCCTTTCAATGGCTTTCAATGGCCTCAAGAGGTTTTTATGATAGCGCCTTGCAACCCTGAAACGGCAGGCGATCGCATCCAAATTCTATGAGCGAACAGAATGTAACTTGATACGCTCTCTGGATAGATTGCCAAAATGTAACGCTTTGAAACATATAATAGAAAAATTAGGCACTTAAAAAAAGACTTTACTGTAAGCGTTGCGATCGCTAGCGCTATGGTTATAGTTGGCTGCGACCCGGTTGGCGTATAAAGTAATGAAAGCAATTCGCTCGGTATACACTACTTCGCCCGGTTGCAAACACTACCCGCTTCAGTTTTTTCTACAGCTCATAGCGACTTGCCACTGTTCATTTTTTCCAGTTTGAGGCATTGATGCTGCAACTGACCCATCCTTCCACTACTACCCCCGCTCCTAAATTTGTGCCAGTCGAGGAGTCTTACGAGCGATGTCGTCAGATTACGGCAGAGTACTCTAAAACGTTCTATATGGGAACGTTGCTGATGCCGGAGGCCAAGCGTCGAGCGATTTGGGCCATCTATGTATGGTGCCGTCGCACAGATGAACTGGTTGACGGCCCTCAGGCAAAATTCACCACAGAAAGCACGCTAGACCACTGGGAGCTTCAGCTAGAGTCTTTGTTTTCAGGTCATCCCAAAGATGATTTGGACGTTGCACTCGTCGATACTCTGAGCCGCTTTGAGCTAGATATTCAGCCGTTTAGAGATATGATCTCTGGGCAGCGCATGGACTTACACCAGTCTCGCTATGACAGCTTTGATGAGCTAAAGCTTTATTGCTATCGAGTAGCAGGTACCGTCGGGCTCATGTCTACCACGGTGATGGGAATGGACAATAGCGTAAACGCTGCGCCCTGGAGACAGGCAAACCCAGCAGTGCCACCAATTCCTGAAGCGGTCTCTTTGGGTATGGCCAATCAGCTTACAAATATTTTGAGAGATGTCGGTGAAGATGCGAGACGCGATCGCATCTATCTACCACTAGAAGACCTGACGTTATTTGATTACACGCAAGAAGATTTGTTCAACGGCGTGATTGACGATCGCTGGCGATCGCTCATGCGTTTTCAGATTCAAAGAGCGCTTAAGTACTATCAGGAAGCAGAAAGTGGCATTGGCAGGCTGCATCCCGATGCTCGCTGGCCAGTTTGGACAGCGCTGATGCTCTACCGAAAAATCTTGGACGTAATTGTTGAGAATGACTATGACGTTTTTAATCGAAGAGCCTTTGTCCCTAAGGTTCGCAAATTCGCATGTCTTCCACAAGCACTCATTAGAGCCCGCATATCGTAAAGGCATTCAACGATAAGACAACGAATAGTATTTAAAAGAAAGGCCATCTACTCAAACGATAGATGGCCTTTCTTTTAGTTTTTTAGCAGCAAACTAGGAAGGGGTTGTTTGGGCAGCGAGCATTTCTTTCAACTTTGCTAAATCCTGCGCCCAGCGAGGATCCGGCTCGGTTGCAGCAGATTGCGTTCCAGAAACGGCAGCCTTATTGATGTCGCGACGGTTACCGCCTTTTTTAGATTTACGAGCGCCACCGTCATCACCTTCTGTAGCACCGTCTTCTTTTTCAGTGCGAGGCATTGCTTTTTCGACCTTAAGTGTCACATCTTGAAGCGTGAAGCCGTTGTACTTTTCAACCAAAGCGTCTGCAATTTCATCGGTTTTGGCCGTCACAAAGCCGAAGCCACGGCATTTGCCGGTTTTTCGATCTGAAATGAGCTTTACAGAAACCAGATTGTCGGTTTCTTCAGTAAAAATAGCCTCGAACGCTTCGCGCTCCAAATCTCTAGGCAGATTGCCAAAGTACAAACGAACTGACATCGGGAATGACCTCTAACTTTTTAAAATTTGACTGCAAGCTTCAAGTGCGTCCAAACAAGCCAGAGGACGACTGTGATGCTTCACCCGTGGAGATATGAAAAAATTTCTATCACAAGCTGCTTCCCTAGCACCACAGCTTCAGTCGGCTAAGTCAGCTTTTTTTGCTTTAGCCTCCCTAAAGTATCACGATGGCTGTAGCCAAACCAAGCCAAAAAGCAGAAATTATACCTAGGTCAATAGGGCGTTTCATTCCGTTATTTGAGGGCCTTTTTCTCAAAAATTGTGCGGATGTCTTGAACTGTTGATTGAGCAAATAACCCCACGAAAGAACCGTACAAAAGAAAGGCCAGCCGGAAGTCCGACTGGCTTATATGCTGTGTTGAGAGTAGGAGAACCCGTGCTTACGAGCAGCAAGTTCTTACAAAAACTTAGCATCCTTTGTTAGTTTTCGCAATATTTCTTCACATTTTGGCGGGTTGTTAGCCCGTTATTTTATCTTGAAGCTCTTGAAAAAATTGGCCGAACCCTAGTAGCCAGAGACCTAATCCGGTGGTGGCGATCGCTACTAACAGCGAAGCCATCGGATGCGCTGCCCCAACAACGGTGCCATCACTCAGCCGAACCTTATCAAGATCTATCCAAACCTGGTTGCCACGTCGGAACCAACCAAGCACCTGGACAGGGTTTCCAAGCAAAGTAGGTGGTTTTTTTTGCTTGCCAATGGCGTTACCGAACGGGCCAAGCGTAGAGAAAAAATGAAGCTTCAGCAAGCCCGTAGGCGTCTTGAGCATAAGGTCTTGCCCTAGCCAGTTAGCAATGCCGGGTCTCCCAATTAAATAACCTGGCAATTTAGCAGGCAAGCTATCTATTGGCAGTAGGCTCGGTTCGCACATCCACTGAGGTAGTTCAGCAGAAGGTGGCATGTCAAAAGATAAGTCAGGAAAGAATCGGTTGATTCGGAGCATCGTGCCTAGACCCATGCCCATGAGGATGCAAAACCAAAACGTTTTAAGGTCTTTGTGCATCCAGTCAACAACCGGCCATTCTTGCCAATGGCCAATCGCACCGATTACAAGAAGGCTTGAGCCGGCCAGTAGACCAAAGGCTCCGCCGAAAAAAGGCATTCCTTGACCGATTAGCGTTGTCCAATCTCGCTGAGAAAGTGCCTTTTTTCGGCGAGGGGGCGCT
Organism: Phormidesmis sp.; assembly: GCA_051860365.1. Classification (GTDB taxonomy): domain Bacteria; phylum Cyanobacteriota; class Cyanobacteriia; order Phormidesmidales; family Phormidesmidaceae; genus Phormidesmis. Next base: position 14,843 of record JBHYED010000057.1, read on the forward strand.
TCTAACGGAACTTCTAGATCCAGTTTCCAGTGTTGAGAATAAGCCATGATCAGGCGGAGGCGATCGCCCAAAGGCGGATGACTATCCCTCACGCTCATCCAGCTTCGCAGCGGATTCAAGCTATCCCAAGCAAACAGGTCTGCTAAAGGAACTATGCCGTATAAAGCAGAGCGAGTTAAATCGATTGAAACCGGTAGCAGCAGATCAGTTTGCTCAATCAAAATAGGGGTGTAGCCCTGTTTTTCTACGCTAGTCGCAAGACAAAAGGATAGTTTGGCCAAAGCACGCGCTAGACCGTTAGGATTTCCGGTGAGTTCTGAAGCGGCGCGATCGCCATAATAAGTACGAACTCGGCTCACCCACAGTAAAGGCAACCGCAGCAGCCAAAAAATGATATAGCCTGCTGTAGCCACCGTCCCTGCTATCCAGCTCAGCGGCTTTGTCTTCTGGTTTCCCCACAGTGATAGCTGCCAGTAAAGCTGATGAAAAAGCTGAAGAATCAATCCTTGAATCGATAATAAAGGCCAATATCCGGTCTTCCAATGAGACATTTCATAGCTCACAAGCGCTGCGATTTCACTGGCAGAAAGCTGGGTGAGAAGACCTTCACTAATGACCAGGCGGGCGTTACGCGGTAGCCAGCCGTAAGAAAAAATTAGCGGTACGTCGGTGGGTAGCTTCCAGAGGGTGGGAAACGGCCAGCGACGCTGTTGGCAGCGTTTGCCGAGAAGGGTGGCCGCTTCTAGAGAGTAGATGCGAAGCTTTTGATTTGAGAAAGGCTGGCGATTGGCGGTAAAGCGTAAGCATAAGTCCCAAAGCCAGGGAGAGGCGATCGCAACCATGAAAAGCACAATCGATAGCCGCCATGACCAGTAACCGTATCTCTCAGAGGCGTATTTAAAAGGAAGCCAGTCCATGACGCGATAGGGCAGAAATCTATTGAGGAAACTTAAGCTTTCGTTGTAAATCAGGGCCATACCACGCAGGAAGTAGAGCAGCAAAGTATAGAGAGCGATCGCGCCACCTGTTTGGGCAAACCATAGTGGCGATCGCTTCATTTTTCCCAGCGATCGCCCTTTAGGCAATCGCCCTGCATTCGGCCATTCATGCAATTGCGATCGCGCCTCAATTTGAACAGTCTTTGTTTGATCGGCTTCTGGCTCTACAGCTTCATTATCAATCTCATCACCGCCGTTGAGATAGGCGTAGTGAAACATTGAGATCGCGGGCTCTGGGGAGAGCGGCTGAAAACCGCTGGCATTTTGAACGACCGCAATCGGCGTTGCACGTTCTTCGATTTTGCTGAGCGTTGCCGTCGCCCACTGCTGCACAGAAAGCTGCGAGCTACAGCTAATTTTTGTGCATAATGACTTCGCTTTAGCCCAATCTTTTTGGGCCATATACACGCGAACGAGGCCCATAGCGGCTTTGGTGCGATAGGTGCGACTAGGGCAGCGACTGAGTTGGGAAAGGAAGGCGATCGCCTGTACATAGTCACCTTGCTGATAGGCCTCAATACCAGATTTAAGCAACCCTTCTAAATCCATCGCCGCAGTTGTCATAAACCTTTCGCCAGTAGTGCCTCATTTGCCCAGCTCTGTACGATGCACAGACCTCAGCTAAAGAGTACGCAAATCAACAAAATTTATAACTTCAGCTCAGCAAAGCCTTATTATTAAGAAATGGTAAAAAGCCATTAACCATCCCTTAAACGTCACTATCCAACTGCTTAGGTTTCAATGTCTAGCGCCTTACTTATTTTTTCACTCGCTTCAGTCAGCTTTGCAGCCTGGTTTGTCAGCATGTTAGTAGGTGGCGGAAGTCCGCTTGTGCTAATTCCACTAGTGACGTTACTCCTCGGGGCTCAATCGGTTGCGCCTGTGCTGACTATCGGTAGCGTGCTGGGAAATGTGCAGCGTAGTGCCTTACTTTGGCGACATATTGACTGGTCGCTGACGCTGTGGCAGGTGCCAGGGGTGATGGTTGGATCGGTGTTAGGTGCGTATGCTTTTACGCAGGTGGAGGCAGAGGGACTGCAGATCTTTGTAGCGATCGCCCTCTTATATATGGTGGTGCATTCTTTTTTGAGCGATCGCATCAACCTACCCAAAATCACCTTCAAAATCTGGTATTTTTTGCCGCTCGGCTTTCTCAACGCTGTGGCCTCAGGCCTCGTTGGCAGCACTGGCCCTATCTTAAATCCGGCCTACCTCAGCTACGGCTTAGAAAAAGAACAAATGGTCGCCACCCGTGCAGCCAGTCTCTCACTCACTCATACCGTAAAGATCGTGACTTACACAGCACTCGGCGTACTTTCACCGGCTTTAGTCGGCTACGGATTAATCATTGGCTGTGCGGCACTACCGGCAAACTGGCTCGGACGAAAAGTGCTAGAAAAAATGAGCGCTGAGCAGTTTCAAGTAGCTGTTGTGAGCTTTATCGGACTCAGCGGCGTGTGGATGCTTTGGCAGCAGCGAGCCTTTTTTGCGCACTAGTCTTTTTCTAAGAGGCTTTTTACCAAAGCGTACAAGCTCTCTTCACTATCGCCTGCCATCTGTCTATCTTTCAGATCGATCAGTCCTCGCGCAAGCTGACCGGCACGCTTCTTATAGTTGTTATTCGCCGCCAGCAAATCTGTAAATACTTCCTGCTCTACTTCTAACCGACTGGCCTCATCCGCAATGGGAGAAGCAAAAGCAGCTTCATCTACGTCATAGCGCAGTATAAAAATTAGCGCATTACATTGTTCTTGAAGCTGCTTTTGCAGTGCCTTAGTATTCAACTCCAGCCGGTCAAATCCTACGGTGCCAGTGACACGTAGCTCTACAATAGGCTGACTGGCAGGTACGATTTCTTTTGACTTTAGGGATTTTTCTATGAGGGCGATCGCGCGTTGCTGTACCCATTCGATTGGGTCTTGCGATCGCATCTTCAACGACATCCTCACAATCGTCCGCTGCCGATAATCCGTCTTCAGCTCCGCCTGAATCTTCCCTGTCTCATCGATTTCAACTAAATAAGCCCCACGCTCAAACTTACTCTCATCCACATTATTTGCCTCAATCGACCCAGGGTTAAAAATCCAGCCTTCCTCCTCATATCTCTTATGAATATGGCCCAACGCCAAGTAATCTACACCTGCCTCTTTTAACGGCAAAACTTCCCGATAGCGCAAAGCTCCTGAATAACGAGCAATCTGCCCCTCTAGCCCGTGATGAAATAGCAGGACAGAAGGCCCCGGCGCGGGCGGCAAGTCACCCAACGCCCCAGCAATTTGTTTAATCGCCATCGGAGCCGCCGCACCATACCAGCTAGAGCCCAGCACGCGAATACCACAATCCAGATCAATGTAGCCACCGCGCAGCGAGTCTTCATCCCAATGCGAATAAAACGGCTCACCTTGACTAATGTTTCCAGGCTCTAACAGTTTTAATAATTTCCAATCTGACAGGTAGCGCAGCCAGCTCGATTTTGTTCCATAAGGCGCGTTGTCATGATTACCTTCAATCGCCAGCACAGGAATACTTGCCGACTGCAACATCCGCAAACAAAGCTGAGCCTGGTTGAGAATGGCAGGCTGAATATTACGATGCTCAAACAGATCGCCACCAATAATTACAAAGTCTACTGATTCACCCACCGCATATTTTTCCAATACGTCATACAACGCATAAAAAAAATCTTGAGTACGCGGCTTGCTATCGTAGCGGTCAAAGCCGAGATGAATATCCGATATATGTAAGAATTTTGGCATAGCGAAAGGATGGTCAGAATGCGTGTAGTAGCTACGTTGACTTTAACAACTGCTCAAAATCGCGTAGCACCATGGCTATTTGTAGGATAGACCCTAAACCAATGGACAGTATCAAGCTTAAATGAGAAGGCAAAGCTTTGTAGGCAAACAGTATGACCGTTGAGCAACTCAACAAAGAATTTGGTATTTCTAATCAGGTTGAAATCGTTGAAGGGAAAGGTGGATTTCCCGTGATTAAAATCAATAATGAGAAAGCGAAAGCAAAAATTTCAGTGTATTCAGGCCAGGTGATTTCTTTTCAGTCAGCAGGTGAGTCTCAAGATTTATTGTTTTTGAGTGAAGCAGCTTATTATGAAACAGGTAAGGCCATGAAGGGCGGCATTCCTATTTGCTGGCCCTGGTTTGGCCCCGACCCAGAAGGGAAAGGTCGTGCGAGCCATGGTTTTGTTCGCAACCGTATGTGGAATCTGTTGAGCGTTGAAGCAACGCCTTCAGGTGAAACAAAGGTCAGATTAGGAGTGAGTGCTGATGAAGAAACTCGGAAGGTTTGGCCTTACAATTTTGAACTCGTTATTGAGATTGTAGTGGGCGATCATCTGACGGTGGCTCTCATTACTCAAAACACAGGAGATGAGGCCTTTTCGATTACGCAGGCTTTCCATACTTACTTTACGATTGGTGATGTTAACAAAGTACGCGTTACGGGCCTAGACAATGCGCCTTTTATTGACAAGGTGGATGGCGGTGCAGAAAAAACGCAGCACGGCAACATCACGATTTCAGAAGAAGTTGATCGGATTTATACAAAGGTGAAGCCTGATCTGACGATTGAAGATGAGGCGCTAGGCCGTCGCGTTCAAATAGCTTCGACGAACAGCCACACGGCGATCGTCTGGAATCCCTGGAAAGAAATCTCTACTAATATGGCTGACTTGGAAAATGATGACTACCAAAGATTTATCTGCATAGAAACGGCGAATGCGGCGGAAGAAGTCATTGAAGTCTCACCAGGTAGTGACTATAAAATGCAGGCTGTCTATACAATAGAGCGCGGCTAAATTTGTCTGATTGGATGAGCTAAAAAGCCCTCAGCGCAATGCACCGAGGGCTTTTCAATTTATTCAGCTATCAATCAGAGCGTCATCCGAAGATTATGCAGCGATCGAAGGAGCCATGAGCGCGACAGGCGCAGACTCACCAGCAGCCAAGTCAAGTGGGAAGTTGTGTGCGTTTCTTTCGTGCATTACTTCCATACCCAGGTTGGCGCGGTTTAGAACGTCAGCCCAGCTACCAATTACTCGGCCCTGTGAGTCAATAATCGACTGGTTGAAGTTGAAACCGTTCAAGTTGAACGCCATCGTTGAGATACCCAAGGCGGTGAACCATATACCGACTACAGGCCATGCACCGAGTAGGAAGTGCAAGCTGCGGCTGTTGTTGAATGAAGCGTACTGAAAGATCAATCGACCAAAGTAGCCGTGCGCTGCAACGATGTTGTATGTCTCTTCTTCTTGACCAAACTTGTAGCCGTAGTTCTGACTTTCAGTTTCAGTTGTCTCACGAACGAGTGAAGAAGTAACGAGTGAACCGTGCATTGCTGAGAACAGTGAGCCACCGAACACGCCAGCTACGCCGAGCATGTGGAAGGGGTGCATCAGAATGTTGTGCTCTGCCTGGAAGACCAACATGAAGTTGAATGTACCGCTGATGCCGAGAGGCATACCGTCAGAGAATGAACCTTGACCTAATGGGTAGATAAGGAACACGGCTGTTGCTGCTGCTACTGGAGCAGAGTAAGCAACACAGATCCAAGGGCGCATACCAAGGCGGTAGGATAGCTCCCACTCACGACCCATATAGCAAAATACGCCGATGAGGAAGTGGAAGATTACCAGTTGATAAGGGCCACCGTTGTAGAGCCACTCATCGAGTGATGCGGCTTCCCAGATGGGGTAGAAGTGAAGGCCAATCGCGTTAGAAGACGGAACAACCGCACCAGAGATGATGTTGTTGCCGTACATCAGTGAGCCAGCGACGGGCTCGCGGATGCCGTCGATATCAACAGGCGGTGCTGCGATAAAGGCGATGACGAAACAGGCTGTAGCAGCGAGTAGTGTCGGAATCATCAGAACGCCGAACCAGCCTACGTAGAGGCGGTTTTCGGTGCTTGTGACCCACTGACAAAACTGCTCCCACATCGAAGCATTTCGACTCCGCTGAAGAGTGTTAGTAGTAGAAACCATGGAATGATTGCGGGGTGTGAATTGAATATATATAACGAGCAAAAGCAAAAAATAAACGCTTTTGTTCGTCGGTATATACCTATCATAGCATATGTAACGAAATATTGCAAATGGGTTTACAAACAAGAAAATATTTGAAGCGCTTTCCCTGTCTGTGTTTCGACCCGATAATTACATAGACCTGTGCATCAATATAGCCGAATCGTTTACATATGAGAAAGTCCTCATCTGAACCTATGAGCCATTCATAGCGATCGCTCAGCCAGTCTCAGCAACGCCTTGATTTAGTCTCAGAAGGTAGCTCGGTGCAGATTGGGTTACCAGGGACTGCCAACCATCGTAAAACCAGCCCAGTAGTAGGGCGCAGATAGATCGCTAAGCTCTTCATGAGTCAGCGCCTCAGGAAGGATAATACTTTCGTCGGCAGACACAAGGCGATCGCCCTCGACTCGAACCTCACCTCTCAACATGTTTAGCTGAGCCTGCCTCAGCGCTTCTGCTTTAGTAGACGTCGTACCTATTTCTCTATAAAACTCGCTCATCAGAGCCAGCGTCCCCGTATCACTCACGTTCCAGATGCTCGCCAAGGCAGATTTCACACCCGACTGTAGCGTTAATCCTGCAAAACCGAGTTCAGCGTTACTGTCCCCAACAGCAGTTTGGCAAGCACTGAGCACTAGCAGTTCAATAGAAGGCGCATACCAGTTAACTTTGCGAATATCTCCTAGCGTCAACTGACTATCCCAAAGCTGAACGTAGGAATCGGCTGGAGTACCCCGATTAAATTTGGCATGAGTCGCCAAATGAACAATCTCAGGAGACTGGTTCGCAATTTGTGCCTGTAGATTAGAGAGCGTAAATTCTGGGTTCAAGTAAGGCTGATTATCTGTCTTAATAGTGGAAGGATACGCCGACTGCCAACCTGATAAGACGCTATTGAGTTCCGTGGGAACAGCAGGTAAAGGAGTTTGTGATTCAAACTCGGAAGCGCCCATTGCTAGAACATTGTCTGCTTCAAAAGCTTCGTAGTCAGTTTGAATGAGGTTGAACGCCGGAATTCTGGTGAGACTGTACTTTTCTAGCAGGAACTGCTCGCCATCGTGAAGCGCTGCTAGCGGTAGACTCCTCAGACCGTCGCCTAAGCAAAACAGAATGGTATCGATCTCTTCTGCTTTAAGGTACGCTTCCTCAAAAGGTTCGACCATCCATGAATGAAGTTGCCGAGCAGCTCTCATATTTACCGCATTGGGCAAGCTGTGCATCTCTATATGAAAGTCTTCTACGGTTTCCTGTAGCAGATTTTCAGGGACGTCATAAAGGTCGCGAACGATGGGCTCACCTGCTGGCATGATGAGAACTAGGTGAAGATGATCGTCACGGGGAATCGCCCAAAGTACCGCCGGTTTCGTTGCCGTTTCTTCGCCTACCTGACGTAAAGTTTCAGCAATTTCTGCGGGAGCCTGTGTGACTTCGGCTAAATCTTCTCCAAAGTAGGTTTCAAACTCCTGCTCTAGCCCCTGCTCCATGGAAACGATTTTTTTGCTGAGCGTTTTAGCCTGCGCAGGTAAGTTTATAAGGCATAGCGCTATGGCAACTAATCCGACGCGGGGTAGACGTTTTACACACCGGGCTTGAGAAGGCCATAAAATGCGGCAAGACGAATGATTGGGTGGCATAGTGGGAAAAGCTTTGTGGCGTTCAGGTGGAGAAGACTTCTTATGGCTGCTGTCTCGTTGCGATCGCAGGTTCAATCACGTTTTGTAAGTCGAGCGATCGCAACAAATCCGTCCATTCTGCTTTTACCAAGCGCTCATCAGGATATCGCTGACGTATCACCACCATCGAGGAAGCAGCATCACTCCAAAGCCCAGCCTCTTTATAGATTCTAACGAGTTCGAGACTCTCCCCTAAGCTACGCTCAGCATTTGAACCTGCTGACAAAGCATTTTGTCTTAACGACGCCTGATTTGATTGTTGCAACCAACCTGTTAAAACAATATTTTGGGCGCTGTCGTCAGGGTCACAAACAACCGCAAATCGCCATTCGTAGTTTTGTGCTGTCTGTAACGAATTTTCAGGAATTTGAACGCTCAGAATTTCTTGATCTTTTTCAAATTCAATTTCTTCTTCGTATACCTTATTGCCCTCTGAATCACGCAGAGAGAACTTAGTGTTGTAGGGCTCACTATTGCATTCTAATAGCATATTAGGACAGAATAGATAGCAATGTGTTTTTCATTCCATTATGCCTGCTGCCTACAGCCTCGACTTGCGCCAAAAGTCCATCGCCGCCATCGACCGGGGCGAGAAGAA
>JBHYED010000058.1:0-17861 GCA_051860365.1 Phormidesmis sp.
ACGATGCCTAGATGGTCGAGATTTTTGACTTCTAAGGTTTCTGCGATCGTACGAACCTCTACAGCGCTCTCAGCTCATCCTCCATCATTATTCTGATTGTGACAATTCAAAGGGCGGAATGTGGGTTGTAGCCTTGGTCTGCGATCGCCACCTCTCCCAACCAAAGCGCCAACGCATCCACGTTATAGCTATCTTTTATCTTAAACAATCCTGAGAGCAAAGCCGGTTGAGCACAGCCAAATCCCAACCGTAATCCTGCTAACCCATATCCCTTAGAGAGCGTCCGCAGCACAATCACATTCTCAAACGCTTTTACCAGTTCAAGAGCGTCTTTGTCCGCAAAATCACCCGCAAAATCACCCACAAAATCAACATAGGCTTCATCGACAACCAACACGCCCTTGAGCCCCGCTGCCAACGTGCGCAGGTCTGACATAGACACCTTATGTCCGGTCGGACTGTTCGGTGTTGCCACCAGCGTAACAGCAGCTTGAGCCTTGAGTAGCGCGTCAACAGGCAAGTGCCACTGATCGCCAACAACGCGGTACGGAATCTCAACAACAGTGGCCGGTTGAATAGCTGCCAGCGTTCGATACAGCACATAGGTCGGCGTTGGATAGGCCAGCACTCTCTCATGCTCATCCGCGCAAGCTCTTACTAATAGCGTCAGCAGGTCGTCGCTACCGTTGCCAGCGATCACCCAGTCAGATGGAATCCCAAAGGTTTTTCCAACGGCTCGACAAAAATCTGTGGCGAGCGGATCGGGATAGCGACGCAGCAGCTCTCCATTGAAGTCAGCCAGCGCGGCTAACACCTGCGGTGAAGGCGAATATGGATTTTCATTGGAGTTCAGCTTTAGTACACCTGAGTCGATAGCAGGCCATTCTCCTGGCTGATAGCCTTGCATACGGTTAATCGCGGGGCGAAACCAGGCAGAGTCATTCATTGATCAAGCTGTAGAGTATGGCCAAAACATTTATTCGTTGTGCTTCAGTTCTCGATTAGACATCGGTGACTTGAATGATTTTGATCGGTTGAGAGCCTTTGATCGGATTCATGGAATGCTTTCCGGCTTCAGCGAGCGCCTGGTAGGCCTTATCTACAATGATTTGTTCGCGGTGGGTGGGATGGTTGCGATCGCTCACACTGCCGCCAACTTTCACCTCAACAGCCACTACAGAATCATCCGCGAGCGCTAACGGCTCATTCATCAGCGCCCCTCGCAGCGTTTCACCATACTGCTTTAATCCTGTCTTATCCATGCCCGTGAGCACACACATAAACTGCGCGCCGTTTTCGTCTGTGCTGTCGCAATACAGCCAGGTATCGAGGGTGACGCTGCGGCGAATCACTGCGGCGATCGCGACATCCAACTGAGCGTTCTGCCGTTCTGTTGTTACCACTTCCCCAATCGGCGTCTGCCTTTGCGCATCAACAATCAGCAGGCCAATCGCATCAAACTGCGGATTCCCTGGCTGTAGCTTCATTTGCTTAATCAGTGCCGCCAGGGTCTGAGGCAGCACCCGAGCATCCAACATACCTGTATTGGTATCGGTGAGCCCAAGTGCCCGTAAAAGATTCTCGTGACTTTGGCGCAGTCGTTCCGCGTTGGTGACCTCGGTACTGAGCTGACGCTCGCGATCGCCCATTTGATCTTGCAAGTCTGAGGCGTGACGCTTGGCCCTCGACTCTTTCCAGCCTCGTTTGATCACGGTCGGCATCAGTACCAACAGGCCGATCAAAACGCCGATTGCCAACGTAGATAATAGGACAATCGCGAGCGACCCCTGATATTGCCACACCAGCAGGCTGATGGGTACTGGGATACTGTTTTGAAGGGCGAAGAGAATCGCCAAGAATGCGATGACAATAGCAGCGACGATTAAAAGCGGCATACCAGCAGATGTTTGAAATACGCGAAGACACTTATAAGGTTACCGTGCATTGAGTCCTCATAGGGTCATCATCACCTGCGGTAAAAGGGAGGCCGGGACTCGGTTCAAAGCCGCCTGCTGTCCTTCTAGGCCGAGCTTGTCGTAATGGAGTCGGAGGTTCGCCACAATGGCCCCAAAGCGGCCTGGGTATGCCGGTGAATCTGTCGGGAGGTCTTCGGTTGCCTGAATGTAGCTGTAGAGCGACTTTTGCAGGCTGTCAGCCACATCGATTAAAGAAGGCGCGGTTTCAACCATTTGGGCGTGTACGTCACCGAGGCAGTGATAGATAGCGGCGCTGTCCATTTGGCTGAGCGCACCTGAGAGCTTACTGATATTGAGCGCGGCCTCAAAAGCGGTGACGGCGTTTTTTTGATAGCGGCTCTTTTGGGCGAAGTCGCTGTGAGTGTGCTTGGACAAATCCCAGTAAGCCAGCGCTAGGTTGTTGTAGGAAATGGCACAGGCGGCAGGATCGACCTCAGAGGTGCGGTAGTTGAGGGCATCGCGGTAGGCAGCGATCGCATGTTTCAGCAAAAACTCAGGTCGCTCATGCTTGGCAAGGCTCCAGTAAGTAATTCCTAAGTTATTTTGCACAGCGGCGTAGTCTAGCGGCTGTTGCTCGGGTTTGTAGCCTAAAAGCGATTCGTTGTAAGCAGAAATGGCCTGATGTAGGTAGGACTGAGCTAAGTCGTAGTGAGAGAGCTTCCAAAACACCGAACCTAGGCTGTTTTGCAGCGTAGCGTACTCTTCAGGATCGCTGCCTAAAGAAACTAACGGCAGCGCCCTTTGATAGGTCTGGGCGGCGTGCGTCAGGTTTTCGAGGGGGTTCTCACAGGTGGCCAGCATTGTGTATACCGCGCCCATGTTGCTGTATAGCTGCCCCACAATACCGTTGTTGGATTCAAGCGGGCCGTCAGCCTCATTAGCCCTACCAACCGCTAAGGCTTTCTCATACAGCGCTACGCTCTGGCACATGTACTGTGCTGCTTGCGCCTGTTCAGGCTGCTGCTGTGCCTTGAGCCAGTACAGCGTGCCTAAGTCATTCAGTGCGGTTATTCGGTCAGGGTGGGGAGTCGCCAAGTGTTTGAGCCCATTTTCGTAAGCGATAATGGCGGAGTCAATCAGGCTCAGAGTGCGATCGCCTGCTTCTATTTGATTGCGATAGGCGAGCCCAGTTGTAAAGTACTCAGCGGCTAAAGTTTCAGTTTCCTTGACTTCTTCAACAGCATGGGGCTGAGACACAAGCGATTCTAGCAGCGGCGCACTTTCTCGAACCGGGCTCAGATCCAGTGCCCCTTTAGTAGGTGCAGACTTGTCTTTGGCAGATAGTTCTTCAGATTCATCCGACAGAGCAAGTGTCCGTAAGGTGGGATCAAACAGCGGAATTTCCGGTTGAGACGCTATGGACTGAGCACTTTTAGCTTGAGAAATTTGGACTTGAGATGTTTGGACTTGAGTGACCTGAGACGCTTGAGATTCGTGCGCTGGAATGGCAGGCTGGACAGTAATCGCACGCTCTTTTACACGATTAGATCCCGATGGAAATTCATCCCAACCCAAAGAGGCAAACTCAGCAGCGATCTGCTCGGCAGCATTCACGGCCTCATCGAGGAGGGGATCTTCTGGCAGGTCATCAGGATCTGAGACAATCGCATCAAATAGCGCTGCGTTGTCCTCGTCTATGGCCTGTGTCACATTGACACCCTGGCTCACGATTGAGCGCAGGCCACCGAGTGAGGCCAAATCTTTGAGTGCAGATGTAGGCTGTGCCGCAGCGGGTAATGCGTTTGTAGAGAAGGCGGACGGTTGCATCAGTGCGACGTCATCCAAACCATCGTCTAACAGCTCTAGGGGAATTGTTTCAGTCTCTGATAGCGTTTCTACCGGCTCATCTGCTGGCTCATTTACTAGCTCAACGATTGGCTCAAACTCAACAAGCACGCTATCGTCTGCCAATTGACCGTTAGCGCCTTCACCATACAGATTGACTGAAATATCAAGTGCATAGTGACTGCCGCTTTTGCTACCGTTTTGATGGCCGTTGGTGTGGCCATTTTGATGATTGTTTTGGTCTACAGCCTCAGCAGGTGGAAATTCGAGGGAGAGCAGCTCAGGTTCAGCAAACGCGGGCGTGCGATCGCTAACAAATTCATAGACGCCGTTGCGCCAGCTCCAGAAGGTAGGCGATGACTGCTGAATGGTGCGCAGCCAGGGCCAGGGCACCCAGATTAGGAGGCTGGTGTTGAGTCGGGGCAGCAGGGCTTCAATTTTTTCGAGCGATCGCAAAAAGTAGTTCTGCGTAATTGCAGGCTGCCGGGTCATTTGCTCAATGCCTACCATTTGAAGAATAGGCAAATCGCCCTCAGAGAGCATCGTTTGACAAACCCACAGAGCCACCTGCTGCGGCAGATTTCCCTCTTCAGGATCAAACACCAAGCGCGCCAGCTTCAGCGCCTTTTCGTCACTCGCCAAATCTTGCTCTAGCCGATCGGCCAGATCATTTTGCATCACTACGTTGTCACAGACCGCAATCAGCAGTTGACGGCGCAAATCAAGACTCATGGAGGCTTTAAGCGCGTGATAGGCCTGCTGATTGACACCGAGAAGCTGACGGGACTGGGACGAAGTGGCGATCATGAGCGGTGCTCAAGCAAGAGCGAAAGAAGAAATCAAACAGAAAAAAAGTTGGGCAAGAAATTGCTAAAGAAATGACGTAACGCCATCTAGTAAATCTTTTCAGCGCTGGCAGGAAGAGTCAGGAATAATTTGATGGCCCACCCAAACTGCTATGCTAAAGGTCTGTACCTGCTCTCCTGATAGATTTTGAGTGCTAGCCCTTTTGGCGCTGAATACATGCCGATTTCCGTTGCCGCTTCGTCTATTCGTCAGCATCAGCACCCCCTGGTTCGTCAGCTTGCTGGCGGCATAGAGTCCATTTGGCAGCGGCTAGAGCTAACGCCGTATTACCTACCCGACGATTTGGGCTACGTAGAAGGCAAGCTAGAAGGCGAAAAGCTAGTAATTGAAAATCGCTGCTACCAAACGCCACAGTTCCGGAAGCTGCACTTGGAGCTAGCGCGTATTGGTAAAAATTTAGACATTCTTCACTGTGTGATGTTCCCTCGGCCTGAGTATGGTCTGCCGATTTTTGGCTGCGATATTGTCAGCGGCAGAGGCCAGGTGAGCGCAGCAATTGTTGATTTGTCGGCGGGCACTCAGAGCGGCAAGCTGCCTGCGGACTACAGCCAAGCGCTGTCTCAAGTGACGCGCCCTGATTATGTTCAGCCGCGTGATTTGCCTGAATGGGGCCAAAAAATATTTTCAGATTATTGCTGCTTTATAAAGCCGACGACAGACTTAGAAGAAGAGCAGTTTTTAGCGCAAACTCAGGGCTACCTGAGCGCCCACGTGCAGCAAGCTTTAGACAAGAGTCCCGAGCCTAATCGAATCGATGAGTTTTTGGATCGACAGCGTTATTATTGCCGTCAGCAGCAGCAGAATGATAAGACCCGTCGGGTACTGGAAAAAGCGTTTGGGCCTGAGTGGGCTGAGCGCTATATGACGACCGTGCTATTCGACTTGCCAGACGTTGCATAACATTTTTAACTATCTATTTTTGAGCCATGATCTCCACTCCGAGCCCGACTAAAATGCCTACGGTTCAGCATTCTGAGCAGGCGATAGAAGGGGTTGTTGACCGTAGCCTACCAGCCCAGAGTGGCCAGCTAATTGTGCTAGCAGGCCCGAGTGGTGTGGGGAAAGGAACGTTGCTGGGCCGGCTACTGGAGCAGCATCCGGAGGTAAAAGTTTCAGTTTCGGCGACAACTCGGGAGCCTAGAGCGGGTGAAGTGGACGGTCAGCACTATTACTTTGTGAGCCGAGAAAGCTTTGACGCGATGGTGAGCAATGGCGAGTTGCTAGAGTGGGCTGAGTTTGCAGGGAACTGCTACGGGACGCCTAAAGTGCCGATTGAGGCCGCGATCGCTCGAGGTGAGCAGGTCATTTTAGAAATTGAGCTGTTAGGGGCCCGCCAGGTGCGCCAGAGCTTTCCGAATGCGCAGCAAATTTTTATTTTGCCGCCCAGTGTGGAAGCATTAGAAACCAGAATTCGGAGCCGGGGGCAGGATTCGGAAGGGGCGATCGCCCGTCGCCTTAAGCAGGCAAAAACAGAGCTGGCGGCGGCTGACGAGTTTGATTTGAAAATTGTGAATGACAGCCTAGAAAAAGCTTTGGCACAGTTAGAAGCGGCTTTGTTCTAAAGCTTTTGGGATTTGCGAATCTGCCAAAGCCCTTTGCTGAATAGTCAAACAGACAGACAGTCAGGAAATAGACCCTTGATTGCAGAGCGATCGCACTGTCTCAAGCTAGCTTGTAGCAAATCATACTACCGGCAATCAAATGTCTTCAGCTAGCCGATTCGCTAAAAAACTCACCGTTCAACTGTTATTAGGCAGTGTCGTTGCTGGATTAGTGTCCTGCACGCCCAACGCTGAGGTTTCTACAGAGGCTGCGATCGCACCGACCAGAGCGCTGTCTTCTGCAAGCGAAACACCTGATAATCCAGCCGTTCAGGCAAGCTCAGAAGCTGACAATACTATTCGCGACATCCCCAGCCCCGAGAGCGTCGCTGAGCCAGCAGCTATTAGTCAGGTGAATAGCTCTGATTGGGCACGAGAGGGCGAACCTGATGTGAACTGTAACGATCGGCAAACTCAGCTAGCGATGAATATTTGCTCTGGGAGGGATTACAGAGCAGCCGATGCTGAACTCAATCAGGTTTATCAAGCGCTCATTTTACAGCAGTCTGATAGCGGCAAAGCCGCTTTAGAAACCGCTGAGCTAGCCTGGTTGAGCTTCCGAGATATCGACTGTACTTTCAGCAAAAGCTTTTACGAAGGTGGCTCAATTGCACCGCTCATTTATAATAGCTGTCTGGAGGCTCGAACCGTCAATCGCACCCAAGAACTCCGTCAGCCGCAGGCTGGAAACCGCAGCTACGCTATGGCCGACGCTGATCTTAATTCGACCTACCAACTGCTGATAGATAAGACGAATGAGACGCGTAAAGATCCGCTTGTAGACACGCAGCTAGCTTGGCTAGAGTATCGCGATCGCAACTGTGCTTTTGAAGCCCGCTATCGGCCGGTCGCTATTAATGAAGACCAGTGCCTTGCCAGAATGACTGAAACGCGACTTCAGCAGCTACAAAACCATGTGGATCTAGCCGACCTTTAGTCCTCATTTGGGTGTAGCATACGCCAATGTTTAGCTCTATATTTAGGGGGCCGCTACGCCTACGCCATTTGTATGACGCTACCCCTGACGCCCGAACAGATCCGACTTCAGGAACATGCTGATAAAAAGGCAAATTGGAAAAAATGGGGGCCGTATCTGAGCGAACGGCAGTGGGGCACTGTCCGCGAAGACTACAGTCCAAATGGCGAAGCCTGGGACTTTTTTCCGCATGAGCACGCCAGGTCACGAACCTACCGCTGGGGCGAAGACGGCATCTTGGGCCTGTGTGATGACCGGCAGCTCCTGTGCTTTGGCCTGTCGATGTGGAATGGCCAAGATCCCATTCTCAAAGAGCGCTTTTTTGGCCTGACTGGGACTGAAGGCAATCATGGTGAAGACGTTAAAGAGTACTACTTTTACCTAGACAGTACGCCAACGCATTCGTATATGAAGGCGCTGTATAAGTATCCGCAGGGTGAGTATCCGTATCAGCGTTTGTTAGAAGAAAGTCAGCAGCGCGATCGCAAAGCGCCAGAGTTTGAGCTGATGGATACAGGGATTTTTGAAGGCGATCGCTACTTTGACGTGCAGGTAGAATATGCCAAAGCCACCGAGGACGACACCCTCATTCAAATTTCGGTGACCAATCGAGGGCCAGATGCGGCTGAAATGCACCTGCTGCCGACCCTATGGTTTCGCAATACCTGGAACTGGGATACGCCCAGCCTCAAGCCAAACCTGCAGGCGAGCCTTACCAACGGCGAGGTTTCCATCATTAAGACCCGTCACCCTGAGCTAGAGGATGCTTGGCTGTATTGCCAAACGCCTAAAGATCATAAAGTGTCTGCCTCAGAAAAAGCGGGTGGTCAGTGGATTGAATTAGACAGCAGGCAGGCCGATGCAGCCGGTCTCATTTTTACCGAAAACGAAACCAACAAAGAACTGCTCTTTGATGTTAAGAACAAGTCGCCCTATGTGAAGGACGCGTTCCATCGCTACGTAATTGAAGCAGAACAAACGGCCATTAATCCCCGACAAACCGGCACTAAGTCGGCAGTGCACTACCGGCTCAACTTGGCACCCGGAGAAACCCAGCAGATCAGGCTACGGTTAGCGAACGATCCTGGCCTTAGCGATCCGCTAGGCAGCGTGTTTGAAGAAACGCTCTGTATCCGCAAGGAAGAAGCCGATAAGTTTTACCATCAGTTAGCACCCTTTGTTCACAACCAAGACCTTAGCAATGTGCAGCGTCAGGCCTTTGCTGGCATGATGTGGGGCAAACAGTACTATCTATACGACGTCAGCACCTGGCTCAAAGGCGATCCTGACACCATTAACCCACCCACTGAACGCAAGCGTGGCCGCAACAGACACTGGCACCATCTCGATACACAAGACATTCTCTCAATGCCCGACACCTGGGAGTATCCGTGGTTTGCAGCATGGGATACGGCTTTTCACTGCCTACCACTGGCGCTGATAGACGCTGAGTTTGCGAAGCAACAGTTGGATGTGATGACGCGTGAATGGTATATGCATCCCAATGGGCAGCTACCGGCGTATGAGTGGGCCTTTGGCGATGTGAATCCACCTGTGCACGCCTGGGCCACCTGGCGCGTGTATAAGATGGAGGAAAAGATGACGGGGACGGGCGATCGCCTCTTTCTCGAAAGATTGTTTCAAAAGCTGTTGTTAAACTTTACCTGGTGGGTGAACCGTAAAGACACCGAAGGCAACAATGTATTTGAAGGCGGCTTTTTGGGCCTAGACAACATTGGCGTGTTTGACCGGAGTAAGCCGCTGCCCACGGGCGGACGGCTAGAGCAGGCAGATGGAACAAGCTGGATGGCGATGTATTGCTTGGATATGCTAGCGATTGCCTTAGAGCTAGCGTTAGAAAATCCGGTGTACGAAGATATGGCCACTAAGTTCTTCGAGCATTTTATTTATATTGCTGAAGCGATGAACTCCACCGGTGAGAATGCCACGCAGCTATGGGATGAAGAAGACGGCTTCTTTTACGACGTACTACACCTACCCGATAAGACCCGCTTCCCGATTAAGATTCGGTCGCTGGTAGGGCTGATGCCGCTGTATGCCGTCACAACGCTAGAGCCGGATCTGATGGATCGGCTCCCTGGCTTTAAGGAACGCTTGGAGTGGTTTGAGGCGAATCGGCCCAAGCTTGCCCGCAATGTAACCACTGTAGAAATTGAAAACAACCATGGAAAACGGCAAAAGCGGCGAATGCTCTCGGTAGTGAAGCCAGATAAGCTGCGTCGAATTTTGGCAAAAATGCTGAAGCCGCATGAGTTTTTAGCACCAACAGGGATTCGAGCACTCTCTCGCTTTCACAAAGACAATCCTTACACCTTTGACGTAGACGGCAAGGTTTACCGGGTTGACTATGAACCGGCAGAGTCTAGCCTGTGGCTATTTGGCGGTAACTCTAACTGGCGCGGCCCAGTGTGGTTTCCTACAAATTATCTGTTGATTGAAGCTTTGCAGCGCTATCACCACTTCTTTGGCAACGACTTTAAGATTGAGTGCCCTTATGGTTCGGGTGATGAGATGAATCTGTGGGGCGTGGCAACTAAGCTAGAGCAGCGAATGATTGGGACGTTTTTGAAAGATGAGAATGGCGAGCGACCTGTGTACGGCGATAACAAAACGTTCCAAACCGACCCACACTGGCAGGACTATATTCTCTTTTATGAGTACTTCAATGGTGATACGGGCGAAGGCTTAGGTGCGAGCCATCAAACGGGCTGGACAGGGCTAGTGGCCAAGCTAATCCATCAATGCTGTGAGTACAGCGCAGATAAGAATCCTGTTTGATCAGATGATCAGAAACCTTGTTTAGAATTAGCAGCGCGAAGCTGTTTGTATGGCTAGTGCCGTTCTGATGAGAGGAAATCAACAACGTCCTGATAAAAAACCAGTCCTTTTCCTTGACTGCTTGCAGCATTGGCGACAACAGAAAGCGTTTCAATGAATGATTCATAAATAGCGTCGCAGATCAAAGAGAGAAGAGGGGTTAGCCCGCCTTCTGGTGCTTGCGCTTGCATCAGCGCTTCAAGATAAGCCTGCCTTTTTTCGTTAGAGATAATAGCGATCGGAAAGCTAGCTCTAAGCAATAGCAGGTTCATCAGCAGTCGCCCAGTGCGGCCATTGCCATCGGCAAAAGGATGAATTGAAACAAACCGATAGTGGGCTTCACTGGCGTACTCAATAGGATGATATTTTGGCTGTTGTCTTGATGGTGCGATCGCCAGCCAATCTACAAATTCAGTCATCAGCTCAGGCAATAAATAGTGTGGCGGATAAACGTGATCGGTACCAGCGGCTTTGACATCTAACTGCCGATATCGACCAGCCTCACTTGGAGAAATCTTTCTAACGATCAAATTATGGATCTGTCGAATCTCCCATTCTCCGATAGGAGTATCTGCTTTACTCAGCAGTTCAATATAGTCAATAGCCTCCTTATGTCCAATCACTTCTAAATGTTCGACCAGCGTTTTTCCACCGACGGTAATGCCTTTTGATAGCACAAGCTCGGTTTCACTCTGCGTGAGCGTATTGCCTTCGATTGCATTGGAGGTGTAGGTAAGCCTGACGTCGTAGCGCTGCTTTAGCTCTGCAAGAACAGCCTGCTGTAGTGGGCGAAAGCTGTCTAGCCAGGTTTTTAACTGGTCAATTTGCGCAAGTTTTTCAGAGAGATTCATGTTGCTGCGAAAGGGTTGCATGTCGAGCAAAACTGAATCGATGCGGACGTGAGGATTCGCTATCAGATGGCGTAGCAAGCTGTCGTACAGATGCGCTGCCGCAGGGGCTGTCTTAGAAACATGTGTCGCAGACTGTTTCATGATGCGATTAACGATAGCAGTTGCTCTGTAGATATTTTACTACTCATATCTGCACCGGTGAGTAGGCTATCTGCTAAGTCGCGTTTTAGCTTGTGCAGAGATACAATTTTGTCTTCGATGGTGCCTTTGGCGACGAGGCGGTAGATGGTGACGGGGCGCTGCTGACCGATGCGGTAGGCGCGATCGCTTGCCTGATCTTCTACTGCCGGGTTCCACCAGGGATCCATATGAATCACATAGTCTGCAGCCGTCAAATTCAGTCCGGTTCCCCCCGCTTTTAAGCTAATCAAAAATACGTCGCCTTCTCCCTTTTGAAAATCCTCTACACACTTCTGTCGCTTTTTAGCGGGCGCACTGCCATCTAAATACTGATACGAAACTTGTTGTTTGTCTAAGTGCTTTCGTAAAATCTTGAGATGATCCACAAACTGGCTAAACACCAGCACCTTGTGGCCGTTATCTAATAATTCTTCAATCAAATCACTAAACTGCTGTAGCTTTGTACTCGAAATCGCCAGCTCCGGCCTGACTAAAGCCGGATTGCAGCAGGCACGGCGCAGGCGCATAATCTCGGCGAGTACCTGTAAATGTTTTTGACCGGCCTGCGTGTCTTTATTCGCCAGCTTTTCAATCGCCTCTCGCCTTAGCGCCTCATAAAACGCCATTTCATCAGGGCTCAGCTCTATCGGCAGCGTAATTTCTGTTCTAGAAGGCAATTCTGTGAGCACCTGATCTTTTGTGCGACGTAGAATGAACGGCTGAAGTAGCTTCCTGAGGGCTTCGCGGGCGGCTTCGTCATTGTCGCGCGCAATGGGATTGGCAAAGCGGAGGTTGAAGCTATTAAGTGAGCCCAGCAGGCCAGGATTGATAAAGCGAAACAGGTTCCATAGTTCGCCCAGGTGGTTTTCAATGGGGGTACCGGTCATGATGATTTTGAAATGGCCTTGTAGGGTCATAACAGCTTGCGATCGCCTCGTCGTTGAGTTCTTAATCGCCTGCGCTTCATCTAGCACAATCGTCTGCCAGCGCACCTTTGCCAGCATTTTGGCCACCTCCGTCTGCTGAAGCAGTCCGTAGCTACACACCAACAAATCTTTTTTCCCTAAACTATCTACGAGCGCCTGTCTGCCATCACTGCCAAAGCTTTTAATTTGCAAAGAAGGTGCAAATCTTGCGGCCTCACTGCTCCAGTTCAGGCAGACAGAAGTTGGCGCAATCACCAGCGTCGGGCCTTTGCTACAGCGCTTAAGTATGATCGCCAGTCCCTGCAACGTTTTGCCTAAGCCCATATCATCGGCAAGGCAAGCGCCCACGCCCCACTGGGCTAAGCGTGATAGCCAAACGTAGCCTTCACGCTGGTAGTCGCGCAGGGTTGCTTTGAGCGTGGTAGGGACTTTGGGTGCGATCGCGCAGGCCGCTTTAATTTGCTTAATATGCATCTGCCAAGCCTGATCGATCCTCACCTGTTCCATACCATTGATCGCGCCCTCTAGCGCCAGCGCTGCCACCCCATGAATACGCACTTCATTGCTCCGCGAGTCAGACACCCGGCTTAAAGACTGCAACCGTCGTTTGAACTCATCTGTGAGCGCCAAAAACTCACCCTCTGCTAGTGGCATAAACGGCCCCGTCGAGGCGTTCATTAGCGTCATCAACTGCTGCAAATCAACCACATGATTTTCGCTAACTTGCAGCTCACCACTCGCTTCAAACCAATCTTTTTTACGGTGAATGTTAATCTTAAAATCACCCACGCCGAACTGCTTAGAAACCTTGAACTTCTCGCCTTCTGGCCATTCAACCGTCACCTGGTCACCCAGTTCTTGCAGTTGCAACAGAAGTGTCAAACAATCTGATGTCTCATTAACCAGCCATTCTCCACTATCTTGCCCATACTGTTCAAGCACTGTGCAGGCTTTTTGAACCGCAAAAGCGTTCTTTTTCTCTGCCTGCAAATCTCTCAGCGTTTGTAGCCGGGTGCCCTCTACCTCAGCAATCACGGTTTCGCCACCCTGCCCCGGAGCATAGTAAGCGCCTCCTGTTCTAAAGGGTCGAATCAGGATTGACACTTTGAGCCCTGCGCCTGCGGGAAGAAGATGGACGTGTGGCGTGGGGTCGGCAGGAACTTCTTCGGCTTCTATGCCGCCAATATCAGATTGAACAGTCACCAGGCTGGCAATAGAGGCGATCGCCTGCAGTACTCTCTCTTCTGCCTGAGCTGGCACTTCCAGCCGATTTTTTGTCCCCAAGACCTCCGCAATCCGCCGATGCTGAGCATTCACCGAAATCACCTTCAGCCGCGTCGGCGTCTCTTTTACCCCCAGCACATCTGAGCTATCCAACGGTGGCGACAGCTCAAGTCGTAAGCAATCGTTCTCTAGTCGCTTTACCAGTAGCTCCGGCTCACCTGCAACCACCTCCACTCGTACAGTTGGCGTGTCTTCCCAAAACACCAGCGGATGACCGATTAGCGCTAATAAAGCGTCAGAAGTAAAAGCGTATTTGGGCTTAGAGTATCGAGAATAATACTGATCGTCGTATTCAATGTCTAAGGTGTTGCAAATTTGTTGATCTTGAGGTGTGAGATAGTCGATGGTTTCGGTAGCCAGCCTTTTGAGTGCGATCGCCTTCCCTTTCGTCCACCTGCCTCTCGGACTCAGCTTTTGTTCTATCGGCGCGAGTGCCCAAAACGTTGAGGAGATAAAGCGCAGCCGCCAAACCAGCCGAAAGGACCTCTGATCGGCCAGTGGACTATCTTCTTCAACAACCAGATTCGCCAAGGCATTTAGCGATAGCTCCCATGCAGCTTTGCGCTGAATAACGCCCAGTAAAGGTAAGCTGTTGGTTCTATCACGCAGAGCAATAACGTGCTCTGCGTAAGGGCTTCTGTGCTCATAGACTGCTAACAGCTCAGCAATTTCTAAAGCAATCCAGTCGTAGCCTGCGTTAAGAGCCTTCTGGCAGAGCGCGGGAAGCTCAGCAACAAAACGCTGACTCATATGGCTCACGTCTAGCCAGTAACAGCTATAAATTTCAATGAGTAAAGGTAGTCCGACGTTGCTTAAGTTGCGTTTTCCAAACCACGCCGCCGTATCAGAAATAGGGCTTAGATTGCCTTGCTGCGTCTGCACAACGCCTAACAGCCAAGGCATACTGTCTTTTAGCCAGTGGTGTTTCTGTCTTTGCAAAAGAGAAACATACTTTTCAGCTTCTTGGTAAGCGGTTGGGCTGCCGTCTTTTAACAGCGCAAAAAAGAACAACGCGGCAGATGAGTGATTGAACCATTCGGCCTGTGCACTTTGTGATTTGCCTATGGCTTTTAGGGCCTTGCGGTAGTGAATGAGTGAATCTGAAATGTGTCCAGCGAGGAAGGCGATCGCACCCAATAAAGCCTCCTGCCGCCCCCACTCAGCTTTAGCCACACTAACCGCTGAGAGAACATCGCTTGCTTCTTTTAAGTATCCTCTGAGCCAAAGCTGCTCTGCATATACCAAGCAAAGCTCTGAGCCCAGTGGATGCTCTCGATAGGCTTCTGACAACAGTGAAAAAGCCTCGTTCGCAGGCGTGCACCGTCTTACAGAATCTTCTAAGATTGTGCTGAGCCCAAGCTCAAAAAACTCTTTTGAAAGGCGGTTGAACCAGGCTGGATCGAAGGGATTGGTGTAGGCACTTTGCAAGACTTGCTCAAACGTGACTGTCGTTGGCCAGTACGCATGGCTAAGATCGTCCATCAGCGCATCAATTTCTCTACGATCTTGCCGGTAGATGGCAATACGTAACTCTCGGACGAATTCTAATTCTTCGCGGAAGTTTAGCGGCCCGTTGGGATAGCGTTCGTAGATGGGTAAGGTTTTTGCGATCGCCATTGCAATCGGCTCAAAAACACCTTCATCTAACGACTCTCGAACCACAAGATCAATTAGCACCAGCGCGCAGTGAATCCCTTTTGCCAAACGCTGCTCTAGCACCCCAATATCAAGCAGCCCCTTCACAAGCTCCCTGAATGGCTTTGTCTTTATAGGCTCAACGTCACTAGTTTCTAAAAACGCAGCTTTCCAGCATTCATAGGCGATTTCTTGGCTAACGGGCTCATATAGCAGCGCAAATACTTGAACCACCGACGTTTGTGTTGGCGTTAGCTGTGAATAGAGTTGGTGGTGCGATGGCAAGGCCACTCCTTCGGAGTATCGCTGCTGTTTTAATCTCTCAGCATTCATTAGTCCCAATTCTCTCTACGCAATAGAGGATTAATAAACTCATTCAGGCCTTCTCCAATTAAAGATAGCCCCGTCACCATTAGGGTAATCGCAAGTCCAGGAAATAGCGCCGTCCACCAAATTCCTGTCGGCAATGCGTCCAATGCCTGACGCAAAGAATCGCCCCACTCAGGCGTAGAGTCAGGCAGTCCAAGTCCCAAAAAGCCCAGTCCGCCCAGCACCAGCACCGCATCAGCAGCATTCAGCGTAAATAAAACGGGAACGCTCTGCACCACGTTCAAAAATAAATAGCGTGAAAGCACCGCCCAGGTAGACGCGCCCATCGACTGCGCCGCCTCAATAAACAGCTCAGTTTTGACGCTGACGGTATGGTTGCGCACTACCCGGTAGTACTGCGGCACGTAGGCGATAGAAAGTGCGATCGCTGCATTTACTACCCCTCGCCCCACCACAAACGCCAGCGTCACCGACAGCAACAGCCCCGGCAGCGTATAGATTGTATCCATAAAAAACAGCAGCACCCGGTCAATCTTTCCGCCCCGATAGCCGCTCACCATCCCCAGCGGTACGCCCACCATCACGCTCATCGCCGTCGCTAAAATAACCACCTGCCACGCCGCCCGAGCCCCATACAGCGTGCGAGCAAAAATATCGTAGCCCTGACGGCTGGTACCGAACCAGTGCGCAGCAGAAGGTGGCTCATGAATCGGGTTAGCCAGCCCTGCCAGTGGGTCTTGAATCCATCCCCAGCTCTGCATCAAAGGCGCAAACAGAGCGGCGACAACAAACACAAGCGTAATAGCGATGCCGATGTACATCAGCGCGACTGAAATCGTCAGCGGTCTACCCCCGCCTATTATTCCACCTAAAAAGCTACGCCGTATTTTTGGAGCCATCACCGCAAGTCATTAAGGTCAAGTCGGCTCCCATTGTCTCAGCAATCGACCCATTATTTCTGCAAGCTTCGACGCTAAGCCTTCACCGCCTGCGTCTGGCTAGGTTGGTTCACAAACTCAGATAGCGCTGGTAGATCAATCCCAGGTAAAAGCTTGCTAGTTTCTAGCTTCTCGTAACCAGATGTCGAATCGATCAGGCTGTAGACACTAAACACGCCGTTTTCCCAAAACCAAACTTCTTGGACACCCAGTCCTTTATAAACAGCGAGCTTATCAATGCCACCACTCGTAATGACAACTTCAACAGCAATATCCGGCGCTTCGTCCAGCACGCCAAACGTATAGCATTCGTCCGGCTCCAGCCCACGCTCAGCCGCCTCTTTCCGAAACGTAGCTGCCCCATAGCCGTTAAGATCCAAGTCAGCTTCTTCAGCAAACGCTTCAATCAGTCGAGCAATAATTGTTTTCAGTCGCTCATGCTCAGGCGAGGTAGACATAAGCTCTAAAACACCCTCTAAATAAGTCATTCGTAGCGCTGGGAACTGATTCATAAACAGAGCAACCAGTGCGTCGTACTGCTGCCACGTAATTCCCTCTAGCCTGATCCGCTGTTCATCTACTGGTAGGTTCTCTGGCAAATTGATTAGCGTTGCTGTCATGACCTTTTGCCTCCATAGCCTTAGCTTTATTCTACAGTGGCTGTTCTGATCTAGTTACCCGTACGGTGTTTAAGGAAACGTAGTGCTCTGCTGCTGTCAATTTTGATATCAAGACATATGCAAATTAAGACCTACGCCTTTTTTTTGACTTTCTCCTATAGTGAGCCTTTACCCAGCTACTGCCTCTTTGATGCGCAGGTATGTAGCTATAATCATCCCGATTGGCAATTCGATTCCATTCCGCTGCTGTAAGCTTACTTTTCTTAGAGATTTGTCTAGTAGGTCTGATAGATTGTTGAGATGTAGAGGGGATTATTTTCTGAGGCTGAGCATGACTGACTTTTGAAAAACTTGCTATTTCCTTTTTTAATTTAGCTATCTCGTTTTGATCTTTCTGATAGCTCTGGTGCATAGCCCAATAGCGCTTTTGTAGGTCTGCATTCTGAAGAGCTAGTTGAGATTCCTTGTTTGTTAAGTCTGTGGCTTCCGACTTTTTCCTGTTAGCATATGTAGCTATTGTCTCAGCTCTTTCTTGAAGACTTCTCTTCTCTTGACTTAACTGAGATACTTGCCTCTTTAAATCGTCAATTAGAAACTGTTTGCTTTGACTAATTTCTACTGAGTTCTGAATATCTCTTTTCAGTTCAGCTATCAATTTCTGTAAGCTATTCACCTGCGCATCTTTTCGGTGTGCTCGTCCCGCTAGATCTTGAGCATTCTTTCGTATATTCGCTAAATCAGCATCACGTCTAAATATGTTCCTGTTTAAATCAGAAATATGGCTATTGAGGCTAGAGATATCGTGCGTACTCTTGTTTACTCTGGCCTCGCTTGCTTGTCTATTCGTGAGCAGGCCGTCAAACTCTTTAGATAGTACTCTTAACTGAGATTTTAACTCGTTGATGATAGATTGATAGTCGTTATCTGTCTTAACGTCAGTTCGGGTTAAGCCGCAGGCGGCAACGCCCATTCTAGATGGAGTCCAGGTTTCTTAGGCTGATGACAGTAGGCAATTAAACCGCAAATGATGTTGACCCAGCAGTTGACTGGGCTG
>JBHYED010000059.1:0-17698 GCA_051860365.1 Phormidesmis sp.
TAGCAACAGCGGGATATCATCGACGCGTTCGTTACTAATTAATTCGGCCATCGCTTAGCTAGAATACAGTTCTGGACAGGGATTGAGCTATTTATCATTCTCCTATATTTTTCAGCGAACCGTGAGTTCTTCGTTCTAACTGAAGAAAATCCGCCCGAGTTATCCGTAGAAACATTGCCAGCAAATACAGCCTGCTGATCCCTCAAGAAAAAACTACCTTGACTGACACCGCCCATTACCACGTCGTCCAACGCGCCCCAAGCGGCCAGATCGCAATTAGGATTTGAAAAGTCAAAAACGCAATATTCAACAGCATTATCGGTAATATTTGATGAATTGTTAGCAGAAATCGCCGTATTTTCTAACAATCTCGATAGTTCAGACGGCTGTATCACGATGAGTGAATCTACTGACCGGATCAGCCGTGTCAGCTCAGAAAATCTAGTGTCGGGCTGCTGGTATAAATCACCAGATTTGATCGCCTCATCAGCGCATAGATCGACCGAGGCAGGGAGTTTCTTTCGCAGCGCATTGATCAAATCTGGGGAGCAACTGCCAATCGCTGTGACTCTTTTTTTCATAACGCTCAGGGCTATACCAGGGACGTGAGGGCTTTGACCTAGCAATTGTTGCATCCAACGAAAGCTTCCTAAAAAAGGAACTTCACCAAAAAAATTCAGCGTTGATATAAACCTCGTGATATCCCACTGAGGTTGGCCTTGTGAAGGCATAGTGCGTGCTCCCTACTTACAAACCTTGATCGAAGTGACTATCTAAAACCATATAAAGATACGTGAATGGCCTGAGCTTTTTATCAGCCTCATTGGGAATTAGTAGATCAGACTTGAAGTAATGATTAATACCTATCAAACAAACTAAGTTTGATGAATTAAGCTCATTCCAAAAAGCCAGGCACCTTTTTTTAAGGCTTTGGCTTAAATCTCAGTCGCCTATCAGTCGCCTATAAGTTCATCAGTGTCTATCAGTATGAGCTGCTAATAGATGAACTCCAAACCACTTCACCGACCATCTATGTTTTTAGAAAATTCACACAAATGTCCCTGTCTCTCTAAAGATTAGCTGAAGCAGGGCCGATTATTGATAGGACGAATAAGTCACAGAGATAGGCTTAACCAGTGAATAGTGGCACTCGTCATTATTGCCTACCCAGTACTTCTACCGTTGTTACACCACTTCCCCTACACGATTACGTATACCTGAAAACGCTTAGCTCAAAAGATCTACCATTCATGCGTATCCTTCTCTATTCCTATAACTACGCTCCCGAACCGATTGGGATTGCCCCTCTAATGACAGAGCTTGCGGAGGGACTAGTCAGAAAAGGGCATAAAGTCAGAGTGATGACAGCAATGCCCAACTATCCAGAGCGTAAAATATATCCTGAATATCAGGGTCATCTTTATAAAAGAGAAATTAGAAACGGTGTAGAAGTTGAAAGATGCTTTGTTGCAGTTCGCCCGAAGCCAGGGTTACTTGGCAGAGTGATGTTAGATAGCAGCTTTGCGGTTCTAAGCTTCTTCAAGGCCATTCTTGGCTGGAAACCGGACATTATTCTTTCTACCAGCCCTTCTTTGTGCGCGTGCGTACCGGTCGCTGCGGCAAAGGCGCTGTACCGTTGTCCCGTCGTTTTGAGTCTACAAGATATTTTGCCAGAGGCTGCTATTCAAACGGGTCTTATCAGTAACAAGCTCGCTATTAAAGTATTTGAAAAGCTAGAAAAGTTTGCTTACGCCAGTGCGACTAAAATCAGCGTAATCACGCCTTCTTTCGCTCAGAATTTGAAGCAGAAGGGCGTTTCTTCGAACAAACTGGCCTGCATTTCCAACTGGGTAGACGTTGGTGTGGTAAGACCGCTTCCTAAAAAAGGAAACCGCTTTCGTATTATGCACGGTTTAGAAGATAAATTTGTCGTACTTTACTCTGGCAATATTGCGCGCACTCAGGGCGTACGCACAATTATCCGTGCGGCTCTACAAATGCATGACAATCCAGACATCCAGTTCGTCATTGTGGGTGAGGAGAGCCAGCTCGCCGAACTTGACCAGCTACGCCAGGAACTCAATGTGTGCAACGTCTCGCTTCTACCGTTTGTAGAAACTAGTATGTTTCCTGAAATGCTTGCCGCCGCTGACGTATCGCTGATTATGCAAAAGCACAATGTTGTAGGCTTTAACATGCCTTCAAAGACGCAGAAAATTATGGCCAGCGGTCGTCCTATTATCGCTTCGGTGCCGATACATGGCTCAGCGGCTGAAGCCGTTTTGCAAAGCGGTAGTGGAGTGGTAGTAGAGCCAGAAAGCCCCACTGAACTGACTAAGGCCATTCAAACGCTGTATGACAACCCCGATAAAGTAGATGACTTAGGAAAGCGTGGACGACAGTACGCGATTGAAAACTACTCGTTCCATCAGGCGCTTAATGCCTATGAGCAGCTTTTAGAGGGGCTGGTTAAATCTAAACCTGAACCATCGTTTCAGTCAATGACATCCAATCAACCGGTCGTAGCACTCACCCAAGCGCCTGACTTGAAAGAGGTGCGCTAGGGCTGGTCTTTATTGAGCTGTTCGAGGAGCTGGCCTAAGCGCTGTTGCGACTGACCGTAGGCAGCCCAATCACCGCTTTGCAACGCCGTTTCACCTTGCTCATATGCTTCAATTGCGGCCTGCACTAAATCAGCCGGCGTATTGGGCTCGCCAGGTGTACTAGCTACATTGGTATGCGGTGAACTGCTTGGCGTTGTAGCTGACGCGCTACTATTACCGAAGATAGCTTCTAAGGCTTCGGGTAGCGTCTGACGCATCACGATAGTATTTCTAAACGCAACAATGACCCGCTTTAGCTCGGGGAGTGCGCCTTGGTCTGCCTGTAGGTAAATAGGCTCGAAGTACAGCAGTGACTGTGCGATGGGGATAGCGAGTAAATTGCCGCGAACGACGCTAGAGCCTTCTTGGTTCCAAAGGGTTAGCTGTTGGGAGATATCAGTGTTTTGATCGATACGACCTTCTATTTGCTGTGGGCCATACACTAATACCTGCTTTGGAAATTCGTATAGTACGAGCTTGCCGTACTGGTCGCCATCGCAGCGAGCGGCCATCCAAGCGACCATGTTGTCTTTTTTAGAAGGCGTAAATGGCAGTATCTGTAAAAATTCTTCGCCTTCTGTGTTGGGCAGTCGCATGATGATGTAGTACGGCTGCATTTGCTCAGTATTGCCGTTAGTGCCCTGCTGCTGAGGGACTTGCCACAGATCTTCTTTGTTGTAAAAGACCTCGGTGCTCTCCATATGGTAGGCCCGGTAAATTTGGGATTGAATCTGAAACAGATTTAGCGGATAGCGAAAGTGGCTGCGTAGCTCGTCAGAGGCCGAGGCTAAAGGTGTGAATAGATCGGGGAAGATCTTTTCGTAGGTTCTTAAAATTGGATCGCTTTCGTCTACGGCGTAGAGGGTGAGCGTTCCGTCGTAAGCGTCAATGACGACTTTGGCGGCGTCGCGAATGTAGTTGGTGCCGCTTAGGGCAACGTCTTCTAGCTCTCGTTGGGCGGCGACTAAGGTGTCAAGGTTGGGAGAGCTGATAAGGGGTTCGGAGTAGGGATAGCGATCGCTCACCGTATACCCATCCAATATCCACTTAAATCGCCCGTCGATTAGGGCCAAATAAGGATCGCTATCGAGCTGTAAAAAGGGCGCAATCTGCCGTGCGCGATCCACAATATCGCGGTGGTAATGAATTTTAGTGCTATCCGTGAAGTAGTTAGAAATCAGCGGCTTTAGCGTGCCAAAGTCAAACGCATAAGCCAGCTTTCGGGTCAATGAACCGATGGCGACACCACCAGCACCGTCATATCGATTAGGTGCATTTTCACTGCCTAGCGGATAGTCGAACTCGTCTGTACTGGTGCCTGTGTAAATGTGATGGTCGGTTTCTTCGCCGTAGTAAATGCGAGGCTGATTGATTTTAATATCGGTACTAGTAACAGGCGGAATGTTTTTAATAAAAAAGTCAGGCAGGCCTTCTACGGTGACCTGATTTACAGGACTCATCGCTACGCCGTAGCCGTGTGTATACTTGAGCCTTTGATTCACCCAGTTTTGGGCGTTTTCTGGCACCGCGTCATAGTCTAGCTCACGAGCAGACAGCATCACCTGGCGGTAGTCGTCTTGAATGTTGTAGCGGTCAACATCAACATCGTGAAAGCGGTAGTAGAGCCTGAGGCTTTGCAGCTCCTGATAGGTGCTGAGCAGCGTTTGATAGTCCCACAGGCGCAGGTTGTTGAGCGTGCCTTTATTTTGATCGAGCGCGGCGCTGTCAAGGTTGTCTTCGACGACAAATTCTTCGCGCTGAACGTCTGTCAGTCCGTAGGCCTGTCTGGTAAATTCCAGATTGTGGGCAATGAAGGGTGTTTCTTTGTCGAGTTCGTTGGGCTCAACGACAATGCTTTGCTGAAGCCAAGGGTAGAAGCCGCTGATGACCAGTAATACGGCAAAGTAGAGCGTGATACTAGTGACAGGTAGTGAAAAACCTCGTCGCCACAAGGACACGATAAACAGCAGTGCGACGATGAGCGTGACGATGCCCATGATGCTATAAGCATGTAGGCGAGCGTTAATGTCTGTGTAGCCTGCGCCGAAAACGACGCCGCTGGTTGAATAAAGCAGGTCGTAGCGGGCAAGCCAGTAGCCAAAGGCAGAGAATAGAGCGATCGCACTCAGCAACACACACAAATGAGCCTTCACCGGCCCCGTCATCAGATACTTCCAACCGCGATCCCAGCGAATTTCACCGCGCACTGAATAGATGACCAGTGACAGTATTAGCGCCCAAATTAAAAGCTCTAGACCTTGACTTTGAATTCCTTGATAAACAGGTATTTTGAAAACATAAAACCCGATATCCCTTTGATAGATGGGGTCGGCAATATTAAATGCTGTCGGATTTAAAAACTTAAGCAGCAGCTCCCAGGCCTGACTTCCACGCTGGGCTGCGCCTGCGGCTAATAGAACAATGAGCCCTACGCTGCCGTAGACAGTCATTCCTGGAATGAAGGGAGCCCATTCGCTGTTTCTAGGAATGTAGAAGGGGCGATCGCGCGTCAGCCAAATGGCTAGCCAGTAGTTCGCAAACAGCACTATGCCATAAATCGCAAAGGCCAAGACCGCACATAAAATACTCCAGCCTAGCCGTAGCTTAAACACATCAGCAAAGCCGGTCGCACCATACCACCAGTACTCTGTGAGCCAGTGTATTAGCGTACTTGAGCAAGCTAGTAGCAGGATGACGAGTCCCAATAAAAGCCACCAGCGACTCAGGCTAGGTAATTTAACAGGTGTAACCGGACGGCTAGAGGGATTAGCGCGAGGTGATTTCACAAAGAGTCTGGGTTTATTTCCGTAGGACTAGTGTAGCGATTGTGAAGCATAGGACTCGGAAAAAGACGAGTCTGACTTGAATATTTAAACAGCAAGTACAACGAATGCCCAGAGCCGCAATTGCAGAGAGACGAAGCGGGCTCTCATTTTTTAGGATGAATAACTTTCCAATGAGGATGCGAATCACCTTGCTCGTAAATTTTCTCTAGGCGGTGCGTAAAGTATTGTTTTTCACTTTTAGAAAGACCTAGCAAAATATGGCGGCTTTCTGCAAACAGCAGCGATATGGTTGAACTCAGACAAACCGCTAGGCCCAGTGCCGACGGACGATTGTAGTAAAGCATGTAGCGAACAGCCGCCCAGGTAAAATACGCTCTTAGCTCCTGAAATTCCGAGCGCAGTGACCATAAACTTAGCAGCCCAACGGTCAGCCAAAGCGCTAAAGACACCCGTACCCAGCTTCGCGTTCTATGCTGCCGTAGTGCCTCTATCGCTTTTGCTCTTGCAGCCGTCGTATCTTCTCTCACAAACTTTTCACCGGCCCTCTTTTCCCTTTTTACACGACAGGCACAGAATCTACCGGCTCATCGACAGGTTCGATCGGATCTTCACCGCCAAAGCTGTCGTCTTCGCTACGGCTGCGCCACCAGGCAAGCAACGTACTCGCAATAAAGATGCTTGAGTAGGCACCTGCTATGAATCCAGTGATAAGCGCAAGGGCAAAGAACTTAAGCGAGCCGCCGCCAAAGAGAACAATGCTGAGCAGCGTTAAAACCGTGGTAAGCGTCGTGTTGATAGAACGACCTAGCGTGTCATTTACGGAGTCGTCAACGATTTGATTGATGGGGCGATTGGGATGCAGTTTAAGGGTTTCACGGATGCGATCGTAAATGACAACCGTATCATTGACTGAGAAACCAACGATAGTGAGTAGCGCCACGATGAAAAGGCTATCAGCTTCGTAGCCGATCACAAGGCTCAAAACCGAGAAAACGCCTAGCGTTACCAGCAAATCATGAAGTAGAGCAACAATCGCCAAAATTGCGTAGTCAAATTTGAAACGCAGGCTGAGGTAGGCCGCAATCAGGGCGAAGGCCACAATCAGGGAAAGGAGCCCAGTGGTGAGAAGCTGCTTCCCCAGTACTGGCCCTACGGTGTCGTTTTTAGTCGCGTTAGGGTCAATGGTACCAATCGCTTCTTCCAATCCATTTTGCAGGGCGTCACGCTGGTCTACGTCCAAATTGCTGGTGCGGACAACAACCGCTTGGCCATCGTCTCCAAATAGCTGAACGCTGCCGCCAGTTAGGCCCTGTTCGTCTAAAACCTGTTGAACGACTGAGGTTTCAATCGGGCTGCTGCAATTGTCAGCAACGGTACAGTCGCGACTGAGCTGCAGGCGAGTGCCGCCAATAAAGTCGAGGCTGGGCTTAATCGGTGAGCCATATTGGCTCCAGGAAAACGCCATGGACGCAATGCCCACCAAGATGATAATTCCGGAGACAGCCCACCAAAGGCGTCTTTTTTTAATGACGTTGAGTTTCATCTGAATTAAGTGCGTGAAGAGGCTTTTGTTGGGAGAAAAGGCTATTGAGCAGAAGGCGTGGGGCTGGGCGATCGCGCAGGCACATCCTCAACTCCAGGGCAAAATAAATTCGGCTTGCGAAACTGCGGAAAGCCAATCGCGAAGAACATCAGCGTACGGCTACAGGTCACCGCTGTGAACATACTGATCACAACGCCAATGGCCAGCGTTAGCGCAAAACCCTTGACCAAACCTGTGCCAAGAAAGAACAGTGCCCCACAGGCAATTAACGTCGTGACGTTGCTGTCTAAAATGCTGGAAAAAGCGCGGTAGAAACCAGACTCTACAGAACGATACAGCGTTTTACCCGAGCGCAGCTCTTCACGAGTGCGCTCAAAAATAAGCACATTGGCATCTACAGCCATGCCGATACTGAGAATGAAGCCAGCGATTCCAGGCAGCGTGAGCGTTACGCCCAGCAGGTTGTACGCGGCCCAGGTCAAAATGGCATAAACTACCAGCGCAATATCAGCCAGGACACCAGGCAGTCGATAGTAAACCGCCATAAATACCAGCACCAGCGCCAGCCCAAACAGGCCTGCATACAAGCTGCGGACGACACTATCTCGGCCTAGCGTTGCGCCGACCGTACGGTTTTCAACAATCTCTACAGGCAGTGGCAGAGAGCCGCCTCTGAGCTGAATTTCTAAGTCACGGGCTGATTCGGCGTCGAAGCTGCCGGAGATAACGGCGCTACCGCCTGTAATACCCGTTGTCGCGTACTGTACGTCTACGCTAGGGGCACTAATGAGCTGATCATCTAGAAAAATGCCGATGCCGCGACCAGTGCCTGCGATATCGCGCGTGAGCTGAGAAAAAAGAGCGGAGCCTTCGTTGGTAAATTCAATCACGACTTCCCACGCGCCGCCGGGGCCACCCATCGGTCTTGCCAGAGCATCGCGGAGTTTATCACCAGTTAAGTCGGTGTCGGCAAATAGCGCCAGAATGTCCTCTTGAGTGGCTTCAATGGAGGCTTGGTTGGCTGCGATCGCCTCTGCATCTCCCGTTCCTGCTCTCACGTCCTTCTCAATCTGCTGCTGCTGCGCAATCGTTTGTAGTGCCTGAAACTCACCTTCCGTATTCGGCTTTTGATTCCGAAACTCAAGCTGCGCTGTCCCACCAAGAACTCTTTCCGCCTTTTCAGGATCGCTCACGCCCGGTAGCTGAATCGATAGCTGATCGAGCCCCACGCTTTGCACCACCGCTTCTGAAACGCCCAGGCCATTCACCCGGTTCTCAATCACGCGCTGAACGGCAGCAAGCTCTCGTTCGCCCACCTGAGTAATTTGCTCGTTCGGCTGAACCTGCATCGTGAGCTGAGTGCCACCGCGAAGATCTAGCCCGAGCTGGGTGGGAACGTTCACAATGATGACAATCGCTGCAATCACGAGTGCCAGCAGGGCGGCTAGTATCGAGCGTTGCTTACTCATAGAATCCATGGTTACTTTATTTCGGTCTAGCAGGTTTCGAGCTGACGAAGTGAGCCCAGTGCAGTTAAGTATCCTAATACCAAAATGCCTCAATCGCGATGACCGAGGCAAAAAGGTTGATTAATTGTGATTAGTGTAGGGATAGCGCTGCTGTCTATTTACCGGGTTTGGCTTTATTGCCAACTTCTTTGGCCATATCAACGTAATCGCTAGGATCGCTATCGCCAGGGCTCTTGGATTCATTGCCCGCACCGGCAGTTCCAGCGCCCGCACCTGCACCTTGACGATTCACAGGATTTGGATCGCTCGACTGTGTGCCTGACCCGTTTTCGTTCGCCTGGGCAATGTCATATTCTTTATCGAAGTCAGTATTAGCAACGTCTGTTGCCGCTCTTTCTCGAGACTCTTTGTTAGAGGTGTTCAAATCGTCTTTGAGCTGGTCTGCCTGCTGAGGAACGTTATTGGGATCTGCCATGGAGGCCTCCGATTGTTATTATCGCTACCAATTTACGGTGTTCTATAAAAGCGTTCCATATCTCGGATGGCAGAGACTGGTGCGACTGATAGTGATAGATATGAGACTTGGCTATTTGATTCAGCGCCGAAGGCTTAGACCGCTGAACGGCGCTAGACTGTAAACGAGGTTAAGAAATGTAACGGAAAATGATGGGTGACGGTGTGGCGCAAAAGAAAATAGTGGTCATCGGAGCTGGTATTGGCGGCCTGACGGCGGCGGCACTATTGGCGCATCGCGGCTATCAGGTAAAGGTTTTTGATCAGGCAATTGTGCCGGGTGGATGTGCTTCTACGTTTAAACGGCGAGGGTTTACGTTTGACGTTGGAGCGACTCAGGTGGCTGGGCTGGAGCCGGGTGGGATTCACTACGAGATATTTGAGGAGCTAGGAATTGAGCTGCCGCCTGCGAGCTACTGCGACCCGGCTTGCGCGGTGTTTTTGCCAGGAGAACGTGAGCCGATTAGCGTGTGGCGCGATCCGGATAGGTGGAAGGCGGAGAGAGAGCGGCAATTCCCAGGTAGTGCGCCGTTTTGGGCCTTTATGAAGTCGCTGTTTGACTATAGCTGGCGGTTTCAGCAGCGTGATCCGGTTTTGCCACCGCGCAGTCTTTGGGATATTTGGCAGCTAGGGACGGCGGTGCGGCCCGATACGCTGCTGACGGTGCCGTTTACATTTTCAACGGTGGGTGAGATTTTGCGGGGGTATGACCTATACGACAATCGGCGGCTACGGACGTTTTTGGATATGCAGCTCAAGCTGTATTCGCAGACGACGGCAGATAAAACGGCGGTGCTGTATGCGGCGACTGCGTTAGGGGTTTCACAGGCTCCGCATGGGCTGTATCACCTAAAAGGGAGTATGCAGGTGTTGAGCGATCGCCTCCAGCAATCCTTAGAAAAGGACGGCGGCGAACTCTACATGCGTCACAAAGCCGAAGCCATCACCATTCAAAACGGCAGGCCAACACAGGTAAAAGTGACCAGTAAAAAGGGCGAGAGCTGGCTAGAGGACGCCGATCATGTTGTCGCTAACGTCACCGTTCAAAACCTGGTGCGGCTCGCTGAAGACCGTAAAATGGAGGGCTACAAAAAGAGGGTCGAAAAGCTTGAGCCGTCCTCAGGTGCATTCGTCATCTATCTGGGCGTAGAACACTCTGCCATTCCCTCAGACTGTCCGCCCCACCTACAGTTTATGTACGATTACGATGGGCCAATCGCAGAAAATAACTCTCTTTTTGTGTCCGTCAGCCGTCCTGGTGATGGGCGTGCCCCGGAAGGAAAAGCGACGGTGATTGCCTCTTCTTTTACGGAAGTGCAGCAGTGGTATGACTGCGATGAAGCAGCCTATAAGGCAATGAAAGAGAGAGATACGCAGGAAGCAATCTCTCGGCTAAAAAGCCACTTTGACTTGCGACCTGAGCATTTGGTGCATGTGGAGGCGGCAACGCCAAGAAGCTTTGAAACTTTCACGGGGCGCGATCGCGGTATCGTCGGCGGTATTGGCCAGAGCGTGCCTACCTTTGGCCCCTTTGGCTTTGCCACACGCACGCCGATTGAAAACTTATGGCTGGTGGGCGACAGCACCCATCCTGGTGAGGGCACTGCGGGCGTTAGCTATTCTGCGATGACAGCCGTGCGACAGATTGAGGCGAAGGCGGCTCGACAATAGTCGTTTTTTCAGTCGCTGGATGGCCTGATTGAAGCGGCACCGAATGCTCTGTGCCGAGTGTAACCAAGTTGCTAGGATACTGAATATTCCAAACGAGCCCAACGCGACTAAGCGCATCGATAATCCACCAGCTTGGGTCAGTTTGCTGGGGATATAGGCTAAACCTAGCCGCATTTGGAAAGGCTTTGTGGTTGCTCTGCCAGCATTCACCTAGTGTGACTAGGCCGAGTAAGGCGCTGCGCTTTTGAGGCGAAGATTTACTCACCTGCCGACTGAGCCCGTGATGCGTCAAGTATTCTGCAAGCCATAAACCTGTTGCGCTCACCGCAATCCGCATATAAATTCCCCAAAACACCCAGCTCCAGCCGCCAAAGTGATAGAAAACTAGGGCCCAAGGTAACTGCTGAAGCATCCAGGTTCTTTCTAGCAGTGCGTAAAAGCTGTTGTTTGCAATCCTGGGCTCGTGCCGAAAAATGGGCGGATAGTGGAGCTGAATGCTGCAGTGCAAATTCCAAATCCAATCGATCAGAAT
This sequence comes from Phormidesmis sp., assembly GCA_051860365.1. Classification (GTDB taxonomy): domain Bacteria; phylum Cyanobacteriota; class Cyanobacteriia; order Phormidesmidales; family Phormidesmidaceae; genus Phormidesmis. The sequence goes on from JBHYED010000059.1 coordinate 11,118, forward strand.
ATTGCGGCGATTGGTGAAATAGGGATGGCAGTTGGGCTGCTGCTGCGCCCAGTCGCGAAGGTCGTGCCTTTCGATGATAGAAAACGGCCCACCGATGCCAGCTAGCACGCCAAGATAAACCAGCGTGTTTTCTAGCCACTGGTGACAGCTAAAGCTGTTGTGAATGAGACGGCGATGAATGCCCACTGAATAGCCTGCGGAAAGGGTGACGAGGCTAGTGATGATCAATAGGAGAAAAGTGTCCCATTGCAGCGTTTGGAAGCCGCCGAGAATCGCACCCATGTATATAAAGGTGATCCAAGGGGATTTAGTGGGTGACCAGTACACCTGCCCGAAGATAGCGCTGGAGTGGCCCTTGTTAGAATCTACTCGGCTTGGTTCTGAGGATCCTTTTGAGAGGGCTTTCGGGAGGCTACTCATGACATTTGGGGCGCTCGCGGGCGATAAGAATAGAAAAACGCTGACCGTTGATTTTTCTGTCCTCCATACTAAATTGATTTTAGTTTGGTGACGAAATAAATTTTACGGATATTTCACACAAACCTTACGGATTGGATTAAATGACGATGGCTTCGGATAGTTTTCAGCGGGCGATGGATTTGATTGAGGTGGAGCGTCCCTTTGATGCGCTGCCCTTACTGAATAAGGTCATCGCCGAGAATCCCCAGCGGGCAGAGGCTTATGTGCAGAGGGCGAAGGTGCGGCGGCGGTTAAAAGATGAGGAAGGCGCGATCGCAGACTATAGCCAAGCCATTAAGCTAGCGCCGACGGCGACAGTGTATTTGGCTCGGGCGCTGGTGTGGCTGAGTTTGAATCAGGTGAAGGGAGCGATCGCGGATAGCCGAGAGGCGGTAAAGCTAAAGCCAGAGCTAGCAGGCGGGCATCGGCTGCTAGGGAAAGCTTTGGGAATGCTGGGCGATGGAAAAGGGGCGATCGCCGCGTACAAACAAGCGGCACGCTGTTACTTAGAGGCTAAAGATAAGCAAAACGCACAGGCTTGTTTGGATGCGATTAAGCCATTGCAAGCGTTGCCTGATATTGACTTTTCGCGATCGCCTAAAACAAACGGTCAGACAAGTAGCAAAACAAATGGCACCGCTGCACCAGTCGTCTCAATAGATGAATTTATGCTGCGAGTGCAGGCAAAGTACAGCGTAGGTCAGTACGAATCTGCTTTAAAGGACGTGAACTGGCTTTTGGACTGTGCTCCGCATCAACAGCAGGCACTGTGCTGGCGAGTGTTAATTCAAGCTCACCTGGGCTATCGAGAGCAGGCTATTTCCAGTCTGGCGATCGCGAAGCAGTGCTATCCAGACAATAGAGATGTGCAGTTTTGCCAGGGACAAATGCGGCTGATTTTGCAAGATGGCTATGGCGCGGTTGAAGAGTTTTCTACACTCCTTGAGAAGGCTCAAGCGAATGACGAGCCAGCCGCGAGATACTTTGCAGCCCGAGGACGCGGCTACCAGATGATTGGGGAGCTAGAAGCTGCCTTTAAAGACTATTCAAACGCCGTTTCGATTGATTCTGAGGATGCAGCACTCTATGAGCTACGTGCAAAAATTCAGCAGAATACAGGAGAATGGGAAGGGGCGATCGCCGATCTTCAAAAGGCGGCTACGCTGTGGCTAAACCAGGGAAACTGGAAGCAACATCAACATGTGGTGGAATCGGTTCGCAAGCTTAGGGCACAGCATCAGCTTGAAAAACAGTTGCAAAGCCAGGGCAGTGAAAAGAACAACAGCTCTACAGTACAGATAAAATCTTTTTTGAGACATATGCCTGTTGTCGAAGTGTTGTTTGATGGCGTGGCGTCTTTTGATATGGTGATTGATAGAAATGCAACCCATTCTATTATCACCAAGGAAATGGCCGCGCGGCTGAAGATAGAGCCCGTGAGCTATCGATACGTGTATTTGATAGACGGAACACCGATGGAGCTGTATGTGGGCCGGCTGAGATCGGTGAAGATTGGTGGGACAATTATTACCGATGTGTATGTAGCGATCGCGCCCGACAAAGAAACCGCCGTGCTTGGCAAAAACTGCTTTAGCGCCTACAGCGTCAGAATTAGCGGCAATGAAATTACGTTTTTGCGACGTTAAATCGACATAAAAAGCAGCCGCGAGAAATATCGCCACTGCTTTATTTGTAGAACTAAACCCAAAAGAGACTTCTTCAGCTTTAAAGAAAGTCTGCTTTGTTAAGTGCTAGATTTCGCAGCTCTCACCACCGCCACCGTTCACACAAAATGCAAACGCCAAGAACCGGCTTTCTTCTTGTGCAGCGGCTTCTGTAATATTTTGTAACTTAAAGAAATTAGACGCCGCTTGAGACTGTTGTGCAGGTGTCTTTTGCAAGAACCAGTCACTACCAGACACCGTTTCAAAGGACACGTCTTGGTTCTGAGCCTGCTGCATCACTAGCCAAGAAACTGTTTCCTGATCGGCAGTGGGCATGTCTTCGTACCAAAGCTGATAAACCTGTAGCACTTGGCCTGTTGGATCGTCTGCATCAATAGCGTCTTTGTTTGACTTTAGATCTAGACCCAGCGTATTGCTGAGGCTGTTAACGGTGTACGCCGTGCCGTTGATAGTTCTATCTAGGCGGTTAACGGTACCGTTAACTCTATCGATGGTGTTGAGTATGTCGCCAAATCCAGCAGAGGCAGGCACTTGAGCTGCGGCTAAAAGACATGCGGCTGAGATAAAACTTGTCAGAACTTTGTTAATTTTCATATTACAAGCGAGAAATGATAGGAATATTACTGCTCAGTAATTGGCTGAGCTTGCAAATGACGGTCGTAGAGGAAAGCCTACAATCACCCTTTAAATAGATGCAATACAAATTCGGTATAACAAGAAAAACTTTATACGGTCAAGTGTTCGTTATACGGAACAACCCTCATGATGTATAACGAGACTATTTGCTCTCATGCTTTGTAATGCCACGAAAATGCCACGAATTATGCGTGCTCAGCCAAAGGTGAAGCCGGTTCTCCGATAGCAAAACAAGTTCTGTTGTGTGTAAAGCTACGAAGAATTACTGATGATAGGCTTGTACTTTCGATCATGACCTGTAGAATTTCCATAGCCTTACTTTTATGAACAACAAGGATACGATTAATGACGTTAGGCAAGTTTTATAGGCTTCTGAGTGGTTGCGGAATAAGTTGGCTTTTGCTACTGACCTTGCCTGCTCAAGCACAGACAAACACCGTTCATCAAATGGGCGTCTTAGGCGCTAACGACGAGCAGTTTAGTACCGGTAGCTACTTTGATAGCTATAAAATTGAAGGCAGTGAAGGACAGCGCGTTTCTATCTCTTTAGACAGCTCAGAGTTTGATACTTTTTTAGGCCTAATTGACAGTGACGGAAACTTGGTCGCTTCTAACAACAATGCGGCAGCAGGTAATCCTAATTCATACCTATCTGTAACGCTGCCTCGTAACGATACCTACACCGTAGTGGCGACCGCAAACGGATCTCAGGGTGGCGGCTATAGAATGGCGCTTCGTAACTTTAGTCCGCCAGCGGCGACAAGAACGGCAACCAGTCGCGGTAATTGGGATGGACTTAGCGCGTTAGTGGCCAGTCCACTAGGGCAATCGATGATGCAGGGCATGGTGGATTCTATGTTTTCCTCGGGAGGCGGCTCATCCACTTCATCGGGCTATGACCGCTATCCGCCTCAGCAAACAACAACGTCACAGCCCTCACGCGGAATGGCCTATCCGTCTGGAAGCGGAATCCACGGCGGCGGCCCTCAGCACGGTACTAGCAATGCCTGGTAACATTTCTAGCTGACGATCACGCATACTGATAATATTTTAGGTACCTTCTAAAAGTTTCGATAAGGAAACCTATGAACAGTGCCTTTTTGAGTGTTAAAGCTTCTGCTGAAAAACTCAAAATTAGTCCACAACGGATCAGAACGCTTTGTCGCGATGGGATTATAAAATCTCAAAAGATTGGCAACTCGTGGATTATTGAAGCGTGCAGCTTACATGTCTATGGTTTGCGAACGGCTCATATCGCGGCTGAAAATCATGGCACTTATCGTTGCGATCGCCCATCCAATTTAACTGCTAAACATAAGCCCATAGCGCTGAGCTTTTTTTCTGGTGCAATGGGTTTAGACTTGGGGCTAGAAAAAGCAGGGTTTGATATTCGCTTGGCCTGCGAAGTGGATAAGTTTTGTCGGCAAACAATTGCCTTGAATCGCCCAGAGACAGCTTTGTTGGGCGATATAAACAATTATCAGGCTGACAGTGTTTTAGCTAATTGGCGGGAAGCCCCGCGCTCTACCGACAGGTGAGCGTCGGGATGAAAGACAGGTGAGTGCAGCGAACAATCTTCATTCATTCTTTGCTTAGGGACTAACTGCCTCTTACCTAAAATGCTAGAATAGAGGCATCTTTACAATGAACTATTCGTATCGAATCTATCCTTCGCTCGAGCAAGAAGCCCGCATGGTGTCTTGGCTTGAAGCCTGTCGCGGCGTTTATAACTACGCGCTAGGCGAGAGGAAAGATTGGATCAAGTCGCGGCGGTGCGCGGTTAATGCCTGCTCGCTGCAACGCGAATACATCATTGCGGCGGATGCTCCATACCCTAACTACTACGCTCAAAAGCGAGCATTGACAACGGCAAAGCGAGACTTTCCACATCTCAAAGATGTTCAATCTCAAGTGCTGCAAGCTGTTGTAGGTCGGGTAGAGTCGGCCTTTGTCGCTCGCAAGGCCAGAGGTCACGGGTTCCCACGCTTCAAAAAGTTTGGGCAGTATCGCTCCTTTTTGTTCCCACAGTTCAAAGACTCTCCTATTGTCGGCGGTCAAATTAAGCTGCCCAAAATCGGGATGGTACCCATTGTCCTGCACCGTCCTATCCCTGATGGATTTGACGTAAAAACGGTGCGGATAGTCCGTAAACATAGTGGCTGGTACGCCACGCTCTGTATTCAAGCTGATGTGTCTATCCCCGATGCTGTCCCTCACGGCCACTCGATAGGAATTGACGTTGGCCTTGAATACTTTCTGTCTACTTCGGATGGTTTGCAGGTAGAACGCCCCCGCTTTTTTGGTAAGTTGCAACGCAAGCTTGAATTGCTGCAAAGGCGACTGAAAACTAAGCAAAGCCGCTCTAATAACCGCGCAAAGCTCATTCAAAGAATAGGCAGAGTTCACGAACAGATTGCGGCTAGTCGGTTGGATTGGCAGTTCAAGCTGGCACATCGGCTGTGTGATAGCGCTCAGAGTATCTTTGTCGAAGACCTGGATTTTCGGGTGATGGCAAAGGGCTTTCTGGGTAAGCATACGCTTGATGCTGGCCTCGGTCAGTTTGTAAATCAGATCCTTCCGTGGGTTTGCTTCAAACGCGGTGTGTACTACGGCAAAGTGGACGCCTACGGCACGAGCCAGGAATGCCCCGACTGTGGGGCCAAAGTAAAAAAGGATTTGAGTGTGCGCGTCAGTCATTGTCATGAGTGTGGGTCTATCAAACCCCGTGATATTGCTGCCGCTCAAGTCATAAATGCCCGTGGTCAATCGGGTGCTGAAAATGTCTGCGGAGTCGAGGTGGCGGGGGCAGCGGCAGCGTTGTCTAGCCAACTGGCTATGAGGCAGAAACTCTTTGGTGTGAGCCAAGGAAGCCCGCGCTGTACCGCTTAGCGGTCAGCGTCGGGAGAAGTCACCAGAGTCAGGTTTGACCAGTGGCGATGAAATTGACTTAGTAGTGGGTGGGCCACCCTGTCAAGCATTTAGTACGGCGGGTAAGCGTAAGGGTTTTCAAGATGATCGAGGAAATGTATTTTTGAAGTACATTGATTTGGCGATCGCACTCAACCCCAAGTTTATTGTTATCGAAAACGTCAGAGGCCTATTGTCTTGCCCAATGACGCATCGCCCGCACGATCAAAGAGGCGAGGGCTTTCCTGACTTATCTGAAGATGAGCTGAAAGGTGGGGCGCTCAACTTTGTTTTGAGCAAGCTGAAGCGAGCAAATTACGCCTATTCTTTTAATCTGTACAACGCTGCAAACTACGGAACACCACAGATTCGCGAGCGGGTTGTGATTGTTTGTTCAAGAGCAGGCGATTGCCCTCCTTTTATCCCGCCTACCCATTCGGAAAAAGGTGATTTTGACTTGCCTGATTGGAAAACGTTTAAACAGGCTGTCGCCGGTATTACAGAGCATAACCACCTTAGTTTCCCAGAAAAGCGATTAAAATACTACCGGCTGCTAAAACCTGGACAAAACTGGAAGAATCTACCAGAAGATTTACAAAGGGAGGCTATGGGAAAATCCTACTATTCAAGCGGTGGAAAAACAGGGTTTCTAAGGCGTTTATCGTGGGATAAGCCCTCTCCCACGTTATTGACGCACCCCACGATGCCTGCAACTGATTTGGCACACCCTACGGAAGATCGTCCACTTTCTATTCAAGAATATAAGTTAGGAGTTACGCATTGACAGATATGCCCCGATGTTGTGAGGCAAACGTGGAGGCAGTCAGATTTTCCAAGATGAACTGACGGATCACGGGTACAAACAACTGTCTCGATATCTCGTAACAGTTGTTG
>JBHYED010000060.1:0-15965 GCA_051860365.1 Phormidesmis sp.
CGCCGGTGGCGACCAGCCTAGCCAGCAGCCCGTACCAACAGTTGCAAGGCCTGCTCAAACAGCTCAAACTCACACAAATGCTTACCCACTGGGAAGCTACCGAGAGCCACGCTTTGCAGCAGCAATGGTCTTATGCGCAGTTTTTATTGACTTTATGCGAGCAAGAGGCAGACAGACGAAACCAGATGCGGCTAAAGCGCGCCACCAAAGAAGCACAGCTACCCGGCGTAAAAAGTTTGACCAGCTTTGACTTTGACCACTGCCCAACTTTCAACCCAGCTCCTTTAATGCAGCTAGCCGATGATGACAGTTGGTTAGATAACGCCACCAACTGCTTGATATTCGGGCCGTCAGGAGTAGGGAAAACTCATATTTCTACTGGGCTTGCTAGAGCGGCGCTTGAAGCTGGACGCCGGGTCAAGTTCTTCAACGCACTCGCCTTAGTGCAACAGCTTCAGCATGATAAACAACAGTTACTCCTACAATCTAGGCTCAAGAAGCTTGACCGTTTTGACCTGCTGATTCTGGACGACCTTGGCTATGTCAAAAAGTCAGAGGCCGAAACCTCGGTGCTCTTTGAGCTGATTGCTCATCGCTATGAGCGAAAGAGTCTATTGATTACGGCCAATCAGCCCTTCAGTCAGTGGGATAGCATCTTCCCTGACTCAATGATGACGGTCGCTGCCGTAGATCGCCTTGTTCACCATGCCATCATCTTTGAGATTAAGGCTGAAAGCTATCGCCAACAAGCGGCGACTGCTCGCAATAAGGACTAGATCGAACGCGTAGAAAACTGATAAAGCTGCCGTTTGCCAACCTGATCACGCACTGTCATTTCGATCACTAGCTGTCGTTTTATTAAACGGCCACCGAATACTTGTCTTTAAATGAGCCTTGATGGTCTCGGCTAAATGTCATTCAGCACGACAACTGACTGTCACGTCACCCCTATGCCATTGACATTTAACAATTCACCATCGCAATCGCTCTCGCCTACATCACTGCCTACTTTGACTGGCTACAACCGGACTATCTAAAGTTTGGCTTTCCAGCAGCGTGGAACCAGCCGCTGACGACCGCCACCACCTATGACCTATCAGCCAGCGTCCGCCACACGACAAAGTGCGCAGCGCTCGAAACCATCCCTGACTGGGCCAAGCCGAGCAACTGGCGCATCGGCCCGCGCACTGAAGCACCTAAAACCTGTAGACAACGACTGCGAGAAGTAGAAGAGGTCGAATGATTTCCAACCACTGCCCCAGCCATATCGCGCCCGAGCTATGGCAGCAGATGAGTGCCGATGCTCGCTATCAGGCTCAGGCAACCGCGCGGGCTGAATCGGGACTGATGGACTTTGTACGAATTCTACTGATCGCGCCGCCGCTGTTGTTCATTCTCCTGCCACCCGTACAGAAGCTAGTGAATGAGATTGCGCCGCCGAGTCACTATGTCAGACTTAACGGTAGAGCCGACCCAAGGAAGTATTTGAACGAAGCACTGCTAGAAGAAGGCCAGCGAGTCGCAGGCCATGAAGTGACATCAGGGATGGGCGATCGCCTTCACCCAATCGATAAAACAATGCAGCGACACAACGGCGTTGATATTGCCACCGCAGTCGGCACCCCCCTCTACGCGATTGCAGTTGGCAAAGATCAGGTCACTGTTACGGTTTTAGGAGAGTCGCTACTATGTCTCAACCCACTCCCAACTGGCAACCGCTGAGTATGCTGCCGACGCTGGCCGATATGGTATCGGGGATGCTCGACGAAGTAGAGACCCAGCTCAAGAGTTTACGTGCCGCCCAGGAGAAGCCTCACGTCCTCGACGACTATACGGTAGGCCGAGTACTCAAGGTTTACCGCGAACAGCAAGATTTTTTGTGGGTATACGAAGCGCAGCTAGCGCGGTGGCAAAAGGAGACGCTGAACGCCCCGCAGCGGCAGCAAACCGAGCAGATGGCTGCGCAGCTCAAGCAGTTGGAGCCAGGACTGAGTGAAATCTTAGAGATTGCAGAAGACCTCAAAGGGAAGACGATAGAATCCATCCTCAAAAAAAGTGATACAGAGCTTGCCCTAGATGTACTCTCTGGCAAGGTAAAGCCGCCAATTTAGTCTTGTTCCTTATCGAAAACAACGCAGTCATATGCTAGTACTGCAAGATCGGTGAGGCTTGGCAGCTAACAAGGGACTATTCTGGCCTCCTTGAGAAAGGAACCAGCGTCACAAGCCGCTTAGGCACCCTAAGATATAATCCTTACGCCTAAAGAGATGAGGCAAGTAGCGTTTGCTTTGTGTCCGTCTCCCTCTACCTTTCACCTGCTTCATCCGCCTATGCCGGTACTTATTGACCAGTCGCTTCCTAAAGCTGTTTCTAAGCTATCAGCCAATGAGGCAAAGCGAGTTTGGACATTTTTGACTAAGTTTTTAGAGAACTCAGCCCATCCGAGCCTGAAACTAGAGCGAGTGACGAAGACAAAAAATCAGAATCTTTGGTCAGCACGGATTTCACAGGAGCTGAGGGCCATTGTTTACAAAGATGGTGAAACCTGGACTGTCCTTCATGCGGATCATCACGACGCGGCCTATCACTGGGCAATGACTAAACAGGTTGGGCGACATTCTAAGACAGGTGCACTTCAAATTATTGCATCGCCAGAAATCGTTGAGCAGGAGGTTCAGGGCTTAAAAGTCACGTCGGACAAACTTCCTAGCATTTTCAAGACGTATAAAGATGACTATTTAGTGAGCTTAGGTGTTCCAGAAAATTGGCTACCAACGCTTCGTAAAATTTGCACAGAAGAAGTTCTGTTGGATGTTGTTCTAGATTTGCCTCTTGACGTTGGAGAGCGTCTTCTTGATGTTGCGGCAGGAAAGCTGGTTACGCCGCCACTTCCAATATCGCCTGACCAACCCCTTTCTGAGGGGCTAGATGGTCAGCGCCGCTTCTATGTCCTCAAAGATAACGATGACCTGATGCGGATGTTAGAAGCACCGCTGGATACTTGGATTGCATTTTTACATTCTTCTCAGCAGGCGCTTGCTACAGGTGATTTTTCTGGCCCTGTGAAAATAACAGGCGGGGCTGGCACGGGGAAAACGGTCGTTGCTATGCACCGGGCACGATATTTAGCACGGCAAGGCAAACGGGTGCTGCTTACGAGCTATGTGAAAACGCTATGCGAGAATATTGAGCGAAATCTGGCATTACTGTGTACTGAAAAAGAGCGGGCGTTGATTACGGTCAGCACCGTTCATAAGCAGGCGCTGCGACTTGCGACAGATAAAGGGCAAACGCTAGAGCCGTTAGATAAAAAATATCTGAAAGCGCTGATCTCGAAGGCTCATTTTCCTAGCTGTCCGCTGGATATAACCATGCTGCTAACAGAGTGGGAGACGGTCATTCAAGATCAGGGAGTTACGACTTTCCAGCAGTATAAGAGAGCCAATCGAGCGGGACGGGGATTTCCTTTGTCTGCAAAGGGACGCGAGCAAATCTGGCCTATTTTTGAGCGAATACTGATTACGTTACAAGCTGAGGGCAAAGCAGAATGGGCGACCATTTGCCGTCAGGCACGGGAATTTATTGAATCGGGTGTTGTTGAAAGTCCTTTTGATGCGGTGGTGGTTGATGAGCTGCAAGATCTCAGGCCGCAAGAGATTATGCTGCTATCGGCACTATCAGGGCCAGGAGAAAATGGTTTGACTTTGACAGGCGATGGTGGACAGCGAATATATGGCAGCCGATTTAGTCTGAAAGGGTTGGGCGTGAATGTGCAGGGAAGATCGCATATTTTGCGCATCAACTACCGCACGACAGAGCAGATTCGTCGTTTTGCAGATCGCTTGGTGGGTGATAGCGGTGATGATCTTAATGGTGGCAGTGAGAAGCGAAAAGGAACGGTGAGCTTGCTGAAGGGGCCAAAGCCGACGCTGCACCCTGCGAAAACGCCTGCGCAGCAATGGAAATATGTGAGCAGCGCCATTAAACGTATGAAAAAGGAAGGTCTAGCACTTGAAGAGATTGCTATTTTTAGCCGAATGAATACCGCTTTGCAAACGATTCAGGACGCTTTGCAGCGCAATCGAGTAAAGAGCCAGTTGATTAAACGGGACGGTAAGGCGGGTGAGGGCGTTCATATTGGGACGCTTCACCGGGCGAAGGGATTAGAGTTTAAGGCTGTGTTTGTTGTCAACGTAAGTGATGAGCAGGTGCCATTAAGATCGCTGCTGCAAAACATTCAAGACCAGCAGTTGAAAAAGGATTTGTTAGAGCGAGAGCGACAGCTTCTGTATGTTGGCCTAACGCGCGCTCGTGACGAAGTGGTGCTGACGTGGACAGGATATCCTAGCCGGTTTTTGGAAGATGTTTTGACAGAGCCAGAGCTAGAAGCGTTAGACGCGGGTGAGGAAATTTAGTTATGACGAAAACAATGCCTACTGCTGTAGAAGAATTAACGCCAGGTCAGCTAGTACATGTGCGATCGCGTCAATATTTGATTGAAGAAGTGATTGCCCCTCAAGATGAGCAAGGAGACACGCAAGTCCGCTTAGCTTGCGTAGAAGATGATGCTCAAGGTGAGCCTCTATCGGTGTTTTGGGAAAGGGAGCTAGATGCGAAAGTAATCGGCACAGCGACCTGGGAAACGGTCGTGAGTAAAGGGTTTGATGATCCGCGCTACTTCTCTGCCTACTTTCATACGCTGCGCTGGAACTGTGTCACCTCAACCAACCCACGGTTGTTTCAAGCCCCTTACCGAGCTGGCATTGAGGTTAAGGCTTATCAGCTAGAGCCGCTGCGAAAGGCGCTACGAATGCCTCGGGTCAATCTATTTATTGCTGATGATGTGGGCTTAGGGAAAACCATTGAGGCAGGACTGATCTTGAGAGAGATGCTGCTGCGCCAGCGGATAAAACGGGTTGTGATTTCATGCCCACCGTCAGTCGTCCAGCAGTGGAAAGATGAGATGGAGAGCCGCTTTGGCTTAACGTTTACGATTTATGATCGTGCGTTTGTCGCCGCTCGCCGTCGAGAGCGAGGCTATGGTGTCAATCCTTGGAAGACGCACAACCGCTTTATTATCTCCCACGCTCTGCTACGTAATGAAACTTATGCGGCCCCTTTACGAGACTGGCTGGGCGATTTTTCAGCGGGCGCAATGCTTATTTTGGATGAAGCTCATAACGCCGCCCCGGCGAGCAGTTCCAAATATGCAGTAGATTCACAGCTCACTCGGACAGTGCGAGAGCTAGCGCCTAAGTTTGAACACCGGCTATTTTTATCGGCAACCCCTCACAATGGTCATTCCAACAGCTTTGCGGCACTGCTAGAGATCCTTGATCCGCAGCGGTTTTGCCGAGGCGTGCCCGTACGCAGTAAGGCCTTGCTAGATGCGGTGATGGTGCGCCGACTGAAGCAGGATTTGCGAGAGATTAACAACGCTGATTTTCCTGAGCGAAAGATTATTGCTGTCAAAATAGACAATCTACCCGAAGATTCACCGGAGCTGGTGCTGGCTGAACTATTACAAGAATATCGAAGCTGCCGGGAGGCCAGACTGAAGGAAGCCACTAAGTCTTCACGGGCCGCAGCTATGCTGGTGATTACCTCTCTGCAAAAGCGTTTACTCTCATCTATTGAGGCCTTTGCTCGCACGCTGAAGGTGCATCAGATGTCGGTAGAACGTCAGGCGAAGCAGGCCGGAGTACTGCCGCAGCTACATCAAATTAGTCTGTCACTGCTGGAGGCTGCGCCTGATAATAATGATGAACGCGCTGAACTTCCAGAGGAGGAGGTTGAACTGGAAGCGGATGTGCAAATGGAAGCGGCTACCCGCGCAAGTGGTGGCAACATCTCAGTACGAGAAATTGAGCTGTTGGATGAAATGAGCGGCATTGCCACGAAGGCACGCCACCAGCCAGATGGTCGAATTGAGCAATTTAAGGGCTGGCTGAAAGAGAACCTATGCCCAGAGCTAGGCAAACCGGGGGCGCAGTGGAATGAGAAGCGGGTGTTGATATTTACTGAGTACACCGACACAAAGCGATATTTACAGCAACAGCTTGAAGCTATTATTGTCCAATCGGATTGGGCGCAGCAGCGGATTGGGACTTTTCATGGCGGGATGAGTGATGAACACCGAGAGAACATTAAGGCCGCATTTAATGCAAATCCTGCAAAGCATCCTCTGCGCATATTGATTGCAACAGATGCTGCCAGAGAAGGCGTGAACTTGCAAAACTATTGCGATGAGTTGTTTCACTTTGATGTGCCCTGGAACCCTAGCCGAATGGAGCAGCGCAACGGGCGAATTGACCGCCGGTTGCAGAAGTCAGCCGTAGTGCGCTGCCATTATTTTGTATATCCACAGCGGGCTGAAGATCGAGTGTTGGATGTTTTGGTGCAAAAGACTAAAACGATTCAGGTCGAGCTGGGTAGCTTGTCGCCTGTGGTGGAGAAAACAGTATCGAATCTTTTGAAGCAGGGTATTCGCGCTAGTGAAGAGGAACAAATTAGCTTGGCGATCGCACAATCTGATACTGCGAATGAAGACGCTGTGACGAAAGGAAACGCCATCTCCGAAGAACTAGAAGCTGTGCGGGAACGGCAGGACGCACTGAGAGAGCAGGAGAAACAGCTCCAGAATATTCTGGATGCTTCCTATCGGTGGCTAGGGTTTGAAGACCGGCACTTTCGCGATGCGATCTCAGCGTCCTTAGAAATATTGAACGCGCAGTCACTTACGCCTGTATCGCAGCAAGAGGCGCTGGATAACCCTGACCAGGCAAGGTGGGAAATTCCTGCGCTCGATGAACGGCTAGGGACAGATCCCACTTGGGCAGCCACGCTAGATACGTTGCGAGAGCCGCGTAAGCGAGGGCAAAAGCTTTGGGAATGGCGAAAAGAATCGCCTATTCGTCCGGTGATTTTCAGAGACTCGGGCTCTTTGGACGGGGAGGCAGTGCACTTACACCTTGAGCAGCGGCTGGTTCAGCGGCTACTCGGTCGGTTTCTTTCGCAGGGGTTTGTTCACGACGATTTGACGCGGGCCTGCGTTTGCCTCACCGATACGGCAATTCCGAGGGTAATTATGCTGGGTCGGCTGTCGCTGTATGGGCAGGGCGCGTCTCGGCTACATGATGAGATTGTGCCAGTGGTGGCGCGGTGGAAGGAGCCAGAGGGACGAGACGGCTTACAGGCTTTGGAAGATCGTACTGTTCGCGAAGTGCTTCAAACTTTGGAAGATTCGTTGGCCAACCCTCGCTTACGGGAGGTTCCTGATTCGGCAAGGCAAAGGTTGCAGCAGAGTGCTCCCCAGGATGTGAAGGATTTGAGCGGGCATTTGGACGTGCTGGTGGAAACCTTGACGGCAGCGGCGCAGGTGAAGCTGACTGATCGCGGGCAGCGGGAGGCAAAGGAGATGCGGGAGCTATTGGACCCCTGGCCGAGATACGTGTAATTCCGCTCACATCGGCTTGAAAGCATTGGTACGAAAGGGTTTTAAATCTGGCATCACGAGTAGTACAGCCTTTTGAACTGCTGAAACCACGGTTTGCTGATACAGAGAATAGATAAGACTCTGTAGCAACGATATTAAAAAATCGGATATTCCCTCTGAATAGCCTCTATTGCAGCTTATCTAATGCCTGTTTAGCAACAGCCTCTGCTCGCCTAGACGTTACTTTTTGATAGCGCAACGTCGTCTGAATATTCTCGTGTCCCATCAGCGCTCTCAGCTCTTCAATTCCCATTAATCCAACCCGCTCAGTAGCAAAGGTATGACGCAAGTCATGCAACCTAGCGCCTTCTAGGTCAGGATAGGGGGCAATCAGCCTCTCCCAACACTGGTGAATGCGGCGGTAGCTAATGCGAGAGGTTTCTAAAGAGATCGGCTGCTGAGCAGTAAAGAGCGCAGCGCTCCGAGGATATCGCACATCATGAATGTATTCAGAGAGCGCGGTGGCGGTATCTGGCGAGAAAAAACACCAGCGTTGTTTATTCCCCTTTCCAAGTACCTGAAATCGCTGTTCTTTAAGGTCAACCTCATCGAGGTCTAATTGCAGCACTTCTGAAATACGAGCGCCGCTACGATGCAATAAACTAATGATCGCCTTCATGCGCGTATCCAGGTCAACCGCCCGATACAGGCACTTAAGCTGAGACTCAGTAAGATAGCGAATCGTGTCGTCAGATGTGTGCTCGCCCTGCTGTGGGTCAGGCTTTGGCTGCTTTACTCTGGCAATCGGATTGGCTTTCAAATAACCTTTTTCAACCGCAAAGTTAAACAGTGCCTGCACCGTCGCCTGATGCTTTCGCCGGGTCGTATAGGCTAAGTGAGTCAGGCGCTGCAAATACTCTACGACTTCACTACGCTCCAGCAGATCAATCGGCCAACTGCCATACGCTGCGAGCAAAGGCATGAGGGTTGATTCATATGCTTTAAGCGTCCCTTTTGCGAGCCTTGGGCGCTGTAGAAATTGAGTCGCTACGGTCGCTAAAGTAGGAGATGTCATTAAGACAATCTGAAGGTATCGAGAGTCGCTTTTATTGGCTTTACGATAGCACCATTAGATGTGTCTGAGAGTGAACTTTATTGTCTACTACAAATGCTCGCCAACTGCCAAAAGCCCAGGAATCCCTGGCCGATTATGTGAACCGTCAGCGAGAAGCGCTCGGTTTAAGCCGTATCGCCCTCGCTGAGCGAGCAGGCATCCATAAGCAAAGCCTCGGCAAAATTGAGCGGGGCCAGACGCAAACGCTGAATCGGCGGACGTTGAGCAGTTTATCGCAAGCGCTTCAGGTGCCGATTGATTATCTAGATGCGGTCGCCCGAGGACAGGCAGGCACGCTCGGCCCCTCACTTAAGTTTTGTCCGCAGTGCTGGCAAGCGGGCACCGCGCCCGATTCGATTTGGACAGATGCCCGTTCTCAATTTTGCTTCATGTGTGGCACTGGCTTGCAGGACGCCTGCGGCGCTTGCGGTGAGCCGCTGCAATCACTGACCTTTCGGTTTTGCCCTCATTGCGGTCAGCCCTACAAACAGACTGGTACTGTGGCTGAGTCTTAGCCTCCTGATATCTATTTTTGAAGCGTTCTCTACTTTGCCATGACTGCCCTAAATCGTACGGCATACCCCTATTTCAAACAATCTCCCAACCCAGAAGAACTTGCTGAGCTATACACACCTACAGAGGCTGAACTAACCCTTGCTACTCAGCGAGTACGTCAGGTGCCAAACCGTCTTAGCTTTTTGGTACTCCTGAAGTCATTTCAACGCCTGGGCTATTTTCCCCATCCTGAAGTCGTTCCGGCAGCGGTGAGCTCTCATATCCGCAAGCAGTTAGGATTAGATGCGACGGTATCTGCATTTGCGCCAGAGGCTTCCCGTCGTCGCTACTATCAGGTCATTCGCAACTATCTTCAGGTTAAGCCCTACAGCAGCGTCGCCAAGCAGGTAGCTGCGAAGGCGATTGAAGCTGCCGTCGGCGTAATGGATCATCCGACTGACTTGATCAACGTGGCGGTTGAAACGCTGGTTAAAGAAAGCTACGAGCTGCCTGCTTTTAGCACGCTAGAGCGACTGGCCAAACACTTGCGAGCACTCAATCACACGGAGCTATACCGGCAGGTTTCGAGCCAGTTGAACCAAGCAGAACGCGATTACTTAGACGGGCTGATTGCACGGCCCGATGCTGAGGTGAAGGCGTTTCTCAATCGGCTCAAGGCCGCACCAAAGAGCGAAAAGCTGACTCACTTGGTTCAACTCCAACAGACTTTCGATGAGCTGATGTCATTTGGCGATGCGGAGCGCTTGCTGAAGGATATTAATTTGCTTAAGCGGGGCCACCTAGCCGCCTATGCTAAGACTTTGGATATCGCTGAGTTTCGAGATATCAACGTAGCCAAGCGGCGGACGTTATTGCTGTGCTTGCTCTATCGGGCACAGGTAAAAATGCGAGATCATCTCGTCGAGATGCTGCTCAAGCGAATGAAAAAGATTGACGCCAGTGCCCGCAGGCGGCTGGTTGAACTCAGAGAAAAGCATCTGGCTCGTACAGAGCGGCTGCTAGGACTCTTCAGTCAAACGCTGAGTGTCGCCAAAACAGAGACTAAACCCGTGCCGTTTCACCGGTCGATGCAGACGCTATTGACCGCCGAGGGGGGAGCCGATGCGCTTTTGGCTGAATGCGAAGAGGTTAGAGCCTATAACTCTGCGAATCATCTGTCGCTGATGTGGCGGTTCTATTCACCGTTTCGGCGGCGGCTATTTGACCTAGTGCGCCTACTCGATATCCAATCAGCCAGCGAGGATTCAACGCTGATGGAGGCGCTGGCCCTAGTTTTGTCTCATCAGCACAAGCGGCACAAGCATCTGCCAGCAGAGATCGATTTGAGTTTTATGAGTACCGCGTGGCGTCAATTAGCGATCGCTGACGTGGATGGCCATCAAAAGCTGGTACGCCAGCACCTGGAGGTCTGCGTTTTTGCGGCGTTGGCAGTGGCGTTAAAAACTGGAGATGCCTACGTCCCCGGTTCAGAAGAGTATGCCGACTTTAGAGCGCAGCTATTGCCCTGGCAGGAGTGCGAGCAATCAGTTACAGAGTACTGCGAGCAGCTAGGCATTCCGGCGACGGCTGAGGGCTTCGTCGAACATCTCAAAGCCAAGCTGATAGAGCGATCTGCTGAGGTGGATAGCAAATTGCAAGGGGACGACCAGCTCTCCTTTAACGAAGAGGGCGATCCGGTTCTTAAGAAGGTGCCCGCTGCGCCGATTCCACAGGATGCCGATAAATTCGCGGCTGCCTTAGATGAGCAGATGCCTGAGCGCACCGTGCTTGATATCTTGTGCAACGTCGAGCACTGGCTGAACTGGACAAGGCATCTTGGGCCGCTTTCAGGCTCTGAGCCGAAAATCGCAGATGCCCCAGAGCGCTATATTTTGACGGCCTTTGCCTATGGCTGCAATCTGGGGCCGACTCAAACCGCTCGGCATGTTCGAGGGCATACGACCTATCACCAGCTTTCCTACACCAATCGGCGACACGTCAGCGCTGACACCTTGCAGCGAGCGATCTGCGACATCCTCAACGCCTACCATCGCTTGGACTTACCCAAGTGCTGGGGGACAGGAGAAAAGGCCGCTGCCGATGGCAGTAAGTTTGAAACCTACGAAAACAATCTGCTCTGTGAATATCACATTCGCTATCAGGGCTATGGCGGCATTGCCTATCACCATGTCTCTGACCAGTACGTAGCGCTGTTCACGCACTTCATTAGCTGTGGGATGTGGGAGGCGGTCTACATTCTTGATGGCCTGATTAAAAATAAGTCCGATATTCAGCCCGGTATCCTTCATGCTGATACCCAAGGTCAGTCATCGCCGGTCTTTGGCCTCTCCTATTTAATGGGCATTGACTTAAGGCCGCGCATTCGCAACTGGAGCGATCTCAAACTGCTTAAACCGACAGCAAGCAGTGCCTACGAGTTCATTGAGCCGTTGTTCAAAGGGGTGGCTGACTGGGCGCTGATTAAGACCCACTGGAAGGACTTGATGCGGGTGATGCTCTCTATCAAAGCAGGTAGGCTGATGCCTTCTACGCTGCTTAAAAAGCTCAATAGCTACAGCGGCAAGAGCCGTCTATACAAAGCGTTTCAAGCACTGGGCAATGTCACTCGGACGCTATTCCTCTTGCGCTACGTTTCCGAGCCAGAGCTGCGACAGGAGACGACGGCTTGCACTAATAAAGTGGAACAGTTTAATCAGTTCGTTGACTGGGTGTTCTTTGCTAAAGCGGGGTTGATTACCGACAATGACCCACTGGAGCAGGAGAAGCGGCTGCATTATTTGGACTTGGTTGCCAATGCCATCATTCTGCAAAACACCATCGATCTCTCCCAGGCGATTCAGACTGTCAGCGATCAAGGCTTCCCGGTCACGCCAGAGCTGCTGGCGGGCCTCAGTCCTTACCTCACCAGCAAGATTAAGCGCTATGGCGATTACATCCTGGATTTATTGACCAAACCCTTGCCCTTAGAGGAGATCATGGCTTGGCCGATGCGCTTCTCAACGCTCGGCGTAGCTGAGTAGTACACCTTTAAATGACCGCTACGCAAGCATCTCGGGGAGATGTGAGCGGAATTACACGTATCTCGGCCAGGGGTCTATTGACTAAGCAGCGCGATCGCATTCAAAGGCGGCAGCAGGAAACGGATCGGGATGTGGAGCAGTTGGTATTGGGGTTTGAGGTGGCGGAGAAACGACAGCTAGCGTCGGACAGGCGGCACTGGGAACGGCGGGTGAGTGACTTGGAAGCGGAGATGGAAACTGAGCCAGCTCGGATTGAGCAGACCTACCAGGTGAAGGCTTGGCGGGTGGAACCTGTCGGGCTGGTGTATTTATGGCCGGTGACAAGTTGATATTAATTCGTACCATAATAGAGCCAGCCTAATCACTGGAGATTGCTCATGCTAGACACTCAAGCACTGCGCCCAACGGACTATCCCCACATTGTCTTGACAGCACAAGACGTGCCGATTATTGAGGGTACGACCATGAAAGTGATTGAGCTGGTTTTAGCGCAAAGAAGCTATGGGTGGACAGCCGCAGAAATTCAGATCAACCATCGCTATTTGAGTATGGGGCAGGTGTATGCTGCCCTTGCTTATTACTGGGATAACCGTGAGATTTTGGATCAGGACATTGAGCGTAGAAACTTGAATATTCAACAGCAAGAGCAAGCTGCTGGAGAGTCAGCCTTTGCAGCTCGTTTGCGGATGCAAGGGTTGCTGAAGTGATGTTACCCCTTTACATGGATGAAAACGTTCATGGGTCAATCTCCAGCGGCCTTCGTCAACAGGGCATAGATGTGTTGACAGTGCAGGAGGATAGTAGAAGCGGGATTTCAGATCCAGAAGTGTTGGCACGTGCCGTTGCACTAGGCAGAATTCTCTTTTCTCAAGATGACGATCTTTTGGCAGAAGCCAGCAAATATCAGGGTGCTGGAGAGTCATTTCCGGGTGTGGTGTTTGCTCACCAGAACAAGGTGTCTATCGGCACCTGCATTCAAGACTTAATATTGATTTCTACGCTAGGAAGCGCTAGCGAATTTAAAGATTGCGTTGTCTTCTTACCTTTATAGCTTTTGACGTGACTGCGATATAGCCGTGATGTGACTGCGGGCAATGACCCGCCGTAGCCGCCGTGATATTGAATTAGCGTGCTTTCTTTTTACCCAATCCTTTTATCTATGGCGCAAGACTACGAGCAGTATTTACACAAAGAATGGCTGGGGCTTTTGCAGCCGGAGGGCTTAGTGGTGTCGCCGCCTGCGCTAGCGGATGCCCAAGCGTTTGTGGATAAGAAAAAGGCTTTGACGCTTCAGCTTGCGCTTAAGGAGATGGTGGAGCAAGGGCAGCTACAGGGGAACGAACAAACTTGGGTTCCTGATTTTGCAGCGTTTGCTGAGCGGGTATTGGAATGGGAGAGCACGGATGCGGTGCCACAAGTGGCCCTGTCTGAAGATTCGGTGTCTGAAAGCCTGGTATCTGAAGACGAGTTAGCTGAAGTGTTGGAAGTACAGCTAACGGACTATGGCGAAACGCTGCGGCCTGACTATGCCGTGAAAGATCCTGATAGTGATGATTTGCTTTTGCTGGTGCAGACGGTGCCGTTGGGTCAAGCGCTGGATAAGAATGACGCGGCGACAGAAAGCGGATGGAAGGCGACCTATCAGCAAAAGTTTGAGCGGCTGCTGAAGGGAACGAAGGTGCCGGTTGGTATTTTGTGGAATGGGGTGGTGTTGCGCTTAGTGTATGCGCCGAGTGGTGAGTCGTCGGGGCATTTGACGTTTCCGGTTGAGGCGATGACGGAGGTGCCTGGGCGGTTGATTCTGGGGGCTTTGGATATGCTGCTGGGGGCTGATCGGCTATTTAATGCGCCGACGGCTCGGACGTTGCCGAAGCTGTTGGAGGCGAGCCGGAACTATCAGGCGACGGTTTCGACCCAGCTAGCAGCGCAGGTGTTGGATGCGCTGTGGGAATTGCTGCGAGGGTTTCAGGCGGCGGATGCCCAGCGAAATGATAACCCGAGTGCGGGCCTACGTGCTTTGGCTGAAAAGAATTCGCAGCATGTGTATGGCGGGCTGCTGACGACGCTGATGCGGCTGGTGTTTTTGCTGTATGCCGAAGACCAGGGGCTGATGCCGGATGATGAGGTGTATCAGGGTAATTATTCGGTGTCTGGGCTGTATGAAAAGCTACGGGAAGATGCGAGCAGCTATCCCGACACGATGGATCAGCGGTATGGGGCGTGGGCGTGGCTGCTGAGTTTGTTTCGACTGGTGTATGACGGCGGTGGGGCGTATGAGACGTATCTTCCGGCGCGGCATGGGCAGCTATTTGATCCGAAGGAGTATGTGTTTTTGGAGGGGAATGGAGAGATTCCTCGGATTGCGGACGGGGTGATTTATCGGATGCTCCAAAAGCTGTTGATTTTGAATGGGGAGCAGCTGAGCTATCGGGCGCTGGATGTGGAGCAGATTGGCTCGGTGTATGAGGCGATTATGGGCTATGAGGTGGAGATTGCTGAGCGCCGATCTATTGCCATTAAGCCTAAGGATGTGGTGATCGATATTGATGAGATATTGGCGACGGCTGCGAAGGATCGGTTGAAGCTGATTAAGGAGAAGGCTGAAAAGAAGATTGAGGCTTCTAGTAAGGCGGGTAAAGCGATTAAGGCAGCGGTAACGCCTGAGGAATTTGTGGCGGCTTTGGGTGGGCATCGTTCGGATCGGACTCAAGATATTTTGCAGCCTGGCGTGCTGTATTTGCAGCCG
Source organism: Phormidesmis sp. (assembly GCA_051860365.1). GTDB lineage: Bacteria > Cyanobacteriota > Cyanobacteriia > Phormidesmidales > Phormidesmidaceae > Phormidesmis. The sequence continues at coordinate 14,832 of JBHYED010000060.1, forward strand.
GGGGAGGAGCGACGGCGGACGGGCTCGCACTATACGCCGCGTAAGCTGACGCAGCCGATTGTGGAGACGACGCTGCGACCGATTTTTGAGCGGTTGGGGGCGCAGCCGACGGCGGAACAGATTTTGGGGCTGAAGGTGTGTGATTTGGCGATGGGGTCGGCGGCCTTTTTGGTGGAGGTGTGTCGGCAGTTGGCGGAGCGGCTGGTGGCGGCATGGGATTTACATGGTCTAAGGCATCGATTCGAGAGAAACTGGGCCATAAGGCTGAAAGCATTAGCCTGATTGAGACACAGCGGTCGAGATCGAGGGTGCCGAGAAAAAGTACTAACTAACGGACATCAAAGTAAGGCTCTAAGGCGACACAGTCTGGACGTGTAAAAGGGGTAAGTCATAGCGAATCGAGGGCAATGGTCGGTTCACATTCACGTCGTACTGTCCCAGGCGAATGATATGTCCGGTGCCATAGGGATTCATCCCAGTAATGGCCTCTGGGGTAACCTGGTGTCCCTCCTGCGACAGTTCATTCACAATCCGACTCATCTCAAAGACGTTGTAGAGAATGACGCAGTTGGCAACCAGATGGTTGTACTTGATGCGCTTGCGCAGCTCCTCGCGATTGTTGGTTCTCAGAACTCCCATGCCGCCAAAAGCCAGCCACTGCACAAAGGCGTTGAAGGACTCACTTTTATTAGTCGCGCCCTGGACCGTGGAGCGCAGCTTGGCATTGTGAATATACTCCATCAGAAAGCCTGTTCTGACCGCCGAACCGAGGGCATGGAACGCCTTGAACAGTTTGTTCTTGCGGCTGTTGGTTCCCAACTTTCTGAGAATAGTGGACGCACTGATCTTACCTGCCTTAATCGAAAGCACTACTCGCAGCATGTCCGGTAGGTGGGTTTCAATTAGATCCCAGTCCACAGTGTCAGAGAAGAGCGCCTCTAGGTGCTGAGACGGTGCTTCTGTGCCAGCGCGATAAAACGTCAGCTCCTTGAAGTTTCGGATACGGGGCATGAGCTTGATACCTAACAGATACGCGAGGCCAAAGACTGTCAGGCTCTGCGCATGAGTGTCGCCGTGCAGCGTATCGGGCTGAATATCTGAGTGATTTTTCAACAAGCCGTCGAAGAGGTAAAG
>JBHYED010000061.1:0-13434 GCA_051860365.1 Phormidesmis sp.
ATTTTCCCGACGTATTTGAGTGGATGCTAGAACAGGTCGGTGATTTGCCCATGCCCCGGAAGTCAGCTAAAGCACGTTCGCTGACTTCCTTATACGTAGACGGTTTTTCGGCTTAAGTTGATACCCCATCTCATCAATCGCAGCGCGTCCGCGTTTGGGATGCACAAAGTAGTAAGTTAGCTGTGCCGTTGAGGCCACGTGCAGCCACCACAGCTTGCTGTTGACGCGCAGGCCAGTTTCGTCACAATGCATTACGGCTGATAGCTCAAGCGCTGCTTTAATCTGCTGCTCAACCGGCGCTAGCTGCTCAAAGCACTTCTCTCTAGCGTTGTACAACGTACCTTCTGATACCTCGCAACCGAACACTTCGCTAAGCACTTCTTTAGTTCTATCGGAGGGCAACAACTGCGCGTTCATCAGATACACCATCACACCTTTGAGGCTGCCGCCATACTGCACAAGGCTATTCACATCAGGCGGAAACGAGGCTCGACTGACCGTTTGGCACTGCCCGCAGCATTTGACTTCCACTTGATGTTCAATGACCTCTAACTTCAATCGTGGCAACTCGTCTACCTGACGCCTGTCATGGTCTATAACGGCTGAAGCCTTCAGCGATGCACCGCAGTTATGGCATTCATCGACTTGATGCGTGACTATTTCATCAACTTCGCTACGCCAATCTAGGGTGCTGCCCTAATGACCTTTTTGGCCACCACTGGGGCGCTCACTCTTTTTTCGCAAGCTCTTTGGCCGTTTGCCAAACCCATCCCCTGACGGCGGCTTACTGCTGTTGCGGCTATTTTTCTTTTGCTTGTCTTCTATCGCTTTGATTCGTTTCTCTAACGCTTGATGATGGGCGACTAGCTTTTCTATCGTGTCTAGATGTTGTTGCGTTAGCCCTTCTACTAGCTCTATGACCGCTGCTTCGCCTGCTCTATAGACCGCCTTGATCTCTTCGCGGCTAATTACTTGTTTTGGCGTCACTTCACTCAAGACCGCTGGCTCTGCTTTGGGTTAACCTCTCGCAAATATTAGCGCTGATTCTTCTCTAGCACCCTTTATTTCAGAAAATATTAAGCCTGAGTAGTTACGGGCCGCCTTATTTGTCTTTTGTATGGCGGTCGTTGCTTTCAATATCCTATCGACGCTCAAAGCTGCTCTCAAAGCCGTTCACGGGGCTGGCAAAATTGAGACAGGCTTATCTAACTTCTATGTCGTTGAAGAAGTCCAAGGGACTTTTCGCGGCATGATGATTGCGCTCCCAGCGCCTGAATGGAAGCCATCTGAGCAAATGGCAATTGAACCGTTTGCCGATATCTTGAAAGCGTGGGCCAAAAAAGTTAACCTTAAACGCTTCCAGTCCTCGCCCAGAGGCCCTAAGAAGACCGTCAAAAAGAGCAAATATGACCCCAAACATCCCCACGTCTCGACCGCTCGTCTGCTAAACCAAAACAAGAACAAACGTTCACCTTAACAGGGGTAGCTCAGACACCTGACAGCACTACACCAGTCACAGGGGTGGACAGGGCAGCTATTCGCTATTACCGCCGATTTAGGACGGATTGAGTGGCCAGGAACACTCGAACACATCCAAAGTGTTTGCGATACGTTGGACGTCGCGCTCATCGTCATTCGCAGACAGAAAGGCAGCATGATCGACCGCTGGGACGAACGGCGGCAGATACTGATAAATCAGCAGCAGGCAGAGGAGGGAGCGATCGCACGCTGTAGAGAAGTCAATAACAGAAACCGAACCGTTGAAAGAAGGCAGTAAACCCTTCTGGAGCAGTAGCACAGCTCGCTATTGCACTAAGGAGATGAAAACTGCTGAGGTTGATCGATATCTGCGACGATTCAACGCCGTCGTGTGTGCTGTAGGCATCCGAGCAGAGGAATCTAGCAGCAGAGCCAAAAAGCCTCATTTTCAAATGCGCAACGACATCACAACAGCCACACTGAAGGCTTCTAGAGGTTTGAACGCAGACCAGCATGAAGAATGGGCTGCGACGGCGATCGCACGTTGGGTGGAAAGTAATTTCAAGGGCCGATTGGCTTTGACCTGGAATGCTGTGCTGGATTGGCCCATTGAGAAGGTCTGGGAGAGCCTTGGAACATCGGTAGAGGCACTAGAGCAGAGACGAGCATTCTATCGGTCTGAGAGCTTCACAGCAGCGCTGAGGGGATGGCCTGCTCACTGGGCCTATGTAAGTGGAAATAGTCGGCTATCTTGCTCAATGTACGTATTAGCATCAGCTCACGATATTCGGAATGGAGCAAAGCACAATCTAACAACTTGGCTAGAGCTAGCACTCATGGAAAAGCAAAGCGGCTGGAGCTTTCAACAGGGAAAGTGGTTGGGCACATTAGACATCAACCTCCTGGAACAAGTTCAAGCCTCAAAGCGGCTCTCTGAGACACTGTACGAGCTAAGTCTGGTAAAGCGATGGGACTTGTTGTTTACAATCGCACTGCTGAGAACTACACCATTAGCTGTATCGGCATTGCGGCAAAACCACGCGCTAGAGGCGATCGCAACTATCGTTAACGGCAAGAGCGTGTGTAAGTGCGAGAAACATCTATGACATTGCCCAACAAAATGGAGCGGCACTTGAACAACTTGAATGGATGCGCGGTCGAACAGACTCCACCCTTTAAGCTTTCTATACTTAATTCTTTTTCATACTTTATATACTTCTATATTTATACCTATTTTTGCAATTAAATTCTTATAGCCGGTTTACATACTAATTTTTCGTGTATATTATGTATAGATAGCTAATAGACTCGGCTAAAAACGATGTCCTCACTTTCCCCACTAGCAGAGAAAGCGCTTGAGCAATGCTCAACGCAGTGGCTGAAAACGCTGCTCCGGGAGTGCTTACCTCAAATCATCGGCTTACCTAACACGGCAGCAGGTCATCAGCAGGCGGAGCAGTGGGACGCTTTAATCAAAGGAAGAATGGCCCAAAGAGGGCTAGAGACCCCTACACAGCAAAAGAATCCAATCACCGACGTACGGCAAGTCATCAAAACAATCGACCCTCAGCATCCGGCACTGGATGAGGTGGGCTTTACAAAGGAGGAGTGGACAGAGATCAACATGCCCTCCGAGCAAGCTGTAGGTCGCCGGACAGCAAAGCCTATTGCTGATCCAGAAGAGATTGCTAGGCGAGCTGAGTTGCTACTGAAGTCAGACTCATGGAGCCAAGTTGCAGCGGGCTTGGCAGTCGTCACTGGCAGACGGGCCGCTGAAGTAATGCAGACGGCTCAGTTTAAGGGAGCTTCTGCATGGTCGGTCTGGTTTACAGGCGCTTTGAAGCGGCGCGGGGAAGAGGTAGAGCTACGGTTTGAGATTCCAACACTGGTCAAGGCGGCTAGCGTCATCTCTGCAACCAAACGGTTACGGCGGGCTGTAGACACCGAAGGGATGAGTAATCGCGAGATTAATCGGGCTTATAGTCACGCGATTGCTCAGGCTTGCGATCGCACCTTTGCTGATTTGGTGCCTTGTAGAGAAGGGAAGGACAATCTCTATACTCATCTCTTTAGAGCGGTGTATAGCACCATCGCTACCTTTTGGTACTGCCCGACTGAAGTGCCTGAGCTGGAATTCAGAGCCGCTATCCAGGGCCATTATCAAATACTCGAAGAGGGGCAAACGGAGCTAAGGCGATCGCTCGCAGCCAGTCGTCACTACTTTGACTACGAAATTGCTGACAAGGTGATTGCAGCACACAAAGGTCAGCGTAAGGGGGTCAAGCTCAAACAGCCTGACGTTGAAGTGATATCAGCATTCAAACCATCGGCAGAAGTCAAACCACAGGAGGACATTGTGATGAGTCGGATTGGCATCACTGAAGATGATAAGCAGCGGGTGTTGGCCATTCAGGAGGAGATGAGTATTGGCACCCAGCAAGATACCATCCAGGTGATTTTGGATGCTGCTGACACAGCGATCGCACTGGCTGGGGTGTTGGAATGCCAGCCTACGGAGGTAGCTGAGCGGGTGGAAGAACTCAGGGAAGCGTTGGAGCAGGGGAGGCGGCAGAATCGTGAGCTTCAGGCAAAACTGGCAGAAGCAGAACAGATGGTGGGTGTTGCAGGCGGTAGCACCGGCACGAATAAAGTCATCGAGCAGTCGTTGGCGATGGCTCATGAGTTCAACACTCATCTGAAAGGGGAGAATGAGCGGATTAGACAGGAGCTGACGGCGGCGAGTAGCGAAGTAACGACACTGCGAGCGCAACTCACTCGGTTTGAAGCTTCGCAGCAGCAGTTGACACAGCTTCAGCAGCTACTGGCTGGGGGGCTGGGGGGAGGGCCAGTGGCTCAGGTTCAGCCTGTAGCGACTGTACAGCCTGTTGCTAGGTCAGTAGAACAGCAGCAACGTGTGGCGCAGCCTGTAGCGGCTACGCAAGCGCAGATAGCTGTTGAGGAGAAAGGCTCTCAGACAGAGAAAAGCCACGCCGATAAGACTGAGCGGGAAATTGCTAATCTCATTCGGGAGATCATGCAGTACAACGACCAGCAGGCCACTGATGATAATGAACGCTGGCTGATTAATCAGTCCACGCTTAAACAACTCTCTACGCGCAGCCAGACGATTATCAAGAGAGTGCTTGTAGGGGAAATGGCTGATGAGCTACAGGAGCATCACGATAAATATGGGCTCTATGGAAGAAGGGCCAATGTTGGTAAGGATATTGAGGTACTGAAGGCTGCGCTCGGCATTCAACGGTAGATGGGGGCGATCGCAGCCTTCAGTACGAGAACAGCCACGCACTCATAATTTCAAAAATAGGTATCTATACTTATCCCCTCAAATTGAATTCTCGCACCAATTACGAGAGTGAGCTAATTTTTGTGTAAGCGCTTTTTACTTAAGCGGAAAAGCGTTCTGGAAATAGGATAGCAAAATGTGACAAAGCTGCACGCCAATTCTTAATCGGTCTGTTTCACTTGTTTGAGATATTGTTCATTGCTAGATACATGAGTCTGAAGACAGCATCTTCACTAGGAAAGACAGCCTTGGTCTTGATCACCTTACGCAGCGAGCGGTTGACCGACTCAATGGCATTGATGGTGTAGATCACACGGCGAATCTCCATCGGGTAGTCAAATATGGGAATGACGTTCTCCCAATGGCGAATCCAGATCTGGCTGACGGCTGGATACGTCTCGTCCCACTTTTCAGAGAACGCATCAAGAGCGGCCTCTGATTCAGCTAACGTAGCCACCTGGCAGATTAAGGTCAGCACAGACAGCCTTTCTATCCTTCCAGGGCACATACTTCATACAGTTGCGCATCAGATGCACAATGCATAGCTTGGATAGACGACTTCTACCGCTTGTGGAAAGCCTTTTAGGCCATCGCAGCAGGCGATTAAAATATCCTTCAATCCTCTATTCTTTAAGTCAATGGACTAATCACAAAAGACAAATTTTGCTTTGTCCGCGCAGTTCATCTTCAGCTAAGCCGCAGCCGAGTACCGCTGAACCGTCGAACATAAGACCATCTGAGCGATCCTCTAAGAGAAACTCATAATCGGGGTAGCTCAGATGAAACGAACGTGGCGTCTTCAGCGACAGTTTATCGAACGTCAAAATGGTCAGCGACGCTGGGACAAGGCATATCAACTACTGATGGAGATAACGACGGAAGCTTCGGCGGCATCAGTCATCTCTCAGGCACAAGTAGAAGTTGCCTCTCAGTCGGACATATCTGGAGAATCACTATGAGTACAGCAATCTATGTTCGCGTTTCTACTCAGATTCAAAGCCAAACACATACTATCGAGCAGCAGTTAGAGCGTCTGCAACACTACGCACAGATACAGGCGTGGCAAATTAAGCCTGAGCAGATCTTTAGAGACGATGGCTACAGCGGTGCGCGGTTGAAGCGTCCTGGGCTAGACCGATTGAGAGAAGACGTAGCGATGGCCAAGTTCACTCGCATTCTACTGACAGCACCGGATCGCCTATCACGAAACTTCGTTCATCAAACGTTGCTGATTGAAGAGTTCCAGTCTCATGGTGTACAGGTCGAATTTCTAGACCGACCCATGAGTGAAGACCCACATGACCAGTTGTTGTTGCAGATTAGAGGAGCCGTTGCCGAATACGAACGCACGCTTATCTCAGAACGAATGCGCCGAGGACGGCTAAGAAAACTGAACGCGGGCGTGCTACTGCCCTGGACTCATGCACCCTATGGCTACCGCTGCGGCATCGAATATCCGAGAGACCCCGCAGGCGTCAGAGTAGACTTAGCCGAAGCCGCTGTCGTTCAAGAAATCTTCAGTCAATATCATCAGTCGGGTATGACGCTCGCTAAAATCAGCAAGCACCTTTATGCTCTAGGTGTTTGTTCTCCCAGAGGAAAACAAGCTTGGACAAGTGGTACGATTCGCCAAGTGCTGACTAACCCAGTTTACGTGGGCAAAGTGTTTGCCAACCGAGATCAAGGTGTGCCTGCCAAGCAGAGACGTTCGCCCCTTCAGCCTGTTGGGGAGCACGGCAGCTCGCGACCAAGAGACCCGCTAGAGTGGATTCTGGTTACTCAGGTTGAAGCTATCATTGATGTAGATTTGTTTGAAGCGGTTCAGGTAAAGTTGAAACAGAATCAACAATCGGCCAAGCGGAACAACAAAGCTAATCCTTACCTGCTGCGGTCGTTGGTGAGCTGTGGATGTTGTCAATCAACCTGCTCTGGCGTTCCTCGCAATCAGAAGTACCGTTACTACCGATGCCAAACAAAAGGACAGGTAAAACGCCTGAAGGAGGGAAAAACCTGTTCTGCCAGGTATACGCCTGCGCAGCAGTTAGAAGACTTAGTGTGGGAAGATTTATGTCAAGTTTTGAGGCATCCAAAAACGATCGCCCAGGCGATGGAACGGCTGCACGCTGGTCAGTGGCTACCTCAGGAATTACAGGCTCGCTGCTCAACGTTAAAGAAGGGCCAAACAAGCTTACAGCAGCAGATAGAGCGACTGACTCAAGCTTATCTAGCAGAAGTGATTGCGCTAGAAGAGTATCAACGACGGCGAGCAGAAATTGAAGGTCAGCTGCAGGCTTTGACGGCTCAAGAGCGACAGCTCGCTGCACAAGCTCGTCAGCAAACAGAAATTGCCCAGTTAGCTAAAGGCGCTGAAGCATTCTGTCGTCGAGTGCAACAAGGATTGGAGAAAGCGTCTTTTGAGCAGAAGCGGCAACTGGTTGAGCTGTTGATTGACCGGGTTGTTGTGAGTCATGAGTTGGTAGAAATTCGATACGTAATTCCAATCACGCCTAAAGGCGAGCAGTCTCATTTTTGTCATTTGCGTATAGACTATTTCTGTGAGCACTTTCAGCCAGAATTTTGCACCCTCACTTTCAGCTTCGCCTATCCACAAACCGAGCAGATTTTTGTCGCCTTCTTTATTGATGCCAAGCACGACGTAGACTGCGCGTTTGCTGACTCGACCTGACACTTTGATGTTCACGTACAAAGCATCAAGATAGACAATCGGGTAGACCTCATCAAGCGGCCTTGACTGCCACGCTTTGACATCCTCGCTGACGCTTTCAATCACATCGCTGATGACTGAAGCTGATATCTTTGCGCCGCCGTATAGCTCTTCGAGCTGGGCGCTGATATCGCGAGTACTATTGCCCCTGGCATAGAGTGCCAGGATCTTGTCATCAAGTCCAGCGATGCGGCGCTGATGCTTCGGTACGAGAATTGGCTCAAAACTGCCGTTGCGATCTCTAGGAATGGAAAGCTCTATTTCACCCTCTGTTGACTGAATCGTTTTCTTTGAGCTGCCGTTACGACTGTTTGCCGTAGTCACTTCTTCCGTATCTTCGCTTTTTAGATGGTGGCTAAGTTCACCAGTCAGGGCGCGTTCGACCAGGCGCTTTTTGATCTGACTCATCAGACCAGACTGGCCAAGGATGTCTTCAGGGCTATGGTAATCTTCGAGCAATTCGTCTAGCAGGTCATCAACGCGATTTGGTTCTTTTTTCTTGCGTGCCATGAGGCGATCTTCTGAGTTGATAGGATTCTAGATCGCTTACACAAAATTCAGGACAGTCTCGAATTACCCAAAGCCTTACCAAACTCTCACATATTTCCTCTCTTCTTCTTTCGGTCGTATCCCTTCTCACCTTTCATTACCACAACAAAACTTCCCCCATTTTCCCACTTTTTTTAACTCGTTGTCATAAGCTACGATCCTGACGTATAGTGCACTACAGCTATCCACTTCAGAAATAGCAAGCTGTGACTAGAGCATCTCTCAGACATTCAACTACAGATGCGAAAACACTCTGAATCAGCATTGGTAACACCTCTCTTTCAGAGAATCGCTCTTTCAATCTTCAGCCAGTATCGTTATGGTGACTCAAGTTTCTAATTCAGAATTACGTAATCGGCTAATCACGGTTCAATTCACCGCAGATGAGTACGAGCAGGTCATCAGTAGAGCGGCAGCGGTGGGGCAGCAGCAACCAGATGTCTACTGTTGGCAGCGATCCTTTTATCTTAATACTCCAAAGGAGGCAACACGGGCGGTTGGGTATCCTCAAAAGGAATCATGGGCTCTAACAGCGGAAGCTGGTCGAAAGGAAGCTCTTCACCACCGATGCTAATCGGCGTATTAAAAACGTCAGCTCCAGCCAATTCTATGTCTTTTACGATGGCCCCGGTCAGGTCGGTATTGTAGAGGTGGGCTTCGGTAAAGTTCACGCCGATAAGCTGAGTATTCGCCAAGACAGTATTCGTTAAAAATGCCCCTGTAAGGTTGGCTCCTGTGAGGTCGGCACCTGTCAAATCAGCCCCCTCTAGATTGGCCCCTGTGAGGTTGGCCCACTGCAAGTTTGCGTTGCGCAAGTCAGCCCCAATGAGGTGAGCCTCTAGAAGGGTTACGCCTGCCAAATCACAACCAGCACATTCGTTCGTCAATACCAGTCGCCGGACGTTGTTTTGCTGGCGTGGGGTAGCCTCTGGTAGAGGCTCTGCTCCAAAAGCAGGGGGCATTGCGGGATAGGCAGCCAGGAATACTGCAAAGGTAACAGCAGCTTGCTTAATACGATTCAGGTCGAGTGTGTTTCTCATGATACGCCTCCTCTTAATGCGAAAATTCAATCTACGAGAATTCAGCAAGCATAATAACAAGGAGGACTCTCATCGAATGAATATAAAGGGCAGAAACAATGAACGATCAAAACAACGCCTTTAACTGTTGCTTACCCTTGTTTTTTACATCTGTATTGTAACAAAATTATCATTTTAAATCAATTAGAAAGCAGTTGTAAACGATGGTGAATTGAGGCATGGAATGTGTCTCACAAAATTCTTAATTTTTGTGTTCTTAAATTTTTGCCGGGGAGTCGTGAGCCTACCTCTCAGCGTGCATTTTTTCAGATTGCGGATTGAATTCCGGAGGGAAGAGTGTCTTCTCCGGGTCATAGTCAGCTTCTTGAAGCATCGCATCGTCTAACAACGCCTCCCGCAGATCTGTTCCAATCAGCATGGCTCCGCGTAAATCTGCTCCGGTAAGATTGGTGGCGCGTAAACGAGCGTAGCTTAAGTCTACGCCTCTCATACTCGCCTGACTAAGATTGGCTTCGCTAAAATCGCCGTAACTTAGGTCTGCACCTTTGAGATTGATACCGCGAAGGTTTGCTGAGGTTAGACTTAGGCCAGCAAAGTTACGCTGGCCGGTTTGGTAAGCGTTTAATAGCGATTCAACCGTCGTAATAGTAGCGGCAGGAACAGGGTGAGACATAGTTTTTACCTACAAGAAATTTTATAGAAAACAAGCTGGTGTGCGATCGCACACCCAATTACCTATCATGCGTCCGTGTAAGGCCACTTCCAGTTCACAATCTCATCTTGATCTTTGCCATGCTCATGAGCGTAGTTCACACATTCCATAATTTTGTTCTGCATTCTCTCTTTTACATGCGCTGCCGCTGATCCTAATTTAGGCACCCGATCAATCACATCAATCACTAGGTGAAAGCGATCAATTTGGTTGTCGATAGCCAGTTCCAAAGGCGTGTTGATGTTACCTTTTTCCTTGTAGCCCCGCACGTGAATGCGTTGTTGATTAGAGCGACGATACACGAGCTTATGAATCAGCCAGGGATAGCCATGAAAGTTAAATATAATGTGTTTATCCGGCGTAAACAGCGTATCAAAGTCTCTATTTGATAGGCCATGAGGATGTTCGCTTTTAGAAACGAGCTTGAATAAGTTGACAACGTTGATAAAGCGGACTTTCAGGTAGGGAAATTCTTCTCTCAAAATGGCCGTTGCTGCCAGTGATTCGGCTGTTGGAATGTCACCACAGCAGGCCATGACCACATCGGGAATATCAGGTTCGGTGCCGCAGTCGTCGTTGCTAGCCCAGTCCCAAATTCCTAAACCTTTGGTGCAGTGCGCGATCGCCTCGTCCATCGGCAAATACTGCAAGTGCTGTTGCTTATCAGAAATAATCACATTGACATAATCCGTGCTGCGAAAACAGTGGTCTGCCACAGACAATAGGCAGTTGGCATCGGGCGGAAAGTACAGCCGCACCACATCAGGACTTTTGTTCGTAACCAAATCTATATAGCCTGGATCTTGATGGCTAAAGCCGTTGTGGTCTTGTCGCCACACCAAAGAAGAAAGCAAAATATTGAGTGAAGAGATTGAACGTCTCCAGGGTACATGGTTTTTGCTAGCCGCCAACCACTTGGCATGTTGGTTGAACATAGAGCTAACAATATGAGCAAAGGCCTCGTAGGTATGGAACAACCCGTGTCGCCCAGTAAGTAAGTACCCTTCTAGCCAGCCCTGAAGCGTATGCTCGCTGAGCATCTCCATTACTCGACCATCGCGAGAAAGCTGCCCGCCATCTTTGTCTTCAGGGTATATATCGGCCATCCAAACTTTTTTGGTCACGTCGTAAACGTCTTGCAGTCGGTTAGACGCCGTTTCATCTGGCCCCATCAGGCGAAAGTTGTTGGCGTTATTGCGAAAAATATCTCGCATTAGCAGGCCCAGCACTTTAGTATTCTCATACGTTTCTACGCCATGCTGATCCATAGGGATGGCATAGTTTTGAAAACGCGGCATATTAAGCGCTCGGCGCAGTAGTCCCCCATTTGCATTAGGATTAGCGCTCATGCGGCGGTTGCCTTCAGGAGCCAGTGCTTTGAGTTCAGGAATTAAGGTGCCATTGTCGTCAAATAGTTCTTCAGGCTTGTAGCTTCTCATCCATGCTTCTAGCTGGCGGAGGTGATCATCGTTATGGTGAATGTTGCCTAAGGGGACTTGGTGCGATCGCCAAGAATTTTCCACCTTGTTTCCATCCACTTCAGTCGGCCCCGTCCAGCCCTTTGGCGATCGCAGCACAATCATTGGCCATTCAGGTCGCTCAACGTTTCCATTAACTCGGGCATCGTGCTGAATCTCCTTAATTTTGAGAACGCACGTTTCCATAGCCGCAGCCATTTTCTGGTGCATCTCAGCCGGATCGCTGCCTTCTACAAAGTAAGGCGTATAGCCATAGCCCCGGAACAAATACTCCAGCTCTTGATGAGAGATTCGAGCCAAAATTGTGGGGTTAGCAATTTTATAACCGTTCAGACTTAGAACAGGCAGCACTGCGCCATCGCGAGCAGGATTGATAAACTTGTTGGAATGCCATGCTGTGGCCAGTGGCCCCGTTTCTGCTTCACCATCTCCCACAACGCAGCAGGTAATTAGGTCAGGATTGTCGAGAATAGAGCCATAGGCATGAGAGACACTATAGCCCAGCTCTCCACCTTCGTGAATAGATCCTGGCGTCTCCGGCGTGGCGTGGCTACCAATGTCACCAGGAAAAGAGAATTGCTTGAAAAAGCGCTTCATTCCCGCTGCATCCTCACTCTTATCAGGATAGATTTCTGAGTAAGTACTCTCTAAATAAACCGGCCCCAACAGACCAGGCGCACCATGACCGGGGCCTGCGATAAAAATCATATCCAGGTCGTACTTTTTAATCAGTCGATTGCAGTGAACGTAAGTAAAGTTCAGCGCTGGAGACGCACCCCAATGACCTAGCAGCCGATGCTTGACGTGTTCTTTCGCTAAAGGCTCTTTCAGAAGGGGATTATCTTGCAGATAAATCATCCCTACGGCCAGATAGTGACAAGCTCGCCAATAAGCGTTTATTTTTTGCAGCTCGTCGTCGGTCAAAGCTGCACTCGTCATATCTATTGATTGAGCAGATGATTGAACCATAATAAAATCTGAGTCCTTGTCTTTTGTTTGTAAATAAAATCTCGAATTCGGACGTTGCCTAGCGTTCGGTTATCTAAGAGGTCACCGCCGCTTTCTGCATGTGAGTCTTGTACTTGCAGGTTTCGCCGTCAGCAAACTGACTCAAGCGCGCTAGCGTTTTTTGGCAATATTTGTCAACGCTTCTTGAGTGAAAAAAGCTTGGTGAGCTGTGATCACAACATTATTAGCAGACCATTCAGCGAAAAGCTATCGTCTCGCACTCGGCTATAGGCCTTAAGCAGCTTGCGATTCTTCATTGAGCTGAATCGTAAATGAACGCGCAGACTGCTGGAAATCCAGAGGCTAAAGCGGTGATTTCGGATGCTAATCGGGCTTCAAAAAAGGTGAACTTATGGGTCTGATCCGAGTTTACAGCCAGCAAAAACTGACGGTCGCAAGGTTTGGTACTAAATACCGCAACTTTCATAAATAGACAGCGCTTGTGAACATAGTTGAACGAGATGATAGGCAAAGAGATTGAGGAAGTTGTGAGGCCACTGAAGCAAAGACTGAAGCAAAGACCAAAAAAGCACAGGTAGAAGATCAGGAAAATGTGAAAAAGCGGCACAAGTACCTCACAGCTTCCTCAGTATTGTTCGCTACCTTAGTTTTCTAGCAACTACCTAGTAACCATCTGAGTAGTTACGAGCCTGAGTAGTTACCTAAAAGCTAACTCCTAAGAAACAGCATCGGCCTTGTTTTGCTCAGCGGCAGCGCCATTCGCTATCAATTTTACAAAGAATATAGGTGCTGCTAGGAGGTGGACAGAAGGTGTCAAGTTGGTTTAAAGGCTCAAAATAACTACCGTAAAATGAGCCAAAAATTTAGCTCGCATTTGTTTTAATAGCAGGCTCAGCACTGGTTAGTGGGCGCGCTGTGACAAGCTGTCGTGTTCCTATGAGGCCAATTATGATGTACAGCGCAATCGGCGCCACCATACTAGCGCCTCGCTCTATAAACTCAAACCCGCTATAAAAGGCGCCTGAGAAAATAAACAATGACTCTGTTGCTACCCACATTCCGCCCTTTTGACTGTCACATTGAGAATAAAGGCTCATTCAACATAATAGGTAGTATTCCTGAGCGGCAGAACCCAGGAAGAGCAGTATTTTGCGATGATTTTCGTTGAGATTCAGCAC
>JBHYED010000062.1:0-13325 GCA_051860365.1 Phormidesmis sp.
ACAGAGTGCTATTACACTGGGCGGTAGACGGTTTTGATGGCTGACGCATAATGACAACCGAGCTGAGACTAATGACCGACGATTCTTAGCTTACAACTTTGTCAACCTGTCAATGCGTAACTCCTATGCTATTGATTACTGTTTTTTTCGTTTCGCACGTATGGTCGCTTTTAGTCCGCTCAGAGACAGAGATGCTTGGAGCACTATCCGTGGCTATGTTTATCAGGTTGACCTAACTATACAAAGATGGTTGGAGCTATCACCGAGCCAAATCCTTGAGCTTGAGTGTGGAGAAGATATTGACATTATCAGCCTTGCTTTGGTAGCTGAGGTGGAGGAGCGCGATCGGCTTCTTGAGCAGGTCAAACACCGCGATGGTTCGTTGACACTGAGAAGTCCAGAAGCGCTGACAGCGATCGCCTGTTTCGTTGAACATATTCAGTCAAATCCCAGTGCTAACTTAGCATTTCAATTCACAACGAATGCAAAGAGAATCGCTCTCCAAAGAAAAATATTAGAGAGGCAAGAATCGACTGATATTGACCGTGCCGATAGGCAGTACCAAAGATTATTTTGGTACGTTTTCGATCGTCTTTCTAAAACAGGGAGGAAGCAGCTTACTCCGGCAGAGTTGGTAGATCAGTTGTCCTTGCCAAACTTGACTAGCGACGAACAGAAAACTTTAGACATTTTGAAAGTGTGGGCCGATGGGCTAGATGTCTGTGTAGTTCGTTTGGAGCAGGGACAACATAAAAACAGTCAAGCGATTGCAAACTTAGGGCTAGATCTGAAAAATCTAGATAGTAATTATGAGATTGAGGGGAAAGTCAGCTACCAGCTACCTTCTCCGGTTCTCGATTCCCACCCTTTAGTTTCCATTCATAGCCTTCGAGAGGATACCGTTGAATCTTTTCTCGGGATGGTTGAAAGTTCATCTTGGGTCGCTATAGATGGAAGCTTTGGCTCTGGCAAGACTCAGCTCATTGCATTAATAGTTCAACAGATAATTTATAGATCGCCCAATGTGCGGTGCGTATGGCTTCGCTTTCGAGATCCAACAACGGAGCAAGCCTGTAAGCGCTTCGATCAAGCCATAGAAATTCTCGTTGAACAATCTTCCACAGGTGATTTAGGTGCATGGCTTGGCAATTTGCGCGAACATGTTGATGGGAATTTAGTTATCGTTTTTGATGACTTGCCTCAGCTTTCTAGAGGGGACGAACTAGAAGTTCGTTTGGTTGCACTAGCTCAAGTCTGCAACGACATAGGAATTAGAATGTTGTCGTCTAGTTCCTATCAGCTACCTTCTCACATTCAGGCAGTATTAACCCCTCCTATTGTGAATCCGCAGAAGGTTCCACCCTTTACCAACTCTGAAGTTACTGAACTGCTGACTGCTTATGGTGCCTCAGAAGATTTTCTCAGCTCTGTTTCCGCTAACTACATAAAAAATTTGGCGGGATCTAATCCATGCCTGTTGGTTTCTATCGCTGAGTACTTGAAGAGTCTGAACTGGCCTATTGCTAATGAGGTGCTATTTTCTTTGTTGAAGGGTGAGTACGCTGAATCTATAAATAGTGAAACGCTAGACCGTCTCATAGCTGTTCAAGGTACGCACAGCCAAGAGCTTCTTTATCGTCTTAACCTAGTGGTAGAGCATTTCTTATTAGACGATGTGCACGCGCTGGCAGGCATATCTCCTGCTGTTACTAGGCCATCACAGCATTTCCATAGTTTGACTGGCCTATGGATTCAACGCGATGTTGGAGACAGATTCTTTGTTTCTCCGCTCATAAAAGCGCTGGGTAGCCGAGATCTAGCTGATGATGTGCGTAAAGACTGTCACCTAACTCTTGGAGATCGAATTGCTTGATACTGATTAAAGTCAGTATCAAGCAATTTATGCGATTAATCACTTCGTTTCGGCTGAATACTTTAATAAAGCGGGTGCTCTTTTAATCTCCTCCTTAAGTATATTAAAGGACTCGATAGGGATGTCAGAAAGCGATAGTTCTATTGATGATGGAGGACTACTTATTTTGTGGTCTAGTCAATTGTTGCCTGAACAAATGGACTTGTACATTCGTATCATGATCCGTGGATTTCAGATTGTGCTAAGCGTTGAATACAGTCTTCCCATCAGCTATTTACTCGACGATTGCGATCGCTTGATTGAGCAGGCTACTGACAAAGAGTCGGCCATACTTATGGGAGTTGTTTCAAACCTTGTTAGCAATTGTTCAAAGCAGGTAGGCTACTCTCGACTACACCGATATTTCAGGAAGGCTCTATCGCTTGCGAGAACACCAGTATTACCAGATGGGACTGAGTTGAACTTTCCTCAGGGAACGTCGTTTGAGGCATTGATTTGGACGTTCACTAGAAACATTGACAGTGTGGCAGGGCGTTGTTGCACGAATAGGGGTCACGAACGGGATACGACACGGTAAGTTTTAAGTAACCAAACAAAAAAGCTAAACCGATGAGTTAATATCGCGTCTGCAACTGGTCAGAGTATAGCAAGGGACTGAAGCAACGAGGAAGTCTAACTTTCTGGATACCGCCGGAGGTTCTAGCGAACTGGGAAGTGAAGGAAAAGACGGGAAAGCCAGGTGCAACGGTAACCTAGGTAATTCCTTTCAAAGAAAGTACCATTTAGCTTGGCCGAATGAGAATGTCCCACTTTGGCAAAATAGGATCGCGCTCCAGTCGATGCTCAATCGGTTTCATTTCTTGTTTAGTGAGCGCGACACCCTTTTGGTAAACCAACTGGTTTAACTCAATGGCAGGATGCTTCCCTTTCCAAGTCATGCTCTGCGCC
Source organism: Phormidesmis sp. (assembly GCA_051860365.1). GTDB lineage: Bacteria > Cyanobacteriota > Cyanobacteriia > Phormidesmidales > Phormidesmidaceae > Phormidesmis. The sequence goes on from JBHYED010000062.1 coordinate 2,822, forward strand.
CAAGCTAGCATTGTGTCTATGTCAATAAGTTTGGTGCCGTTCCAATGTTGTTCAAGTATGCCCCAACAGCGTTCTATGGGGTTGTACTTGCTGTGGTAAGGCGGGTAGTAAAGCAGTCGTACTGGTTTGCCAATATCATTCACCCAATCGACCATTCGCTTTAGAAACTGGGTTCTCATCCCGCTATTTTCTGGGCCATTATCAACTTTGATTTGCAAGGATTTCATCTGTTGTTACGTTTCTGATGTGAGCGTGGCCCACCAAGATTGCAAAGTATCGACAATAAAGTCACTCGTTTTGTGGGAGCTGCCAAAGCCGATAAACAATTCACCCGTATCTTCATCGACAATGCCACAGGGAACATAGCTTTCTTTAATGCCCATGTCGTGGTCATCGGCACAGCGGTCACCTCGGGTCAGGCTGCCTCGTGACAAGTTGCCAAGCTTGACGGTCGCCTTGCAGTCCAAGCTTACTCGGGTCGTCGTCGTTGCTTGGGCTTGTTTATCTTTGTCGTGAACGTTTTCAAATATTAAGTCAATCTCAGGAACTTTTTTAGGCTTGACTTTGACGACCTTTCGCAATCAATAACCCAAGCGATTCAAAATTACCGCCATCGTACTGGCTCCTGGCAGTTGCTCTTCGTTATAACCTTGCTCTTTGGGCTGACTGAGCGCTGCGGCTGATGTCAGTCGAGTGAAGGCTATTGATGTCGTAAAGCTCGGGTCTTGTTGCGCATGAGCCTCCGCTAAAGCAACTAGCGCTGCGGCTGCTTCAGGCTGGCGTTCTTCCCAGCGTTTGTTGCCGCCAAAGGCTGACTGCGCACCATGACATACAAGACCGGTTCGTTTCTCTGCTATGCCAACACTGACACTTTGACGATTCCAGCCAAACTGACTTTCTGCCTTGCGAGCGCTGCCATTGCAGTACTTCAGCGTCATCTCTGCTTGGAAAGCTCTGCGTTTTACGCCGGTCAATTGAGATGAGGCAAGGCACAGATCCTCAACTTGGGATGGGCTCAACACTGGCGCAGACACGGTGACTCGGTTCAATCCGCTCATCCCCCAACTAATTAGTACGTATGCTTCTACAGCATCATCTTAGCTAATTGGTATCTTGTTTGTGGGAAACGACCCTACTGAAGTGAACCCCTATTCGTGCAACAACGCCGTTTCAATGATAGGTTGATAGTAACTATCAGTGTCTACGAATTCGATATCTCTTTGATTTTTTTTCTTTTACAGCAGCTAGAATCTCTTGTGTAATTCTTGGAGTATCGACATCAGAAAACCATTCCCTTTGCTGGATTCTAAGGAGGTAGTTTCTCAGCTCGTAGTTTAGTGAGTCGCTCAGCGGAAACTGTACCCGAACGGGTAAGATATTAGGCCGATTGTCTGTGCTTTGTGCTTTTAGGTTTCGGGCATACTTGACTTCTTCTATCACCATTTCGCTAGTAACTGACAAGGGGGATAGGAGCAGTAATAAGCAGTCGCATTGATGCAGTTCTTCTGTAATCCGCGCCTGCCACGCCTCTCCTATCTTGATACTTTCAGCGGCCATGAAGGGGGTATGACCAGCAGCCTTTAAAGAGGTATAGAGCGTCTGTGCAAGGTCTTTATCTGGCGAGCAATCTCGGTAGCTGATGAAAACTTGCTTGGACACTGTTGCGCGTCTTGACTGGCTAGGTGAATGACTATTTGAGAGGGTACTTTGTTGACCAATTACTTTGCCCAATCTCGTTCGTAGCACGGGCGTTTTTACTTCTGGAATATCTTCGAGATCGATTGCTGTACGACCCATTTCATGGGCTGATTCATAGCTGCTACCATGTCCAAGTGCTGTGTAAAATCCTCTAGAAAAGATGATGGCTGCGCTGTCTCCAATCGGCTGATTCATTCCGATTACGCAGGAAACAAACTGACTAATAGCCTGTGCTTGCGTGTCTGAATAGCAGGCATTTAGCAGCACGCATTCTATGCCATGTAATTGCTGAAAGAGACGTGCTAACGCTCGTGTCGGCACGAGTTGAGCCCGACCTCGATCATCATTGAGTACAAGACCCTGCTCTCCTGTCCCGTGACCTAGAAAATGAACAACATGAGGTTGATGCGATAGCAGCGCCTGGATTAAATCTTCCGTTCTAACTGCCCATTCTGACACTATTTGAAAGCGATCGCGCTCTTTCGATAACCGTATGCTTTGTTGGATACTGCGTACTTCTTCGTCAAGTCGTAACCCAGACGTGTCTTTAGAATTTGCGGCTAGAACCAGTATTTTACGAATGGGTAGATGCGTATTCATACGAGACACACAAGAAATGACTAGACATGCTCATGACAAAAGCTCACAAACCTTGAACGCGATGCTTTTGTCAGCTAAGCAGCCTGCTGAACGATTTCAGAGAGACGCTTTCGGATATCACAGCTTTTTGCCAGATGGGAACAAGGGATAACATCAGACAGAATAGATCCCATCATTTCACTAGAGTGGATCTCTAAATGAGCCGCTGAAGGTGCCTCGAATAGGACAGTATCTTGTGGCATTATTGAGCGCTCAAAGAAGTGACCAGGAATATCTGAAATCCTGAGAATTTGAATTCGAGAGGTGCGGTTGGTATAGCAGCACAAAGGGCTTTTAGTCGGAGGTGCTAACACAAGCATGATAATTTCTCTCACTGACACACATTAGGGCTTTGCAGGAAAATCAGCGCATAAAGGTAAGGGATTGGCCTTTTCTCAATGGCATTCTATTTTTGCCTACCTCACTATTATGAGAATCAGTTGTGAGGAAACTATGAAGTGATCGCGATCGCAAAACCTTTTGAGAGATTGCTTCTACTGTCAAAATGTGCCCTCACAATTTCTTCAAACTGTCTCTGTACTCTGATGGCACAGATAATCTTGTAAAGGTGACTGCTATGCTATTTCGTCAGCTCTTCGATCTAGAGTCGAGTACATATACTTACTTGATTGCGGATACCCATCTACGCGAGGCCGTTCTGGTTGATTCGGTGCTAACACAAGTTGAGCGCGACCTGAAGCTACTGAGCGAGTTGGGATTAACGCTACGCTACTGCCTGGAAACGCATATTCATGCTGATCACATTACCGGGGCGGAGCGACTGCGGGCGGCAACGGGCTGCGAGAGAGTAGTCCCGGCCCATGCTCATCTGAGCTGCGTGACTCGGCACATAGACGATGGGGAGCTACTGACGTTGGGAGACGTGCTAATAGAGGCGATCTCAACCCCTGGTCACACCGATAGCCACATGGCCTACCTTATTGATGGCGATCGCGCGTTAGCTGACTGGTCTATTCGGCTGCTCACAGGCGATGCTTTACTCATTCGAGGCTGCGGGCGCACTGATTTCCAGGGCGGGAATCCAGAAGTGCTCTATGATTCTGTTACCCGGCGGCTTTTGAGTTTGCCTGATGATATTCAGGTATATCCTGGGCATGACTATCACGGACATACCGCGTCAACCATCGGTGAAGAGAAGCAGTGGAACTCACGATTTGTTGGGCGTAGTAGGCAAGAGTTCATTGCGTTTATGAATGAGCTGAAGCTGCCCTTGCCTAAAATGATGATGGAAGCTGTCCCAGCAAATGAGCACTGTGGGAAGGTTGCCGCGATCGCCTAACCCCGTTCAATTTGACTTGACATAATTGCTTAACCAAATCATTTTAAGGCTGTGAATATGCTCCAATCTATAGAAGATATTACAGCGAGAGATGCTTCGCCTGGATCAATACAATCTAAGACTTCATCACCGAATCAAAATAATCAGAGTCAGAACGATCAGACATCTTCTCAGCTTTCTAAAAGTAGCGATGCTGCAAATCACTCGGCTGAGTTTAAGCGTATAGAACATTCCTTACAAGAGCGGATAAAGCAGCAAGCAACAGTTGCTGAGGTGGGCCAGCTCGCGCTCGCCGCTGATGAGCTGGGCTGGTTTATGAATAAAGTGGTGAGTGCGATCGCGCAAACGCTAGACATAGACTATTGCAAGATTCTAGAGCTGCTACCGGATGGAGAAACCCTGTTTCTAAAAGCAGGGGTTGGCTGGCATTCGGGGCTTGTGGGCCAAGCCACTATTGGTACAGATGAAGACTCCCAAGCAGGCTATACGCTGCGCTGCGAGCACCCAGTAATCGTTGAAAATCTACAAATAGAGGCTCGGTTTAGCGGGCCACAGCTCCTTATAGACCATAACGTCGTGAGTGGGGTCAGCGTCATTATCGGGAGCTACTGCAGTCCCTATGGAATATTGGGGGTTCATGCTACCCGGTTACGCCCTTTCGATGACCACGATGTTGACTTCCTTCAATCTATTGCGACCCTTATTGCCCAAACCGTTGAGCGAATGCGCTCTATTCAGGTGCTTAAGCAAAGTGAGCTGGAATATCGCACGCTAACAGAAAACCTACCGGGAATTGTTTATCGTCTGTTTTATGACAACCACAACCATATGGTCTTTCTCAACAGCCACTGTAAAAAGCTGACGGGATATGAGCCTACGGAGCTGCTGACCGACGGTGTTTGTTCTATTGACTCACTGATTGCGGTCGAAGATCAAGAAAGCGTGAAAACTGTTGTGAAAGAGGCGATCGCCTCTCAAGAGCCTTTTCAAGTTGAATATCGGATAAAGAATAAAGCGGGACACGTCCGTTATTTTCTAGAAAAAGGACAGCCGGTTTTAGCCGCGAGCGATCAGCCCGCTTATATAGATGGGCTGATCATGGACGTGACTGACCGTAGAATTGCACAGCAAAGAGTTCGCGAGCAGGCTGCGCTTTTAGACGTTGCGACCGATGCTATTTTTGTGCGTAGCATGGACAACAAAATTTTGTTCTGGAATAAGGGGGCAGCTACTCTGTACGGCTGGAGCGAGACGGAGGCGCTAGGCCGAAATGCAGAGGAGCTACTATCGCTAGATGAACCGGACAAGCCGAGCGAAGCGATGAAAAATCTCTTAGACAGGGGCCAGTGGCAAGGCGAATGCCAGCAGTTTACTCGTATGGGTAAAGGCATTACAGTGATGAGCCGCTGGACACTGCTTAGGCATACAAGTGGTTTACCGGCCTCTATTTTGACGGTGAATACTGACATCACTCGGGCAAAGCAGCTACAGGCCCAGTTTTTGAGAGTCCAGCGACTAGAGAGTATTGGTACCCTTGCGAGCGGTATTGCCCATGACTTGAACAATATTTTGACACCCATATACGGTGTCGCTCAGCTGTTACCCATGCAGCTACCGGATGCAGCGCCTCAGCTAAAGCAACAGTTTGAAATCCTTAAGGCGAGCGCGAAGCGTGGTTCCGACATTATTGGTCAAATGCTCTCGTTTGCCAGGGGTAGAGAAGGCGATCGCCGCCCGCTACAAGTTAGGCATTTAATCCGTGAGATTCGGAGCTTTGCCCATAAGACCTTTCCAAAGTTAATCGATATTTCTGTTGATCTCCCCAATTCACTATGGCAGGTTAGCGGTGATCCCACTCAGCTCCATCAGGTGTTTATGAATCTGTTTGTCAATGCGCGAGATGCGATGGGTGCAGAGGGCATTTTAACTGTGTCGGCGATGAATCTGGTGCTGGGGAAAGCCTTTGTAGATAACCATATAGAAGCTGAGGCAGGCCCTTACATTGTGGTGACGGTCGCAGATACGGGACAAGGTATTTCAAGTGAACTGTGCAATCGCATCTTCGAACCTTTCTTTACCACAAAGCAAGCGCAAGGCGGCACAGGGCTTGGCCTTTCTACGGTTCATGGCATTGTAAAAAGTCACGGTGGATTTGTCACTGTTTACAGTGAAGTGGGCAAAGGCACTCAGTTTAAGGTGTACTTACCGGCTTTGGAGACAGCGGAAATTGCAACAGAAAAAATGGAAACATCAGTATCTGGAAAAGGAGAGTCTTTGCTGGTTGTAGATGATGAACCAGCCATCTGTGAGATTGCGCGGAGCATACTTGAAAACTACGGCTATAAGGTGCTGATCGCAGCTGATGGGATTGATGCGATCTCCCAATACACCCAACACAAAAGCGACGTTCACCTAGTCGTTATGGATATGACTATGCCCGAACTAGATGGCGTATCAGCCGTTCGTATTATGCAAAAGATTAATCCCCAGCTCAAAGCTGTCTTAATGAGCGGTCTTCCTGGAAATGCGGGCGTAGCTGCCTCCGCTGGTGAGAGTGTCAAAGGATTCTTACAGAAGCCATTTTCTTCTGAAGCGCTATCGAAAGCTGTCCATACTGCGCTGTACACTTCTCCTGATTGAGGCTGATGCAGGTTACTTTACTGTTTTTATAATACGAGTCTGACGACTGAGACTAATGCTAGTTGTTATGTAGCTAGAACTCATAACCATTGCTGGCAAAGCATATCGCTGAAGTACAGCCTTAGTTTGCATCGTGTTCTGCCTACACCAAGACGGTGGCACTTTGATTCGTATTTTCTAGTACCTGCCAAGCCAAATCGCATTCCTGTGTAATCTAAGCGTCTGAACCATCAATGATGCGCGTGTGCTGCAAGGCATCATGAATTCGTCTGGACAGTTCATCGTGGGAGGTGGCTGGTAAGCTACCTTTATCTAAAATGTCAGTGACAGATACAATGCCCAGTGAGGGTGAATAGTCTATGCAAGGGTCTGTTTACCATTCGATAAGAAGACGCTTGCCCGATCCATGTTTCGCGAATCTAGGAATGAAATTACTGAAGAACCTTCTTGTCAAGGCTGAAGAACACCTTGCAATAGCGATAGCAAATGCCGAGTGGTGAAGGGCTTTGCCAAACTTCCGTGAGGAGAAAGTTGGGCTAGGCCATCTTTAACTGATGGCGTGATAGATCCTGTCATTGCCACAATCGGAACGTCAGGGCTAAGCCGCTTGAGCAGTGGAATTGCTTTAGGCCCGTCCATGTTTGGCATCATAATGTCAATCAAAACGCACGCTATGTCAGCCTTATGTTCTGCTAGGAGCGCGATCGCTTCCATGCCGTCCTGTGCGGTAAGTACCCGGTAGCCATAGGTCTCCAGCGACATTTGAATAACCCTGCAAATAGCAGGCTCGTCATCTACCACTAGCATTAGCTCCTGCTGTCCACTAAGCAGGCTCAATAAGGCAGCTTGCTCCTGTGTTGAACCTGGATTTGCTGGGAGATACACGCTGAACTGGCTACCCTCGCCCACCCTCGATTGAACCTCTACCAAACCACCGTGACTTTTTACAATGCCCGTCACTGCCGCTAGTCCTAGTCCGGTTCCTTTACTAGGTGGCTTGGTTGTGAAGAAGGGGTCGAAAATTCGCTGTAGCGTTTCTGCGGGCATGCCGACACCTGTATCCGTTACAGTGACGACAACATGTGGCCCCAGAGAAATGCCGGAATGCATCTGTTGGTGTAAGTCATCAACTAGCAGATTTTTCGCTTCTATCAGTAGCGTTCCACCGGCTGATTCATTGGCAGACATAGCATCGCGACCATTCACACACAGGTTCATGAATACCTGGTGGAGCTGCGTGTCGTCTCCTTCTATTAGCCACAGATTGGGCGGCGTCCTTAGGTCTATCGTGATAGAACATGACAGTGTTTGCGCTACAATCCGTTCGATTTCGCTCAGTAGCTCGGTGATAGAAATCGTTTGCCGAAAGCCACTGCTGTGGCGGGCGAATGAGACAATTTGTCTGACGAGCTTCGTCCCGCGCTGGGCACTGCAATTGAGGGTGTCCACCATTTTTGCGGCTTGCTCAGACATCTCAGGCATCATCAAAGGTAATAGATGCCCTACCCCTAAAATGGGCGTCAGAATATTGTTCAAGTCGTGGGCAATGCCGCTTGCCAGCGCACCTAAGCTTTCTAGCCGCTGTGCTTGCAGGAACTGAGCCTCTAGCTGCTTTTTATCAGTGATGTCCATGTGGATACCCAGCATTCTGGCAGGCTTACCATCGTCGCTATTAAATAAGGCACTTTTCACTACGAGCCAGCGATCCCCTTTGGGATGAATAACCTTAAACTCAGTGTCTAGCCCCTTTCCTAAGGTCACTGCTTGCCAAAGCTCTTTTTTAACTTTGGTGCTGCTCTCTTCGCAGAGCATATTTAGCCATGAATCGCAGTGCCCATCAAAGTCTTGCGCAGAGACGCCGTACAGCGTTTCTAGCTCGCTGCTCCAGTGCATCTGATCGGCATGAATATCCCACTCAAAGATACCGATTTTACCGGCTTTCTTTGCTAGCGCAAGGCGCTCTTGTACAGCCTGCCGGTGAATGATTTCTTGTCTAAGATGCTGGTTGGCGAGTTCCAGTTCTTGGGTACGGGCCTGCACCCGAGATTCTAGCGCCTCATTTGCATATCGCAAGGCTTCGGCCTGCTGCTTGCGCTCTATGGCATACCGGAGCGATCGCACCAGTACATCATGGTTAATCTGTCGCTTGACCAAAAAGTCTTGCGCACCTCGACGCACGGCCTCCATCGCTAGCTCAGGATTATTATTGTTCGTTAACACCAGCACCGGAATGCTAGGGGCTGACGTCAATAGCTGCTCTAACGAAACAAGCCCCGCGCTATCTGGAAGCGTCAGGTCAAGTAAAATGACTTCGTAGGCGGTCGTCTTCAAGCGCTGTAGCGCCTCTTTCAACCGCTCAACGTGAGTTAGCCGAAACTGATATAGTAGCGTTCCTTTTAAAAACTCCTCTATCAGTCTTGCATCTGCCGCGCTATCTTCAATCAGCAGTACGCGCACGTCTGCTTTGCCGGTCTTGGTCTCAAGAGAACAGCTTAAGAAGTTGCCTAACCGGTTGCCTGACTGGCCGTTTGACTGGCTGTCTGACCGGCCATTTAGCTGGGAAGTGCGGCTGTCTTGAGCCAAAACGCTTCGATTCCTTGAACGATAGTGAACAGTTGGGCTAGGGTTCTAGACTTGGTAATGTAGCAATTGACATGCAGATTATAGCAATCATAGATGTCTTCCTCGTTTTGTGACGTAGTTAAAACAACAACAGGAATATGTTTCAGGTCTGGATCGGCTTTGATTTCTGCCAGTAGTTCCCGACCGTCTTTTTTTGGCATATTAAGATCTAGCAGAATCAGATCCGGCTGCTGAACTTGGCCAAAGCCTTTTTCCCGCAGCCGTCTCATTGCCTCTACCCCATCTCTGGCAACGGCTACCTCGCAAGGTGTGCCTGTGCTTTTAAAGGCTTCTTGAATCAGCCTGATATCGCCCTGGTTATCTTCTATCAAGAAAATAGTCTTGCGTTCTGGCTCCTTTGACATGTGTGCGATCGCGGCCTCCCACTGGCAACGTAAACTTAAAGCTAGCACCCTTACCTACCTCTGACTCAATCCAAATATGTCCTCGATGGCAGTCCACAATCTTTTTGCAAATAGCCAATCCCATACCCGAGCCAGGATACTCATCGCGGGTATGCAAACGCTGGAAGATAATAAAGATGCGCTCTGTAAACTGAAGGTCAATACCGATGCCATTGTCTTGCACCGTAAAGAGCCAGCTATCTTCCTGTCGCGCTACGCCGATGTGAATAGTCAACGGCGTTTCTGGGCGTCTGAACTTGATGGCATTCCCAATCAAATTTTGAAATAGCTGCATGAGCTGAGTACTATCAGCCACTAGCGTCGGCATTTCATCATGCGTAAGGGTTGCGCCTGCTTCATTTAGCCTAGTTTTCAGGTTTCTCAGCGCGTGATTTAGAGGATCTTCTACCGTTGTCAAAGTGCAGTTTACGCCCTGAATATCGACCTTGGAATACAGCAGCACATCATCAATCAACGTTTGCATCTGGCCAACACCTTCGACTGCGAAGGTAATGAATTCCTTAGCGTCTTGGTCGAGCTTATTGCCGTAGCGCATCTCTAAGAGCTGAACAAAGTTTGAAACCTGATTGAGCGGTTCTTGCAAGTCATGAGAGGCCACATAAGCAAACTTTTTTAGCTCGGCGTTGGATCGGCCCAAGTCCTGAGCTAGCAGTGCCAATTCTTCTGCCTGCTTCAGCACAATATTGACAATCGCCTTGCGCAATCTCATCACAGCCTGAATCTCGACCGTTTTCCACGGCAGGGAAGTCAGCTTTACCGTCTCTTTCCACAGCGAAAATGACTGTCTGGGCGAAAGTTTTAATCCGTCTGCGGCTTCCTCTAGTGCATAGGCATTGTTAGGATCGCCGCCCCAGTTCACGGTTTGAATCACTTCTGGGCGGAACCACATTACGTAGCTTTGTTTGGAAATAGAAACTGCTAGCAGTCCGCTACCTACCGCCTTGAACCGCTGCGCATCGCTGTACGCCGTGGGTAAAGAATCGGTATAAAATACCTCATCATCCATCTCTTTTTTCAGCCAGCCAGCCAGATGATTGAGATCTGCTTCAGCAGGGGGTATCAACTTAAGCCGAAAAACCGTCTACGTATAAGGAAGTCAGCGAACGTGCTTTAGCTGACTTCCGGGGCATGGGCAAATCACCGACCTGTTCTAGCATCCACTCAAATACGTCGGGAAAAT
>JBHYED010000063.1:0-11977 GCA_051860365.1 Phormidesmis sp.
CAGCAGTTCTGTCGTATTCGCGGCTATATTTCGACGTTGAGAAAACAGGGTCTCTCCATTCTTGAAGCACTCAGAAGCACCTTTACCGACGATCCCATCTTTCCTATATCCCAGCCTGAGTAGTTACTCAACTGCTTCGATAGCATCAAGAGAAAACACCGGCTTTTGCCTAAATCTATGCCTTTTGCCTGTTGTCAGTTATTGGACTAAGAGCCATACACTGAGTTTGCCTGAGCAAGGCGCTGTAACGAGAATGCTAAGCGCAGGAACTGGAAATGGGAATAGCTGTTGATGTTTTGACTTGGTTGCTAGCTGCTGTTTTTTTGCTAGTTATTATCTTTCTACTCAGCCTGTATATTCGAGGTGCGTTTAGATGGCGATCGCTCATGCACATCGACAATGCGATCGCTCCTACCGATCCTCGTTTTGCTCTAGTCGTCAAAAGCCTAACAGATTCTCTTTCTACTACTGGAGAGGTCGTTGACTTTTGGGGTGACCCACCAGATATTCAGCAAGCTCGAATAGAAGCGATAGAAAGCGCCCAATGCAGTATTCATTTTGAAACGTTCATGATGACGCCGGGGCAGCGAGCCCAGGATTTTGCTAGTGCGATCGCCCGCAAAGCCTCCGAAGGCGTAAAGGTACGGCTCCTTGTTGATAGCTTTGGTGCCAGAACACTCCCTAATAAATACTGGCATCGTCTACGGTCAGCAGGTGTGCAAGTTGTTCTATTCAACCCATTTGACTGGCGTGCACCTGCAAATTTTGCCGGACGCACACATCGCAAGCTACTCATCATTGATGGCAAGCGGGCCCTGATTGGTGGGGCGGGTATTTCTGATCTGTGGGACGGCAGCGAAAAATCGGATGACACCCGGCCTTGGTTTGATATGGAGCTAGCGCTAACGGGCGAGGTCGTTAGCGTACTCTCTGCTATATTTCAAACGCATTGGCAGGGCCACCGACTTAAGGCACATCGTAGCGACTCAGGTGTGACCGCGATTGATATGGACGCGGTGTACCCTTCAACAAAAAAGAGAGATTTCGAGAAGCAAAGTCATCAACAACAAGAGTCCAATGCTCAGCACAGTAAAAAAGACGTTAGCGACAAGAATTTTGGTGAGAAAGATTCTGGTGAGAAAGCTATTCATATGCTTGTAACAGCTAGTACGAAGCCGAGCTATCGAGATTCTGCTATTGAAATTCTCAAGCAGACGCTCATTGCGAGCGCCCGGCACAGAATCTGGCTATCGAGCCCGTACTTTTTACCTAACTTAAGTACGCGTAAGCTCCTGATTGCGGCAAAGCAAGATGGGATAGACGTGCGTGTTTTGACAACAAGTGTTGCTAGCGACAAAAAGCCGGTGTACTACGCATCCTATGAAGTCTATGGATCTTTATTGAAAGCAGGCGTGCAGATTTTTGAATATCAGCCCAGTATGCTTCATGCCAAAATGCTAATTGTCGATGATAGCTGGGCTAACACGGGCAGCGCTAATTTTGACTACCGCAGCTTTTTGCACAACGATGAGCTAGACATTTTGACCAACAGCCCAATGCTGTTTGACAATGTTGAACAAATGTTTGAGCGAGGGTTTAATAGCAGCGAGCAGATTGGCCTAAAGCAGTGGCAACGGCGCTCTTGGCTGAAGCATCGAATTTTGGGTAACGTGGTGCGCTTGATGCAATGGCAGCTATAGATTACTTGCGGAAGGGGCCGACCCAGAAGGCTGCGCCAGTAACGAGTGGAATAAGGGCGAAAATACCGCCGAAGATAAGGGAATGGTTGCGAGCATAGGGAACTGAGAGCATTGTGCCAATGACCAGCCCACAGTAGGCGAGCGCGGCGAAGGGCACAACGCAGATGAGGATGATCATTAGGCGTTCGTTAGATTCTAGTGAGGACATAGAGAAAATAAGGAAGTGAAGGTGAAGAGGAAGAAAATGAAGGACGCGATCGCCAAAGGAACCGTACTGCTGCGGAAACACTGCGCTAATCCATGTAGCTAACACAGCTCATAGACGTATCGTTAGTATGATTATGCTACTCGATCTGCGCGGGCGATCGCTTTAGAGGCTGGCTTAGCGAGTGCCATCGCTGTTGTTTTATTTCTACTCGTCAACTTGTCTGGTTCAAACATTGTCGCAAAGTAAGACTTCTCGAAAAGAAACCTCCAAAAATCTTAAAAGAGGCGTTGCTGATGACCTAGGGCCGATCTTTCTAACGATGCTGATGTTTTTGGGTGTGGCCTGGACGCTGCATCATTGGTCACACTCGCCTAGTGCGCTGGAGATGATGGGAGCGACAGACTATGTTGCTTCGCCGCTGCCGCTGAAGATGGCCGGGGGCGATCCATATTTACGAGCGCTGATGCGGACAATTTCAGCGGCAGAATCGAATACAAAAGATCCGTACCGGCTGCTGTATGGCGGTAAGCGGGTGAAGGACTTGAGTGTGCATCCGGATAAGTGCGTGCGAATTGTGAACGGGCCGAATCAGGATGACTGTACGACGGCAGCGGGGCGCTATCAATTTTTGACCACGACTTGGGAGATAGAAGCGCAGAAGTATCATCCGAAACGGCCTGTTTGGTATGAGGTGTGGGAACGGCCTAGCTTTGAGCCGGTGTATCAGGATGAGGTCGTGTACGCTTGGCTGGCTGATTCGTCGGTGTGGGGGGCAGATTTGTCGGTATTACTGCAGGAGGGGGAAGTGAATAGGGTGTTGCAAATGCTGTCTGGAACTTGGACGAGCCTGGGGTATGGCATTGAGGATAATAGTATGTCGGCGTTGCTGCCACGGGTTTACGAGGAGATGCTGACGGAAGAATTGGCGAAGAGCTAAAAGAAAAGCTGAGAGAAAGTAAAGAAGATGGAGCTATGAGGTGATGGTTTTAGGCGATCGCTACGATAGAATCCTTTCTGATAAGTGATTCCTTAAGATGCGCTAGTCAAAAGGAAACGCTACGTGAGGCAACTGAGACAATGGCGACATATCGAACGGTGATTTTGGAAGCTCACGATGGTTCGAGATGGCGATCGCTCTCTCAGCTCCCGACGTTTGAGGACTCAAAGATTAATCAGTATTTGCTGTGGGAAAACCCTACCCTTTCACCACTGCCAAAGAAGGCGGGTGATTTTCCGCCCATCCCTGACGACTGTAGCGAGCGGGTGAAGGAGCGGCTGAAAGGCGTCGCTTATCCGGTGGCAACCTGTTTGGACTTGACGACGTTTAAGGCGGGCATAAAGCAGGTGGCCAAGGTGCATAAGGCGCACAGCGTACAAGCTATGACGGAAATGAGAGGGGCGATCGCCATGGCAGAAGTTTTGACCGACGGTAATATTCCGGTGCGCTTTATTATTTTGCTAGACCACTAATTTTAGATTGTCCTAGGGCACAGGCTTAGAAGCTAATGACTGTGTTCATTTAACGGATGCTCGCCGCAGTATCAATAGCTGTTTGAATAGATTGCAGCTTATCGCTGACGGCACCTGATGTTAGCAGCGATCGCCCCAATTCAAATCCAGCTTCTATACTTTCCACGCGGCCAGCTCGCCATAGATAAAAGCCGCTGTTCCATACGGCTGAAGTGCTGATTTCGTTGGGTTTACCCGCAAGGGCTGCTTGATACTGTCTAATGAGATCTGCAAGCGGAATGAACTCAGGATCTGCGCCTGCAAAGCCATAGTCGCGAGGATGAAGCAGCAGCCGTTCGGTTTTAAGCGTGCCTTCATTGAGCTGATTGAGACAAATGATGCCAGTGCGATCGCGCGAAATATCACAGCTTCCTTCCAAACCTTTCACAGTGGTAAAAAACGCAATCTCACGCTGCGTAAAAGCATCTTGAGTACGCCCTTCAGTCGGCGGATGGACATAGCCACTCACCACATTGCTGTTCCCTGCATAAGGTGACCACATAATTTCAACGGTGGCAAACGTCGGGCGCTTGCCGATTTGCATCCGGTAGGGCACCATTGCTTCGGCCTGGGGGAAGTGTGCAGGCTGATAGGTAATGCCAAGGCCAGTTTGGGCAAAGACAGCTTGCACTTTGTCGAGTGAAAGCTGATCCCAGTGAAGGCCGAGGCCTTGAAAAATCTCGATAGAAGGCAGCCCCATTTTTGTGGGCATTCGCTTGCCACCAGGCATCACAACCGGAGCGTCAGCCGCCGTCATAATCAAAGCAGTGAGCGGCGTAATCGACGCTGTGCGCGATCTGCCGTCGTACGGATTGCAAAAAACGGTCACCGGGTAGGGGCTTTCAATGGCGGTGAGCTTTGGCCCCAGTACGTCGTAGGTGTCGAGCATACCGGCTAGCTCGGTGGGCGTGGGCCGTTTGATGCGGTGGGCAATCATAAACGCGCCGATTTGGGCTGGCGTGGCGGCTTCGGTGAGCATGAGGTGAGTGGCGATCGCAGCCTCTTCCCGACTCAGTGACTTAGACGTATGCGTACCGCTGCCAACTTTTTTAAGCAAGTCTCTAAACTGGTCAACAAGTGAGCCGTCTGGTGACTCTTTTGCTGGTGCTGTAGACGAACGGTGTTGTGGAAGTGCTGAAAAGTCGTTCAAAGCGATACCCGTATGCGGAGGGTTGTCATAGACCTAATTGAGCGTTAGCTGGCAGCAGGCAATATCGATAGTGCATTTGTTTGCTCAAAATAGCGACCCGCCCGCTGCTGAACTAAGTCGCAAAAATCCTGGATCGGTGGAATTAAAAGTCGGTCTTGAGTCGTAACCATCACAACTTTGCGTAGCAGGGTCGGTGCGCAGGTAGGCCGAACCGCTAAAGATAGATCGCGATGGCTTTCGGCTAGCGCTGATTGTGGCAATAAGGCGACCATACTACCCTGACGAACCACGCCACGAAAGGCATCTAGTGTATTTAGCTCAAGGGCTACTTTAAAATCTCTGTCCTGATCTTTGAACCGACTTTGGACAATTCGCTGCATCCCGTAGCCATCTTTAAAGACCACTTGTGGGTAGCGGGCAATTTCTGCCCAGGGTATGGTGTCGTATTCAGTTAAAGGATGATCGGCGGCCATTAGCACCTCTACTGGCTCCTCATATAGCGGTGTTACCACCATTTCTTGGTTGCTGGTGAGCAGCGGATTGTGCATGACGATGGAGACATCCACGAGGCCGTCGCGGAGGACTTTTAAAGCGCGATCGCTGCCCAACGCAGTCACTCGTAGCTGTACATCTGGATGCTCTTGACAGTACTGCGTCACAATCGGCGGCAGCAAATAGGCGCACACCGAATGAATGCCCGATACACACAGCTCCGTTTGTTTTCCATTCACTAAGTCACTGATGTCCTGCTGCGCCTGAGTCCACTCCCGACATATCCGTGTGGCCCGAGGTAGCAAGCTGCGGCCCGCCAGTGTCGGCTTAGACTGCGCTGTCCGATGAAACAGTGCCACGCCCAAGTCATCTTCTATCGCACGTACCTGGCGGCTGATGGTCGATTGCGTCACGCCACACTGACGTGCTGCCGCCTGAAAACTGCCGGTTTCTGCAACGGCCAAAAAAGCCTGTAGCTGCTCTAAACGCATGAAAAATGCACACTGAAAACCGACTCTACAACTGTAGTGCGCGGCTAGAGTTCATTTTGTAGGGATTGCTACGGCAGCCTAGACCATTTTTGCCCTAAGCCAATCCTCTTAATACGGCTTGGGCGAAATTTGTTCTAGCGCGCTCATGACATGTATACGAATGCGAGCGTCGGCATCGACTAACAATGGCTTAAGGGCGCTTACCGCTTCGGTAGAGCCGATTCGAGAAAGCGCAGAAATAACAGACTGCTTGAGCGTGAACGTATTTTCTATATGAGAAAGATTTGCCACCTGTGATGGAGACTCAGCGTTGATCGCTTTAATCCAAGCAATTAGGGGTTTGGCTGCTATCGGCTTGAGTGCGGCGGCGTGAGTTTGGCCGAGGGCTCTGGCAATTTCTTGCTTTATGGCTGGCATCACTAAGGGCACAGGGCTCTCGAAGGCTGTCGCTAAATAGAGTACGGCAGAGGGGGTGTTTTGCCAGCTCAGAGCGCGGACGGCGGCGACTTTTACGCGAATTGGAGCGGGCTGTGTGAGAAACTGGCCAAGGACTACGGTGCAGGGTTCGGTGCCGAGTCTGCCGAGAGCGATCGCACTTTCCTTAGCGATCGCCTCGTCTGTTCTCAACAAGCTTTGCTGTAAGGGGCTAACTAAGTCAGTCGTGGTTAGCAAATCTGATCGGCGACCGAGTGCGCGAGCTGCTTCAATGGCGATGTCAGATTCATCTTTGAGGGCATTTATCAGCACAGCGGTAATGCGCGAATCGTGAAAGCTGCCAAGCGCTTCAGTTGCAATTAATCTGAGCTGTGAGTTTGAGGCGCTAGCAATGCTTAGTAAGGGCTCAATGACGTCGCCTCTACGAATTTTTGAAAGGGCGCGTGCAGCTAGGATTCTTTTTTCTGTGGTGGGATGCTCTATGAGCTGGGTGAGCGTGGTGATCGCACCATTTCCTAGCTGCGTTAACGCCTTAGTCACCTCTATTTGTAAGTCTTCGACCGGCGTAGCGACCAAAAAGCTAGCCAGCGTCTCGACCACAATAGGATGGTCATATTGGCCAAGGGCGCGAATAAGAAACCACTGATTTTCAGGATCTGTGCTGTGGTTAAGGCGATCAATTAAGTAGGGAATAGGGCGATCGCCCCAGTGCTCAAACTGCTTCCGAAAGTAGCGAACGCTGTCCCACTTGTGTTGAAAGTCGCCTGTAGTAATTTGCGCGATCGCCACCGCTATCTCTTTTATATAAATTGAGCTGATTTCCAAGTCAGATGTAGACATACCCTTTGCAATTGACATAGACCTTAGAAATTCCTCACCATGACAGACGTGTGAGCGCTACAGATTCTTCACTCAAAAAGACAATCAACGCTAGCAATTCTATCTTGGAAATACGTTTACTGATAAGTGACGAAGCCATTTCGCAGCAATACTACGGACTAACACATTGCTGAGCTACAAGCTTTTTGTAGCTTATGCATAGCGATCATGCAGCTATTGCAACCTATTCTACTAAACCATCAAAAACCGTAGCCAACAATACAAACTGCTATGTGAATTTTCCATATTCTGATGGCAACTCACACAGCACATGAGTTGAACAAATCCCTAAAACGGTTCCTTATAAGCGCGGTCGGTAAGTGCATTAATTAAACGCATTCATTGAATGTTTTAATTGGCGCATTTGCCCCTTTCTTCCACACTCTTTGTGTGTCCTGAGATACTTTCGTTTTTACCATCGAACTTTAGACTCAGTTACTAATAATTTGGATACGGCATGTCTACACTCTCAAGCGTTGCTGAAAAGGTAGAAAAAAAGAATAAATTTGAAAAGTATAAAGCTGAAAAAGATGGCTTAGATGTCAAAGGCGAGCTTGATAAGTTCGCTGAGATGGGTTGGGAAGCCGTCGATAAAACAGACCTGACAGGCCGCCTAAAATGGTTGGGC
This sequence comes from Phormidesmis sp., assembly GCA_051860365.1. Classification (GTDB taxonomy): domain Bacteria; phylum Cyanobacteriota; class Cyanobacteriia; order Phormidesmidales; family Phormidesmidaceae; genus Phormidesmis. The sequence goes on from JBHYED010000063.1 coordinate 7,493, forward strand.
ATTTTTTATCGAGAAGTCACGCCTGGCAAATTTATGTTGCGCCTGAGAGCGCCAAACGGTGTGTTCTCCAGTGAGCAAATGCGTATCCTCGCTGAAATTGTGGAACGCTACGGCGATGACGGTTGTGCAGATATTACAACCCGTCAAAACCTACAGCTAAGAGGCGTCCGCCTGGAAGATATGCCTGGTATTTTCGAGCGCTTTAAAGCGGCCGATATCACTTCTATGCAGTCGGGTATGGACAACGTGCGCAACATCACCGGTTCTCCGGTGGCAGGTATTGCTGCTACTGAGCTGATCGACACGCAGGTACTGGTGCGTAAAGTTCAAGATATGATCACCAACAGTGGTGAAGGCAACTACGAGTTCACAAACTTGCCGCGCAAGTTCAACATCGCATTAGAAGGCAGTCGGGAAGACTCAATTCATTCCGAAATTAACGACATTGCTTTTATTCCTGCCTTTAAAGACGGCACCGAAGATTCCGAACTAGGATTCAACGTCATTGTTGGCGGCTTCTTCTCTGCTCGCCGCTGCGACTCTGCTATTCCCTTAGATGCCTGGGTTCCGGCTGACGATACGGTGGTTGAAATTTGCCGCGCAATTCTGACGGTTTTTAGAGACAACGGCTCACGGGGCAATCGCCAGCAGACCCGTCTGATGTGGCTGATTGAGGCGATGGGCTTGGCGCAGTTTCGCGCCGCGATCGAAGTGCAAATGGGTCAAAAGCTAGCGCCTGCTGCCCTAGAAGATGCCATTACTGAAGAGGACAAAAGCGATCATCTCGGTGTTCACGCGCAAAAGCAGGAAGGCCTGAACTACGTGGGTCTGCATGTGCCCGTCGGTCATTTTTATGCAGAGGATATGTTTGAGTTTGCTCGCCTTGCTGAAGTATACGGAAATGGAGAGATTCGTCTGACCGTTGAGCAAAACGTGATTATTCCGAATATTCCTAGCGATCGCCTAGAAGCCTTCTTACAAGAAGAACCCGTACAAAAGTTTTCTCCCAACCCATCTTCTCTGGTTCGCACGCAGGTTTCCTGTACGGGCTCCCGGTTCTGCAACTTCGCACTGATTGAAACGAAGCAGCGCGCCCATGCCTTAGCCGAATCGCTAGACGCCATGCTGAACGTCGATCAAAAAGTGCGGATGCACTGGACGGGGTGTCCTAACTCTTGCGGTCAGCCACAGGTTGCCGACATCGGCTTTTTAGGCACTAAGGCCCGTAAAGACGGTAAGTCTGTTGAGGCCGTAGATATTTACATGGGCGGCAAGGTGGGCAAGCACGCTCAGCTTGGTGAACGGGTTATGAAAGCCGTTCCTTGCGAAGACCTACAGGAAGTGGTGTCTGGTTTGCTCAAAGAAAAGTTTGGTGCAACCGCTAAGGTCTGACGATTTGACTCACTCAACAGGCTCGAGAATCCTGGCCTGACGGCTATTTGCTTAAAAGCGCTTTTTGTAGAGAGCCTTGAGAAATAGGGTGTCAGGCCAAAAAAGAAGCCCTAAAGGCGGCAACCTTTGGGCTTCAGGCTAAAACAGCACTGCACGCATGTAATCGGATTGATATCCGGCTCATATCAAGTGCAGCGTATATTTATACTTAGGAGCATAGCGCAAGATGATCGGAGAGTTGTTTTCAAAACCAACTCAGGGCAGGTATAAAATTCTTCACCTGACCTGGTTTGCCTTTTTCTTATCATTTGTAGTGTGGTTTAACTTCCCACCATTTCAAACGACTATTATTCAGGAATTCGGTCTTACGCCCGCTCAAGCAGGCACGATTGGCCTGTGTAACATTGCCTTAACGGTTCCGGCTCGAATTATTATTGGCATGTTGCTTGATAAGTTTGGCCCTAGAATTACGTACACCTGCTTGCTGGTCTATGCCGCTGTTCCTTGTTTAATTTTTGCAACGGCAACGGGCTTTAATCAGCTAGTGATTGGTCGCTTGCTCATGGGTATTGTTGGCGCGGGCTTTGTGATTGGTATTCGCATGACCGCTGAGTGGTTTCCTCCTAAGGATGTGGGCACCGCTGAAGGCATCTACGGCGGCTGGGGTAACTTTGGCTCTGCCTTCTCTGCTTTTACCATGGTTCTAATTGCGATGGGTCTGAGCTTTTTGCCTGGTGCCTTTAGCTTTGGCGAGGCTAAGCCTTTTGTCGTGCTAGGAATGACTTTTAGCAGTGAAGTGCTCAACTGGAGAGCTGCGATCGCTGGCTCTGGGATTGTGGCTGCTTTGTATGGCATCTTCTACTATTTCAACGTAACCGACACACCACCAGGTAAGGTTTACAACAAACCTAAGAGCGCTCGCGGCATCGAAGTCACGACCGCACGCGATTTCTGGTTTTTGATGGTGATGAACGTGCCGCTTACAGGCATTTTGATGGTGCTTGCTTGGCGCTTGCAGAAAGTGAACTTCCTTTCTTTGAGCGGTATGGTCATTGCATGGATTGGACTGTTGGCACTGTATGCATTCCAGTCTTACAACTGCTGGGCTGTGAATAAAGATTTGCTCTCTGGCCGCAAGCAGTACACCGCTGAAGACCGCTACCGGTTTAAACAGGTGGCGCTACTAGAGCTAACCTACATTGTGAACTTCGGCTCTGAGCTAGCGGTAGTGACTATTTTACCCGCTTTTTTCCAAGGTACGTTTGGTCTTAACCCCGCGATCGCGGGAATGATTGCAGCTAGCTTCGCCTTTATGAACTTAGTGGCTCGCCCAGGCGGCGGAATCATTTCTGACTCTATAGGCAGCCGAAAATGGACAATGACGGCGCTGTTGATTGCAATGGGTATAACCTATTTAGTCTTCAGTACGGTGGGTAGCGGCTGGCCGCTAGTCGCTGCGGTGCTGCTGACAATGACCTGTTCATTCTTTGTACAGGCTGCAGAAGGTGCAACGTTTGCACTCGTGCCGCTCGTGAAGTCTCGCATTACCGGACAGATTGCGGGTAACGTGGGTGCGTACGGTAACGTGGGTGCGATCGCCTACCTCACCATCCTGTTGTTGCTCAAAGAAACCTTAGTCCCAACAGGCGATAGCGTCGATCCGGCAGCCGTAGCAGCAGGCACTGCGGCGGCTAACGCTGCCTTCTTCCAGGTATTGGGTGTAGCTGGTCTAGTGGTTGGCTTTCTCTGCGCATTCTTCCTAGATGAGCCTGCAAACTCCTTTGCTGAGGCGCACGGTGGAGAAGTTGCCTTGCCAACAGCACCCGCGAATCCATCCATGGTCAGCTAACCAAAGGCCACTGGTTGATGTGAGTGCTGGTATGGAACCTTAGTACTTATCCAAACGATAGGGGGCGTTAGTGGGCCCCCTATCGTTTTTTGTAGAGCGTTTCTGTAGCCCTAAGAACTTTTATCTGTCCGCAAAAGGCGCAATCTGACAATGAGATCGCTCCTGCAAAGCCCGTCTCTATAACAGCGCATCTTCTAAAAGGAGGTTTTAATGCCACTTTCAAAAACACTGTCAGAAAAGACACTGTGCCCTTACTGCGGCGTTGGCTGTGGCTTAGAAGTATTTCCGCCCGCCAGAAAAGGGCGAGGCGTCACCCGCGATAGTGAGGGCAGGCCTATCTGGCAGGCAGTGGGCAATCGCGCTCATCCTTCTAGTAAAGGGCAGGTGTGTATTAAAGGGGCTTCTGTGGGCGAATCACTCGACAAAGATCGGCTGAAGCAACCGATGATGCGAGACACTTTGGATCAGTCCTTCAAAGTTGTTAGTTGGGACGAGGCTTTCAGCCGAATCACATCAGAAATTCAACACTCTATTGCTCAGAGTGGCCCCGACTCCATCTGCATGTACGGCTCTGGGCAGTTTCAAACTGAAGACTATTACACCGCTCAAAAGCTTATTAAAGGCTGCATTGGCACCAACAACTTTGATGCGAACTCTCGCTTATGCATGTCGTCTGCGGTTGCGGGCTATATTCAAAGCTTTGGCTCCGACGGCCCACCTTGTTGTTATGACGATTTGGAACAAACCGACTGTGCTTTTCTCATTGGCACTAATACGGCTGAATGCCACCCCATTGTGTTCAATCGGCTTAGAAAGCATCATAAAAAGAACAAGAGAGTAAAGCTAATCGTGGTCGATCCGCGCCGGACGGCTACGGCAAAAGATGCAGACCTGCACCTGCCAATAAAGCCAGGAACTGATATTGCTTTGCTGAACGGCATTGCCCACTTACTCATTCGCTGGAGCAAGCACGATCCTGTTTTTATTGACTACTGTACGGATGGATTTACTGAATACGCTCAGATTGTTGATCAATATCCGCCCGATAGAGTGTCTGAAATTTGCGGCATTTTGCCTGATGAAGTAGAACAAGCTGCGAAAATGTGGGCTGAGTCTAAACGCGTGCTTTCGCTGTGGTCGATGGGCGTGAACCAGTCTACAGAAGGGACAGCTAAGGTTCGCACTATCATTAATCTGCATCTGATGACTGGGAATGGTGGCCGTCCAGGCGCGGGGCCATTTTC
>JBHYED010000064.1:0-11073 GCA_051860365.1 Phormidesmis sp.
TATTTTCTCTCTGCCTTATCTGAACGACAGCAGCGCATTTTGCAGTTGTTGAGGGCTGCGGACGACATCTATCTATCTCTTTCCGGGTAATTTATTCAACCTTGTCTAATTTTGAGCGAACCGTGAGTACTGGCATTTACCAGCAAGAAGAGATTCGAGGTTAGGGGGGATATATATTGTGAGCCGAACAGTTTTAGTTATCGATGACGAAGAAGGTATCAGAGTTATTTTGAAAGCAGCGCTAGAGTTTACGGCTGGGTGGAAGGTACTGCTAGCGTCTTCAGGAATGGAAGGCCTGGTAGATGCGGAGGTAAAACAACCCGAGGCTATTTTGCTAGATGTAAAAATGCCTGACATAGACGGAATCTCGCTCTTTCATAAGCTTAAAGCCCAGGACTCAACGCAAACAATTCCGATTATCTTCCTTACGGCGCAGGCTAGAGAGGTTGAGCGTAAGGCGCTAGAAGCACTGGGTGCAGGTGTGATTTTGAAGCCTTTTGAACCAGAGGCGATCGCCAGCCAAATTCGCGCACTGTTAGGTTGGTCAGACTGTTCTTGATACGCTTTGGCTGTTGGTCAATCCACACGAATATCATATAGTTTTCCCATAGACTTTTGAACAACCAGCAGCGTTAGCTCTATGGGATTGCTCCTCTGTTGGACAAACATAAGCCCACGGGAGTCCGAACAATGAAAGCTATTTACCGATTTGAGCACGGCTCGCCAGATGTTTTGACTCTAGCAGATCTGGACAGACCCATTGTTAAAGCTGATGAGGCGCTGGTACGTATCTGCGCTTCTAACGTCCATGCAGGCGATTGGCATCTAATGCGGGGCACCCCTTTCCTCATTCGCCTTATTTTTGGTGGGTTACTAAAGCCTAAAAACCATACGCTCGGCACCGATATCGCAGGGCAGATTGAGAAGGTTGGTAAAAATATCACGTCCTTCAAGCCTGGTGATGAGGTGTTCGGCGACCTATCAGAAGATGGGTTCGGTGCCTTTGCTGAACACGCTCGCACAAGAAAAAATAATCTGGCACCAAAGCCGACAAACATGACCTTTGAAGAAGCGGCTACTGTACCTACCTCTGCGATGGCGGCTTTGCAAAGCCTGCGAGACGTCGGATAGCTTAAGCCAGGTCAGCAGGTTTTGATTGTAGGTACGTCGGGCGGCGTGGGTTCATTCGCTATACAGATTGCAAAGACTTTTGGCGCTGAGGTGAGTGCGGTGTGCCACTCAGCTAAGGTGGACATGGTGCGATCGCTCAGAGCAGATCGCGTCATCGACTACATGCAAATAGACATCATAAAAAGAAGTGCCCTTATACGATCTAATCGTAGATGCAGCTGCCTACCGTTCTGTTTTTGACTACGGAGCTATCTTAACAAAACACGGCACTTATGTCCTGGTTGGAGGCGCGAGCAGCCGCTTTTTTCAGGTGATGTTCCTCGGCTTTTTATTAGAGAAAATAATGCATCGAAGAATAAGAACCTTAGCTTTGAAACCGAACCGGGATGATCTGCTTACATTGAAGCAAATGATCGAGTCCAGGCAAATTGTGGCCGCTGTTGATCGATGCTGCTCATTAGAGCAGGTGCCAGAAGCTATTCGATATCTCGAACAAAGAAACGTTCGAGGAAAAATTGCTACTAGCGTTGCCCATTAGAGATGCCTTGCAAGATTCTTAGCTCCGAGCACTATCAGAACCCCACAATTATAGAAGCCTACTAACCGCAGTCAGTAGGCTTCCGTTTACCTGTTAAAGTTTGCTTGTTAAAAGAGTTGTCGCTACAGTCGCAGTCGCTACTGAGCTACGGAACAAGCGTGAGCACCCCAAAAAACCCATTGCGTTGACTCTATATGAACCTCGCAGGTTACCTCTGCATTCAATCCATCTAGAATTGCGCCGTCGCAGTCCGTAGCTTCTAGCTCACTGGCATCCATCCGAGCGCCAGTCAGATCGACATCTTGAAGAATCGCTCCGCTTACCCTGGCCTCGCACAAGTCGGCACCGCGCAGGTCAGCGCCGCTTAAATTAGCCAACCGCAAGTCAGCGCCTGTGAGATTAGCCCCGATCAGGCTCGCGCCCTGTAAGTTAGACCCAATTAAATTTGTGTCTTGGAGGTTGGCCCCGTCGAGGGTAGTGCCAGCAAGTTCAGCATCTGTGAGGTTGGTTCCACCCAATTGAGCACGGCTTAGGTCACTATGGGTAAAATCCGCGCCGCTAAGATCGCAGCGGGTAAAGTCGATGCCAACAAGATATTTTGTCGATGCCAACAAAATATTTTTCGGGAAAAGAGGCTCCTGGCAAAGTAATACCCGAAAAGGTGCGATCTCCCTGGTTGTATTCATGTAGCAGTTGCTGTAGCCCTATCTGTTGAAGTGTCATGAAATTTGTCTCCTTAATCGCGAGTAAGAATTATTGTTTTTCTAACTGCATATCTTCTATTGATCTTGATATCGATCTTACGATCAAAGAGTGAGGAAACTATGTGCATCGCCAGCCTGATATAAGCACATCGTAAACAACAACCCTCATAGTTCATTCAAATTCTGTCCCTACAATAGCAATAGCCTTTGAAAAGGAGATAGTGATGTTTCACCCACACTCAAACTATGTTTGGCCAGAGCTACTATCAAAGCGAGTCCTGGTTCCGCTGCTTTTGCTGGTGCTGCTATTACTGACTTCTCAGTTCTCAGCTAGTGATGTTGTATCGGCATAGCCCAAATCGACCCGTCGAAATGCCCCATTACACAGATCTTAAGTCACAATGTATCATAACCAAACACCATGCTAAATATTGTATTAACGTTTACGCTCGGGTAGTACAGATAGAATGATAAAGCTAGGCACTGAATCGTCGTAGACCTCATTATGAAAGCTAAACCGCCTTCTCAAGAGTCTGATAGGCTTAAAGCGCTCAAGGCGTATAACATACTAGATACCCATCCTGAGCAAACATACGATGACATCACAGCCTTGGCCGCTTTCATCTGCGGTACGCCGATTGCATTAGTTAGCCTTGTCGATTCAGACCGTCAGTGGTTTAAGTCTAAAGTGGGGCTGAGTGCCAGCGAAACCACACGCGATGTTTCCTTTTGCGCCCACGCCATACTAGATACAGACATTATGGTGGTCAATGATGCGAGTGAGGATGAGCGATTTGTAGAAAACCCGTTAGTTACTTGTGCCCCAGACATTCGCTTCTACGCAGGCGTCCCTCTTACCACTTCCGATGGCTACTCACTAGGAACGCTCTGCGTAATCGATCATCAGCCCAGAGAACTGTCAGACCGTCAGCAAGAACAGCTAAAGGCACTGGCTCGTCAGGTCGTTTCGCAGTTAGAGTACCGACGAGTTTCCCTTCAACTCGCCGATGCTTTGGAGAAGATAGAACTGATGGACGGGCTAGTGCCTATTTGCTCCCACTGTAAGGGAGTACGTAACGATGATGGCTTTTGGTCATCCATTGAACAGTTTATCCAGCAGAATTCTGAAGCTGAGCTGACTCACAGCATTTGCGATCGCTGTATGGAAATTCACTATCCACAAGCCGCTAAAGTTTGGCAGGCTAAGGCCAACTATCAAAATGCAAGTTAGTCGCTCGAACTAAAGAGGAACAAGGCTCTAGTTTCTGAAGGCTCGCTTTTGTCTGTTCTCTAAAAATGTGTCTGGCAATATCTATCTCAACACCGGGCATAGCCTGACGACAATGAGAACAATACCAATAAACATCACCCTGACTAATGTGTCGCAGCAGAGACTGTTGGCAGCAAATACAAACGTTCATGGGGGATTAGCTCCTGGATGTTGTTACAACTGACTGTAGATCTATAATGTGAAGCCTTTGCGAGAACAGCCCTTTTTACGCCACAGAAGTCTCTGCTATCTTTTCTCTAGGAAGGCTGTCTGCCTGTACCAGCTCATGCACTACCATCACCGAGCAAGGGGCACGATGCATAACGTAGTTGCTAACGCTGCCAACTAAAAACTCTCCTAAACCTCTGCGTCCGTGGCTACCAACAATAACCAGATCGGCTTTTTCGGTATCAGCTAGCTCACAGATGACCTTTCCTGGTTCACCGCTTTTCTGAAAGAATTCAGTCTGTACGCCTTTGGCATTAGCCTGATTGGTTAATTCAGACAGTACCCTTGCATATTCACCTGTGTCAGGTGACAGTGGAGTGGTCAACGTAACAGCGTTTCTCATTTTGGGCGCAGAGCTTTTGGAACCAGAGGGAGTCGTACCTGCTGAAAATGAGGTTGCTAAAGTGTTAGACCAACTTTTGGGCGATGTATGGGGTTCTGTTGGCTACTGTTTTATGATTACGGCTGTCTTTATCGGTTTTTGGCAAACTACGTTGACCAATCAGGACGGCTGGTCTCGGCTACTTGCTGATGGTGGCAGCATTATTATGCGGCGGTTCCAGGTGAAGAGCCGCTGGGCTAATGAAAAATTTTTGCAAAAGGTACTTTTGATTGTGTTGTTAACGGGGGTGACGGCTACTGTATACCTGTTTGTTGGTGAACCGGTCGGGCTTTTGCAGCTAGCAGGCACTATTGAAGCTGCACATATTCCCGTCGTGGTTGGACTCACACTTTATTTAAACCACTCGTTGCTACCCAAGGAGTTGCGTCCGTCAGCGATTAGCTTTTGGGGGACGATACTAGCTGGCATTTTCTTTGCCGCCTTTGCAGTAATTTATCTACTGCAAACAGCGGGAGTAATTTGGTCAAGCTGATGTGGAGACTCTAAAGTATGGCAGCATATTCTTCAATGGGTCAGTATACTTTTCTTCAAAGTCGAAGCCTAAAACCCTGTAGAGGGGAAATCTTTATTTCATTGATCGCTGTAAAGTTGAGCGGACATCTCCCGACCCATCGAAGATATTCAGCGTTTTTTATTGTTCTAGAACCCTACGGAAGAGAGTGATTTAGACTAATCGCCGTCGTCAAGAACTATTTTCCAGGCATTTATTAAGATTTTTCAATCTAGCAGAACTAGACATCTGCTAGAAGGCAAACTAATTGATTATACGTTTCATCACGCATTTGGCAGGCGGAAAATATCTACAAACAGAGACTTTTTGTCAGGGCGTCGCTCGTCGCAGGGCGAGTCGTAAACGATCATTAGCGCTGTGTCGTAGCCCAAGCAGGGCGTCAGGGCTAATCCTTCAGCGTGGTCCACACCCGGAATAAATGGCAGGTCAAACAATACGCTAAAGGCATCTTCTGTCTGTTCCCAAATAGTGTTTTTGCGGTGCTCTAGCAAACCATCTAGCCGAAATACCTGCATGGCACCTTCAAGATCCATTGTCGGCCCTGCCAAAATAATTAGCCTGTCTTTGTGCAGGCAAAGCTCTCGAATGCCGAGACCGTTCAGATTAACAAAGTGCTTGTGATACCGTTCATCGTTATCGCCGATGGCTTTAAGAGAAAGCGTGCCGGGTTCTTTTTCTTCCACTTCAAGCTCTAAAATGATCGCTCGCCCACGCAACACAGGGCCTCGTAATCCTAGGAAAATGCGCTGACCGCAGACAGCGAGTCCTTCGATGTCGAGTCCGTTGTCTTTAGATGGAATTCTAGCCTTGATAAAAGGGCCTAGATGCTTGTCTTCTGAAAGTGCGGCGATGAGCTGGTTATGATTGTCAGTCTTACCTAGCGCTGCGGCGGTTAGCGTATCTTTGTCACTATCCGATCGCTGGTAAGACTTAACTGGCCGGCCGTTAATAATAGGGACTCTTGCCAGCACATAGCGATTGGGATCTACTTCTATTTCGGAGAGATTTTGAATGTCTTCTTCGTACTCATCCCCTTCGGGTTTATCTCGCTTAGTGCTGTGAGACCCGATCAGCCAAAGGTACCTTTCGGAGTAGTCCATGCCCTCGATATCTATTTCCGATTCGGCATCAAACAGCTCAATGAAGTCTCCGGAATGGAATCGCTCGTGCTGAGCGTAAATGCCCGGTGCAATAGGAGATAGTCGCTCGATTGCTAAAAGCTCGTCTGAACCAGCCCATAAACTGCCGTCTGGAGTGAGTGCGATCGCGGAAATCTCACCAATCAAATCGTCTGACTGGCTGTCAAACTGAAGCAATGCGCGGCTAAGTAAAAAACTATCAGACATAATACACGTTGGCCCATTAATTTCAGTAGCGATCCCTGCGACCTAGCGAATAAGACATAGCAAACAAGGAAACCTATCTCTATAGAAATTAGCAAAGTACTAACGATCGGCTTTCCATCCTATGAAATATTTTTCTTAGCAGTATGGTGTCGAATAGTGTTGAAAGAACTGCCCCTATGCCTCATGCCTTCTCGTACTTTTCCTTTCACGCTTTCGTACATCAGAGTCACCTAGCATAATGGCGATCGGCTGAGTCGAGCGAAATTCGCCTGTTAGCAGAATAATTGCAGTCGTTATGGGCACGCCCAAAAAAGCGCCGGGAATGCCCCACACCCACCCCCAAAAAACAACCGATAGGAGCGCCACCAGGGGAGAGAGCTTTAAATATTTTCCCTGAAGCTTAGGATCGACGAAGTTTCCTAAAATCATCTGAATAATCGCCAACCCAATTAAAAGCGTAAGCCCTTTAACCGGGCCTTGTAAGAGCAAGGCAACCAGGGCTGGAACAATGGCTGCAATCACAGAACCCAGCGTCGGCACAAAGTTCAATACAAAAGCGAGCAGTCCCCATACCAAGGCGAGTTCTACGCCCAGTATCCAGCACCACAGCAGGGTAAGCCCACCCGTTAGCACGCTGGTGAAGGTCATTACTGTAAAGTATCGGCGGAGCTTTTGGCTCATGCTAGCCAGAGCATTGATGAGGTGATTGCTAGTTGAGGCGGAGAAGGCATTTTGAGTGCGATCGCGATACTCATCAACTTCCAACAGCAGCAGTGCCAGCAAAGAGACAATCAAAATAAATAAACTCACACTGCCTAAAATTGCTCTGCCACCACCAATTGCTCTGCCTAATACGTCTCGCCAAGCTGAGCTGTTTTGCAATGACGTCGTATCAATAGAGATTCCCCATCTGCTAAGGTAAGTAGATAAAGATTGCCATAGCTGCTGAAGCCGTTCAGCATAGCCCGATAGCTGAGGTTCCACCTGCTCAGCGCTGAGCGATAAAATGCCTCCAAAAGCGCCGAAGACAGCGATTAAAACGGCGAGTATAATCATCAAGCTCAACCATCGCGGCAGCCTTTTACTTAGCCAGTTGCGCAGTGGATTGACTAAAATTGCGAGCAACACAGCACATGTCAGTGGCATTGCAACCGGACGGATAGCACGCAAGGCTGCTACCGTTAAGATAATTGCGACAATGGCTAGCAACACAACAGGCAAGCGCAGTTTTGTCACTGTCAGTTTCTTGGTGGTGAGTTTCTCAGCGGTAAGTGCTGACTTCTCAGATGGCATTCGTTTCTCCCTTTAGGAATTACGCCAGCAGTGTGATGGCCAAGCTATTTAATGGCTAAGAAAATTATCAGGCTAAATGTTCAATCTAAAATTTTCTGCGTGTTAGAAGCTTGCGCATCTCTAAATTATTAGGGATGGGCTTATCTCATGCATACCCTAAAAGAAAGACTTTTGGGATAGAATGCTTAAGAGTTGGTAAGTACCCCTGTTAAGGTGAACGTTTGTTCTTGTTTTGGTTTAGCAGACGAGCGGTCGAGACGTGGGGATGTTTGGGGTCATATTTGCTCTTTTTGACGGTCTTCTTAGGGCCTCTGGGCGAGGACTGGAAGCGTTTAAGGTTAACTTTTTTGGCCCACGCTTTCAAGATATCGGCAAACGGTTCAATTGCCATTTGCTCAGATGGCTTCCATTCAGGCGCTGGGAGCGCAATCATCATGCCGCGAAAAGTCCCTTGGACTTCTTCAACGACATAGAAGTTAGATAAGCCTGTCTCAATTTTGCCAGCCCCGTGAACGGCTTTGAGAGCAGCTTTGAGCGTCGATAGGATATTGAAAGCAACGACCGCCATACAAAAGACAAATAAGGCGGCCCTAGGATAACCCAAGGTGTTCAGCTCACAGGAGAAGACATCGGTAACCACTTGAAACATCTTTTCGACACTCCAGCGCTCTAAATACAATTCAGCGACCAATAACGCGGTCGCTACTGTGCTCGGTAAGTTCGTGAAAACAGCGACTTCGCTATCGCCATGACGGGTCGGTTTAGCCAGCTTGATGACGACTCGTCGTAGTGCTAGGGACGTGCCTTCATGCGCATGGGCATCCTCGCACAAGAAGATATCTGTCACGAGGTGCTGCTCTGGGTCAAGTACGGCAATCGATTGGCCAGGTAGCGGCCCTGAGCGAGTTGCTTGTAATGGCTTTAGCCGATGCTCGGTTGCCCCCAAATGATTGCCATCGGCTATCCGGATGCGATAGCCCGGTAAGCGAGTCGATTCAGATAATCCTAAGACTTTGACCAAAGGAGCCAATTCTGCATAGACATAGCGCACCAACGCTTGGCTAATTCCAGGTTATAGCCCGTTGAGCTTGCCATACAGCGCCGGTTTAGACACCCCGATTTGCTTCTCTAGCGCTTTGTACGCGGCATTCACTGATGGATGAATCCCGCTGACTACAAGGCTCATTAGCCCAACAACACTCGAAAACAATAGTTCTCTGGTATATTGCTTCTCGGCATTTTCCTCAAACAACTCGTCAAGATTATCGGCGCAAAATATCCGTTCCATCAACGCGCGAACCATCACGCTGACCGGACTGGCTTCGATGAATTGCTCAAAGATGGCGCCAATCATGGGGCTACAACCTCCTGATAACAGGCATTGAGACCTCGACACCTGATTTGTACTTGCCTACATATTACAATCGGCTAGTACAAGTGGTCACCTTAACAGGGGTAGCTCATGAACGCATAGGGCTTTGCAAAGTGTCGCCGATAGGTGCGCTCCGACAGGGCGCTGTAACGACTCATATTCATGAAGTTTACCTTCCTGCACACCACGTAGATAGTCGCAAACAGGCTCAGCAAGAATTGGCGGCGGGGTTTGCTAAATGGCCTACTTTTCGCAGTAGACCCGGTATTATAGATAGCATAGCTATTCATTCGGTTTTTGTTGTGTTAACTAAACCTTAGAACTGAATAGCTTTCCTGGCTATCTCTCTCGCTTTTCTGTCCGGACTATTGTGTCAGAGGAAAAATAATGAGATGAATCTGTACAGGAGGCTTCTTATTATCCAGACAAAAGCTAGGTAAACAGCAGAAATACTTTGAAGCAGCATCAGCACCACATCGCTTCTACATCAGCACTTCATCCACACTATAGACTTAGAGCCGAACACCACAGCAAAGGCAAATTATTTCACTACGAGGCGATCGCTTACCTGACTTTGGGGGCTCCGTTAAGCTTTGGTTTAGCGGCCTAAAGCCATCGTGAAGACGTGCTGAGCGCGATCGCCTGCCGCTGTAGTCTTGAGCAACTATACCCGAGATATTATGCGTAAATTATTGGTTTCAGCGATCGCGGCTTTGTCTATTTTTGGTGTTGGTGGAGAGGCGATCGCTAGGCCTGAAGATCTTTGCCAGTCTAGAGTTTTTACGCCAGTTGAGGCGATTGAGAATGTTGGTATTGTTTGCCGATCTGAAGGTGACGTTTACTCGATGGAAGCTAGGCTTTCTGATGGCTCAAGTGCAAGTGTCTGGTTTATAGAATCAGGCGGTGTCTACTCGGCTTCTGTCACGATGTATGAAGCAGATGGAGGAGGGCTTAGCGACATTAGGGTTCAAGAAATGGGGTTCCCAGGCGGCGAGCCTATTGTAGTTGGCGACGCAAGGTTGCTGGAACTTTTTGCGCCACAGATTGAGGCTTTGCGCAGTTCACCCAAGATGATTACGCCTTGGATGAATGAGCACAAAGGTGAGTTAGACAGCTACAGCGAGGCGCAAGGCCACACCTACAGGCAGAAGCAGCCTAATGCTATCAAGTGGAGTGAGGCCGCGTATGGAGGGTATGAGTGGTAGCGACCCAATTGACGTTTTCGTCTATATTAGATATCGTTAGAGAGGGCACAGCCCAGGGGTAGTCGTACGACTGCCGAACCAAACCGCTATGTTTTCTGAAAGAAAGCCGAAGGCGGTTTTTGTGTTTTAAACAGGTTTATCAAAGCAATAGTATTTGATGCCCAATCGAGAAACTTCGTATTCGCTGAGGTTGGAATCGACAAGTCTACCTGCATCGCGCAAGGCTTGAAAAGCTCTATTGTCAGGTTTATATTTCGACTTTGCTATAGGGTTAAGACATAAATCGGCTATCTGTAGAATCGGATTCTTTTTTGTTTTCCCATCTATCCCAGACAGACATCTCTGAAGCTGTTCAGATTCCAATGGATCGTACTTGCTGGATGTTAATTGATTGAACGGAGAACCGTTTTCCCTTAACTCACGGAAGTATTGCATGATGAGCTTGTCTTCTTTTTTCCCCGCTTTCTCAAAGAAAATCATAGCTTTCCCATCATTCGCATCGACAAACTTACCAACTCTTTCAAGCACAATAGAAAGAGAGCTTCGCATCATTTCCCACGTGTCAGCACCGTACCTGTCTAGGTAACGGTTGAAATAGCCTTCTCGTGACACTACGCAGCCATGAACGATGATCGGGCATCCTATTAGTCCTCGTTAAGTCATTAAGAAATTTAGTCTTTTGGTCAGGAGGGAGAGATCCTAACCAAGCAAAGTGGTTTTTCTGGCTTCTGATTTCGTTTCCGTGCAATGGTGTATCCTGACGAATTTCCCACCGCTCTTTGAAATTATGGACAGCTAGTGCAATCAACTCCTCGTGCTGACGTTCAATTAACACACCTCCAACAGCAAAATATTTTGCTGAATCTTTCAGCGATGGCTTTGGGCTCCCGCTTTCGTCCAAGTAGAAGGCGTATTCCTTTTTTGACATTGTGATTCTATAAAGTGATATAGGAGTTACGCATTGACAGATATGCCCCGATGTTGTGAGGCAAACGTGGAGGCAGTCAGATTTTCCAAGATGAACTGACGGATCACGGGTACAAACAACTGTCTCGATATCTCGTAACAGTTG
>JBHYED010000065.1:0-10026 GCA_051860365.1 Phormidesmis sp.
CACTGGGCGGTAGACGGTTTTGATGGCTGACGCATAATGACAACCGAGCTGAGACTAATGACCGACGATTCTTAGCTTACAACTTTGTCAACCTGTCAATGCGTAACTCCTATGCTATTGATTACTGACTCAGCCATTTATTCTATGCACGGCTGGCTCAACCCACCACCTCCACACAGCCGCCCTCCATCACCGGGCGGTTTCTTGTGCCTGCCAGCTTCACGACGAGGTGATCGCACATCTGCGCATCCGCTTAGCCCAACGTCCTAAGACAGAAAGCCAGTGTTCAGTCAGGATGTATCGGAAATGAGCATAAATACTCATGCACAGAACTTCAGTTTAAAGAATTCTATTTACTGAAGTTCTGTGCAGGGCAATTCTAGGGGGAGGGGTGACGAGTTTTCAAGGGTTTCAGGCGCTACAATACGCTATAAACGTAGCGCTATCAAGGTAAAGATGAAGCCAAAGGTGATTACAGCAAGGGTTGCAGACGATATCTATAAGGCGATAGCGGCTAAAGCTGAGTCTGAAGGTGTGAGTCTGTCAGCGGTTGCCGCTCGGTTGCTGAGCGATGCGCTGGAGATCGGTGACGACAGCGGGGCCAAAAAGCCAGCATGGGCACTCGATATTGAGGCGCGACTTACTCAGCTCGAATCGCAGCCAAAGGGCACGCCAGCTCAGCACGAGCGAAAGGGGAAAAGACGACGATAGCCAGCACTCGGAATTTGCCAGCGGTGGACAGTGGCGATCGCACTTCCGAGCCATCCGAAAATATTGAGCAAAACACATTCGTCAGTGCAGTATCGCTAGTTGTTCCCAAGCGCTAAACACTTGTTCCCTAACGCTAGACACTATGTAAGTTGTTCCCAGATATTATGTTGTTCCTATAAGTTGTTGCGCGAATTGTTCCCATATATTATTGAATTGTTCCCAGCCGCACGCAAAGGAACAAGTTGTGAGAGATAAACAAAGCCTAAAAGTATTTATATACGGTCGTTACAGCGATTCTAAAGTTGTTCCCATCCTATTGTTTCCAGAAAGCCATAAAAGTTGTTCTCATATATATCTATTGTTCCCAAGTTGTTGTTTACTTGTTCCCTGATGATGCTCGTTTTATGTGTGACTGTAAATAGTTGTCGGGTCTCAAATTAAATGACCGTTTGTCTCAGGTTAAATGACCGTAAGTCATAAAGTCTTATCTGCATATGGCCTGTAGCCATTCACGCTTGCTCAAATCGGCTTGAATTCCAAGTCATCGCCTCAAGCCTTGGAAAGCCTGTAAGTCAACTGGTGCAATCAGTAGAGATAAAAAGACAAATAATTTGAGACATTTTGTCGGCCAAATAATTTGAGATGATATAGCGTTATAGTTAAAGGCACAAAAGTATTGAGGGGCAAGGAATATAGCCCTCTTTGAAGCCTTTCTACGGTTTGTCATCACAGGACAAATAATTTGAGACGTTCAAGTAAGGAAAATAATCTACCTGAGTCAGTGCCGAGCAGCGAGCCTCGCAACGATATAGTGGTGCGCCGTGAACCGTTGAGTGAAGCAGAGCATCGCCGCCTATCAGTGATACAGCGATTGCAAAGCCATAAAGGCAAAGCGAGTTACAGCACTGAACAATCGAGAGCGGCCACGGAACTAGGCATTAGCGTCCGAAGTCTGCGCCGCCTACAGCGCCAACACCGAGAAACCGGAAGCATCAAGCGCCAAGGCCGCTCAGATGATGGTGACTTCAGAGTGAATGAGAGCTGCAAGCGTTCATCGTGAAAGCGTACGAAGAGGGCAATCGAGGTCAGCGAGCGACGAGCCGCTCGCAGGTAGCGAAGCTCGTAAAGAGCCATGCCGCCGAACTAGGAGATCAAGCGTATCCTAGCCGACCGAGCGTGTATCGGATACTCGCCGCAGAGATAGCGCGAGCCGAGGAAAAGCAAAAGCGCCATTCAATCGGCTGGCAGGGTGAGCTGCTGAAGCTACGGACGAAAGAAGGAATCGAGCTAGATCTCGAATATAGCAATCAGGTGTGGCAGTGCGATCACACGCGGGCAGACATCATGGTGGTCGATAGTCACGGCGATCCTATTGGCTGTCTGAAACGCTATATTCGAGATCAAGACAAGACTGATAGGAGTGGCCAATTCTAGGCAGCGCAGTCATTGCTTGAGTCACAGTCAGTCATTACCAGTGGAGCACCCGCCTTTGAGACGGCCCTACTCATCAAGCCCCGGGCTTTGCCGGTGGTGTCTGACCAATCAAATCAGTCTAAATTAATCAAATCAGTCTAAATTAATTGACTTAGTTTAATCAATCAAATCAGTTTAACTAATTAAGCTAGCTACAGAAGAAACCCTCAACTGGTTATAATTGCCCTTCATGCCGATAGAGACGATCTGTCAACCTCTGTCGCTCGTAGTACATCAGCTATAGAGTAAGGTAGCGTTACCCTTTGACGTTTCCTCACCTGGTTGGGTATCTTCTCATCGTCAGCGATTTATATAGTTTTTGGTCGTTCTGTAGCGCTGATGTTTGAGTATCAGTATCCTAACCTCATGTATTTATCCAATCGCCGCATCTGGCTGATGTTTACGCTCTTAGTACCGCTAAACATTACGCTTCCTAGCTATGGGCAAGACATTGCTATTGAGGTGTTCAATGATTCTTCAGTGTTTACCGATACTGATAACTATTGGGCCAATCTTTGTCTGGAGGGCATGGGAACAGAAGGCTTGATGCGTGGCTATCCAAACAGAAGCTTTCAACCTAATGGAACGATGACGCGGGCAGAGTTTGCTGCCGTCATGATTCAGGCTTTCCCTAATGCGCCTAAGCTGAGAGAAGCGCCTGAATTCATAGATGTGGCCGATGATTTCTGGGGCAAATCGGCGATCGCAACCGCTTACGAAAAAGGATTTCTCACCGGATATCCAGACAACGTGTTTAAGCCCGCTCAACCCATCAGTCGCGTGCAGGCTGTGGTTGTGTTAGCGAATGCTCAAAAGCTATTGCCTATAACGAATAGCGACGCTATTTTACAGCAGTCCTTTGATGATGCTGCATTGGTTCCAACCTATGCAAAAGGGCTTACTGCTGCAGCCACTCAGCAAGCCCTAGTTGTCAACTATCCAAAAGTCTCTGAGCTACGTCCTAACAACAGCATCACCCGAGGCGAAGCGGCGGCTCTGCTCTGTCGGCTTAACTCAGCCGGGACAGATGCGCGTTATTTTATTAACGATCAATATATAGCTAATTTTGGGGGCAGTCTAGATAATATTGCGCTTCCTAAATCGACCGTTCTACACAATATTACGACTGGCGTATTTGGTCTTCTTCACACTCATGCAACCCTACGTGAAAAGCTATTTTTCTTTATCGGCGATAACTTGTGGGAAAGCGATGGTACGCCCACAGGTACTCAGCTTTTAAGCCGAATTGAGACGATTGAATCTGGAATAAAAACGCGAAATCCCAAAGTAATTGCAGCCTCCGATCAACGGTTCTGGATTACCGCCGATGCTTTTCTTGAGGGCAGCAGTAGCACTCGACTGTTAAGTAGTGATGGAACAACAGCAGGCACGGTTGCGGTTGCCACGCTGCATCCAGATTTACCAAATTTATTCAACAAAACGTCTGATTTGTTTGTTGCCAATGACACTCTAGAAGGCGATCGCCTTCCTTTTATTGTCAACGGTGAAACTGGCCTAGAACTATGGGTAACTGATGGGCAAAGTACCGTAGGTACCCAGCGGCTAGCGACCTTTGATAGTATTGAGAGCGCTTATGTTAGAGAGCCAATTTTCGGCAAGATTCCTGTGCCACTAACGGTTTCGGGCAAATATGTGTTTTTTCAGGCAACACTTTCTAGCAGCAAATCAGGTGTAGATCCTGAGCGTGAGCTAGAGCTATGGCGGAGTGACGGTACCGTAGAGGGTACGATTTCGCTGGGTGCGATCGCACCCATTATTACCAGTATTCCTCATAGTCAGCCGCTAAGGTATAACCCTAATACTTTCCGCAGCGTACCGCCCAATCGCGTCTATTTTCAGGCAAAATCCAGCCGCTACGATGCTGGCTTGGAACTGTGGACGAGCGATGGTACGAGCGACGGCACGCAGCGATGGTTAGAAACGGAGTATAAAGAACCCAATGTTTCACCAAAGTTTCTAGCTGCGCTAGGCGATCGCTTTTTTACGCTGGGAAATTTTCCTGATGGTTTGGAGCTATGGGTCTCTCAAGGCACTGATGCTAGCAGTCAGATGGTTAAACGGCTCAGCTCAGAGAGAGACTTCTTAGCGGACACGTCTTGGTTTGCCATTCACGAAGACAAACTCTTTTTCACAGCCTTAGTGGCTAGGCCAGATTCGTCAGAGGGTACAATCTCTATTCGTCGTCGGCAAGAGCTTTGGGTCACCGAAGGCACGCCTGAAACAACGATTAAACTAGGCGATGTTCGAGCTTCAGGAGAAGGCGTCACAGCCTTTAAGGGAAAATTATTTTTCAGTGGCATGAGCGAAACAGGCTCTGAGCTGTGGACAACCGACGGCACAGCAGAGGGCACTTATCAAGTCATGGATTTGGTGCCAGGTGTTGATTCTTATAGGGCACCTTGCGCCGCACCGCCGCTAGGTACTGATATGTCAAAATACTGCTTGCCGGACATTGTACCGCGCGGCTCGTATGTGCGATCGCTCACTGTCCACGGTAATTTCTTATACTTCATTGCAGACGACGGTGATTTATTCCGCACCGACGGTACAGGCAAAAATATCCAGCACGTCAGAAGCTTTATTGGCAGTCCATTTCGTGACTTTCCAGCCAACATTGTGAAAGTAAATGAAACGCTTTTTGTAATGGGCCATGAAAAAGGTGAGCTATTGCTGTGGGCGTTACCAAAACAATAAAGGCTACGAATTGTGAGATATTGGTGAATCTAAGCCGGAGAGTCACCAATATCTCCTGTACTATCTAGCGATCGTACAGGAGCCAGAGGCGATCGCGCAAAAGCCTCGGAAGCTTCAGCTTTCTTTGGGTTTTTAACTTCGCTAGAAATACTTGATTGCAACCTCTACCTCTCGATTGCCCTCGGAAAAATCAAAGCAGGCATTCTCGAAGCTAGGCGCTCCTGTGAGAATACGCGGATCGTTAGAGAATCCAATCCCCTCCTGAGGAATGCCTAAAAAACCTGTATTCAGCTCACTATCTCTGTTTTCGTCGTGAAGTACGCTGACTGAATACTTGCCATAGGGTACATCAAAGCTAACTGACGGTGGTAATTCAGCAATGGAGAAACAGCTTTTCCTAACTGCCTGTGTATCGTCTTTAGGGAACCCTGCTCCATCTTGAAACAAAGCCACGCAGACTTTACCTTTTTGGTTTCGTAATTCACTGATAGTTAGCGTTAGGGTTGCCACTGTCTTCACTTTTTCAAATAGACTTGCAGGCTAACACAGACAATACTGAAGTCGTCTCCAGCACAAGGGACAGTCAATACGCTACTTTGTTGTTTTTCGCCCAGTACGTAGCCGTTAGATAGCATTTCTTTGCCAAAGGCGTGTACTAGCTTTGCTTTGATAGTACACGCCTTCTAAACACGCGCCGCCTACACCGGGAAAATAACCTACGTCCAACCAGGTGCGCTTGTGCTGACAACCTCCGAGAGATCGGCTGTGATTTCTATGGTGTAGTCAAAAGGAGAATCACCTGTCGTTCCTGGATTTCGGATTTTAGCTGAGCCATTAGGTTGACGAGGCGAGAAGAAAGATTTTGCCTGGACGACTAAGTTCCCGGCGCTATTGGCCGATGCATCTGTGACAAACAAAGAGTTGGTTTTACCGTTACTGGTGATTGCTGACAGATGAGCCGCTTCTAATAGCGCTCCCGTCTGGGGATCTAACTGAGCCAGTACGGCAATCTTGCCGCCCCCTCCTGGGCCGTAGCTTTTTAGCCAGTTTTGCTCGGCATTTCCTGCTGCACGGCGAAAGTCCTGTCCATCGTTTTGAGTGCCGTCTACACTAAATACGCCATACAGCGCCGAACCCGACCAAAGTAGGCCCAATCCTCGCCCATCGGTACCCGATGTCTCAAGATCTCGGCGTGTCCAGTTGTTATTGGGATTGACCGGATCGAAGCTGCGAAGAATTGGGTTTTGGTTGATGCTCGTGACCTGTTCGGTGCCGATATAAATTGTTTGTGTACCAAGAACAACCTTATTAGCGCCTGAGGCAATAATGTCAGCTTCGGTGCTGTTGCCATTAAATTTAGCCACATTCGTTGAGATATTGCTGATAGCGGCAGATGAACTCGTCAAAATTTCAGATGGGACTTCAACGGGTGCTTCAGCAGGTTTCTCTGGGATAGGTTTCTCAGAGGGTGGATCTTCAGCAGTAGGCTCTGCTGCTGGTTCCTCAGTCGGATTCTCAGCCGGATTCTCAGCCGGACTATTTGTGGGATTTTGTGCAGGCGTTTGTTCAGGCTGCGCAGAATCTGCTGTGGGCATCTCAACAGGTGTGTCAATCGGCTGCTGAGCAGGGCTATCTTCTACTGGACTATCAATTGGGCCATCTACGGAAGGAATTTCTGGCGCTGGGGAATCTGCTTTAGAGAAGGTTGGGTTTCTCAAGAAGGATTGAGCGATCTCACTCGTCCTCCAATCTTTTTCAGGATTAATTACCCTCTGGAGGTCAGTAATATTGCTTTCAGCGCCGCTCACTCCGAAGATGAAGTCGTTAAAATCGCTATCACCTTTGCCTATTGGCAGATCTTCCATAGCAAATACACCTTCAGCGGCCTGAGCGATTTGTGTTTGCCCGCCTGGGTTGAGCGCCGCGATTGAAAAGAATGGCTGCTGAGCGCCCGCTAGCGCCTGGTCTATGCTGCTATTAGGAACCGCCAAAAAGGCAAACCGGCTATTGGCGGCTAAAGCTAGCGTTTTAGTCCCTGCTGATTGGCCTTGATTGGCATCTCGTTCTCCCAAAAAGCCAGAGAATTGCGCACCTTCGGCTTTGTCGTCAATAACTACCTGACCTTCAGCCGTATTGCTGGCGGCTCGGCGGATCGCTTCTTGAGCAAACGCTTCTGGGCTTAAGTCATTCATCCCTTCTAAGCTAAAGACGGCTAGCTCTCCTTCAAAGCCGCCGCCATCAAAGAGAAAATCAACGTTTACCTGGCCATTGTCACCCGCTACAAAGCTACCTAGCATTGGGTCGGAAGCCTCGCTATCTAAATCTGAAGCGGGACTATTAGCCTCTAAACGGGCTAGCAGTCCGCCCCTCAGCAGCGAATCTTCTCCTGAGTCTGCTGATTCATTAACTGTGCGAGCTAAGTCTGTAATGCTTGCGTTGACGGGATTTTCTACTAGTTCGACCAACAGTTCATCGTTAGTGAAAAGGGGCTGGCTATTCAGCAGCACGCTGGTAGCTTCTAACGTTTCAATAGGTAGACTCTGATTGCGGCTGCCCAAGGAAGGCTGAGTTAGGACTGCTAACGGATTTGGAGACGCGATTGCCTCCATAGAAAACCCTTCCTCCCCAGCACTCGTCAAGGCATCAGCTTTTGTATAGTCGAACATAATAGCAACATCGTTTGTTTACACACTCTTCACAACTACGTGTGTAAAAACAATAGTCCGGACAGAATTGCGGGAGAGAGCTGATGGACACACTTATAAACGCATGTCCGCATATAGCTAGGCGAAAAGGAACAAGAGCTGCTGATTATGCCTACTCAAGTCGTAAAGTCTATCCCTGCTTATGAGATTTCCCCTGGCTGCGATCGCCCTCATGAGTCGGATGATCGCTTGCTGATTCCAAAATTGAGAGTGATCGCCTTCGCTAGTGCGATCACCGCTCCCTTTCCTACAACTATTCACACTCCTCTTCCCTCCCCCATTCGTAGTATAAGTAGTTAATCAATCAGCAGCTATGGAAATCATCAAAGGGGCAAAAGTAGAAGATTATCTGAAGTACTGTTCAGGCGTCCGGCTATCGCAAACGATGCAGCGTCATGTTGCCTTCTTTCTATCGAAGCTGAGCGGCGCGACAAACGCCTCCACCGTACCCGCGCGGCGCACATGACGAAGTATCGAAAGGCGATCGCGTCCATGAGTGCAGATCGTCCTTTCCCGAAAGCGGTCACCTACGAGCAGGAAACGCAAAACGGCCCGATACGCCAACACCTCGCGCTGAAGTGGATGAATTACAGCAGCGAGTTCCACCAAACGCGCCAAGCGCCGACCGAGGCCAAGACGAAAGCGCAAAGGCGATCACGAGTTGCCTTTGAACCCCAGCCGGTGATTGATGCCGCCGTCACAGCTTTATCATCAAAATCGACCTGGGAAGTGGCAGCGGCGATTATTTTGCTAACCGGACGCCGCCCAACAGAGATTCTAAAGTCAGCCGAGTTCACCCAGAGCGGCCCCTATCAACTAGAATTCAGCGGTCAGCTAAAGAGCAGAGGCGATCGCGCGATACTCCGAAGGAGTGGCTCCGCCAACGCCTATCCGATCTACTCCTTAGTCAGAACGCATCTGTTGATTGATGCCTTCACCCAATTCCGACGAATAGCGAGTGTTCGAGAGCTACAGGAAGCCGAGAACACAGCGGTCGATAGTCGGCTGAATGCGACCATCAACCGTGCCGTGCGAGCGGTCTTTCCCGAAGGGATATTGCCAGCGCCTTTGGGTGAGACCCAGCTTAGTGCAAAGAACCTCCGTGCGGCCTACACCAATATTGCCTACCATTTGTTCGGCACAGCAGAAACGTCAATCGGATCATTTTCAGAAGACTTTCTAGGCCATCAGAGCGCCGGTAGCGCCGCTAATTACGAAGACTATTACTGCGTTGATGCTGATGGCCACCCCCTGTCTATTGGCTTGCTGCGTGACAAGCTGAAGGCTAAGGCGAAACGTCCCAAAGCGTCAAAGCGTAGGACCATTCACGTAGACGGCTTACTAAAAGAAAGATTTGAAGCCTTCGGCGAAGGGACACACAAAGAGAAGATGGCTCAACTTTTGGACGCCGCCGAGCGCAACGAACGTTTAGAGCGGCAGTTGCACAACGCTGAGCAGCGGTTAAAGGTCGCCCGTGACCATATAGAGCTATTACAGAAGAATCAAGCCGAACAGGAAAAGCAACGGCCAGCCCAGGCCGCGACCGCCGCCATCTCGAAAGCGAGTGCTCCGGCCAAGGAACTAGCCCACACGCCGATTCCCGACGACTGGACAGAGATGAGTAATGCCGACTTGAATGGCTCTCAAATACCCGGCAGCGCCGACGAGAAGATTAGACGCTCTATCGAAGCTATCTACGATTTCAACGAAGGGCGATCGCCCGATGAGCAATGGTCAATCACGCCGACGGTGATCCAGAAGCTATCTGGCTCGAACGCGAACCGAGTAAAAGCCTATCTATCTGACCATCCCAAAGTCGTAAAGACGTTAGAGAGATACAACAAAGGCTTTGGCTACCATCAGAACCGAGGAAAAGGCACCCCGCGCGACACGGTGAAATGGCCAGCCAGCTATGGAGCCTACGAATGGTAAACCGCTCACCGTGGCGTGATCGCCTTTTCTCCAGCCCCAAATTACTGGTTTATTGGTTTTGTAAGTAAGATCGCCCAACGGCCCCTGGTAGCTTTGCCCCGCTAGCAGCAGCGGACTGTTCTATCCGCGCGGCGCATGGGGCTACTAGAAGCAGAGAGATCACATCCATCTCGATACCAAAGTCTTTAGTGAGATTGTCCTTTTTCCTTCCCTATTCCGTGACTGTGCAAAGAGCGTTCGATAGCTTTCTAGCCACTTAAGAGACTGATATAGTCAGGAGAACGGTCGCTCTATGACCTATAAGAGAGCGACATATTGACAGCCCTTGAAGTAAACCCCTAAACTTGGACAGTATAATCAGATGAAAGTCTGGACTTATCCGTATCACCTTTAGACGATTACTGCTCCGTCCTCCACTTTTCTTCAAATTCACTGGGTGTCAAATAGCTTAGAGAAGAATGAATCCTTTACTTCATATACACCTCTTCTA
>JBHYED010000066.1:0-9244 GCA_051860365.1 Phormidesmis sp.
CGTTCTTTGAATTTGTTAGGGCTACGATATACGGCTCTGGGCTTTGCTGCAGGGCCTTTTGTGTGGCGTGCTTATCGATACCACTGGCCGGTTGCCTTTTCATTTCGGCTTAAGTTGCTACCCCAAAACACGATAGAAAGTACAGATACGCATCAGCGTATGCACTGTCCTTTTCTCTGAAACATCAGTTCAGTGCCGTAATTTTCCAATCGCCTTTCATCAGGTAGCTGCTTCTATAAAAGCGCAGAAAAAGACAGGAATTTCCAAGACACGACTGTATCTTAGCGACTCGGTTCATTGAGTAGATGAAAAGCGTTGGCTAAGTCTCTTCTTCAGAGCATCACCACTTTGTCTGCTCAATTAAAAAACCACTTTCATAAATTAGCTAGTACAGCGAATCAAAAGTCATGACATTCTCAAAACGTGCGTCTTTCAAAACTCAAATTGCAAAAGCATCCCTTCTTGCTTTTGCTGCTCTTGGTATTGTCTTTCCTAGCGTAAATTCTGCCCAAGCTTCTACAACTTCTGCTGCCGAGCGTACCGTTCTTGCTGATGGTGTCTATTTGTTTGGCCAAAGCCCAAACCCGAATGAAATGGGCTCTACATACACTGTATTCTCCGTAGAAAATAATCAAGCGACTGGCGCTTTCTATCAGCCTAATTCATCATTTGACTGCTTCTCGGGCGAGGCTCTACCCAACCAGCTAGCCGTTAACGTTGTCGATAGCTATACACAAACAACACATCCTTACGCTGTTGCTCTTACCTTAGAGGATTCTTTCGTAGCAGGTACGGGTGCGGGTGCATACACGCTAGAAGGCTTCCATCGCATCGAAGACCTCAGCTCTCAAGATCATAAAATCCTAGCGACTTGCCAAGCTGATTTGGCTCTTTAAATCACGACAGCATTTTCAATGCTAATACACACAGCATCCATGTGAGGACGTATCGTTTGCGCTTTCAGGTGAAGTAGTTTAGCGGATGCTTGCTAACGATTAAGTTGCGTATACTAAGAAGCAGTGGATATTGCATTTCACATTCCATCAGCTAGTGCTGTTCTAGTCTTGTTAATAAAGTGCGTTACGGAAAACACCCCATCAATTACGGCTCCCTCTAGTGCCACAACACCCGAGATGCAAGTATATTGACATAAGTAGATAAATAACTTAACGAACGCCAGCGCGAGAATATAGTGTGCGCAGGTTGTATACGCAACCTAGCAGTGCGTTAAGCCACTAAACCTGGTAGAGGTCTCTTCACATAATGTTTGAGCATTTTACAAACACAGCAATCGCGGTCATCATGCAGGCGCAAGAGGAGGCCCGTCGCCTGGGTCACAACTTTGTTGGCAGCGAGCAGTTGCTCCTCGGTATCATTAAAGAAAGCACCAGCATTGCTGCTAAGGTGCTGGACGAGTTTGGTATTAACTTGGCCAACGCTCGTACGGAAGTAGAGTCTATCATCGGTCGCGGCTCTGGTAACGGCCCGGTAGAGATTCCATTCACACCCAAAGTCAAGCAGGTATTTGAGCAAGCTTTTCAAGAGGCTCGTAAGCTTGATCATCCTTATATAGAACCTGAGCATCTGCTGCTGAGCCTCACTCAAAACTCTGAGAGCGTCGCTTACAGAGTGATTGCCAATCTAGGCGTAGATCCTGACAAGATTCGCGTGCAGCTTGTGCGCGTGATCGGCGAAAGTACGCCAGTTGCCTCTGGTCGTTCTGGTGGTAGCAGCAAGTCTGAGCGTAAGTCTGATAGCAGTGTGCTTACAGAATACGGTACAGATTTAACGGCCGTTGCGGCTGAAGGTAAGCTAGATCCTGTAATTGGTCGCCATAAAGAAATTGAGCGGGTCGTTCAGATTTTGGGCCGTCGTACCAAAAACAATCCTGTTCTCGTGGGTGAGCCGGGTGTCGGCAAAACAGCGATTGCCGAAGGTCTAGCGCAGCGAATCGTTAATCAAGACGTTCCTGAAGCCCTCATTGATCGCCGCATCATCAGCTTAGATATGGGCCTTTTGGTATCCGGTACTCGCTTCAGAGGCGACTTTGAGGAACGTATTACTCAAGTTATTGAGGAAGTCCGCAAGTCTCAGGACGTCATCCTTGTTATCGATGAACTTCATACGCTTGTCGGCGCGGGATCTCTTGAAGGCGGCATGGATGCAGCGAACTTGCTGAAGCCTGCGCTTGCTAGAGGCGAAATGCAGTGTATCGGTGCAACGACGCTTGATGAGTACCGTAAGTATATTGAAAAAGACGCAGCCCTAGAGCGACGTTTTCAGCCAGTGACGATTGCACCGCCTTCTGTTGAAGATACTGTGGAAATTCTCTACGGTTTGCGCAGTCGGTATGAGCAGTTTCACCGTCTGAATATTACAGACGAGGCCGTTGAAGCGGCAGCTAATTTGAGCGATCGCTACATCACCGACCGCCATCTTCCTGACAAAGCAATTGACTTGATTGATGAAGCGGGTTCAAGAGTGCGTCTACGTTACTCCAAAAAGATTCCAGCGAGCGATCTACGTAGTGAACTGCGTCAAATTCAGAAAGACATCATTGAAGCTGTACAGCTTCAGGACTACGATCAGGCTGCAACCCTGCGCGAAACAGAGTCCTCACTCACTCAGCAGATTCAAGACACTTTAGAAGACGATACGGTCATCACCGGTATTCCTGAAGTAAGCGATGAGGACATTGCCGACATCGTGTCTTCTTGGACAGGCGTTCCTGTTAACGCAATCACCGAGACTGAATCAGTCATGATGATGCACCTTGAAGACACTCTCCATGAGCGTGTTGTGGGTCAAAATGAAGCTGTTGTTGCTGTCTCTAAAGCAATCCGTAGAGCCCGCGTAGGCCTACGTGGCATGGACAGACCTATTGCTAGCCTGGTATTTTCTGGCCCTACAGGCGTTGGTAAAACTGAGCTAGCAAAGGCGCTCGCAAGTTCTGTCTTTGGCTCTGAAGAAGCCATGATCCGTTTAGATATGTCTGAGTTTATGGAATCTCATACGGTTTCTAAGCTTATTGGTTCTCCTCCAGGCTTTGTCGGCTACGACGAAGGTGGCCAGCTAACCGAAGCCGTTCGTCGTAAGCCCTACAGCGTCATCCTTATGGATGAAATTGAAAAGGCTCACCCCGACGTTTTCAATATCCTGCTTCAGGTACTCGACGATGGTCGCCTATCTGACTCCAAAGGTCGGGAAGTTAGCTTCAAAAATACGCTTATCATCATGACTTCGAACATTGGTTCTAAAGTCATCGAGAAAGGGGGTGGCGGTCTTGGCTTCGAGCTGTCTGAAGAGGATGGCATGACTAGCCGATACAATAACATTCGCAACCTTGTGAATGAAGAGATGAAGCAGTTCTTCCGCCCTGAGATGATCAATCGGATCGATGAAATTATCGTTTTCCGTCAGCTCACGAAGGTTGAAGTCACTGAGATTGCCGAAATTCTGCTAAAGCAGGTTAGCAATCGTCTCGTTGAGCGCAACCTTTCCTTTAAGCTTACTGACGCTTTCAAAGAGCGTTTGGTTGAGGAAGGTTATGACCAGCGATATGGAGCAAGACCGATGCGCCGTGCGATCGCTCGCTTCGTCGAAGACCACCTAGCCGAGGCCATCCTGGCAGGTAACCTCAAAGATGGCGACACCGTAGTCTTTGACATCGATAAAGATGGCGAAATTGCAGTTGCTCCAGAGCGCGAACCTGCTTTGATCGGTGTGAAATAGAACCACCGAGTGGCTTGCTCATGCGAACCTGCTAATACAATCAAATACACAAACCAAAGCCACGGAGTACTCTGTGGCTTTTTTTATAACAAGCGGTTTTCTTACCTATGCCCCAATCCACCCCCCAGAAAAAAGTCGTCGTTGTCGGTGCCGGTTGGGCCGGACTAGGCGCAGCCCATCACTTGGCAAAACAAGGCTATGAAGTCACATTATTAGAAGCAGGTGCTTACCCAGGTGGCCTGGTTGCAGGTTGGCAAACCGAAAAAGGCCGCTCCGTTGAAGCAGGCATTCACGGCTTCTGGTATCCCTACAGCAACATCTTCGCCTTAACTGACGAACTCGGTATTCAGCCCTTCACTCCCTATACCCGCTCATCCCAATACTCTCCCGCTGGCTTAGAAGTAGAATCACCCATCTTCCAGCGTGAGCCCTATCTCCCTACACCGTTAGGCACCTTCGTCTATACCCAGTTCAAACGACTGCCTCTAATAGACCGCCTATCAGCTCTACCGCTCCTTTACTCACTCATCGACTTTGACAACTCTGACGAAGCCTGGAAACGCTACGACAACATGACTGCCCGTGAGCTATTTAAGCAATACGGTGTATCAGAGCGACTTTACAAAGAGTCTTTTGAACCCATGCTGCTCGTCGGTTTATTTGCACCTGGTGAGCAGTGTTCAGCCGCAGCCGCTCTAGGAATGCTCTACTACTTTATACTCGCCCACCAGCCAGACTTTGACGTACGCTGGTGTCGCGGTACGGTTGGCGAAATGATTTTCCGCCCTTGGGTGAATCAAATCGAAGCAGCAGGCGGATGTATCTTAGCGAATCACCGAGTAACTGACGTACGAGTTGATGCAGATAATGCCATTAACGCCGTTGTTTGCGACGACGAAGTATTTGAAGCAGATGCCGTGATCTTCTCAGTAGGCATTACTGGCATGAAGAAAATTGTGGGCCAGAGCGAAATTCTTCGCGATCGCCCTGAATTTAGAAACCTCTCAAATCTCGGTGGCGTAGATGTCCTCGCTGTTCGTCTCTGGTTTGATCGCAAAATAGACATTCCACTGTCTTCAAATGCCTGCTTCGGCTTCCATCAAACCACCGGCTGGACGTTTTTTGATCTCAACGCCCTTCACGATGAATACAAAAACGAACCCGGCACCGTTGTTGAAGTTGACTACTACCATGCCAATCAGTTCCTAAATCTCAGCGACGAACAGGTGATTCCCCTTGTCCAAAAAGACTTAGCAGGCTGCATCTCAGCTTTCAGTGATGCTCAAGTAGTAGATCAATCCATCGTCCGTATTCGTCAAGGCGTTACTCATTTCGCACCAGGCAGCTATCGCTATCTCCTACCCAGCAAAACTAGTTTCTCGAATGTCTTCATGAGCGGCGACTGGATTACAACTCGACACGGCTCTTGGTCACAGGAAAAAGCTTACGTAACTGGTTTAGAAGCCGCCAACAACGTTATCAGCCAGCTCGGCATTGGACAGTTTGCAAACATTATTCCAATCGTACCGGACGAACCTCATATTCAGGCTGCACGCGCCGTTAATAAGATGACTCGAAAGCTTGGAGAGCAGTTCCTGCCTCATTTTTGGCTTCCGTAGCGCTTCAATTTTTAAGAACGGAGAGGGGGGGATTCGAACCCCCGTTAGGTTTGACCCTAAAACAGTTTTCGAGACTGCCGCATTCAACCACTCTGCCACCTCTCCAGAGTGGCTTCTATCTTACACCTATTTCCCCGCCAATTCAGGCTTAAAAACTGCTCTTAGCGTTTTGTTCTTTTCGCCATATCCAAGTACACACAGCAGCATAGATGCTATAGCTAACAATGACTGCTAGCGGCCCAAATCCTTCAAATTCAAATGAGCTGCCAGGAAGTTGATTAAATTGCTCTACTAGCCATATCAGTATGTGAATGGGGTAGTAAAACACGAAGGCGATCGCACTTCCCAAAGTCGGCCACACCATCGCAGCCGCCGCACTCACAAAGCCGCCCACGCTTGTAATCACTACCAAAGGCGTCGCAATACTATTAAGCAGAACGCCGTAAGGTGGAACGCTCTCAAAATAATAAAGCTGTAGCGGAATAGTCCAAAAATACGCCGCTATCGGCACTGCTAGCAAAGTTGCCATGCTTGTGGGCAACCATTCCATTCGCGCCATCAACCAGGGCACCGTCAAAATCAACCCCAAAGTCGCCACTGCACTCAACTCAAAACCTGCATCCCAAATCCACTGTGGATTCCACAGCAAAATTAAATTTGCGGCCGTGAGTAAACATCCCAAAGGTTTAACTTTTTGCTCTGATGCCAGACCAATCAAAGCTCCTAACCCCATAACAGATGCCCGTACAACGCTTGGCTGCAATCCTGTAAGCCCGACGTACATAAGCAGTGTCAGCACGCCAGCGATCGCCTTCGTCCGAGGCAACTGCGATCTCAACAAGCCCAATACCAAACCCAAGATCAAAGACACATGAAATCCAGATGCAGCCAGAGTGTGCGCTAACCCTGCATTGACGAAACTATCCTTTACACCAAAAGGCAAGTCCACAGCCTTTCTACCCAGCGTCATCGCGCTTAACAAGTCACCCGCAGGCTCACCCAGCCACCGCCCTTGCGCCGCTACAATCCGCTGTCTTAATTTCC
Organism: Phormidesmis sp.; assembly: GCA_051860365.1. Classification (GTDB taxonomy): domain Bacteria; phylum Cyanobacteriota; class Cyanobacteriia; order Phormidesmidales; family Phormidesmidaceae; genus Phormidesmis. Next base: position 6,396 of record JBHYED010000066.1, read on the forward strand.
AAACAGCCCAACGCGGCGGTTTCTGCTCAGGCAAAAATTCAACCCATTTTGTTCTAAACTTCGCGAAGCATCCCCGTTTTGCTAAATACCCTGAAAAGCCGGCTTTCTCACTTTTCTTAGGCTTTTCTATTTCCTCAATGAAGCCTTTTAGCTCAACAGCTTCCCCAGGATAAAGTAGCTTACTAGGCTTTAAATGCGCCGTTACATAAAGCTTTCCGCTGACGGGCTCTCTTGAAACTCTATCCCAGTTGGTTCTTTTACTAAGCGACTGCGCCTCAAAGAGAAATTGTCCTTTGTTATGCCGCGTCGTTCTCGGCATTTCCAAAACCTTTCCTATCACCCACTGCTCTTGTTGCGAAACAAACCGACTAACATCATTCTCTGCAGGGTGAGGCGTCGTCCACAAGCAATAGTTTGCAGCCATCCAAGCGATTAATCCTGCTATCCACCACTGTCTCTGTGTTGGCCCCATTCTCCAGTGCCGGGGCACCACAACCCCCATTACCGCGCCTAGCGCGAACGTAACGCCACCCGCGATCGACACACTACCTAAACTTAAATCAGTTATTCCTGTAACCAAGAGCCCCAGAATGTATGCCCAGCTAGCCACTAAAACGCCCCAAGACGCCATAATCGAATCCAACTACTTCTCTTGCTTAGAAAGCCCATTTCAATCAAAAAGAGGCTAAGGGATAACCCCGTGCCTCTCTCGATCTACAAATTTTCCTTACTTCAAATAAAAAGGCCTAGTTGCGTACCAAATACTGCGTGAACAATTAATAAAGCTAGTGCGGCACCTCCAAATATATGCGTGAGCTGACCTTAAGATTTCGCTTCCTTTTTCTAATCTAGCTGCTACGATAATTGCGTTAGTAGTGAGAAGTGCGATCGCTCCTGTTCCTGTCCAAAGCGGCCGCCCCACCCATCACAAACACCACAATTGCAATCATCACCAGATGCTCCTAATGCACAACTGGCTCTGGAAATCAAGCTGTTCAAACCAATCTGCAGTTGGTTCCAAATATGCTCTCAAAGCAACGCCCACAACTTTTAATCCTTAGCAGTAGTCAAGACACTTAATACCTCTTGACATTTGCCGATCTATGCTTGCAACCCTTTGAGCTTATCTATATCTGCATCTGCCGCATCATCAGCAGAAGATTGCTTCAAAAGTGGAAACCCAAGCTTTTCTCGCTGCTCGTAATATAGCTGCGCCACTTCTCTTGCGAGCCCTCTCACCTGACGAATATAGCGCGTCCTCTCCGTCACTGAAATTACTCCGCGCGCATCCAACAAGTTAAAAGCATGTGAGCACTTCAGCACATAGTCATAGCTCGGCAAAACTAGCCCTCTTTCCATAAGCTGCTCTGCCTCTTGCTGATACAGCTCAAATAGCTTAAACAGTAGCTCCGAACTAGACGCCTCAAAGTTATACGTCGAATTCTCAACCTCTGCTTGCATATACACATCGCCATACGTCAGCTCACCATTCCACTGAATCTTTGCCATCGCATCCACTTCTTGCAGATACATCGTCAGCCGCTCCAACCCATATGTAATTTCAATAGAAACTGGCCGGCAATCCAATCCCCCACACTGTTGGAAATAAGTAAACTGCGTCACTTCCATTCCATCGAGCCAAACTTCCCAGCCTACGCCCCACGCGCCAACAGCCGCATCCTCCCAGTTATCTTCTACAAACCTCACATCATGATCTTCAGGCATAATCCCCAATGCCCTCAAAGACTCCAGATACAAATCCTGAATATTGTCAGGCGAAGGCTTAATCAAAACCTGATACTGAAAGTAATGCTGATAGCGATTAGGATTTTCCCCATATCGGCCATCTGCTGGTCTCCGACAAGGCTCGACATAAGCAACCGACCACGGCTCCGGCCCGATCGCTCTCAAAAAAGTATGTGGACTCTTCGTCCCAGCCCCTTTCTCCGTATCGTAAGGCTGCATAATCAAACATCCTTGATTAGCCCAAAACTCATTCAGCGTAGCAATCACAGATTGAAAATTCACCTGACTTCCTCAAAACTTCTTCCTCCAACACCTTATACAGTCCCCAGCTTCCCGCCAATATATAGAAGCGTAAAACATCCGCTTAGCCTGACGTATGTTCCAACCCAATTATCTGAATAGTAAAAAAGCTCTAGGAAAATCCAGAGCTTCTTCTTTCAAAACTAATTTAATCCGATTGTGTACTTTTAAAGTCTATATGTAATGCGGGATACAGACGCTTTTGATTTTTATTTGAAAAATATGTTGACACTATTGTCTAAAGCTCGTTATATTAGTTGAGCGCTGAAGGGCGCAGCGGTTCACGCCACTGCGACTGAGGCGAAGAGTAGCACCTAGAAAGTTGAATAATTTAGAGATTTTAATTAACGAGACCCTCGTTAATGAATGTAAATTGCTTCGAGGATAGCATGACTATTTATCGAATGCAATTGGATAGCTAGTAAATAGCTTGAGTACGAGACAAACTGAGTTTAGATAGTCTTTAGGGACTAGATGAGTTCACCTAAAATGGAGAGTTTGATCCTGGCTCAGGATGAACGCTGGCGGCGTGCTTAACACATGCAAGTCGAACGAAATCTTTCGAGATTTAGTGGCGGACGGGTGAGTAACGCGTGAGGATCTGCCTACAGGATGGGGACAACATTAGGAAACTGATGCTAAGACCCAATGTGCCGAGAGGTGAAATATTTATAGCCTGTAGATGAGCTCGCGTCTGATTAGCTAGTTGGTGAAGTAATGGTTTACCAAGGCGACGATCAGTAGCTGGTCTGAGAGGACGATCAGCCACACTGGGACTGAGACACGGCCCAGACTCCTACGGG
>JBHYED010000067.1:0-9211 GCA_051860365.1 Phormidesmis sp.
GTGCAGCGGGCGGGGTAGGAGTAGGCTCTGGTGCGGGGGGTGGGGTTGCTTTACTAGCGGTCTTGGTTTTCTGAGTTTTTTGAGTTTTGTTAGCGTCTGAGGCAGGGGTCTGAGTTGACTTGCCCTGTCTTCTGGCTGCAAATAAGCCGTCAAATTCGTTAGCCACCGATAACCTCCATGATTTCTTTGCACACTGCTTTGTAGTCGTTCCAGGCGTTCTTGGCGTTGGCATCTCCTTTTACTTCGTTCACGGGGATGCCTGTCAAACTGGCTTTCTCGAAGGCGGCGGCTCGTCTGATTGATTTTGAGAAGAGCGGCAGTCCTTTGAGGGCGGCTCTGGCCTGCGGGCCTGTTTTACGGGGGGCGGATGGCACCATCGTTAGCAGGACGCGGTAGCTTTGGGCTCCGAGTTCGTCGAGCAGGTCGATGGTTTGGATCATCGCGTCTAGGGCCAGGGCTTCGGGGGCGGTGGGGAGGATCAACAAATCGCAGCCTTCGACTAGGGATTCGAGCGAGTCGCGATCTGGGCGGGCGGCGGTATCGATAACGATATGCTCGAAGTTCGGGGCGTGTTTGGCGCTGGCCATGACGTCTACTACTTTCAACGGGAGGGTGCCTCGGGCAGCCCAGCCGGTCGCACTCCGGTTCGGGTCGCCATCAACCAATAGCGTTGAGGCGGTGGCCGCTAGGTAGCAGCCGATGTGGACGGCGGTGGTCGTTTTGCCTACCCCGCCTTTGAATCCTGCTACGGTGATTATCATTACGTTTTCTGATTAATGTGTTTACAGTATTTCAACTTTTCGCCTTTGTCTATTTTCAAATTGGTGAAATTGAAGAGAGAGGGCGTTGAGTAGACGATGTTGGGTGGGTGGAGATTCGGGAATTTGGCTTTTTGTATTGGTGAAATTGTGAAGTGGTAGATATATTCTGTATTTTTGAATTGGCGAAATGGTGAATTACAGAAAAGGTGGATGGACGGTTTTCTGAAATGGCTGCTGTTTTATTCTGACGGATTTTTGGAGCTTTAGCTTTTTGTATTGGTGAAATTTTATAAAGGTGGATAAGTGACGTTTTATAGAATGAGCTGGATATACTGGTATGAGAGGGTTTTACTTATTTGTATTTTTGTATTGGCGAAATGGTGAATCGTTAGGCTGGCAAGGCTTATGATGTCTGCCTGGGTGGAATTCTATATTTTTGAATTGGCGAAATTCTGAGTTAGTGAGTGGAGGAGAGGGCGTATAGGTACTTTGGTAGCATGGCGGATTTTTGAATCGGTGAAAATATAACATGGCAAACAGGGGTGAATATAGAAAGTTGGTGCGTTTCGTATTGGCGAAATTCTGAATTAGTGAATTTTCAAGATTGTGAAATGTTGACCTGCTGAATTGCTGGCCGGGTGGTAGGGTAGTATTAACGCATAGGGTTCTGAGCGCGAGTGTGGCGAGCACACTGTTTCGGCTCGGATTACGTGTAAGCCTTGCGACTATTACGAATACGCCGCGCACAATTGCCGGAGTCAGACTAAAATCAGACTACATTTTTGTCTACTCGTTATGCCGCGTCGTAAAAACCCTGCCTGTATCAGCTGTGCAGCCGATTCCATTGAGTTGGCGAAGGCTAAACCCTGTTGGGATACCGAGAATCCTCAGACTTGCCGCTCGAAGCGGGCTTACTACAAGAAGCATTCTGTTAATAAGGCCAAGAAGCGCTCTAAGCATCGGAGCAATAGGGTAGAGCGGGTTAAGGAACTTGATATTCCGCTCTTTGGGCTTCAGGCGGCCCCTGAGGTGCTGATGACGTTCTTTCGCGACAGAGCCGATGGGCCAATTCATGCCGTTGCGTTCAGTGTTGTCGAGGACGGAGAGACGGTGGCGACGGTGAAGCCCATTCATCTCAAGGGGGTGCCTCAGGCAAAGCTACGTAAGCATATTAAAAATGTTCTGGGGGTGCTTAATGCTCAGTTTGGCCAAGAATTACCTGTGAATAAGGATAGACTTCCGGTTAAGCTCTGCCCGCTCTGCTTAGAGCAGGAGGAAAGCTAGGTGGGAGCCGGGTCAGAGGATGGGGAGAAGACGGGTAGGCTTTCTGAGGCGCAGAAGATGGTGGCGCAGAGGAAGGCGATCTCGTTTAAAGAGAGGGTGGTGGCGATCGCACAAGAGAAGGCAAATGGGAAGGGGGGGAATGCGTTCTTTCCTGAGGTCTTTAGGATTGCCAGTGAGCTAATTGAACAGGATACGGACGGGTTTTGCGATCGCGCTACCGAAGTCTTTGAGGAAATTGAGGCCCACGGCCAGGAGCCACAGTTAGACGACGATTGGATTGATGAGTTGACTGGAGAAAACGACAGCTTCTATTTCTCGACTGACAGCTTGGTTAGGGAGCTAAAGCCACTGCCGGGGAGGAAAAGAGGCAGGAAGTCGCTCAGTGACAAGGACGTTGAGAGAATTACTCGGGAGGTCAGTAATGCCATCATCGATGACGATGAGCGGCAGTCCTTTGAGCAGGCATTGGCCGTCAGCCATAGCGAAAATGTTCATGACTGGATTGAGACCATTAAAACGGCCCTGAACGATTGCAATGATGGGGAGGTGGAGTTCTGGGGGCCGCTCGAACTTACCGGACTTAGACCTACTGAACTCTTCCTCGGACTACTCCTCGGTCAGCAAAACTGGGAACTGGGGCAGCATGTGTTCTATGGACAATTGAACGTGTGCGGACGCGATGAGGGAGGGAGGGAGGCAGAAGGGAGGAGGGAACACGATACGGCGATGTGCGAATAAGCAAATGAGTAATTGCGTAAACGGGTAACTATATGACAGGCGGGCAAGAGGTTTGGACTTGGGATGGACGGATGGACAACAGCATTCGTGTTACTTATTAGAAGACAGGGAAAGTAACACGAATAGCGCTTTGTTCAGTGGGGTCGCGCTAGGGTTTTGTTGTTCAGTTGTCCTAACATGAAACTTTGAATCTATATATAACAGTAGCCAAGTTGAAGCCACATGCAGCCTTCTCAACCTAGCCATCAACCTCATAGCTCTAGCTCCATCGAACTAGCCAAAGAACGTAATCGCGCAGCTGCCGAGCGAACGCTCATGGCATGGATTCGGACGAGTCTTTCTTTGATCAGCTTTGGATTTGGCATCGACCAAATTATCAAAGTGCTGAATGACGAGGTAGGGGTTGACCACCCAATTCAGCTATCGCAGTTCTTGGGGCTATCTTTTATTGCGTTGGGAACTTTTTCTGTACTAGGCGCGGCTGTGCAGTATCAGCAAGAGGCTCGTGCGCTTAGAAAGCAGCAATACACTTACGTTCCGAAGCGATCTATTAGCGTAATTGTGGCAGGTTCTTTGTTCTTAATTGGTCTGATAGCCTTCGTTGGCATTCTTATGAAAGCTACTGGCTAAAGATGACATCAGCGGGCTTGAAGCACCACAACAGTAGCGGTTGTTATACCCAGTAAAACGACTCCTGTTGTTGACACAAGCCTCATAGATCGGGTGGATATGCCTGTGTATTTTTTATGTTGAATGAGACGAGTTGAGACTTTGTACTCTCGAATGGCTAATGCTAAAAAGATTAAGCCTAATGAGAGCAGACCCAGGCTTAGCGCAAATGATGTTTGCTGAGACAAAACGCGATCTTCTGAGGGGAGGAGGCTGGCCACGTCATCAGGAGAAGCCTCTTGCAAGGCAGTAAAAACGCGACTAATTACAATGCCGAGTCCAACTAGCTTGAAGCTACTGCTTATCCATGAGAGCAAGGTGCGTTCAGCTGCCGCACGAGTACGCTGCTTTGAGAGTTCTGTAGTAAGGTTGTTCTGTGGCTTCAAAGGGGGCATTTTTATTGATTGCGATTGGCTGTGCAGAGTGTTCTCCTTGATAAGGATACTAAGCTTTCGTCCGACTCTCGACTCGTAGCGCATTCGCCACAAGAAGTAGATACGCTTGCAAACTACAGAGTGCTACAGTACGCGCTAGACAAACAGGGGGCCAGCAAATGCAAACTTCTCAGCAACGACTGGTTACAAAAATTGCTCGCTTCTTTCCAGAAGCTTTGTTCTATAAGAAAACGTCTCAAAAAGTTGTCGCGCTGACGATTGATGACATGCCAACGCCTGGAGAGGCAGACGATGCTTCTTCGCAGCTTATATTAGACACAATATCGACGTATAACCAAAGCCTCGAAAACGAGCGCGATCGCGCCCACGCAACCTTTTTCATTATCAGCAGTCACCTCAGCGACCAGAGCAATCTGCTGGAGCGCATGATTGAGCAGGGACATGAGGTTGCTAACCACGGCACTGAAGATGAAACCACCGCCTTGCTAAAGCCGGAAATCTTTGCCGCACAGTTCCAAGAAGCTCATAAGCGAATCACAGAGAAATGCAATCAGCCGCTGCGATGGTATCGCCCAGGGCGAGGGCTATACAATAAGTCAATGCTGAAGGCACTGCCGCAAATTTTAAGTTACGTGCCTCGGCTTGCGCTAGCTTCTATGCTGCCAGTGGACACGTTTCAGCCCACGCATGATGCTAAGTTTACCGCTTGGTATGCGAGCAAGCACTTCTTTCCAGGCGCTATTCTAGTGCTACATGGCGGCTCGTTGGAGCGCTGCGAGCAAACGGCTAAAGCTCTCCCTTTAATTCTCACTGAGCTTCATCAGCAAGGCTATAGAGTCGTTACTCTCAGTGAACTGTGGGATATGCCTTAAAGACACTATAAGGCTACTATTGGGCACTAGCCTTTTGTGGTGGGCATTCTGACGTTAGGGATTGGTCTAGCGACCAAAGCGGTAGCTGATTTACTTCTGCTAGCGTTTGTTCTAGGTAGGAGATATCATCGTAGGCGATCGCACTTCCAAAGTAGCCTTCCTCCCCGGTGTGATCTGACGTACCTGAATTACACACAGTGTACCTCTCTTCCCGCTGTGCCTGGTTGACCGGAGAACCGACGACAAAGGGCCACCTTGCTGGAAAAAGAATGTGAGGAAGATCTGTTACCCGGTCTCTATCGCCATAAAAATGATAGACATGCTCAGCACTGTTAAAACCTTCTCTACCGTCAAAAGCGCCGCCAATCGAAACGACCGTAATTCGAGCCTCATCAATCCAGTCATGCAGGTGATCGGTAGCACCTAGCGCCACCTGAGTGCCACCGCTAGTACTCACTAAAATCAAATTAATCGGCTGATCTGAACGCATAATCGGCTGGGCCGCGTGCATTCGTTCGACTATGGTATGAGCCATGCCCAGGTTATAAACGGGGCCGTACCGGTCATCAGCAGAGAGAGCAAATCGCCAAAGGTTGCGCAATTGAATGAACGTTTGCCCTGGAAAGTGCTTGCTGTTTTTAGCCGCTTCCCAGATGGGCGCTAGGCCAGTTTCCCTATCCAGACCGCTGTTTGCTATCGAATAGGGAAAGACGTCTTTAACCGCGACGCAATTATCATGCCGTGCGGCAAGCTGATCGATAAAGTATTCTTCGCCGTCGGCAATTTCGTTAGGTGAAAAGTTGCCAACGCCGGGTAAGAAAACAAGGTAGCAGGGCGCTACACCAGGATCTACATCACCCTGTTGCGACTCAGCCTGTTGTAGAACTTCAGGCTTTTCTTTCTCTTTTGCTTCAAATCCCAGGCTCTCTGCCGTTTGATTTAGCCACCATACGATAGTGGTAATCGGCGCGAGCATTCCCCATAACGCCAAAAACCCAACCATCGCAAGAATTAGCTTTACAGTTGTCCCACTCAATCGATGAAAGGTGCGGCCTAGCCAGCTTGACATGCTGCGTTCTCCTGAGGATGCGTTGGTCTAAAGTTTAGAGCCTGCTCTAGAAGTAGTATAAAATGATGAGGCTAAAATTCAGTGCAAAAACACGTTTGTATCTGGTGTATTTGTGGGGTTAAGGAGTCGTCATGAATCAAAATACCCCAGGGCAACCGAATGCCCGGTCGATGAGTTTTAAACGCAAGATTTGGCAAGCATTAACGCTGGATTCTCAGTTTTATCAGACCGCACGGGGCGAAAAAAGAACGCTGCGGCTGGCACTGATGGTTGTTGTACTAGCGGCAAGCTCTCGGGCGATTGCAAACATCCTCATCTCGCTACTTAACCGAGCAACGCCGCTGGGCTTGGTGATTACAGCACTATTGGGAATTTTCACCGTCATCGTTTGCTACTATTTTTGGACATTCACTATTTGGAAAATTGGGCAATGGCTGAAGTGTGAAGTACCCGACTATAAAGAGCTGCTGTGCCCGGTCGGGTTCGCCTACGCACCGCAGCTACTGATGTTTATCACAATCATTCCGGTAATTGGTAGAGCCATTGAGCTATTGTTATCAGTCTGGACACTGTATGCTGTTATTCTGGCCGTGAGCGAGGCTATGCATATCACTAAGCTCCGGGCCGCTTTAATTAGTCTTGTGAGTTTTCCAGTTGTTCAAATTGTGCCGATTCTGATTCAAGTTATTGCTCAGCAGTTTGCCTAAAGCCACTTATTGAGTTGTTTTACTGATTCTCTTATTCATTACTCTAGGTAACCTTAGCTATTCCTGGAGTTGCTTCATATCTTAGGAGCAAGCTATGCCAACGCTTTTGACATGGCAATGAGCTGCTCAGTAGTCCAACCAGATTGACGGGTTGAGCGTTTGTAGTCTGAGGTCATGAGTCCAGCTCCAAAAGCACTCTCAAGCGTTTTGGCTAGGCTAAGCCGCTGAGCAAGTTGAGTGAGCATCTGGCGGGTGGTGTTGCTTGAAGTGGGTTTCATAGTGTCTTCCTTAGAAAGTCTCTTTCGACATTTCTATAGTAAGAAATTGCCTTGAACAATACCAAAACTAGCTAGACTCGTTTATATGCTATTTGCTCATATAAGCTCAAACCAAACCCTGTCTTGTTATTTTCAGATCAGCCTTTATGACCGATCTTTTACAGTCACTAAGATACCGTGTTCAGGTCTAAGCGTAATAGAAGGTTGGGGAAAATCCCATGTTCGGGCACCAGCTTAAGCTCATGCTTTTGAGCAACTGTAGCCAAAATCAAAACGGCTTCCATGAGTGCGAAGCCTTTGCCGATGCAAACACGAGGGCCATCGCCAAAAGGAAAATAAACACCGCGCGGAAGCTCTTTCTCCAGATCACCTAGCCAGCGCTCCGGCTGAAAGGTTTCGGGCGCGTCAAAGTATTCCGAGCTGTGATGTATCATCCATTGGCTCAGCATCACCACGCACCCTTGACGACCTTATGGTATGGCAGCAACGTATTTACCTGTTGCGAGTAACTGTGCCAACAGCCTTCCTGAAACAGGGATGTATCTGAACTTCTTTCAAAAGAGGATTAGACGCATCACCAAAGTAGTTTACCTTTGTTCCGCCATCTCCACCTCTTATATAATCTCCAAAAAAACCTATGTCGAACAGAATTCTAGCCAAGGCTAGCGTATCGACGTTTGACTGAAGAGAACGATACCACTCTTGATCGATATCGACGCTTGCTAATATGTCAAGCATTCTTTCTTCTAGCAAGGCTTCATCGATTTGATATTTTGTCCTGAAGTACTTGTGTCGCCAGAAATCGAATATTTTATCTAATCCGGCATATTGATTGACAAACTCTGCGCATAAGTCTTCTTTCTTCCAATTAGAATAATTTTCTTCAACTGATTTTAATGTCGTTTGGCAGGGAGCATTTTGTTTCAAGTTTTCAGTATATAATCGGGCCAACTGAAGTAGCTCTCTGGGACGACTAAGCGTTCGCTCAGACATCCATCTCAAAGCAAACTGAGTTCCAACTTTTTCAGGAAAAACTCGTAGAAAATCAGTTTCGGTATTAGCGGAAGCCTTGCCATCTAAAGATTGACTAATTCTTTCTGACAGCAAAGCTTGAAAGCCCTCATGTGTCCATTGAATTGGAAAAGTATCTCTATACTTATCACTATGGGTGGTCTTCTTCATCAAAATTGAGTAGATATCATCTCGTATGAAGAATATGATGTTGACATTTTGATCAATTGCTTTTAGATACATAGATGCCGTTAACAGTCCTAAGAGTATTTGATTGCTCCGCTCACTGTTATCCCAGCCAACATCAAGATCATCTATTAATATGGTTACTTTGCATCCTTCCGATGCTAGCTTCCTGATGTGATATTCGTAACGATCAATAGCAGAAGACTCTTTGACTAGGTTCTCAAGCTGCAACCCAATCTCACCCACATCTTGCACTTTAAGCTTGACTGATTGCAAAATCTTAGAGACTGATTCTACGAAATCTGAGTTCGTCACACCCTCGTTTTTAGCAAACTGACGCGCGATGCTTGCACTACCGACAGTTAGTTTAGATGCGCTTTCATCGCCGATTTTATTTAAGCATTGACGCATTATGCTATTCAACCAAGCATACTGGAAGATGACTTCATCACTCCTTTCTTCTTTGAGCAAATCAACACCAGCCAAATTCCTAAAAATACCGTTAGTTGGTGAAATTTCTACGATCACATGGTTTTTATCACCTTTAAACTGACTCAATATCTTCTTCCTAATCGCTGTTTTACCAGCTCCTTTTCTTCCAATGACAAATGTCTTCTTAAAATTAACTATTCGATTGAAGTTATGAAGTAGTCAAGTAGCGATGGATCATGTTCCGCACTGTCGTTCCCCCAATCAATATTGCGAATATCAGTTTGCATAATTTCTTGTAGCAAAAAAATAAGTATAGAGATTCAGCAGAGACGGAACTACCCGAATCAACCTTGATGACTATATCAGACCCCGTGGTCGCTTTACCTTTTTTCTAAGTTGGAAGTCCTCTATACGATGCCACCTCGGTAGATTCATTAGTTCCTTATCTTTGCTTGAGAAATGCGTCCTAGCAATCTTCAAGTTGCTTCAAATGCGGTTCATGGCTTCTCTATAAAGAACTATCTCTGTTCGTTGAAGAGCTTTCACTAATGACACGAGATGGCAGAATCTAGCCTCAGAGAGAGTTTCGCAAATATTAGCCATAGAGCCCACATTCCGCCCTTTTGACTGTCACATTGAGAATAAAGGCTCATTCAACATAATAGGTAGTATTCCTGAGCGACAGAACCCAGGAAGAGCAGTATTTTGCGATGATTTTCGTTGAGATTCAGCACCTGTTGCTGGTCATTGATCGTGACGAGATGAATCGCCATGAAGGACTGAAATACCCAACGTAGGGTAGGCGTATC
>JBHYED010000068.1:0-8720 GCA_051860365.1 Phormidesmis sp.
ACTGTTACGAGATATCGAGACAGTTGTTTGTACCCGTGATCCGTCAGTTCATCTTGGAAAATCTGACTGCCTCCACGTTTGCCTCACAACATCGGGGCATATCTGTCAATGCGTAACTCCTATATCAAATAAAAATTTTGATTCGTTGTCATTCTCTGACGTGGCGTTTGTTAGAACTTGAAAATGACCTACTGAAGCGCCCTGCAAAGGTTGAATTTCTATACTTCGAATCTCTGCTATGGGATAGATTCGTACAGAAACGCGACCTATAGCCATCAGGGTTCTTAGAAAAGACTGTGTATCTTGCCCCTGCCCTCCTGAAAGTTCCTTACTAATAACAATTAAGTTCCTAGTGGTAAGTACAAGCTGACTACGATCTCCTGTAAGAGAGCTTCTAATTTTACATATTACTTTTTCGTTTGGCAGCAGAATATCTGTGGTAAGTTGTGTTGCCTCATCTGTTAGTTCTTATATCATTTCTTTAGAAACTTCTGAAAGACATTGTTTCCTACGCTCTGCTAGCTCTTTTTGCTTTTGTACAGCTTTAACCGGCCCTTCTCGTTCAGTTTTCTCTTCGTTCCATAGCTTACCTCGCTGTTTCCATTTCTTTGCTACATCTTTAGATTCATCGAGATTACATCCATGTTCTAACGCAATTTCCCAGCAGCTAGAACAAACATAAACTATGCTAAATGCACCTCCAATATTTCTAACACATCCCTTGCTAGGAGTACCTTTTGGCTTGGTTTCCAACTGAAATTGATCCATACAACCAGTACATGAAAAATCTGGTAAACCCACTTTTTCTCTCTCGTAATTGAACTAGCCTAGCGGCTTGCTGATTGCTATGTTATGACTGCACACAGAATTCCCAAGTGGCAGGAGGCTCTTACAAAAGAGTGGTTGAAGCGAAGCGAATATACGAGACGTATCGATCATAGAACGATGTCCATACGTGCAAGAATCACCACGACTATATCCGTTTATTCACTACAAGTCCTACAGACGAAAGTAGTCCTTAAGAACACAATAGAAGCCCAGCTTGCAATAGTAAGCTGGGCTTCTATTTACAAATTTAACTTTTGAATGCACTCGGCTGCCTGATTTTTCTATCCCAAGTGATCCATCACCGAGAACATCGGCAAGTACATCGCCACCAGAATCGAACCCACCATGCCGCCGAGTACCACGATCATAATTGGCTCCATAATACTCGTTAGCGCCTTTACCGCCTGCTCCACTTCATCCTCATAAAAATCTGCTACTTTCATCAGCATCTGATCCAGCTCGCCCGTCTCCTCACCAATACTAATCATCTGAATCGCCATCACCGGAAACACCCCGTGCTCCTGCAACGCCAAACTAATCATTCCACCCGATTGAATCTCCGCCTGCGCCCCTTCAATCGCATTCGCAATCACCTGATTACCTGACGTATCCCGCACAATCTCCAGCGCCGTCAAAATCGGCACCCCCGACCGCGACAAAGATCCAAACGTCCGACAAAATCTCGCCGTTGCTGACTTCTGCGCCAAGTCCCCAAACAACGGCATCTTCAAAAAGAAACCATCCATAGTCACCCGGCCCACAGGCGTTTTGTAGTATTGCTTGTACACAAACACAAACACCGCAATCACTGCAATTAAGCCCATCGACAAGTACCAGGTTCGTAGCACCTTACTCATCGCCATTAGCGCCCGAGTAAACAAAGGCAACGGCGCACCCAAATCCTCAAAAATCTCAGCAAAAATTGGCAGCAAAAAGACCGTCATACCAATGAAGATAGTCACCGCCAAAAAGCCCACCGTCACTGGGTAGGCCATCGCCGACTTAATCTGGTTCTGCAATCGGTTCAAATCTTCCAGCAGCTTAGCAAGGCGATTAAGCACCTCATCAAGCACACCGCCCGTCTCACCTGCTTGCACCATACTCACGTACAGGTTATCAAAGCACTTAGGATGCTTCTTCATCGAATCAGATAGGTTAGTCCCCTGCTGCACATCAGTATTAATAACCTGCAAAGCCTGCTTCATCTTAGGATTTGGGCACTGATCGGCCAAAATACCAATCCCTCGAACCAACGCCACACCCGAAGTCACCAGCGCTGCAAACTGACGCGAAAAAACCGCCTTATCTTTTACGGTCACCTTCGTCATTGAAGTGGAGATATCAGCAAAGCTGAAGCTCAGGCCGCTGCTCTCCTTAATATCTTGAATGTGCATTCCCTGCTGCGACATCAGGGTACGCGCCTCAGAAGGATTTGGAGCCTTTATCTTCTGCTTTACTGACTTTCCAGCAGTATTTCGACCCGAAACAACGTAGGTAGGCATCTCTTCTCTCTTCCGGCTCCCTTAAAGTGTGACAACAGAGGATGTAGCGATCGCTCTAGCAATAGCAGCAATACCTCTCAATCCACACCGCTAAGGACACGGGAAAATAGATCAAGGGGCATTGGTTAGTCAACTCTTAGCTAGCGGCGTGCGGTCGCTTTAGCATTTGCCTTAGCCGTAGAAGGTGGGCCACCAATCAATCTTTGCAGCTCTTCCGGGCGAGAAGACTTAGACATCGCCGCCTCAAAGCTAATCACTTTGTTCCTGTACAAATCAGCCAAGGCCATCTCCAACGTCTGCATAGACAGTCGGCCACCCGTCTGAATCGCACCGTAAATCTGAGCCGTCTTACCTTCCCGAATCATGTTAGATATACCTGGTGTTATCACCATAATCTCCTGAGCCATCACCCGCCCAAACTCACCCGGCTTTGGATTTGCCTTACTCACTAAACACTGACTTAGCACTGCCACTAAAGAGTTAGAAAGCTGCACCCTAATCTGTTGGTGCTGCGCAGGTGGAAACACATCTACAATTCTGTCTACAGTCTGTGCCGCAGAGCTAGTGTGCAAAGTTCCAAAAACCAGGTGACCCGTTTCTGCCGCCGAAATCGCCAGCGAAATGGTTTCCAAGTCACGCATCTCACCTACCAGAATCACATCCGGATCTTCTCTTAATGCGCCTCTCAAGGCATTAGAAAAACTCTTCGTATCCTCACCCACCTGCCGCTGGTGAATCAAGCTCTTAATCGGCTCATACACAAACTCAATCGGATCTTCCACCGTCAATATATGCTCTGCCCGAGTCAAATTAATATTGTTGATCATCGAAGCTAGAGTTGTTGTCTTACCCGAACCCGTCGGCCCCGTCACCAGCACAAGCCCCCTTGGCTTCTCCGAAAGCTCAGTCACAATCGGTGGCAAACACAGCACATCCATACTCGGAATTTTAGAACTCAGTGCCCGCAAGCAAGCTGCATAAGTCCCCCGATCCTTATACACGTTCACTCTGAATCGAGCGAGCCCTTTCACACCATACGAGCAGTCCAGCTCCCAAGTCTGCTCCAAAATTTTACGCTGCGAGTTATTCAGCATGCTGAAAATAAGCCGCTGACACTGATCGGCGCTCATTACAGGATGATCGGTCGCCGTCAAGTGACCACTAATTCGGATATAAGGTGGCAGGCCAGTCGATAGATGAAGGTCAGATCCACCGCGCTCAACCACTTCTTCCATCAAGTCTTCAATCATCAATTCCATGAAATCTTTCCTCTCGTAAATTTGTTGTAGTTCTTTAGATTCGGGTGTTGGACACGTACGCTAACTAGTCCTTATACCGTGGTGTCAAACAATACGGACAGTCGATCCACTCGTGATGCAGCGCCGCATTGCAGGTCGTACAAGAAAGAACACTCTTACGCTTAGCCTTCAGCTCAGCCTCCAGTCCCTTATCTGTAAAGGTCACACGCTCCACTTCATCTAAAGTGGTATGCCCAGCCTTTACAAGGTTCAAGCTATAGGCCAGCAGCGTGTGCATCCCGTCCTCCACCGCAGCCTCCTTAATCTGCTCAGTCGGTGCACCGTCCGAAATCATCTGCTGCACTTTCTCAGTCACACGCATTACTTCATACACACCCACTCGGCCTTTATATCCGCCGCCGCCGCATTTACCACACAATTCTCCCGACTCTCGCATCTCAGAAATCTTGTCCGTCGGCACCTGATTTGCTTTATACAAGGTCATCTCATAGTCGCCAGAAACCGTCATGCCATACCGGCCCAACTCTTCTGGCGTCGGCGTATAGCCTACCCGACATTTCTCACAAACCCGACGAACAAGTCTCTGTGCCAGCACACCAATTAGGGAACTAGACACCTGAAACGGCTCAACGCCCATCTCGCCAAGCCTAGAAATCGCGCCTGCCGCGTCGTTCGTGTGTAAAGTTGTTAGTACAAGGTGACCGGTCAACGCTGCTTCAATTGCTGTTTTCGCCGTTTCAGGATCACGCGTCTCACCTACCAAAATTACGTCCGGATCTTGCCGCAAAAAGGCTCTGAGAATAGAAGCAAAGTTCATGCCCTTTTCTCGAATCACCTGAACCTGCGTGATACCAGGCAAAGCATACTCAATCGGGTCTTCAGCGGTGCTGATGTTCACACCAGGATCATTACGCTCAGAAAGCACCGAATACAGCGTGGTCGTTTTACCAGAGCCCGTTGGTCCCGTTACTAGAATGAGCCCAAACGGCTTTTTGGCCATTTCCTGAACAATTTTCAGCGTTTCATCGTCCGTAATCAGCGCGCCCAAGCCTAACTGTGTCGCAGAGTTATCTAGAATTCTTAGGACAACTTTCTCGCCGTATCGACTCGGTAGCGTGCTTACGCGAAAGTCTACTTTTCGCTCCTGAAATACCCGGCGAATTCTTCCGTCCTGTGGCATCCGACGCTCGGCAATATCCAACTCAGAAATAATTTTGAAACGCGCAGTCACCGCTGGAATAATTTTTTTTGGGAGTGCTGGGAAGGCCTCTTTTAAAACGCCGTCTTTACGAAAGCGAATCCGCAAAAATTCCTCCTGCGGCTCAACGTGAATATCAGAAACTTCTTCCTGAAGCGCTTTTACAAGAATTTTGTTGACGAGCGCAATCACCGGGGCCGCGCCTGCATCTTGTAGGGCCGCGCCTAGATCAGCATCCTCATCCTCAACCGCCTCTAAGCCATCTCCGTCCAGGTTTAAGTCATCTAGGTCAGTCGCGACATCAACCGCTTTAGCAGAATCGCGCTTTTTCTCTTTGGCAACCTGTTCGTCTAAAAACTTAGCCATCAAGCGCTGATAGTCTTCAACGGTGATGACCATCCGCCGCAGCGTAATCTTCAGCGGCCTCAGAATGCGATTTAGGTCGTCTTGCGCTTCTAAGTTCTCTGGATTGACCATGGCCACTAGTACAGAAGCAGCTTCGCCCTCAATCGTTTTAGACAAGGGAACTAATCGATGACGGCGACAAATATCGACTGATATTAAGCTGCCGATCAAGCTAGTAACTTGAGCTTCAGAGATGCTCTCGACTTCAGGATCCAAAGACTCTACGCCGTAGAGAATCTTCAGCTCAAATAGCTGCTGTTTTTTGTACTGGCGCAGCAGCTCAGGCGATAGCTGCTGCCCGGTCATGAACTCTAAAACGTCGGTTAGAGAGCGACCTGATTTGCGACTCTCGACCAGTGCTTGCTGCATCTGGCTGCCGTCTACAAAACCTGCTTCGACAAGCTTATTGCTAAAAGGCGAAAAGCTCTTTTGTAAGACAAGGGCCTTTCGCGTAGATGAAGTGTTTGTCATGGTCGATGCGAAAAAATCTCCCATCATTGTGCCCACTCTCCTCAAACCGCTACACAGTAAGGCGTCTGTGCTATCACTTAGTATTGATATAGATGCGGGCACTGATTTGAAGCTAAATAAGTAGGGAAAACCCGTTACGGAAAACCGCTTACGCAAGTGAGGCGCAGCCCCCTAATATAGACAGGGTAAATGGGGCTTAGGTAGGACTTGTTTAACCTTGAAATAGGTTTTAATAGTGGCCTAGATTAAACATTGATTGGGTCTTGGTACCGAGCCTGTGAACTGGAGAGCTTGACAGAAAATGGTAGATGCAGACACAAATGACAATCAGCAGGGCGCTGAAAATACCCCTGAGGGAATTGAGGAGCTTCGGCCTGAGGATGCTTCCACCGAGATAGATTTTGAGAAGGCTTTTGAAGACGATTCTCGGGAAACCGTCGCGCAGGGTACTGAGGGTGACGATATTTCAGCAGAGGACGCTTTTGCGGCTGAAGCAGGTGCTCGCGTAGGTTTGCAGCAGCAAGTGGATCAGCTTCAGGCGCAGTTAGAAGACCGCACTGGGCAGTTTACTCGGCTGACGGCTGATTTTGATAACTTCCGCAAGCGCACGGCAACTGAAAGGGAAAATTTAGAAATTCAAGTCAAATGCAATACAATTGGCTCTCTGTTGGAAGTTATTGACAACTTTCAAAGGGCTCGGTCACACATCAAGCCCCAAAATGACGGCGAGATGGGGATTCATAAGAGCTATCAGGGTGTGTACAAGCAGCTAATTGAGGCGCTCAAAAAGCTGGGCGTGTCGCCAATGAGAAGCGAAGGACAGGAGTTTGATCCTAACTTGCATGAAGCTGTGATGAGGGAACCAACGGATGAGTATCCCGAAGGGACTGTTATTGATGAGTTCGTGCGTGGGTATGTTTTAGGTGAGCGTGTTTTGCGTCATGCCATGGTAAAAGTGGCAACACCGTTGGATCCTTCTGCTGAACCCAGCGAATCATCGGAGTCTTAATCAAGTCGCATTGATGGTCTTAAGAGCCTGTTTTAGGGCTCTTTGGATCTTTTTAGGTCTTGAGAGTCAGATGGTTCTATGAAGATTTTGCGGCATGTGACGTAATCACGGACGACCCTTATTTGAAGCGTCCAAACGGATTATGGGAAAAGTTATCGGTATTGACTTAGGCACTACTAACAGTTGCGTAGCTGTACTTGAAGGTGGGAAGCCGGTGGTCATTCCCAACATAGAGGGGGGCCGGACAACGCCTAGTATTGTGGGTTTTGCCAAGGGTGGCGAGCGATTGGTTGGCCAGCTAGCAAAGCGACAGGCGGTGACGAACGCTGAGAATACTGTCTATAGCATTAAGCGGTTTATTGGGCGGCGCTGGAACGATACTGAAGTTGAGCGATCGCACGTCCCCTATAAATGCACGCCCGGCAAAGATGATACCGTTGATGTAATGATCCGGGCCAAAAGTTTTACCCCCCAAGAAGTGTCAGCAATGACGCTCCAAAAGCTCAAGAACGATGCCGAGGCTTACCTAGGCGAAACCGTTCAGCAGGCGGTCATTACCGTACCGGCTTACTTTACAGATGCCCAAAGGCAAGCGACTAAAGATGCAGGCACCATTGCTGGCCTAGAAGTTCTAAGAATTATTAATGAGCCCACAGCAGCAGCGCTTTCCTATGGCTTAGACAAGCAAGATCAAGATCAAACTGTTCTCGTATTTGACTTAGGTGGCGGTACGTTTGACGTTTCCATTTTGCAGCTAGGCGATGGCGTTTTTGAAGTTAGAGCCACCTCGGGTAACAATCACTTAGGCGGCGACGACTTTGATAACTGTATTGTCACCTGGATGACTGAAGCTTTTCAGCAGCAAGAAGGCATGGATCTGACGAATGATCGGATGGCGCTTCAGCGGATTCGTGAGGCGGCTGAGAAGGCGAAAGTTGAGCTTTCAACCATGGCAAAAACGTCTATTAATTTGCCGTTTATTGCAGCAGATGAGACGGGGCCAAAGCATTTAGAGATGGAATTGTCGCGATCGCACTTCGAAGAGCTAGCCGCTGACCTGGTTCAAAAAACACTAGAACCCGTCAAACAAGCGCTTAAAGACGCCGAACTCACCGCTGATAACGTTGACCGCATTTTGCTAGTGGGTGGCTCAACTCGAACGCCAGCCGTACAGCTTGCTATCACTAACTTTTTTGGTGGCCAAATGCCCGACCGCTCAGTTAATCCAGACGAAGCCGTCGCACTGGGCGCATCTATTCAAGCAGGCGTATTAGGTGGGGAAGTTAAGGATCTTTTACTGCTAGATGTCACCCCACTTTCTATGGGCATCGAAACCCTGGGAGAGGTTTTTACCAAAGTCATTGAACGTAATACAACCATTCCAACCAGCAGAACGCAAATATTTTCGACGGCGACCGATGGTCAAACCTCTGTAGAAGTCCATGCCTTGCAGGGCGAACGGGCTATGGCTAGAGACAACAAAAGCCTAGGACGCTTTGAGCTTACTGGCATTCCACCCGCGCCTAGAGGCGTGCCTCAAATTGAAGTTTCCTTTGAAATTGATGCTGATGGCATTTTGCAAGTCGCGGCTAAGGATAGGGGCACGAACCGAGAGCAAAGCATCAAGATTACGAATAGAGGTGGCCTAACCTCTGCTGAAATTGCGCGGATGAAGGAAGAGGCTGAAATGTTCGCGGGTGAAGACGAGCAGCGAAAGATTGTGGCTGAGCTGCAGAATAAGGCAGATTCACTCTTCTATAGCTACGAATCAGCGCTCCGCGACAGTGCAGAGACTATTTCGGAAGAACTGCGAGCACAGGCTGAAGCTGAAGCTAAAACCTTGAGAGCAGCCGTTGCTGGTAAGAACGCCGACCCTGAGGATCTGACTCAAAAGCTAGAAGCCTTACAGCAGACTATCTTTAACATTGGTGCAGGCATTTACCGACAAGTTGGCGAAGATGACAGCCCAGAGGAGCATGGCGCAATGCCCGGTGCTAATATGCCGAATGCCGCTCCACCCGCTTCGGCTCCACCAGCTACCCCTGCGC
>JBHYED010000069.1:0-8030 GCA_051860365.1 Phormidesmis sp.
GCCGATGGCAGTAAGTTTGAAACCTATGAGAACAATCTGCTCTGTGAATATCACATTCGCTATCAGGGCTATGGCGGCATTGCCTATCACCATGTCTCTGACCAGTATGTGGCTCTGTTCACGCACTTCATTAGCTGTGGCATGTGGGAGGCGGTCTACATTCTCGATGGCCTGATTAAAAACAAGTCTGATATTCAGCCTGGGGTTCTTCATGCGGATACGCAAGGTCAATCCTCGCCGGTCTTTGGACTCTCTTACTTACTCGGTATCGACCTGAGACCGCGTATTCGCAACTGGAGCGATCTCAAACTGCTCAAACCGACCGCGAGTAGTGCCTACGAGTTCATCGAGCCGCTGTTCAAAGGCGTCGCTGACTGGGCGATGATTAAGACGCACTGGAAGGATTTAATGCGGGTGATGCTCTCTATCAAAGCAGGTAAACTGATGCCCTCTACGCTGCTTAAAAAGCTCAACAGCTACAGTGGGAAAAGCCGACTGTACAAGGCGTTTCAGGCATTAGGAAATGTCACTCGGACGCTGTTTCTCTTGCGCTATGTTTCTGAACCAGAGTTGCGACAGGAGACGACCGCTTGCACTAACAAAGTGGAACAGTTTAATCATTTTGTTGACTGGGTGTTCTTTGCCAAAGCAGGGGTGATCACCGACAACGATCCGTTGGAGCAGGAGAAGCGGCTGCACTATCTTGATTTAGTTGCTAATGCAATCATCTTGCAGAATACTGTCGATCTTTCTCAGGCCATCCAGGCGGTTAGCGATCAAGGCTTCCCGGTGACGACAGAGCTACTCGCGGGCCTGAGTCCCTATCTCACCAGCAAGATCAAGCGCTATGGCGATTACATCCTCGATTTATTGACCAAACCCTTGCCGTTAGAGGAAGTCCTCGCTATCCCCTTTCAGTTCTCAGCCTTGCAAACAGCAGAGTAGTACAACTGCTAAATGCTTGTCATGCAAGCGTTGTGGCCCGATGTGATAGGAAATTACACGTATCTCGGCCAGGGGTCTAATAGCCTCTGTAATCTCGTCGAGATGCAAATCACTCTCAGCAGTAGGCGCAACATACTCTCCTGTATAGCCAGACAGTGCCCACTCAATGAAATCCGGACTAGGCTCTTCAGCCGCGCCGTTCATTTGATTGTGTTGTTCCCAGCCTAGCGGCCCCAACGTCGCACCAATCTCGGTGCCCGCTGCCAGCTCACCCGCGATGCAGCCTGATAGATAGCGAGCGACGAAGAAGGCACTCGGCTCAGCACTGGTCGAAAGAGTTGCCACCTGACCAAACTCAGTTTCCTCACAGCTTACTCTGACGAGATCGCCAGCTTGCCCAAAGGCAAAAATGGATGTTCCTGGTAGTGTTTCTATCCTCACCCCTGCTGCAAAACTCTGCTGGTAGCGTCGTTCTTTTTCTTCCTGCCGACGCGCGGCGGCAAGCTGTAGCTCAATATCTCTTAGCCTTCGCTCTTTAGCGATCGCCTCAGAATCACTCTCTATGTCCAGGTCTTCAGTAGGCTCAAAAGTTGTTGCGTCCGTCAAACCAACGCTAGGACGAACAGCAGTTGGCGGCGACACCGAGGAAAGCGCTAGCAAGATACCTGCAACTAACCCAGGCGATAGCACTGCGCCTAAGACGGTGAAAATTTCGCGCCAGTTGCGACGGGTTTCAGTCGTTTCTAATGGGTTCGGATCAGGCACTGTCATCACGAGTTACTCATCTGTCAAGCTGGCGCTGCCTGCGGTTATTCAAGCTTTCTAAAATTGCTTCAGTTCTACGAGTCTGATCGGCTCTGACTTTATCCATGTCGTTGCCCAGTCCAGGCGCATCCAGCCGCCCGGTAGCAGGGTTAATGTACGACTCTGACCGAGCAGCAATGATGCGGTCGAGCGTTCCGTTGCGGCCAAAAGCAGCAGCTTCACTCTGATTGAACTGGTCGAGAATAGAAAGGACTTCCATCTTCTCCAGCGTTACCCCTGCGGCCTCAGCTCTTTTCAAAATTGTCTTCTCTGCCTGACGCAGCTTGAACATCTGCTTGGCATCCGCATCTTCGGGACTGGCCGCTCCATGCTGATAGGAGAAGTTGCCCTGGTTTGTCACACCGTTACCAGGATCTATGTGACTGTTGTATGCACTCGTCTTCCGACAGCTAGTATCGCGGGTGCCCTCCGCCGCGCCGATGCTGCAAATTAGATCCTCGTCGGTGATTTTGGAGTGCGAGATTGCCTCTAAGCCATTAGGCACTCGTCCAGTCAACAGCCACGACAGAATCCCTGCCGAAGGATTCAAGTGTTGGCCCAGGGCATTTATCTGCTCGGCATGGAGATGCGGCCCGGTGACTTTACCCGACTCGCCCGTTAGCCCAACCCGCTCGCCAGCCACTTTCACACCGCTGAAACAGCGCTGCAAATGCATTAGCTTAATCGTTTGTCCTGGCAGCAGGTCGCTGCTAACCAGAGCAATCAGTCCCCCCTTTGGATCAGACCAGCAGCTCACGCGGACAGTCGCGCCAACGGACGCATCGGCCAACGCATAGACAGGCGTTCCTACGGGCGTCTGAACATCAGCCCCCAGATGCGGCTTGCGGCCACCGTCAATCGGGTGAGTGCGATCGCCATACTGACTCGATACTTTGAACCCAGCCACAACATCACCTATTCTTACCGGCGACTGGCTGAACGGATTGCGTAGCTGCGGGCCAACGCGCTGACGCGCACCGGGAACGGCTACCAACGCCAGCGCCACATTTACGCCGTGGTGGAACGGACGGTGCAGATTATATGCCAAGGCTGGAATGGTGACGCCAGCAGTTAAAACCCAGGTCAAAACAGAGGTGCTGAACTTCATTCGTTTACCCTCACCGTTTCTCTTCTCTGCATCAGCGTTGAAAGCTCAGGCAGTTCGCCAATAAGGGCATAGCGCTGGAAACCAGGAATCCACCAGTTGAGGAACGCCAGCGCCAACGCCGAGGAGACGAGTAGAACCTGAAGCGATCGCATCACTCTTCCTCCGCGCCAGTCGCTGCCTCTGTATACTCGTCGGGCACCGGCAGCGTTGGCCCCGTTTTGCCCGTCACCAAATTATTCTTCAGCTCAATGACTCGCTCAGCAGTGCCGTATGAGATGGCTTTAGCAGGCGTCCGGGGCATTTTGGCACGAACGCTAGGGGCGTTAAGGCCATAGGTCACCGCGTCGAAGACCACATAGATCAGACCAACCGACGCGAGCAGTCCCAGCACCTGAAAGAAGGCTTTGTCCGGGCGTCCGGCTGAACGGAACGGTAGGCCGAACCCTTGTCGAAACTGTTGGAAGCGACTGCTGAGGTGATGGCCGACGCGATCTCCATCCACAGGTGACGTACTCGTCCGTCTTCGATAGGTTCGTCTGGTGCGATTGCTCATAAATTCAACTCCGATTAGGTGGTTAGTAAGGTCGTTCTTCAATGCATTGGCGGAATAGCTCAGGTGCAGCGGTCATAGGCAGCTCCGCGATTTCTACGGCGTCTGCACCTCCGCGAATTGGGGCAAAAGAATGTCCTCAGTGGGTATCTTTAAGGCCCACTGCTTAGGTTCGGTTGGGCTATCAAATGCACCCAGGCCGTAGGCGTTGACGGTGGCTAGAAAGCGGATCAGAGCGTCCGTGTTTTCAAAGTGAACTTTGCCCCAGTCGTCGCGCAACTTTGAGATTGGCAGCAGTTCGCCTGCGTTAAACTCTCGTTTGACTAGCCAAGTGCAGAACGCTTCGGCTTTGTCGATTTCGTACAGCAGCGTCCAGTCATCGCGAGAGCCGTTGAGCGTAGCGCCTGCTGTCGGCGTCGGGACATAGCTTTCGATATTTGCGGTGGCTACAGGTGTCTGTTTCGGCGTAGTGGCCCAGCGTCCGGCAGCGTCTGCCAATCGTTCTTCAGCCGTTGGTTCTGGCGCAGTGGTTTCCACTTCAGGTCGTAGGGCAGCAGCTGCGGCTCGAAAGTAAGGGGCAAAGTCGCGGGGATATTTGTTTGGCCCTAGAATTCCAGGTAGCTGAAACTTGATTTTCTCTCCGCCCAGGTACGCTGCCCCTCGGGGACTGATTTCACCTTTGCCCGTCCACTCTGGATCATCTTCGGCATCGTCAAGACTCGGTTCAGTCTCTAGCTTCAAAACAACAGATTGATCTAGCAGTCGGGCAGTCCGGCCTGAATCCATCGACTCGCCGCCCAGCATTCCTTTTTCTAGTCCGTGGGCTGGAATAATCAGATTCAGAATCGATTTGCGTAAGTCCTGACTGGCGCTGAAGATAGCCTGCTGGGATAGATCGTCCAGGTTATAAAGGGTATGCCAGTTAGAGAATTCTTCCAGCACGATGGAAACTCGCTGGGTATTTTTCTGACCGTTCTGCTGCCGGGGGGTGGCTAGCGCCTCGGCCAGCAGTTTAGGCAGGCGCTGGCGGATTGCTTGGGCGGTGCCAAGGACTTCATCGGCTGAGGTGTAGAGCTGATTTTCTCTGTCGTGATGATAGTGAGGATTGCAGACGATAATGCGATCGCCCCGGCGTACCTGCCGCCAAGTCACGAGCTGATCGGCTAGCAACGTTTTACCGGCCCCCTGATCGCCCCAGATAATCAGACACCGCGCCGCCATTGCTGCTTTAATCGGCGGGTTCTCGGCGATAAAGCCATTCAGCAGTCTTTGGCACTCCGCAATCAAGTCAGTGATTTCAGGTTCAGAGGCGTCGGGTTCAAGGTCAAGGCCATCGCCAACAACATCGACTGCGGCGGGTGCCAGGGTACGCGGATCTTCAGTAGCGAGTACGGCGCTGATGCCGACACCGGCTAGACCCACTATTGAGAGCAGGACGCCACCGAGTCGGATTCTCGGATCTCGAAATTGGGCCGGGATAGTTTCACCGGAGACACCTGCGCTATGAGCAAGCTGCAAATCGGCGCGGGAGTAGAACTGTGGGTTGGAGATGGCCAGCCACGCGCCCGCTAAACTAACGAACACAGAAAGCGCAGCGGTGCCGTAAGCGGTTCGGTTAAGTTCGGGGTCTGCGCGGTAGGCCATCGCCGTTAGTCTCCTAGCGTGTTCTCAATTCGCTGCTCAATGCTGTCAGCGCTGATGGTTGGGTCTACCTGCATCGCTTCGCCTTCACCAAGCCACATTTTGTTGAGCGATAGAGCGTCTCTGGCAGCGGTGCGGTAAGTCTTGAGCGTAAGCTTAGTCGTTTCAAAGTCGGGGATTCTCGTTGAGTAGTCGCCAAGGGCAGCGATCGCAGCAAGGTAAACTCGTTCGCCGTCTATGAACTGGGCGTAATTCTGGTTTTTGTGACCTTCGGCCATTCGCGCTAGGCCATCACCTGCGTAGCGCAAGAAAATACAGTCGGCCTGGGTGATGCCAGATTCAACGCAGGCTTGAAAGTTGATGTCGCCGAGCTTATCGGTGGGCAGCTCGCCGCCGGATTCAATCTCTTTGCGGGCTAGCTCTTGAAGCTTGGGGACTTCGGCAGCGATTAGCAGATCTCGCTTGTAGGCGCTCAGCAAGTCCTGAGATAGCTGGGCGTGTTTTCTCAGGTGTTCTAAAGCAAGCTGATTGGTGGGCGCATCGAGATTGCCTCGATTAGTGCGAGCATCAACGCCAACTGCTTGGGCTAAGGAGTAGAGCGGATCGCTATAGGTGGCTCGCAAGGGTTCAACGTTGCGAGCAATGGGTGCTTCTATTTTGGGAGCGCTCATCGCCGATACCAGACTCCAGAGCGTCAGCAGCGTTAGCGGGATACCAGCTAAGTAGATAATTCGTCGCCGAGGGCTGATGCTTTGGCTGCGTCTGCGTAGCGTCTGCCAAACGGACGCTCTTCTAATTCGAGTCAGCTTTATGGGTTTCACGCTGCGATCTCCGCTGGTTGGTCGGTGGGTGCCTGCTGCGTTCCGTTCTGGCTGGCTCTGTACTGGCGGATGGCTTGGGCAATACGACTGCTTAAGTCGATGCCGTACTGCTGGGACAGAGACTTTCCCAGCGTTTCGCCTGCGGCTTCTAAGTTGCGGTCGATTGCAGCAGGTAGATGTGCCTGAACGCGCTCGCGCAGAACCTGTTCAGCCGCAACAGGCGCAATGTCAGCGGCGATGGTCTGAGCGAGGCCGTCCAGGTCAGAAAGGTGGAGATTGGCAGAGGGCAGTTGCACCTGTGGGACTTCAGCTTTTTCCATGCCTGCGAGTACCCATTCTTCGGCCATCGCTCTGAACTGTTTTGCTCTGACGGACTGAACGTGAAAGCCGAGCTGGACAACGCCGCGTTTTGTCCAGAGCGTTTGGTTCTTTTGACCTTTGACCCAGTGTTTACTTTCCTGTAGCTCGTCGCTCTTTTCTGACTTGTGGCCACGTAAGGTGCTATCGCTGACACCGTAACCTTCAGCGACTTGAGCTGTGGTGAGCAGCCATTCGTGATCGGCGCTGGGCTGAGCCTGCTCAAGGATTGACTGGATATTGATCGCACTCATAGGACGGATGAAGGCATCTAGCCCTCGGTGGTGGCGGGCGAGAGGTTGAGAAGTGTATGGCTGCGGTAGCGCCAGAGGTGGCAGATGGCACTAAGGAAACAAGCCAACTGTTCGCAATAAAATACGAACAAACGCAATGTAACACAATTAGTGTTACTTGAGACCAAATACTAATTGTGGCACTTGAATCGTGCAAAATTCCTTTGGGTGTAGGCTTATCGCATTTACTGATCGTTTTATGCACCCGTGTTTATAGACCTACCGATTAGTTTCATCCATCTAGAAAAAGACTGGTGGGAGGGCTATTACCTCAAAGCTGTTTCAGACTTAGGCTGGAACAAGAAGCTGCTGCTAACTCACATTGCTTCGGTATTTTGTGAGGAAAATGAGGATTTTTTGCTGGCGTGTTGTGACATAGAGGCAAAAGCAAGGGGCTTAGATCCGTCCTCTGCTAGATTTTTCGATCTTTATTCCGAATGGCGCAGACCGCTTCCCGACTATCAAAGTAGTGAGTTTCCGACATTCCCGGTTTCGCCGCTTGCCAACGTCATTGACCCAGAATCCACCATGCTCAATCGAAGAGCGTTCGCAAACATTCGATTAAGTCAACTGCATAGCGTTTATCTCCGGGTACTAAGCTGCACCGATAGAGGGACATCAACGGCTGTTTTGATGAGTCGAATAGCTAAGCAGCATTTTCAAAGATATGAGGGAAAGTATCTCAAACAGTTCGAGGCTGATACCCAGCACACAATTCATCCAAGCATTCCTTGATAGGGACAGACACAAATGACCAAGGCTTAGCAGACCGTCACTAGGCCAAACCATTCTGGAAACTCAATAATATTACAGTTGTTATTGTCTGCTCCTGAAAGACGAATGACCCTAAAAAGAAGACCGGACGGTGTTTTTAGCCACTCGCCCCCATCATGTCGAATGCCCCCTCTATTGTTAGTGTTGGCCGAGGCATCTCAACGTGCTTCTAAGGTGTCTATCCAGCCATACGTAAGCTGAATCAAGCTATCTGATATTGCGTGGTATCCTGACACCCTCAAAGCCAATACGGACAATGAATTCAGGCTTTTTATGACGAATACTCTGACACCCTAAAACCGAAGCGGTTAGCCGCCCAATTTATCGGTATCCATACGTTGCCGAAACTTCATTTGAGTAAGCCGAATAGCTTCATCGTGAGCGCGTTCAAGGTCATCCAATTCGAGGACAGAAATCAGCTTTTCGCAGTAGGCAACCATATCAACACCGAGGGATTCAGGAATATAGTTTCTGGCAATATGTCTCGAACCTGATACAGGAGCTTCCCAGAGCCGTTTCATTTCAGCAGCGTCCATACCGAAGAGTCCTTTGTAAACGTAGTTAGTCCACTTCCCATATTTGAAGGGACTGTTCCCACCTTGCTCCGAAATTGGGGTAGCAACTTAAGCCGAAATGAAAAGGCAACCGGCCAGTGGTATCGATAAGCACGCCACACAAAAGGCCCTGCAGCAAAGCCCAGAGCCGTATATCGTAGCCCTAACAAATTCAAAGAACGG
>JBHYED010000070.1:0-8015 GCA_051860365.1 Phormidesmis sp.
CAGTTCTGTCGTATTCGCGGCTATATTTCGACGTTGAGAAAACAGGGTCTCTCCATTCTTGAAGCACTCAGAAGCACCTTTACCGACGATCCCATCTTTCCTATATCCCAGCCTGAGTAGTTACCATTTTTCCATTTACTTGATAGCATAAGCATCGTAACTCTGAAGTTACTAGACCCAATAGGCTTTCTAGGTTCGGAAGAAAAATAGATACCTCTCGTTATTACAGCAGAAACGCCTTGAGAATATGTTCATCAGGATATATTCTTTCTGTTCATATGGCGCTGACGCTTTCTTTCGCGTAGGAGATCGCGCCTCTCCTCAGTCAACGCCTCAATACAGTGCGGACAAGACACTTCACTCTCATAATTCTTGCTTGCCATCTCTTCTGGTGATACCGGATGGCCGCAGGCATAGCACATCTTATAAGAACCCGTTTCTAGCCTGTGCTTTATAGCCACACGCTCATCAAACACGAAGCACTCTCCTTTCCATAAGCTTTTTTCTTCAGGAATCTCTTCTAGATACTTGAGAATACCGCCTTTAAGGTGATAGACCTCCTCAAAACCCTGAGAAAGGAGATAGGAAGAAGCTTTTTCACAGCGAATGCCGCCTGTACAAAACATCGCGACTTTCTTGTTCTTGCGAGGGTCTAAATTCTCTTTTGCATAGCTGGGAAACTCATGAAAGGTAGACGTTTCTGGATTTTGCGCTTGTGAAAAGGTGCCCATGCTCACTTCATAATCGTTGCGAGTGTCAATTACGGTGACATCGGGATCAGAGATAATCTCGTTCCATTGAGTAGGAGAGACGTAGGTGCCAACCTGCCGAGTCGGGCTAACGTCTGGCAATCCAATTGTAACAATCTCTTTTTTGAGCCGGACTTTGAGTTTCTCGAAAGGTAGTGCGATCGCTGAGGATTCTTTAATATCTACATCGGCAAGGCGTTTGTCAGACTTTATATAGGAGAGAACAGCGTCTATACTTTGACGCGAGCCAGCAATGGTGCCGTTGATACCTTCTTGTGCCAGCAAAATAGTGCCCTTAATGTTCTCATTTTTGCAGATCTCTTTTAAGGGTTGTTGTAAGGTGGCGTAATCAGGAAGGGCTATAAATTTATAGAAGGTGGCAACGGTTGAGGGCATATCGACAGCAAGGCGCAACAGCGAGTCAGATCTTATTCTAGAGCGGCGTTGATGAATTCGTAATCACGGCTTTTGCAGCTCTGTGCAGAAGTGAGTGGCGGTAAATGAGCGCGTCCATATCTTCACCGTAGCCGCCACCGATGACGCAGGCCACTGGAACCTTGGCCGCAGTGCAGGTTTGGAGGACGAAGCGATCGCGCTCATATACCCCAGCATCCGTCAGCGCTAGCTTTCCTAGTCGGTCATCTTTGTGCACATCTACGCCCGCGTCGTACATCACAATATCGGGCTGAAGGCGAGTGAGTAGAGACGGGAGGTGCGATCGCAACACCTCCAAGTATTCATCATCTCCCGTATTTTCAGCTAAGGGCAAATCCAGATCGCTCTGCTGCTTACGACCCGGAAAATTAATGCCGCAGTGCATTGAAAAGGTAAATACGCTTGGGTCGCCTTTAAAGATAAAAGCACTGCCGTCGCCCTGATGGACGTCCAGATCCACAATCAACGCCGTGCGAATCAAACCCTGAAGCTGAAGGACTTTAATCGCGATCGCCAAATCATTGAAAATACAGAACCCCGAACCATAACTAGGAAAGGCATGATGCGTCCCACCTGCGGTATTACAGGCTAGCCCATGCTGCAAAGCCAGCTTCGCCGTCAATATAGTGCCGCCCACCGCCGTGCAGGTGCGTTTTACCAGCCCCTCACTCCAGGGCAGCCCAATGCGTCTTTGGGCTTTGGCGCTTAAAGTACCGGTGCAATAGGCCTTTACATAGTCAGCCTCATGCACGAGCTGTAGCCACTCCATCGGCGGCCCGCCGGGCTGAAAGATCTGACCGGACTGGATAACGCGATCGCGCACCAGCAAATCTTTTAATCGCTGAAACTTAGGCATCGGAAATCGATGGCCTTCAGGCAGCGGTGTTACATAGTCCACATGATAAACAACTGGAAAGCTCGTCAAGGCACCTCAACCGGATAAAACAAGGCCTTTGCCGCTGGCGTGCCAATATAGCGCCAGTGCCAGGGTTCGTAAGAAATACCCTGCTCGTTGTTTTCAGGAAAAGAAAGCTCAAACCCAAACGTAGCCGCATGAGCCGATAACCATTGAAAAGCAGGCGTTTGGGCAAAGGACGCAGAAATATCATAGCCCTGGGCCACGCTGCCATCGGCTAAGTCAACAGCATATCCTGTGTGGTGCTCACTGTAACCAGGTGGGGCGCTCACGAGGGCAGCCGCTTCCGGCGTGCCCTTAGTGGCTACCTGGGCGGCAAAGAGCGATCGCTGCTGAGTCAGGGTGCGAAAGCCTGAAGCAGGTACGAGCCAAACGCCGTCTGTACGGGCAGCAGATACCATCTTCAAAAGGGCCGCCGCCGCATCAGGGTGAAGCATTTCATAGCGCTGCTCTTCACCCTGGGCGTAGCTAGCAATCATCACCATGTCGGTAGAATGGCTGGTCGAATAGGGAAAATGACCGTATTGGGGCAGCAGATTGGGTGAGCGCGATTCAGATGAAGGCGGCTGGTTTAAGTCAGATAGAGCAGACGCTTCTATCTGGCTCGCAGGCATTTTGGCTGCCGTATTAATGGCGGTATCTGACGGTTCTGGGGTAGAAGGACTCAGCTCAGCGAGGGCAGAAGCAGCCCCTAATAGGCGGCGTGACTGAACGATGCGGACAATTTCGGTAAAGGCGATCGCATTAATCGCTACACAGGTGGAAATTAGCGCCGTTGGTAACAGCACCCGCAGCCATTGAGGAAATTGACTAAATTGCTTCATGAAAAAATTCACAGGCACCCTAGTATTTATACTTAGCACAAAACGCAGTCGCCCTCGTGAGGCATACGCCAGCATAAAAGATTTGCTTATACAAATTGAGATCCGCATTCTCACTGCTAATTTGAAAGTCGATTAACCAACACTCGCCTATAAATACAACGGCTCTTTGCGGCTATTAATCACTAAGCTTTAAATTCGCAATTGTTCTCAATTGATGGCAAGTTCAACCGGATACTGCTGACAAACTGCGAAGCATAGATAGAGAAACAAACAAGAACAATCACAGCGCGTGTCAAAAACCTTAAGAAAGTATCTGCTTTCTCTCGCATATGCATAGGTTTCTTTATAGGAAATAGCCATGTTTCGATGAGTTGCGAGCAGATATGACGAAAGGCATAGCGTGCGTTGGGCAGTTCAAGTTGCCGTGGAGTCTTAACCTAGGTAGTAGCCAAATGGCCTGGAAACATATTATTTATCCAATCATGACCTACTTCCGGCAGCGGCGATTAGCCGAGCTGCTGAGGGCCTATCCTGATCTGGAAAATTACGCTGTGCTAGATGTGGGCGGCAGGCCGTTTTTGTGGGATTTGCTCAAAGAGCACTACCAAGTGCAGCCCAAGCAGCTAGTACTGCTAAACACCCCTTCAGAAAATACAATTGCGCCGTCGCCTGACTACACTGTGAAAGTTGCGGACGGGCGATCGCTGCCCTACCCCGACAAAAGTTTTGATCTGGTCTTTTCTAACTCGGTGATTGAACACGTCGGCGACTTGAAGGATATGGCCCGGTTTGCGCAAGAATGTAACCGTGTCGGTAAAGAAATCTATATTCAAACTCCTAATCGTTGGTTTCCGCTGGAGGCTCATTTTGGGGCAGCTTTTGTACACTGGCTACCGAGAGCCTGGTACCAAAAGCTGTCTTTTTTATCACTGCGCTACCTTTGCGCTTTCAATAATCCTGTCGAAAAAGCTCACTTCCAACAGGAATTCGATACCACTAGATTACTCTCTGGCCGCCAGCTTCGCGAGCTGTTTCCTGAAAAGATCGTCGTGGCTGAAAGGGCACTAGGGCTAGCAAAGTCTTTTATTGTGATGAGTCAGGCTCCACAGGCGATCGCAGAAGTCGCGCAGCCCTTTGATGAGCAGCAAGTTGAGGTCGAAACACTGATCATTCCAGCAATAGACGTTCAGATGATAGAAACGCCCGCATCTGAGGTTCAGGCACTAGCACCTCAGACGGTTGAGAATGACCAGCGACCAGAAAACGCACTGGAAACCTCTACTGTAGAAGTCCACCAGCCTCAAGAGGGTCACCCGCCTCAAGAGGGTCACCAGTCAGACAGTAAAACACCTAAAGCGAGGGTCTATTCTCTTCATACCTCTGCTATTCATAAGCCTGTCGTACAAGAACCAAAACTTAAAGTTTGCTTTAGCTCGCAAGACCTACCGAACTCACAATCCTGATGGCATAGCTGGGGCATAGCTGGCTACTCGTTGCTGAGCGAAAATATACTAGGGCCGCAGGCTGAACGCTTTAGCTCACACGACTTTGGCAATAGGCACAGTTCTAATTGCAGAAAACGGTTGCCAGGGTTTGATAGGTTAGTAATCAAGCAAAGGGAATCTATTATGCCTGCCAGAGTTCAAACTCACTCTAATCATGCTATTCGCGCGGCTGCATTTGCCCAGCCCGTCCTCCGGATGAATGATGCAGGCCCAGCGGTTAAAGAGCTTCAAACGCTATTAAACAAGGTCGTCACGCCCGTTGTCATTGATGGTCATTTTAGCGATCGCACCCACCGTGCCGTACACACCTTCCAGTACGGTCGCTTCCTCACAGAAGACGGAATTGTCGGGCCGATGACATGGCAGGCCCTGTTCTCTGGCACGCCGGTTGCACTGCCGACACTGCGGATTAGAAGCCAGGGCCAGGAAGTTATGTGGGTACAAGAGATTTTGACTCGCCTGGGTGTTTACACGGCCATTGGAGAAGTTGGGCTAGTTGATGGAAGCTATGGTCGAGTAACGGTAGAGGCCGTGAGACACTATCAAACAGAGCGCCAGCTACCGAATGCGGATGGGATTGTGGGGCCATCGACTTGGGCACAGTTGTCAGGCGATCGCCTACAGGCAGCCAGCTAAAATTTTCGTGACGTATCGCTTGTAAACAATGGTGTCAGATGCGTTTTTTCCAGTACTCATAGAAGGCGTCTGATAGCGGTAGCTCAGATAGGAATGTTGTTATCTCTTGAGCATCCCAGGGCTGAGAAGGTTTGAATGGAACCGCTTTTAAGGATTGCGATCGCCTCAAAATACCATCCATCAGCCCAATTGCCTGATAAAAAGGCTTAGCCGCCAGCCACACGGGGAAAATTCGCGCCTCAAACGTGTGCTTATCCGCAGGTGCGTAGACAATGTTCTTTAAATTGAAATCGCAATATTTGGTGAGCTTGAGCGGGCGAAGTTGTTCCACCGCGCTAGACCAAGAAAGCGTTTCCCATTCAGGTTGTTGAACAAGATTGACTAAAGCGGGTGGAAAGCTGCCCAAACGGCGACAGCGAGGGTTTGTTCCAACTAAGCGGCGCAGGTGAGGGCCGTATGTCCACAGCAAGTTCACTAAGTTTTTGAAGACGCGAGCGTCACAGAGCGGTGCGGCGTCAAAGTGAAAATGGGTAGCGCCTTCTGCGGGTGCGGTAAAGCCTAGCCTTTGAACAATAGAGAGAAAGTCTTGTAGTTTGTAGAGATTTTGAGCGTCCCAAGGAGGGGTGATGAGTTCGCAGGGGCGTTCGCGTTCGCCAGGGAGGGGAGCTGCGATCGCAATTGGTGGCCCGTCTTCACCTTCCACTTTTACCATGCCATTTGCAGCAATCTGCGGCGTTGCGCCAAACAGCTCGGCCACAGGATTGAGTACCACTGAGCACGCGGCTTCTGGATTAGCCACGCGGCTTACCAGCGTTAGCAACCGCAAATCGTCACTGACAATTCGATACCAGTTAGGCTTGGGGGGAGCGGTGCGATCGCAATCAGCCTGCAAGGTCAAATCATCCACACACCGGGCAACCGTTTTCCCCTGAGCATTTAACACTTCAAACCCTAGCGTCAAATTCTCAAGAATCGGCGTGCCCGGAATTTTACTCGGCTCAGACTGAGGGTGAAAGTAACGGCGCACGCTGCCATTACAGGCAGCGGCAATTTCAGCAGCCAGCGTTTCACGACTCGCACCTCGGGGCGCTAACAGCTCAATTTCAATCCCGACTTTGCCGCTAAGCTGAACTTGGATCGTCATCAGGCGTCACGCAAGGCTTGATCAATACCCTCTGGATCGCTCAGAATTAGCTTTTCCTCAACTCGTAGCTTAGCGTCATAGGCGCTAGATAAATTCCAATATTCTGCAAGCTGCACCGCATCGTCATAGGTCAAGGCGTTTCCTTCTGGGGTGGTGTACTGTTCATATAGCTGTAGCGGATCGGTTCCTAGCCGTTGAATGCGGCGGCGTTGAGCATCTCCTAAAGAGTTACCCAGCACAATCATGTTTTCCTCAGTGCCCGACAGCAACAGTCTGCCAATGCGGGCTTTAGACTCACCCAGATCTTGATCCCAATAGGTAGACAAAACAGCCGCGTCCCAATAGTCATACCTTTCGCTCGCAAAGAAAGCATCTTGCTGGGTGCGCACCGCATCTAAGGACTGGTTCTGTTTGCCAGCCTCTGAATTAGCATTAGCCGTTTGCAAGCTGCCTGCTAGTATTTGCAAGTCTTCGTCGCCCCACATCAGCTTGCGGCCAATTCGAGCTTTAGCATCCACCAAGGGCTGTCTCCAGTACTCTGCTAGCACTACAGCATCATGATAGGTATATTCCTCACTCGCAAAAAAAGCATTGCGTTCTTTGCGAAGTATTTCATCTGCGGTGAGCGGCCTTCTGGCTTTTTCCTGCTTTGCAATCGCCAGTTTCTCTATCAGCGATTGCTCAAAGTCACCGCCTGCCAGCAGCTTTTCACCCATAATTGCTTTTGTATCGTAAGGTGTCTTGCCCCAAAATTCTGAAAGCGCTACGGCATCTTCGTAGGTGTAGTCGCTGGCGAAAAAAGCAGCTCGATTTTGCTCAAGCGTTTCATTCGCATCAAGTTCATTTGCCATTAGAATAGTTTCTTCATCTAGAGAAGGCTCTAGCGCCAGCGCACTCATCATCAGAGACGGCGTAAGCGAGGTGGACAGCAAAGTTGCGATCGCTAAAAGGGTAGAAAGCTGAACAGCCTTAGAGTATTTCATGAGCTAGGTACACAAAAGTTGAGTCTGACGACTTAGAGCTTAGCAATGAGGGCACTCTCACACCGACCAAAGCAGACGATTACTCATGTGGTTTAATGTGGTTTATAAAGTGGCGCTGTCATCTCTGGTTAACCAGCAATAAGCAACAGAATATTCGTCACTTATTGCTACCGCTTTTTTCTACCGATTTTTAAAGTCATCTGGGTTAGCTCGAACCGGTGCAGCCGTATCGCGGGTGTTCTTTTGTACACAAATTGCGCCAAATAAGCTGAGTACAAAAGACATCAGATAGAAGCCTTTTTCACTGAGCAGCAAATCTGCTCGCCACAGGCCAATACAAATCAACAATAGGCACAAAACAACAGACGCCCAGCACAAACCATAGTAAAGATCGGTGACTTTAACGTTTTCACTTTTATCGCGAACGCTTTTTTGCAGAGAAACGGTTGAAAAAAGTCCGTACGCTAACAGAATAAAATAAAACCCCTTCTCGTTCACCAGCATTCCAGCGTTCCAAAGTCCGGTGAGAAAGGCGACTATTCCCACAGAAAGCGCAAAGTACGAGGCACCGATAAAAGCGGGCGTTGGTTTGGTACTCATAAAAGCTCCTTGTTATATGCTGCTAGACTACCCGACTATCCCAACAGAAAATGAACATATGTTGCAAAATATCCGTAATATATCAAACGTCGCTTGTATAGGAGTTACGCATTGACAGATATGCCCCGATGTTGTGAGGCAAACGTGGAGGCAGTCAGATTTTCCAAGATGAACTGACGGATCACGGGTACAAACAACTGTCTCGATATCTCGTAACAGTTGT
>JBHYED010000071.1:0-7670 GCA_051860365.1 Phormidesmis sp.
TTAGCAACAGCGGGATATCATCGACGCGTTCGTTACTAATTAATTCGGCCATCGCTTAGCTAGAATACAGTTCTGGACAGGGATTGAGCTATTTATCATTCTCCTATATTTTTCAGCGAACCGTGAGCAGTAGGCAGTATGAAGTAAAAACAACTCCCTTCACCGACAGCGCTCTCAACCCATATCTTACCGTCATGCTGCTCGACAATATTTCGACAGATGGTAAGTCCTAGTCCCGTACCGCCTTTTCTTTGAGCGCTACTGTGACGAGCCTGCGTAAATCTTTCAAATACTCTATCTTGCTCCTCGGCGGGAATGCCACTCCCCTCATCGCGCACGCTAAAGCAAGTACTATTCTCGTCCAAGATCTCCCCTGTGCGGTCAGCGGTTACTGTAATACGAACTGTAGAGCCTGCTGGTGAAAACCTCAGGGCATTATCCAGCAAGTTTGTAAAAACCTGATTGAGTCTGTCGTTGTCAGCCATGAGCTGAAAACCTGGATCGTCCACCGCCACGCTGACATTTGCTTTGTTTGCCAGTAGCTCAAAGGTGTCTGTTACCTGACGAGTCAAGCGCTGAGTATGAATTAGCTGTTTCCGCAAAGGGCTGGTTCCAGACTCTAGTCGCTCCAAGGCTAGGATATCTCCGACCAGTCTTACTAGGCGCTCCGAGCTTTCAGCAGCTACCCTTAACAGATGTCGTCCCTGTTCTGACTGGCTGGGAACAATACCCTGAGAGAGCATTTTTATTCCACCATGAATAGCGGTCAGCGGTGTCCGCAGTTCGTGACTAACCATCGCCACAAAATCGCCCTTGAGCTTGTCTACCGCAAAGCGCTCAGTCATATCTTCTCCAATACTCATCGTGCCTGTAGCATTGCCACTAGTGTCACGCAAAAGCGTGTTGTTCCAAACGATGCGCCAGACTTCGTTAAGATCGAATGCTGATGCTGTAGCGGTACACCTTGTTGAGAGTATAGCTGCTGAAAGTAATCCTTTACCTGCGATCGCTCAAGGCTAGGAACAAAGCTTTGCAGCCAAGTTGACTCTATGGTTTCTTCGACGCTGTAGCCTATCAACCTCAAAAAGAAAGGGTTTGCATAGGTCACGCAGCCATCTCTATCTATCCCTACAACGGCAAGCTGAACGTCTTCTAGTAGAGTTCGCCAGCGGCGCTCCGACTGATTCAAGGCGGCACTCCGCGTGGCTACTCTTTCTTCTAATTCAGTATTGACCTGATCCAGATCGGCATATGCTTGCTTAAGCTGTTGCTGTTCGTTCTGTAGTTGGATGTTTAAGCTGAATTGCTCTAGCTCTAGCGCCTGGTTACGAACCTCTAGCAGCGTTTGGTTCTCTGTTCGGAGCTGTTCTACTTCCTGTTGCAACAGATCTATCACCTGTTTTACTTCAGTAGGGTTCAAAGCTTGTAGCAAGCTGCTTTGTGTAATCAGTCCGGACAGATTGCCTTCATGGGTACAAACAACAAAGCGCCGAACCCAGTGCTGACTCATTTGTTGATTGGTTTGCCATAGAGAGTCTCTGGGATGAACCGGCAACAGCGGTGTACTCATCACAGTTTCAGCTTCAGTACTCGCCATGTCTAGTCCTAGCGTCTGAAACTGTACGATGTCGCGTTCGGTGACAATGCCAATGGGATGATCGTCTGGCGCGACAATCACGACGCAGCTTACGTTATCAGCAGACATTTTTTGAGCAAGCTGTCTTATTTTTGCAGTTGTCGGTGCGCAGGCGACATTGCGCTGCATCACATTTTCTACCAGCTTAAGTTTAAGCAGTGTCGAAGGGGTGAGCGCTTTCCGCAAGCTGTGCTTCGTAATTAGGCCACTTAGGGTTCCATCTGCTGCTACCACCGGGAAGTGGCGAAGGTGATGCTCTTGCAATTTTTTGAAAGATAGCAAAAGCGTCTGTGATATCGGCGATACAGATGGTTGTAACCGGCTGAGTCATAACCTCTGAGATTGTTTTTCCCAAAAGGCGTTGTTCTGAAGCAATTAGGCGTACTAAGTCTCGCTCAGTGAAGATACCAACCGGGCGCTGTTGCTCAACAATAATGACGCAGCTATCTTCAGAAGCACTCATTTGTGCGATCGCATCCAAGACAGAGAGCCCAGGCGAAATCGCCGAGGGAACAGGAACAACCGCACGACTAACTAAGGAAGAGGCTTTCAAAGGCAAAGAATCTGATTGCATGTTCAGTCTAAAGAGCTTCCTCTCACCTAATGGTCTTAATCTATCTCGGAATACTAACGCCTTTGAGAAGTATGACATCTGACGGCTACGCCGCTGGCATGACGCAATTACGGCCAGCGGTTTTGGCAGCATATAGAGCTTGGTCAGCAGCTCGGTAGAGTCCCTGCAAGTCAGTTGCGTCGTGCGGATAAACAGCGACGCCAGCGCTAAATGTCACCTTAAAAGTCAGTGCATCTTCTTGATCAGCCGCAGAGTTGGTAGCGTCTGATGAGCCAGTCTCAAATTGCTCTGTCTGCCAGCTCTGTAAAAAATGACGCAGCCGGTGAACCCCTTCCTGTCTGCTGACGCCGTAGAGTCCCACGGTAAATTCTTCGCCGCCCCAGCGAGCCACCACATCTTCATCGCGAAATATTGATTTTAAGCTCTTCCCAAAGCGTTTGAGCACCTGATCGCCCTTTGGATGGCCATACTCGTCGTTGATTTTCTTAAAGTTATCCAGGTCGATGACTGCAAAGCAAAGCGTTTGGCCTTGCCGTTGAGCTAACCCTAATAGCCGATGCAAAGACTGGGTTGACTTTCGCCGATTGGCAACGCCTGTCAGGTTATCGACGTCGGCCATGAGCTGGCGATTGCGCGATCGCTCCAGCCAGCCCAGCACCCGCGCCACCAGCTCAGGAGCCACAATTGGCTTGCGAATATAATCATCAGCGCCTACCGAAAACACCTGCTGGATTGTATCGGCATCGGTATAGCCCGACATAAACAAAACCGGTAGCTCATACCAACGAGGCGCATTACGCAACACCTGACATAGCTCAAACCCATTAATTCCTGGCATTCTAACATCCAACAATACCAAATCGGGTTCAAAGCTCTCTAAGGTTTGCCAAAATGAGCGCGGGTCATTCAAAAGCTGTAGCTGAAACCCCCAAGGCTGCAACAGGCTCTGGAGCAACGTCAGCATGGCTGGCTCATCGTCTACAATCAACAGCTTGGCAGTGGGGGCGACCCCTTTTCGCAGTACCCTTGCAGATGTTTCAAGTAGATCGGTCGGCGTCACCGGCACTTGGAGCAGGCCATCAACACCCATACGCGCGACCCGCACCCGGT
Organism: Phormidesmis sp.; assembly: GCA_051860365.1. Lineage (GTDB taxonomy): Bacteria > Cyanobacteriota > Cyanobacteriia > Phormidesmidales > Phormidesmidaceae > Phormidesmis. Next base: position 3,321 of record JBHYED010000071.1, read on the forward strand.
TTTCAAAACTGGCCGCTGCCGTCAGCACAATGTTTGGAATAGGTGGTTGCGCAGCCTGCATGTCAGCCAGCAGCTTAAACTCGTCGCTGTTACTGTCTGGCAGTTCATCCGAACCATCGAAGTCAAACACAACGATATGGGGAGGCTGAGTCGCAGCAATCTCGCTTGGGAATATAGCCGCTCTCGCCTGCGAGAGGGTATCTACCCTAATTACTTGCATCTGATAGCGTTCAGATATTTCCTCTAGCGTTTCAAGCCAAGCCAGGGCCGTTTCGTTTGGTTTCTCTACCATCAATAGTTGAAAGAGCTGTCCTGGCAGTAGTTCTATCGGCGTCGGGATCGAACCAATATGAGGAGAACTTACAGCCGTAGAGGTAGTTAGAACTGACGCAGGGGGTTCTGTAATGCCCTGTTCTAGCGATCGCTGTACCTGCGTAATAGCAGTCTCTAGCTGACTTATGTGCTCTGCGCTCAAATAAGCATTGGCACGAAGGAGACGCTCTATGTCCTGGCAGCAAACAGTGACTGCCAGGAAACCAAAGCTACCTAGCGATCCGGCCAGGGAATGAGCTTCAGTAAGGAGCTGTTCTTGAACGGGTTTACCGATCAGCCCTGGCTGAAATCCGCGCAGTGTATTGGCAACGCTATCCACTCGCTGAAGGTAGCTCTGACTAACGCTTTGCCAGAGCGCTGCCGTATCTAGAGAACCTGCTGCTTTCTCCCCAGCTTTCTCTCCGGCTTTTTCTTGAACTGGTGTGGTGGAAGGGGGCTGCGAAGCTGTTATCTGGCTTGTGCCGGTGTTGAGGCGATAGCCCAAGCCATAGACCGTTGTAATAATATCGGTTAGCCCTACCTTCTTCAGCTTTTGGCGCAGCCCTTTAATATGCGTCCGCACAGAGCCCACGTTGGGCGTATCGTCGTAGGCCCATACCTTATCAAGCAGATTATCCAAACTGAAAATTCGGCTGGGATTGCGCAAGAATAGCTCTAAGAGCGCATATTCCTTAGGCGTAACCGCAATCGGCACGTTACGGCAGCTGACCTCACTGCTGCGCGGATCTAGGCAAAGGTCGCCCCACTGCAATACAGGCGAAGCTAGCCCTTCTGCCCGGCGTAGCAAAGCGCGAATGCGGGCCAGCAGCTCCTCAAATTCAAAAGGTTTTACCAGGTAATCGTCAGCACCAGCATCTAGCCCAGCTACTTTATCACTGCTGGCGTCACGGGCCGTCATCAAAATGATGGGTGTGTAATTGCCTTCATTTCTGAGGTGCTTGCACAGCTCCACACCATCAAGTTTAGGGAGCGTCCAATCCAGCAAAATAAAGTCGTAGGGAAAGGCTTCGGCCATGTCTTTGCCCATGACACCATCTGTTGCCAAATCCATTACGTAATGATGTTCGCTCAGTAGCTGTTCTATCGCGCCTGCTAAAACCTGATCGTCTTCTACTAACAGAAATTTCATGCAAGCCTGAGAAGGTCAATTTCTAGATATTATCTCAGGCAATATTGTCTTTTTATAAGGACTCGTTGAAAAAAGTTAGCTCTACACCAATGCCAGCCGGATCGGTTACGAATAGCTGCGTTTGGTGAATATCGGGTAGCTGAATGAGTCGGTAGGGGGTTTGGGTGGCGAGCATTTTTGCGATCGCGCTACGAAGCCCCACACAGCTCAGCGAAATATGGTTAAAGTAACCTTTCTGAATACTAGAAGCTGCGGGCGTCTCCATACGGATACTTAAGTGCACAATTGGCGTGCATCCGGCGTATAGCCAATAGCCTTCGTGGTCTAAACTTGCTCTTGGCCCTAGCGCTAATCCAATAACGTCTGTATAAAACTGCTTAACCTGCTCAATCAATTCCTCTGGGGCACTAATGTTGAAGTGGTTAAGACCAGAAACGCACATTTGCCTGGCATCTCCCGGCTGACCACAAACCTCACTCGAGCAAAAGCCATCTGAGTTAGTGCTCGTAGCCAGTCGCTGAGTGGCCAAACGTAACGGTGTTTTATGAGTGGATTCTCTACACGGCAAGTTCTTTGTGGTTTCGCTAAATGCCGTCTCTAGACCCGTCACAGATGTATGCTCAAGCACTGCTTTAGTCATGACATCTCCTGTAGAAAAAGTTTTCCGCTAGGTGGCGAACACCTCAAGGAAAAATAGCGTTGTTTTATAAGCTGTTGCTTGCGGCTTTAAGGCCTTGAGACTTTGATCTCTTGAGGCGCTGGTTTCTTATATCTACACTGTAGAGATCGAAAGTGAAGAACTTATGTGTATGACAAGCAAAACGTAGAGTATTTTATATAGAAGCGAATAAGCGTTAGTACCGGCTTAGTAAAGACATCCCATTAAAGATATCTGCTCTGAGATATCTTAGAAGAAGGCATTCATGGAAGAAGACGAGCTTCAGAAATTGATATTAGTCGTAGACGATCAGTGCGATCATCTACAAGTTATTGAGCAGGTGCTGGGCGACGATGCTAATGGCCCTCATATAGTTGCGATTTCGACAACGACTGAGGCTACTAACTTTGTATTAAGTCAGGGGAAGTACGCTGAGTCTGGGCGACCCGATATTGTCCTGATGAATATGCGCTTAGCAGACGGACAGGCAAAAGACCTTCTCACCACCATCAAAACAAATCCTAAGCTCAAACAAATTCCAACGATTATTCTTACGCCTGATGCTAGCAAAGATGACGTCCTCAGCAGCTACCAAGCGCAATGCAATAGCTTTGTCGTCAAACCCCAAGATTTGAACCAGCTAAGCGCAACGCTGCAAGTCATCAAATCTTTCTGGCTAAACCTTGTTACATTACCCATGAAGTGACTGCTCATCAAAAGGTATCTGTTTGTAAAGAAACAAATGCTTAGATGTGCAATTCTGTCGAATAGTTTCTGGCTGAAAAATTTCTTTAAAATTCTATTTTTCTTTGCTGTGAAAGGGTCTCACGCGTTTACACGTTTCTTTACATCGAAAAAAGCCGTAAAAGAGCAATCCCTATCAATTACTGGGATAGTCTTGGATTGACGTTTCAGGTCATCTTTATAGATCCTCAAGGAGAATTTCCTATGACAACCTTGAATGTAACCGTTCCCAGCGATCAACTACTGGCCCTGAAGCGTCCACCTATTCACCACCTGACTCAAGTTCAGGCCTACGGGGTGATACTGGTTGTCAATCCAGCCGACCTGAGCATTTTGCAAGCCAGTACCAATACGTCTACTGAATTTTATTTAGATGCTAGCGACGTAGTGGGCAAAACGCTAGAAGACATTTTCGATCCCTTTCAGATTGGACAAATTCAAGAAGCGCTCACTAGCGGCAATATAGACGCAATTAACCCGGTGAAAGCCTGGGTTAAGAAAGACGGGGACGACTACGGCGTTTTTGATGCCATCTTCCACTACAGCAGTGATGGCTTTTTAATTCTTGAGCTAGAGCCTGCGGTTAGCGCCGACAGCATTCCGTTCCTCAGCTTTTACCACTTGGCACGGGCCTCCGTCAGCCAGCTAGATGGCACCGCCGACCTGCGGGCTTTTTGTCAGGTGATTGTCAAAGAAGTTCGTAAGGTAACAGGCTTTGATCGAGTCATGCTATACCAGTTTGACGATGACGATCATGGCGAAGTCATGGCCGAAGAAAAACGAGATGAGATGACGCCATTCTTGGGGCTGCACTTTCCTGAGTCAGATATTCCTCAAACCGCTCGTCAGATGTTTCTCTCCAACTGGATTCGCGTAATTCCAGATGCCGCAGCCTCTCCAGTTCGACTCTACCCAGAAAATAATCCAACAACAGGGCAACCAACCGACCTGACGCTATCTATTCTACGTAGTCCCTACCCATGCCATCTGGAGTATTTACACAACATGGGCGTCGGCGCGTCAATGACTATTTCACTGATGAAAGACAACCGACTATGGGGAATTATTGCCTGCCATCACAACACGCCTAAGCATGTGCCTTACGAGCTGCGCAAAGCCTGCGAATTTTTAGGAAAGGTGATCTTCTCTGAAATTTCGACTCGCGAAGAAGTCGCTGACCACGCTTATAAAATTCAGCTAAACGCCGTGCAGTCTTCGCTGGTAGAAACCATGACAGAGGCTGACTATTTCGTTGAGGGGCTGATGAATGCTGACCCAGGGTTGCTGAACCTAGCGGGCGCAACGGGAGCCGCTATTTACTTTGGCGGTCAGTGGCAAACCCTGGGGCGAACACCTGCTGAGGGTAGCAACTTAAGCCGAAATGAAAAGGCAACCGGCCAGTGGTATCGATAAGCACGCCACACAAAAGGCCCTGCAGCAAAGCCCAGAGCCGTATATCGTAGCCCTAACAAATTCAAAGAACGGG
>JBHYED010000072.1:0-7288 GCA_051860365.1 Phormidesmis sp.
GAAGATAACGGTTCCTAAAGATGAGCTAAGCGTATTTGAACAACAGTGGATTCGCTCTGAACACTTGCCTAAGTGGGATGTGCTAGTTGTTCCCATATAGCCGGTACCTTTTTTGATTGCGCTTCCCCTAGCATTTTGGTGGTAGATGATTCAGATAATCTGCGGCTTTTGCTGCAGGTACTCATGCAGCATAGCTATGAGGTTCGCCCCGCGCGAGAAGGGCTAGAGGCGATCGCGGCAGATCAGCTAGATCCGCCTGATCTGATTTTGCTGGATGTCAAAATGCCAGTTATGGACGGCATCGCAGGCACTCTGCGAATCAATATTCAGCAGCCGTCCGATCAGGTAATGGTGCAGTAGACGACGGCTGTGGTGTTTTGCCTGAGCGCTAGAGCCGGATATTTGGGCCTTTGTTTACAACCGCCCGGGAGCTAGGCGGTAGCGGCCTGGGCCTCTATCTGGTTTACAACCTGGCGACCCAAACGCTTCAGGGCACCATCAACATCACCAGCACTATTGCCTCATGGTTAGATGTTACGGCATAGCTTCAAGCTCATCTGCTGCGCTCAGTCGCCAGGTTGAAAAACTGGTAAAAGCTCACCTAATTCACGATTGGCAGCATCAGGACGATTCTGTGCACCTCAGAAACAGTCGCGATCGCATAAAAATATCCAACCTGCAAAACAGCTTAAGACCACCCAAAATGCTACCGTCATAGGCATGCTCTCTCTTCAATAACATGCTGCACTGACGGCTTCTACCCATGCACATTTTGATTACTGGCGGTGCAGGCTTTTTGGGCCAGCGCCTTGCGCAGCAGCTCCTTGCAAGTTCATCACGCCATCTGAGAGTACAGCAGGTGACGCTAGCCGATATCGTGCTGCCAACAGCGCCCCCTCGTCAATCTGAGTCTGTACAAGTCATCAATAAGCAGGCCGATCTCAGCGATCCGCAAGCGGTTAAAACGCTAATCACGTCAGATATGACGGTGGTTTACCACTTAGCAGCCGTGGTCAGCGGACAGGCCGAAGCTAACTTTGATCTGGGGATGGCGGTCAATACCGACGGGACTCGCAACTTACTGGAGGCGATGAGGCAGCAGGCTCCGGGCGCGAAACTGATTTTTGCGAGTTCTTTGGCGGTGTTTGGCGGCGAGCTTCCAGCGGTGATCGCAGACACCACGGCGCTTACGCCACAATCTTCGTACGGCACCCAAAAAGCGGTAGCCGAGCTATGGATCAATGACTATTCACGCAAAGGCTTTATTGATGGACGGGTGCTGCGCCTGCCCACGGTGTGCGTACGTCCTGGCAGGCCGAATGCGGCAGCATCCTCATTTGCCAGCGGCATTATCCGCGAGCCCCTTCAGGGCCAGTCAGCCGTTTGTCCCGTCAGTCCTCAGCTAGCGCTATGGCTTTCTAGCTCCAAAACGGTGATCAATAACCTCATACATGCGCTCACGATTCCGGCTGAGCGGTGGGGCGATCGCCGAGCGGTCAATCTACCAGGGCTGAGCATTACGGTAGAGGAAATGATCGCCGCGCTGGTGCGAGTAACTGATAAGGCGACGGCTGAGAAAATTCAGTATCAGCCAGATGAAGCGATCGCTCAAATTGTCGCAAGCTGGCCCAGTCAGTTTGATGTAACACGCGCCATTGAACTTGGCTTTACTCGCGACGAGAGTTTTGAAGAGATTGTTCGCGCTTTTATACAAGAAAATCTATTGTAACCATATAGAGCAAAAGGTAATAGAGCAAAAGGTAAAGTAGAACATAGAGCAAAAGGTAAAGTAGAACATAGAGCAAAAGAAATAGAGAATGTGCCATCTGCTACATAAGCCATCTAGTATTTGAGACGGCCTCACCGCCTGCGGCTAATATTACGGGCCAAAAGAAATTAACTTGAATAAATTTTCTTAAACGAATAAAAGAAAATCAGCTTAAGTGCAACAAATCGCATTCAACTTTCAGTCAAACCCGCTATGTTAGATCTTATGGTCAATTTACTGACCGTTAGATTTTATGGTCAACTAACTGGCCGATTGACACAGCGCTTTTGTGATTGAGGATTTATGCTCAAATCTCTAATTCAGCCGTTTCAGCTCTTTATGAAGGGCGCTACCGGAAAAGATCGTCATCAAAAGCAGCAGCTCAATCAGCAGTTGATTCGGCTACAGATGGCCTACGAAGCGCTTCAAGAAAGCTATAAGACGCTCCATTATAAGCATGAAGCGGTTCAGCAGGGGCAAGATCAGCTTCAGCAGCGCTACGACCGGCTCAAGCGCGATCGCAATGACATTAATGCCTTGTTTAATTGTGCCGATCAGGAGAATCAGGAACTGATCAAGAAGGCTTTGGGAATGCGATCGCACATAAAGCACCTCAAGTCAGAAAATGCGGCCCTAGAGAGCAAAATTGTCTATTTAGAACACAAGCTAGGACTGCAGGCATACAGTGACGACGCGACGTTTGACGAGTCAGACGAGGAGTCAGATAACGAATCAGAGCTGATGGTAGACGATCAGCGATCGCTCGAAGCGCTTGAACTCGTTGATTTATCTAACATTGCGATCGCCTTAGTCGGTGGCCACGAAACCACCCATCGCGAAGTCGCTGAAGAACTCAAAAAGTACGGGCTTAAGCGGTGTATCCACGTGCCGCCACACAGCCGGGAAAGTAATAGCCGTCACCAAATTAAAGACAAAATAGGCAGTTGCGATTTGGTCGTCACCATTACTAGCTATGTTGACCACTCCGTTTCTAACTGCGTCAAACAGCTCAAAGACACCAGTATGCTTACCGGCGAAGTGATTAGAATTCACTGCCACGGCAAAAGCGGCGTGGTGCGAGAGGTGCTGCAATATTTTGCAACTTAAGCTGCTCTTTAATACGTACTTTTAACGCCTTTCTGACACGTTTTCTGACACGTTTTCTGGCCGGAAGCGCTAAGCTTAAGAGCGCAAAACTTGAGCATTTAAAAGCGCACAGCCCAACATGCACAGCCTTCATTCTTCCAAATACTCACATTCTTCTAAGTGGATCGCATCGGCGGTTCCAGCCGCCTGCATCCTCCTTGTCTCCACAGCTAGCTGCAATCAGGTCAGCACAAATGCCTTTGAAGCGACCGCCGACTTTGAAGCGACCGCCGCAACCACCTACGTATGGCAGGTAGAGTACCTCCCAAGAACCAATACCAATCGCCCCAACGACCGTCGCCTAGAGCGGTTTGAATCTACTACTGTTGTTAATGTAAACGGCATCCGCCCTGAAGCAGCAGGCTCTGGGCCAGATAGCCAAGGCCTCTGGTGGCCAGTGCTGCCGCCTGAGCCCACAGTTGACGATATTGAAGATCGTCGGCGTAGCTCAGAAACACCGCGCCCGCCCGAAATCATCAAGGCTGTTGACTACAACATCACGTTCAGCCAAGCAGGTGAGTCTCAAACGCTGCCGACAGATTATGACGTTTATCGACAAGCCGTAAAGGCCTTTGAAAAAGATCGTCCTTTGGCACTGACGCTAGGGCCACAGGATGCCTCTGTCCTCAAAGCAGACATTCAGTAGCACGGGCACTTCAGCAGGCATTTTTGTTTAGCGTCATCCCCCCATTTGCCGCTAAAATGCCGCTGTACCTTCTTTTCTCCATCCCATAAAATCCATGGCTCAGCCTCGCATTCTCTCAGGCATCCAAACGACCGGTGATATGCACCTGGGCAACTACCTAGGCGCTATCCGTAACTGGGTTGAGCTGCAGGCTGACTACGACTGCTTTTTGTTCATGGCCGATCTGCACGCAATCACGGTTCCACACGATCCTAAGCAGCTTGCTGAAAATACGCTGAAAATTGCGGCCACCTACATTGCTTGCGGCATTGATCCTGAGCGCTCGACCATTTTTGTGCAGTCTCAATTGCCCGAACACAGTGAGCTGGCCTGGATATTTAACTGCATTACGCCGCTAAACTGGCTGGAACGGATGATTCAGTTTAAGGAGAAGTCTGTTAAGCAGGGTGAGAACGTCAGCGTTGGACTAATGGACTATCCAGTACTGCAAGCTGCTGATATTTTGCTGTATGAGCCCGATATTGTGCCGGTTGGAGAAGACCAAAAGCAGCATCTAGAGCTTACTCGGGATATTGCCGCTCGGCTGAATTTTCAGTTTGGCAGTGAGAAGAACCCGATTTTGAAAGTGCCTGAGCCGCTGATTCGGACGTCGGGTGCGCGGGTGATGAGCCTGACAGACGGGACTAAAAAAATGTCAAAGTCTGATCCTTCGGATCAAAGTCGGATTGATCTGACCGATGCCCCTAATGTGATTACTAAAAAGATCAAGCGGGCGAAGACCGATCCTGCACGCGGACTGGAGTTTGATAATCCAGAGCGGCCAGAGTGTCACAACTTGCTGGGGCTCTATCAGCTCCTGTCTAATCAAACTAAAGAGGCTGTGGCGGCGGAATGTAAGGGTATGGGCTGGGGTCAGTTTAAGCCGCTGCTAGCGGAAACAACGGTTGAGGCGCTGAGGCCGATTCAGGAAAAGTATGCGGCGTTGATGAGCGATCGCACCTATTTGAACCAAGTCCTCTCTGAGGGCAAAGAAAGGGCTCAGGCGGTCGCCGCTCCTACGCTAGCCAAGGTAAAAACGGCGATGGGCTTTGCTCAATAAGTCTGCTACTTACAGCAAGTTTCGCTGATGAAACGGCATTACTTGTAGAAGGCGAATCATTTCAATCATGGCCTGAAGCCTAATTTAGATAGAGAGAATAGGTAAAATATCACATAAGAAATTATTAAACTTAACCTATGAGTGTTGTAGAAAACGGCGCAATGAACGGACGATCTCCCCATGGCCTCTCCCTCGATTTTGCGTCGAGTTTCAAGCCGCTGAGCACTCAAAGCCGCCTGCGTTCGGCTATTCACGCTGGCGAGTTCGTCGTGACTGCAGAAGTCATGCCACCAAAGGGCGGTGACCCTAGCCACATGCTAGAAATGGCAGCTCACCTGAAAGATTGGGTGCACGCAGTGAACGTCACCGACGGCAGCCGCGCTGTTTTACGGATGTCGTCTTTGGCCTGCGCTGTGCTGCTCAAGCAGGCCGGGATAGAACCTATTTGCCAAATGACGGGACGCGATCGCAATGCCATTGCCCTTCAAGCTGACCTCATGGGCGCACATGCGCTCGGCGTTCGCAACCTGCTTGCTCTGACCGGCGATCCTGTCAAAGCAGGCGATCATCCTAAGTCCAAGTCTGTTCATGAGCTAGAGTCCATCCGCCTGCTGCGCGTTATTCGCCAGCTCAATAACGGCACTGACTATAACGATAAAGTGATGACAGACGGTCGCCTAGATATTTTTGCCGGGGCAGCGGTCGATCCGCAGTCTCGTAGCTGGTCGGGCTTGCAGAGCCGGTTCGAGAAGAAGATGGCGGCGGGCGCGCAGTTTTTTCAAAGCCAGCTCATTTCTGATTTTGACCGGCTAGAGAAGTTTATGGATCAGATTGCACAGGGTTGCGATCGCCCCATCCTTGCCGGAATTTTTCTCCTAAAGTCTGCCAAAAATGCTGCGTTTATCAACCGCTGCGTTCCGGGCGTTAGTATTCCTGAGCACATTATCGACCGGCTGGCAGCGGCGAGCGATCCTTTACAAGAAGGTGTCAAAATCGCTGCTGAACAGGTGCGAGCGGCCCGTCAGCTCTGTCAGGGCGTTCATATGATGGCGGTAAAGCGCGAAGATTTGATTCCGCAGATTTTGGAAATGGCAGGCGTTGAGCCGCAGAAAAGTGTTCAGCAGCCTATTGCAATGAGCACCGCTCGATAGGTCTTAGGCCGCTAGCAAACGGATATTTCAAAAAAAAAAGGCCATCAGCTATTTCCAAACGCTGTTTCTCCAAACGGAAATAATCCTGGCTTTCATGTCGCCTTAGGTGATATACACCTCAGCCAGAAACAGGTGGAGAAAGCAACAGAATGCTACAACGCGGCGCTGACTATTGACGAAGCAGTGCCTATGGCTCACTTTAAGCTGGGACAAGTCGCGCAGCGCCAAGGCCAGCTTGATCTAGCAATTGAGAAATCGTTTCGTATTTCTCCGCAGCCCGAAGAACTTAAGCAAGGATTCTTCAAGCGGTTATCTCGCCTTTTGAGCTGAGCGGGCATTTATCGGTAGTCAATAGCCTCCTTTAAGAGATGTCGCTAAAATTGTAGATTTGTAGGGACTTGCTTAATGATTGAAGCCAAGTGATCCACGATACAGAAGAATGAAAACGCCCCATTAAAAAGGCTTGTTTTCATGACGAATTCGAGAAAAAGAATCGGGATTCTCACGAGTGGAGGAGATTGCGCAGGACTCAATGCAGTTATCAGAGCGGTTACTCGCTGCGCGATTGAGATCTATGACTGGGAAGTGTTGGGTATTAACAAGGCCACACACGGGCTGATGTCTCGTCCACCACAGGCGATTCAGCTCAGAACGCAGCAGGTAGATCCTTACTTAACGATGGGCGGCACTTTTTTAGGCACCACCACCAAGGGCGATCCGTTTGCTTTTCCGATGGCTGATGGCAGCTTTGCTGATCGCTCCGAGGAAATTATTGAAGGCTATCATCAGCTCGGTTTGGACGCGCTGATTGGCATTGGTGGAGATGGTAGTCTGGCAATTTTGCGAAAGCTGGCCCAGCAGGGCGGCATTAATTTGGTCGGCATTCCTAAAACAATTGACAACGATGTCGGCATTACAGAGCGCTCTATTGGATTCGATACGGCTGTTAATATTGCAACAGAAGCGATCGACCGGCTGCACTTTACAGCGGCTAGCCACAGCCGGGTGATGATTGTGGAAGTGATGGGGCGAGACGCTGGGCATATTGCTCTCAATGCTGGCATTGCTGGCGGCGCAGATATTATTTTGATTCCAGAAATTGCCTACAAGCTAGAGAATATTTGTCAGCATATTAGGCAAAGAGAGGCTGATGGCCGAGACTATTCAATCGCAGTGGTTTCTGAAGCAGTATGCACAGAGGCTGGCACGCTGATGGAAAAAGGTCATTTTGCGGACTGTCGCTTAGGCGGAATTGGTCAGTATTTATCAGAGAAAATTGCAACTCATAGCGCTGCTGAAACAAGAGTAACCGTGCTAGGTCATACGCAAAGAGGCGGTATCTCTTCTCCTTTAGGGTATCAACTTAAGCCGAAAAACCGTCTACGTATAAGGAAGTCAGCGAACGTGCTTTAGCTGACTTCCGGGGCATGGGCAAATCACCGACCTGTTCTAGCATCCACTCAAATACGTCGGGAAAA
>JBHYED010000073.1:0-7265 GCA_051860365.1 Phormidesmis sp.
GTGTTCTTTGGGTGTGCCACCACTCGCAATTAGTGCATTCTGCAAGCCTTCTGAAAGGCCCACAAAGCTCTCGCCGCCTTGAATGACCTGCGCATACTGCCAGCCGCTATACGCCAGCCGGTAGTGGTAAATCAAGTGCTCAAAAGGCTGACCATTGAGCGTGATCTCCATTCCCTTCAGCTTGGTGAAGTCTGAGAGACCTTGCACCCCTGGCTCATGGCGCAGCATAAACATCACGTTCGGCACTGGCCCATGCAGCGCTTTCCACGTGCTAACTCGGCGCTGGAGTGTCCGCAGTACTCGGGAATATTGGCCCGGATACGCCTCTTGTAAGTACTCAAAGAGCGTCGTTGGCTTCAGTCTCGGCTCGCGCCGTAGCATGGGCTCTAACTCGCTCTCCCAGACTGCTGCCAATGGGTCTCGGTTCACCGTGTGCGTTTGTACTTCGCCGCGATTACTACGATGGTTGCCCGCATCAATGCGCTGGCCGGTGCGCTCTGATATTTCAGCTATCGATGACGATTCTACCTGGGTCAATCCCAGTTCTCTCGCATTCATATAGGCTCTCTTCTGATATAAGTGGATGGCTTCGGGCACGGGATATAGCTCTCTTTGGTTGGAGATCTACCTGTGCCCTTTTTTTTGTCTGATTGCAAGCTTGCCTAGTTCTGCTGACGCTGCCGAATCGTCTTCACGCTGATTCGGCTAAACACGCCAACCGACTTTTGCTACCTGACCACTCCACTGTCACTTAATACACCCACGAGATGCGCAATGCGTGTATGAAAGCAGGCTGAAAGAACTGCCAGAAGGGAGTTGAGGATTCTGATTCTGAGCTAAAAGAAAGACATCGAGTTGCTCAAAAAGGAGGCGAACAGCGATGTCAGAAAATAGTATTAGCTTCATTGCAGCAGGTGTAGAACTACAGGCAAATGAGCAAGAGAATTTAGCCGCCCCAAATTGGCTGGCTGAGGCCCTGCTGGTTGGGCAATACTGGCAATCCAGTGGCCTGCTCAGTGATTTAGTCACCCAAGTGCATGTGAACCGTGGTCGTATGGGCCGGTATGAAGTGTGCGACTTTGTGCTGCTGCTGTTGGCCTATGCCGTCAGTGGCCTACCGAGTCTGGCGGAGTTTTATCGAGCACTGTTGCCCGTCAAGTCGTTGTTGATGGCGGCCTGGGGGCGTCAGCGCTGTCCCGTCGCCTCGACTTTGAGCCGTTTTCTAGCGGATATTGATGCGGGTGCGGTGGCATCGTTGCGGGCACTGTTTGAAACGGATCTGCACCGGCTGGTATCGCCCTCACTACAGCAGCTAGGCGTAAGAGATCGCACCGGAGCCCGGTGGATGGTCTTTGATGTCGATGGCACGGTTAAGAGTGTCCGACATCGGGTGTTGCAGAGCCAAAGTACGCATCCAGCGCTCAAACGTCGTAGCCGTCGTGCTTGCGCGCCGGGATACCGAGGTCGCAAACGGGGTCAGGCAGTGCGAACCCGGACAACGATTGCACAGGCCCATACTCGCGAGTGGCTAGGAAACTTTGCAGTGGCTGGGAACGGCGATGCAAAGGGAGAACTCAACCGCGCTTGCGGCGTGATTGAACGCTATTGTGCGGGCATTGAGCTTCCTCTCCAGCAGGCCATCTTACGTTTAGACGGCCTTTATGGACGGGCCTACTATCTACGTATATTGCAAAAAAAACAGATACCCTACATCACCCGCTGTTGCGATTATCAGTTACTCAAAGACCCCGGTGTCAAAGCGCAACTAGCCCAGGCACCGCAACAACAATACGAGCATCCCGATAGCCCTGAGGTGAGCCGCGAGCTGTTTGACATTCCCTATGTGGATGCGACCGCACGGGGCTATCTCACGCCACTGCGCTTAATTGTGCTCCGTCTGGTGCGCTTCTCCAAAGCTAAGCCAAGCGTCGGCAAATGTGATGGCAAGTATATATACGAAGTGTTTCAGACTTCCTTGCCTGCGGATGGCTTCAGCGCCGCCGATGTCTTGAGTCTCTACAATGGCCGTGGCGGGTTTGAGCAAACGCTCTCGGAAGAAGACACAGAACAAGATTGTGACCGCTGGTGTAGCTGGCAACCTCAAGTATCAAACGACGATTACAGATAATTGTCGCGACAATTATACGCAGGTGCGATCACAGCTCATAGCAATGGTTTGAGCACTTGTTCTAGTTGTCGCTCAAGCCAATCGTAATTGTCGCCGGATACTCAAGGGCAGACCTTTTGGCAGATTCTCTCACAGTGGCTGTGGAACTGGCGGTTGCGAGCCGGATGGCACGCTCAATCTCCCTTGGATGTTCGCCATACCCTTTGGTCACCGGCAGTGGAACCCAGCGCCGCTCAGCCAGTCGAGGAAATAGCGATCGCCCCTGACGAGCCTCAAATGCCGGAGACATTGGTGGAAGCATCCCAGGTATTCGTTCAGGCGAGGGCCCTCGCACACTCAGTCCTGGCCCCCTCGCCACAGTATGGCCCTATCACCCTGGCGCCAGTGAATCGTCGGCATCAATTGACGGGCAAAGCCTTCAAAATCATTGATGAGTGTTCTATCGAGTGTCCGGTAGGTCATCGTATGGAGCCTCAAGAAAGTAGCCATGACGAGTGGGGCGATCTTCAAATTCTGTTTGGTGTAAAAGCCACCACTTGTCGCGATTGCCCCCTGATGAGCCAGTGTCATGCCAAGCATTCCAAAAATACACGGGGCCGCCGCCTCACCGTCACTCGCGCCCGACTGCCCTCACCGCCTCAGAGTCCTGACCAAGCAGATATTGTTGTTCAAGCTAAGGGTAGGCCGAGTCTATCTCTAGGTACCGAGCCACTCCTTTGGATTGACCTGCCTGCAACGACCTTGCGGCGACAGCTTAAGGGCAACCTGGAACGACAGAAACTCGACATTCAATCAATAGCAACGCCAGCCGTCCCAGTTCAGACACTATTCACACGCCACCAGAGAGCCCATCGTCGGTTGAGTTGGAAACAACGGCTCAACCGAAATCGATTACGGGGAAGACAGACTATCCATTGGAAAGTTCAACTGTTTGGCATCTCTCCTGCTCTTGCTCAATTCTTGAAGTGCACTAGCAGCAATGCTTCTGAGCCTTTGTGATGCACGCATTGCGCATCTCGTGGGAATACAAAGGCATTCTCTGACGGGTAGGCGGCTGCGGGTGATGTTGTCATAATGAGGGGGTTCCGTTGCTGGTTTGGTAAGAGATTCGAGCGGGGGAGCAATACGGCGGGTTCGTTGTTGACGCAACGGCCCGCTTTTTGCTTTTGATTGAACGGGAGACTAGCCACAGAGCACAGCATCTAGCGCAGCGGCGGCGCTGCCATGATTTGTGGCCTCTGGGGCTCGGTTCGCTGGCTGTGTAGCTGCACTTTCTTCGATGCCGCCTAGCTGTACGACTTGGGCGTTCCCTAGCGTGCGGCGTACGAGCTGCTCTAGGGCTTCTCTCGTCGAGCTGTTGCCGTTGTTCTCCGCGTGGCGGCATATCAGCGTCCATACGTCGGATGAGAGCCGCGTTGAGCCGCTCGCGGGCGGGGTGAATGCTATCGGCATCGTTTATCCTCCTGACTGCGCGTAGTATGCGCCCACTGCATTGGCTATCTCGGGCTTATCGAGCACGACAAATGCGGCGGCGTTCGATAGTTTCTCTGCGACCAGGTGCGCACCACCACCAGTGACGATGAAGCGCTTGGTATCTGGCAGCAGATGAGCAAAGTCTGTTTTCACTGCACCGAAGACGCCTTTGAACCAGCTATCGAGATACTCGGCAAAGTAGTCAGCCCAGGTGGCGCTGGTGTGGGCGTAGTAGTGGCCTTTGGCAAAGCCGTCTAGCACTCGGGCAATCTGTGGCTTTGAACGGTTGGCACTAGCCGCGACGGCTTCGACTAGCCGGGTATCGTTGGCAATCGCGGTCGCGAGTGACTTCGCGCCCTGCTGTGGGTAAGCCTGATGCTCGATTCGGATGCCATCGGCGGCGTAGAAGCTGGCGATGAAGGTGTCGCAGCCTAGGTCGATAATCGCGCTGTAGCCAGCAGGAGCAATCAGGCCTTTTTGCTGGGCAATCAGCCAGCTTCCTCGGCCTTCGTCTAGAACGGTGACGCGGCGGACGTCCAGGTCTTTGCGGTTGCCTTCAAGAATGAACGTATGCGTGCCGGTGAGGATGGCGGTGAGCGTTTCGGCTGACTCGTCGGCGCTGTAGTGAGAGATCACCAGATCTACTTTGCCGTCTCCGGCTAGGGCATACAGCGCCATCTTCAGAATATGAGCGCTGAGCTTGTCTTCGTTGGCAAACGGCAGATAGTTACATTGAGTCAGTGCGCCTTCGCCTACGAGATAGCGGTCTCCGCCGAACTGAATGACATAGGTATTGGGCAAGGTGGGTGCTTTCTGGCCAGTGGGCAGCTTGGCATAGACCGAGCGCAGGGTGGAAATGCGCTGACCGTCGTAGGCCACGCAGGTGTGATAGCCGATATCTAGGCTGATGCGTGCGTTTGTCTGCGTTTGGGCGCGGCGAGTTGCAGACGTAAGCGCTGTCGTTTGGGCTAAAGGGATAGGTGTGGTGGTTGAAGCCATATTCTCTCAGGGGTTCAGCCCTGTTTGAGGGTATTACCGAGGGCCGATACAAATCGCCGCAATCTGTCACCATTTAGAGTGAAATGTTGCGGTTTGTGATCAGTTGAATTGATGTTAAGGTACTAATTAGTTACTGTCAAACACTTATTTAACGCTTTTGGTGTTTAAAGATCAGAATGTGCGTCAGATAAGTGCCAAAAAGTACCTAACCAAGTACTATTGAGTCGTAATTATGATCGAGATGAGTGCTGTGTCCAAACGGATCAATTTGACTCTGCCTGATATTGTCTACGAAGACCTTGAACGTTGGGCAGGACTACAGGGCAGACCACCAGCAAACCTGGGGGCATTCCTCGTGGAAGCCGCGATCAGAAAAGCAAAGGAGTCAGGAGAATTGCCACCAGCTCCAGAGAAAACAACCAATCTAAAAGAGGCAAGCTAACTATTTAGAGAAATTACAACCAAAAAACGGTCTGAACCTTTTGGTTCAGACCGTCGTTTAGTTTACTAGTTAAGTAAATCCTGAAGCCTTCACAATCTAATAACTGATTCTTCTTGGCGGGAGGCTCGGTTATTGATTTTCACCGAAGTGCAACAGGGAGCAGAGGCGTGCGGGCATCCGTACGTGTGTTTCATGGTACCTGATTTTAACGAGTTGCGTAAGAGCAACTGCGATCGCACTGAACAAGAACCGTCAAATCTCACATCTGACAAGGGATTTTGCCCACAAAAAAAATCTCAACAATTTAATAACGAGCCTGATAACAGCGCTTCTTCTACACAATCCATCCATTCTGATAGCGAGTCTGATGAAACCGATCAGTTTTTCTTCCGACTCTGGATTGAGCAGCCGAGCTGGTCACCTATCATCAAAAATCATCAAGGTTGGAAAACGGCCATCAGCCCTGACGGCATAAAGAAGGTGCCCCTCACCCTTGGCTCTATCAAATCCCACTATCGGCGACACATCGTCCTCGGTAAGCGCTTTGGCAAGTTCACCAACTACCTGCTCATCGATATCGATATTGGTAGCCCCTTCCATCCGCGCAACGGCGGCATCGAGCCTATCCTTGCCGCGATGGAGTCCGTTGGCCTCTGCCGCTATCTGATCATTCGCTCTAGCGACTCAGGCGGCATCCATATCTACTTCCCACTCGCTGAGCCCGTCAGCAGTTGGGGACTGGCTTGTGCCGCTCATGCAGCACTCACCGCTGCGGGCGTTAAGATTGGCGGCGGCATCTGCGAGCTATTTCCAAATAGAAAGGCATACAACGCTGAACACAACGGCCATCGCCTACCGCTCCAGGACGGCTCTTTTGTCTTAGACAGCGACTTCCGTTGCAGCGGAAACAGTAGAGCCGTCTTTTTGCAGCAGTGGCAGCACTGTACCGCTGGACAGAACAGCGAGCATTTAGCTGAGCTACTCACAGAGAAGCCGCTGCCGGTACCTAAACACATCTCTAGTAGCCCACTGCCTCCCATCGGCTGGACAAACGAGAGCCAATCCAATGAGGTGATGAAAAAACTGGTTAATTACGGCGATCGGGAACTGGGGCTAAAGACCATTCCCACGCTAGGTGGTTGGATGGTAGCGACTGCACCACAGCTACCAGGCTTTGAACAGTTCGCCAGTCAAGAGTCTAAAAACGATCTAACGCGGCATAACTGGGCCTACCGATGGGCCAAGAGCCATTTTAAGAGCGTTCGTATGTATAAAGCCAAAATCAGCTTCGACCACAACGCTATGGTGGCTGCTGAGGCACTAGAACGCCTGATGGTCGCGTTGAGCCGGATTGTCGTTGCTGGCAAGCTTGGTATCAAGGCACTGTGGCACGCGCTCTCAAACATATCTAAAGAGCTATTTGGCGTTGGCTTTAGCTGGAAAGTTTTTCAGAAGCATCGGAAGCTAATTTTGGAGAGTGTAGAAAGTTCCTGTAGTCTAGGTCTCTCTAAAGGTAGTCTGGAGGATATAGATACTTTTTCTTCGGAGACACCTGGGCTGATGAACGCCGGGACTGGAGAAGGGCTGAAAGGGGAAAGCACACAGTTATTAACCGCTAGGTCAGTTACCCCTATACAGAACAAGGACTTGAGGCCGTCTAACCCCCCCCTAAATTTGGAAAATTCAGAGCTTGAAAAAGTGTCTGAATTAGCGACGGGCACGGCAGTCATTTTTCAAGCCGCAGGTGGTGCTGTCGCGAGTGTTAAAACTCGGATAACAGGTAAGGCAGCTCAGCCAGATGGGACGCTACTCTATCGTTTAGAAGAATGCGCTCAAGGCAGACCTTTGATGGCATCTAGGGACTGCTTAACGACCATTGCGGAGGAACCGAAGCCGTATTCGGCAGAAGCCACTATCGAAGCGACGGCGGCGCAGCTACTTCAGGTGCTGGGTAAGGCTTGCCCGTTCGTCGGGCCAGGGCTTTGGCTCGTGAAAAGAAGCGAGGTAACGCTAAAGGCTTGGAATCAGCTACAGCGTCTTGCAGAACCGAGTTAGCCCAAATGAACTACGTTTCCACCTGACTTACGTTTAGTAAGTAACGTCAGTTCGGGTTAAGCCGCAGGCGGCAACGCCCATTCTAGATGGAGTCCAGGTTTCTTAGGCTGATGACAGTAGGCAATTAAACCGCAAATGATGTTGACCCAGCAGTTGACTGGGCTGCGA
>JBHYED010000074.1:0-7246 GCA_051860365.1 Phormidesmis sp.
GTCATCGACGTGGCAAAAGAGTTCTTCTAAGCTAGACATAGCGGAGGACAGGGCTGATTGATTTTGGTAATCTCAGCGTACCTGTCCTTCTTTTTTATCGCTATCCTTATCCCGAACTGACGTTAATTAGGCCAAATGGTTTGTCCAGATGGCGGTGACTTTGCCTTTAAGGGGCTGGTTTGCCCAAGGGGTATTGATGGCGAGCGATCGCAAATTTTTCGGCAGCACCTGCCATTCAATTCGCGGATCAAACAAGGTCAGTTCAGCCGGCTGACCAACCTCCAAAAGCGGTGGATTTAGTCCGAGGCACTGTGCTGGCCCTTGACTGAGTACCTGCCATAGCTGCCGAGGGCTCCACTGATTGTTTGATCCTTCTACTGAGCTGGCGCTGTCGGCTACAAAGGTTTGCCATAGTATGGGCAGCGCCAGTTCTAGGCCGATGGCTCCGGGGGGAGCAGCGTCAAACGGAACGGTTTTTTCTTCGTAGGTATAAGGACTGTGGTCAATGGCGATCGCATCAATCACCCCATCAGCAACCCCGGCAATCAAAGCCTGCCGATCTGCGGGTGTGCCCAGCGGCGGATCGTGCCTGAGGTGCGGATCGTACTCGTCCAAATCACGCGTATCAAAAATCAGATATTGCCAGGGAACGCTGGCGCTGACCAGCAGCTCTTGAGCCTTGGCCTGCCGCAAAAGCTCCACACTGCGAGCGGTGGAAACGCGCATCACGTGAACTGGCGCAGAGATTTCCGCAACGCATTCTAGGAGCGTGGCGAGGGCAGTAGTTTCAGCGATCGCACTCACGCCAGCCAGCCCGAGCCGCAAAGAATCGGTGCCTTCTCTGGCCACGCCATGACCTACCAAGCGAGAATCGCAAGGCCATATCGCAATTGGCTTTTGCAAAGGCTGGGCATATTCCAGCAGCCGTCTGAGCAACGCGGTATTAACAATCGGCGCGCCGTCGGTGAACCCCAAGGCCCCGGCTTCTGCAAGCTCTGCTAGTTCGGTGAGCTGTGCGCCTTCGCCATTAAGGGTAATAGTAGCCCAGGGCATGAGCTGCGCGCGGCTGGTGGAATCGGCGCTGTGATTGCGCTGTTGATTCGCTTTCTGAATTGAGGCGATCGCGCCCACGCTATCCACCGCTGGCTGCGCATTTGGCAACAGCCCAACCCGCGTAAAGCCGCCCGCTGCTGCCGCCTGCCTGAGCGAATCGTACGTTTCCCTTGCTTCGTGGCCGCCTTCGCCGCTTTGGCTGTACAGGTCGATCAGGCCAGGGCCCAGGAACTGGCCGCGTCCGTCGATAATTTCGGTGTCGGGTGGAATGTTGGTGAGGTGAGAAGCGATCGCGACAATTCGCCCCTCCTCAATCAACACATCTCCAATCCCGTCAGCACCTAGCGCCAAAGACGCATTCACTGTCTCCAAGTTCAGCACATAAGCCTGCCTAATTAACGTCGTCACCACCTACAAAGCTCCAGCAGCCGTTTTATCAAAAATGCTGCCCGACAAATGCGTTGTAATATTTGCCGCACTCAGCATCGGCGCACTGCCCGCCCCGTCCGTATAGTCAATCACGCTGACCGCACCATTCCCCTGCTTAAACTGCCAGAACTTATCCGGCCCTAAGCCCAACACCTGACACAAAATCGCCTTGTTAATCGCATCATGAGCAACCACCAAAACGGTCTTCGTCGTTTCAGCATCACTATAGGCCGCCACAATATCGCCCCAGCCCTGCTTCGCCCTACCGTATACATCGTCTAAGTTTTCACCACCCGGCATTTGCACGCCCTCTGGCTTACTTTGCCACTCTGCCAGCAACCCTGGATAGCCCGCCTCAATCTCCGCCTCAAACTTGCCTTCCCACTTACCGTGGCTAATCTCCCAAAGCTGCTCAGTCGTCTGCAAGTCCACATCAGGATGGTGCACCAGAATTTCCTCAGCGGTTACTTTAGGCCGCAGCATTGAGGATGTCACCGCCGCATCAATTTTGACATCCTTTAAAAACTCACCCGCCTGAGCACCCTGCTTTTTGCCATTCTCATTCAGCGGAATATCAATCTGTCCTTGAAAGCGGCCATCGCGGTTCCAGTTCGTTTCACCATGCCGCACCAGCAGCAAACGCGGCCCTTTAAATCGCTTACGACGAGGCGGAATAGCCTCTCCAAGATGGCTGGTCAAGTTCAATAGCTCTAGCTGCGCGCCGTCTTTCCAACCACCCATAAAGTTAAGGACACTAATGGCACAGTTTTGCTGACCCATACTGTTAAGGTGTTTGGAGCCAAGGCCAATTGCAGAGCCTACTAGCGCCCGATTGATCGCGCTGTGTCCGACTAGCAAAACGGTTTGGCCCGCATGTTTTTTCAGCAGTTCAGGCCAGAACTTACTAGCGCGTTCCCAAGTATCGCGCACTGGGTAAAAGTCAGTTGTTGTGCCATCGGGGCCAGCCACCGCCATCTTAAAGTTGTCTGGATCGTGCCGCCACGCATGGTATTCATCCGGATAGTTCGCTTCTGCATCTGCAAATGATTTGGATTCCCACAGCGGCAAACTAATTTCTTGAATCTCATCAGCAATCTGAATGTCGGGCAGCGTAGCTCCGCCTGCGGCCATCGTTTCTACAATGAGCTGACACGTATGATGGGCTCGCTGTAGCGGACTGGCATACACTGCATCTAGCGGCAGCTTGTCTAGCATTTTTCCGACTTTTTGAGCCTGCTGCTGTCCGGTTTCTGTCAGCGTCGCCTCATCCTTATGCCCTGAAATAATGCGGCTGACGTTGGAGGTACTCTGGCCGTGTCGAACAATAATAACGGTGGTTTTCAACGGAACTGACCTCGCCAATGAGTGTTAGTGAAAGTGAGCTGGAGCCATCTTACAATAGTAGGTATGGAACTCACGGTCACCTACAGCCCAGCCTATACGCTTGTACCCACTTACGAATGCTTCAACCGCTGCACCTACTGCAACTTTCGCCGCAATCCTGGTACAGACGAATGGATGAGCCTAAAATCAGCGCAAACGATTTTAGAAAAGCTGCCGCGTGATGAAGTCATTGAAATTTTGATTCTCAGCGGTGAAGTGCATCCGCAAAGTGCAAGGCGTCAGGAATGGTTTGAGCGAATTTATCAGATCTGTGAGCTGGCATTAGAAAAAGGGTTTTTGCCGCATACCAACGTTGGGCCGCTGAGCTACGAAGAGATGGCACAGCTTAAGCAGGTAAATGTTTCAATGGGTCTGATGGTGGAGCAGGTAGCACCTGACTTGCTTAAAACAGTTCATGCGCATGCACCGAGCAAACGGCCAGAGGTGCGTTTGCAGCAGTTAGAGATAGCGGGAAAGCTAAAAATTCCGTTTACGACTGGATTATTGTTGGGACTAGGAGAAACGGTGGATGATTGGCAAGAGAGTTTGGAGGCGATCGCCCAGTCTCACAATCAATACCACCACATTCAAGAAGTCATCCTACAGCCCCATCAACCGGGCCAAACGCAAGCCGAAAGCCGCCCTCCCTGCCACGGTGAAACCCTGTTGCAGGCTGTGAAACTCGCTCGTGACATTCTCCCTAGCGATATCACCATTCAAATTCCGCCTAACCTGATTCGCTCAGACGATACTCTACTCGCCTGTATTGCCGCAGGTGCTCATGACCTTGGCGGCATTGGCCCCATTGATGAAGTCAATCCTGACTATGGGCATCGCAGTCGTGAGTCGATGGCTGAACTACTAAAAACTCAAAGCTGGACGTTGCAAAAACGTCTACCTGTCTATCAAACGTATGATAGATGGCTACCTCAACAATTACAGCTAGCCGTTGAAACACATCAGTTCAATTCCTATTCAAAATTACGCTGTGATCATCTCAGCACATAAGTTTCAGCCTCGCCTATGTGTTTCAGTATGTGCGCGGTTCTCGATGTCAACTTAGTGAAATTATATTTTATACAGTTACTCGAGGGCCACATAAAAACATGACTACACCCGCAATTCCACCAGCTCAATCAAGGTTGAAGTTAGCCATGTGGAATGCTGAAGCTGAGAGCTTGAGCAGCAGCGATCTTTATCTATGGCTACAAGAAACGGGCTTACCAGAACCGGTTGTCACGCGATTGCACGAATTGGTTAGCAAGACGATAAAGGTTGGAGAAAAGCTTATCTCTATTGGAAAATTTTTGCTGTTCAAGATTCTCAATTTTGTAAAAGAGAATCCTTGCTTGGTTGCAGGTGCAGGCATCGGTGCAGCCGTCGGTGCAGCAATTTACAGTCTGATATGTTCGCTACCGCTTGGAATTGGAGTATTTTTAGAGCCTATTGCTAAATTTTTGTGCATAGGCGCTTTTTCTGTTGGTATTGGAGTAGGCCACTCAATTGATAGAGAAATTAAAAATATTAGCCAAAACCTGATTGAAGCGGCAAGACAATTCTTTCACACCATTGTAGAGGTGTTGCAGTCAATATCTAAACAAACTTCTCTTGCATAAGTACTCTTCAAAATAATTTATTGCTAATCTCCATGTCTGAGCAAAAACGTAGTAAAAAAGAACTGTTAGATGCAATCAATCGCCTAAAAGCTGGCGGCGACAGTGGCATTTTTCTTGCTGATATCGGTGCAGCCGGGATTGGAGCCTTTGGTGGGGGCGCAGCAGCTCTTGCCTTTGGCGGCGGCGTGGCACCTGCTCTCTTTGGCCTAGTAGCGGTTCCTTTTGCAGCACCACTAGCCGTTGTTGCTGGAGGAACTTTGCTGGGGGGAGCTGCTTTGTTCGGGGTTAAGCGAGCCTTGATGGATGGAACCTATCACGAAGGAAAAATTGCAGAGATCATAAGGCAAAAAGAAGATGAGCTACGTGAAATAGAGGTAAAAGAACGCACCAATAGCATTAAAAAAGCTGATAGAGACAAATTCCATATCTTCCTCTCACAGCCTATCAAGCTCGACTTGATTACGCCTGAAGATGCTCAAAACCTTATGGAACTGGTGGAGACTGGAAAAATGGCTATTAGCGAAGCCTACAAAATGGTAGGAGACACACTATCAGAAGGAGGAGCGGCGACGGCTTAATTTAGAAAAAACACAGGGTAAGCTACGCATAGATGAGAGGAGTTGATAAGAACGCTCCTCTTTAATTTTCTTTTTTTGGTGTTTGATGCGCATCAAGCTATAGTTTATGGATGATCAAGTCGATCAGGCATAAGGGACTACTGAAGTTTTTTGAAATTGGCAGCACTGCCGGCATTCAATCAAAACATGCTGAGCTTTTAGAAGATAGGCTTTCGGCCTTAAACACAGCCCAGCGTATTGATGATATGGACGTTCCTGGGTATCGTTTACATCCTTATAAAAGGAAAGTTAAAGGGGCGATGGGCGATCAAAGTTAGCGGTAACTGGCGACTGACTTTTGAATTTAGAGATGGTGATATATACGTTCTAGATTATGAGGACTACCACTAAATGAAACAATTTAATCCTCCCCATCCGGGTAAGTTTATTCGCCGCACTTATATAGAACCGTTTGATATCAGTGCTAGGCAAATTGCTGTGCATTTAAGCGTATCGCCTTCCACATTTTCTAGGCTGGTTGCAGAGAAACAGAAAATAACGCCGGATATGGCAATCCGCTTGTCTAAAGTATTGGGGCGTTCTCCACAAAGCTGGCTACAGATGCAGATGAACTATGACCTTTGGGAAGCAGAACGGATATGTACGCATGAAGAGTTGAGAAAACTGGAGTTAGCTTGAGCGCAAAAAGCTTTTGTGTTTGGCAACGTTTTTTATTGAGCCGTTCCGAGCGATCGCACCCACGCTCTCAAGCTCTGCTCCGCCCCAATCTCATCCTGCCGAGCCGCTGCTAAAAACCAATGCAGCCTGTCTTTAGACACCATCAAGAACGTAGGACATACATCCATAAAGTCCCATAGCGATCGCAGTTTTTACACCTCGCTATGGGACTTTTTGCCCGTATTCAACTGAACGGCAGATGCTACACGCGACCGCGCAGCATTTGTGCCATTTCGTTTTGCTTAGGCGACTGCTCTAGGGCAATCTCCTCAGTGATTCGGCCCGCTTCGTACAGGTTGTATAGCGACTGGTTCATCGTACACATGCCGTCAAACGTACAGTTCGGCAAAATTGCTTCAACTTCATCCAACTGACCGCGCAAAATATAGTCTTTAATAGCGTCAGTGTTGATCAGAATTTCGTGAAAGGCGGCGCGTTTGCCATCAGTGGTACGGCATAGGCCTTGAGCAACAACGCCGATCAGAGATTCAGCGATCGCAACCCTTACCGGAGCCTGTTGCTCAGGCTCATACATTCCCAAAATACGCTCAACCGTTTTCACCGCACTATTTGTATGCAAAGTTCCAAACACAAGGTGACCCGTCTGCGCAGCTTTTAACGCCGTCTCAATCGTCTCCTTGTCCCGCATTTCCCCCACCAAAATAATGTCAGGATCTTCACGCAAAGAGGCCTTCAGCGCATTGCTAAACTTTTTGGTATGCACCCCCACTTCTCGCTGCTTAATCAGCGACTTACGGCTCTGGTGCACAAATTCTACCGGGTCTTCAATGGTAATAATGTGCTTGGGCATTTCCTTGTTGATGTAGTCAATCATCGCCGCCATCGTGGTGGACTTACCTGAACCCGTCGGCCCCGTGACCAGAATTAAACCCTTGTGATAGTGGCACATGTCCTTGATAACCGCAGGCAAATTGAGCTGCTGCATCGTCAAAATCTCTACTGGAATCAGCCGCATCACCATACAAGGGCCGTTAAGACTGTCAAAGATATTGATCCGCACGCGCGAAAAATCGTACTGAGCCGCCCCGTCAAAATCCAACGTGTCTTTGAACTGTTGAATCTCCTCAGGCGTCAAAATCTCTGTGAGCCAGGATTCAAAAACGGCCGCAGTCGTCACCGGAAAATCAGTCGCGTTAATTTCCCCTCGGTTGCGATAGCGCGGCACTTCGCCCACACCCACATGAATATCTGAATAGCCTTCATCAAACGCCTTGCGGATAATTTTTTCTAACGAAGGGCCACCCGCCAAACCGCCACCGGGCATTGGTGGAGGGGCCGCTGCTCTATGGCCTGCACGCGCAGCAGGTGGAGCCTTGACCATTTCTGTTGGCGGTGCTGCACCTGCTGCTGCGGGCCGTGCGCCTGGTGGAGGCGGTGCCGGAGCGCCCGGTCTGATCCCTGGCGGTGGCGGTGGGGCAATGCCGCTGCCGGCGCGAGGTGGGGGTGGCG
>JBHYED010000075.1:0-6851 GCA_051860365.1 Phormidesmis sp.
CCCCACCGCGATGGCAAAGCCCCTCCCGAGGAGGATTGCCCCCGAACCCACAGCAGCGCCTAAAAAGAAAAAGCGAGGCCGACCCGCCACCGGGAAACGCTCCGACGACGGCTGGATTGGCCGCACCTACTACATCCAAGAAAAGACAGATATCGATATTGCCGAAGAACTCGTTGCCCTACGCCGCCAGGGCGTCTCTTTGGATAAATCAGAACTGGTCGATGCGCTGCTGTCCACCTGGGTGAGCTGGAGAAAAGGCGAAGACGCTAACAACCGCTTTGGTGAATTTTCGCCAAGGCGAAAAGATGATTGACATTAGCAGACTTATCGCTAACGCAAATGGCTAACAGAGCGGCTGGATGATTGCTCCCTCTGGCTAAGGAGAAACACTATGGCTACACCGCAACAAGGTGATCTGGTTGTCGTCACCTACGAAGATAGAGAATTTACAGCCATCGTCATCGATCCTGATGGCTTAGGCGAAGGCGAGCCGTCAGTTGGCTTTGGTTTTCGGATGGCCGAACGGCACATTGGTTTGCCTCAGCCAACACTGACAAAACGGGTGATTCAAATAGCCGGAGGAGAAGCCTTTGAAACCCCGTCCGGCAAGACGTTTAGGGTGATTCAAATTCACGGTGCTGATGGAAATGACTACAAGGTAATCGAGGTTGCTGATTGGGTTGAGCTGTCAATGGATATCTTGCTCAGCCCTGGTAAAATGCGCAAGCCGACCCGAGAGAAGATTGGGGCGTTCCTGCTATGGTTTGCCGTCAAAGGTTTCCACTCAGAAGCGAACGTAGCCCTAAAAGGCGTTTACAGTGCCAAATCGAGTCGGGCAACGACTCGTTGGCTCATTCAGCGCCAGTCGGGAAAGCCCATCCGTAAGACCTATACTGACCTTCTAAGTGATCTGGGCGTACACAACACGACCTATGGCAAACTGACCAATCGGATCTATAAAGGGCTGTTCGGCCTAGAAGCCGTAGAGATGAAGCATCACTGGTTGCTAATGGCAGGCGATCCTAAAATTGCTCGCAACTATATTAACGAAGAGGATGGGATAGCGGCGGTGAAGTTCTGCGAGAATATGGTGGTTCAAATGTATGTTGATGACTTAGACGAAGCCCATAGAGAAGTGATCGCGTTAACGGTGCGTAAGTTTAAGTTGCGCTCATCGCGCCTGTCGCAATAGTTATAGAGCGCCAGCAAAGTATACATAATGCTCATCTCGTTGTCTGAATAGAGCGAGTTCAAGAAGGTGATCGCCGCTTTCTGTCCCGCTGCCTTTCGCCAAGTCGATCAGGGCAGGCTGAGGGGGAGTTGTTGGGTAAGCTTCTATGAGATCGCAATTTATGGATTACTACGGCCCAGCGTTTGGGGAGTGTCTGGAGAAATGGAACTACTTAGACGATCTGGATGTAGGGTGCTGGAATCCGACTGAGTATGCAGTCTACGAGCCGACGCCGCTGGTGGTGAAGATCGTAAGTCTCTGTGTGTGGGCAGTGATCGTTTTGTGGTTTGCGCAGCAGAGTAGAAGGGTGTCAGATAAGCACGATTTATTGAGATAGCGATCGCCTATTCCTCCCGCTGTGACGGCTATGGGCTAGCTGTAGCGCAGTTGTGGGCTAGCGATATTCATTTTGCTGAGATTGCTTTTCCCGGCCAATGAAGCGATCGCCTTTTTTGTGCCGAGTCTGTTGGATTATTATGGTGAGAAATTAGGCTTCAGCGACCAAGCTGTCATGCTGTTATGGACATTGAAGTGGTCGAATACGATTGGTGGGGTCAGGAGAACGCGCCACCGCCGAGCCTGAAGACAACCAAACAGCTTTCAGAGCTAGGGCTAGCGCCAGTCGCCCCGGTGGGCATTATTAGTACGAGCAAATACGATCTGAAGCTGTACGACCCGGCGAACGAGCATAGCGTTCGGCAGAAACGAAAAGCGACGCCAGCGCAGCTAGCTGCACTCCAGAAGGGACGAGACCGGGCTGCGTTTAACCGGGCCTTAGCCGAATGGCGAGAATACGAAGGATTTATTCTAGAAGATAGAATTAGCATGGTTCGTTGGGCCAAAGAGGTTTATAAAGAGCCAGGGTGCTGGCGAGTTCTAGATACTGAGACGACTGGACTAGACGACCGGGATCGAATTGTCGAGATAGCCGTTGTAGACCTAGCGGGAACGCCGCTGCTCAATACATTGATTAGGCCAACGGGTGAATGGTTTATGTCACCGGACGCGGCAGCGGTTCATGGCATTGGTGCAAGAGAGCTAGAAATCGCGCCGACTTTCGCTGAGATCTACCCCGAGCTAGCTGATGTCTTAAAGGGCTGTCGCGTCCTTACCTACGGCGTGGACTTTGATGCTCGAATGATTGCCGGTGAGCTATCTAGAGCCGAGTTGCCGCCGCTGCTAGACGAGCAGTGTTGGCACTGCCTAATGCATCGTTATGCCATCTGGTATGGTGAGTGGAGTGACCATTGGAAGGATTATCGTTGGCAAAGCGCTCGGTGGGTCGTACAGAGCGTCAGGGGAAAGCCTTGCGGCCTTAGCTCAGTTAAGAGAGATGGCTGAGAGCAGTGACCAGTTTACCTATCCGCAAAGGCTGATAGAGCAAGGGTTATCGGTTGGCGTGGATTTAGGGTCTGGAGAAAAGGATGTAAGTCGAGCTGGTTGAATAACGATGGCGATCGCGCTCTCGTCCCCCTAAGCTATCCTGCCGAAGCTAGCGACGAGCGATCGCATTTTAGCCATTGGCGCGGGCCTGCGAGTCACCACCGATACGATTGAGATCGCTTAAACCACTACTGCGGCTGTTGCGAGTCTTTCAGCAGCTCCTGATGGTAGCGCCCGGTCGATTATGATGATTGCCAGCGCCAGCAATCTCACAGCCTCCCAGCGCGGCCCGGTCAGACTGGTGGTGATCGCCCTGTAGCTCAACCAGTGACCGAACATGGTGATCACCCCTTCAGCCGTTTGCTCAGTCACTGCCGACCCTACCGAAAGCGCAAGGAGTGGTGGGCAGGTTGAAAGTAGCGATCGCCCTCTCCCACTGGCTCATCGTCTAAAGGAGGTGATCGCTTATTTCAGTAGCTTTCTAGCCGTTCAATCAGCAGCCAATAATGCTGTTTCCGTCGCCTTTTGTTATGAACCCCTTCACTGTGTTATCTATGAAAGTAAAATGAGCAAAGTCATTAAAGTAGAGGGTATTACTATCTTGGTTCGCTCCAGGGATGAACACCCACCCCCTCATGTACATGTATTAGATGCCGATAATGAGTGCCAAGTAGAAATAGGGCCAGATGGTGTGAAGCTCTATAGAGAAGAGAGTTCTTACGCTTCCAGCAAGTTTCGGAAGAAGGCGTTAAAACTGGTGGAGGACAATTTAGCAGCCTGTCGTCAAAAGTGGAGGGATGAAGTTGAAAACGTTGAGTAGCAGACGCTTGATTCAATCAGTTGAATATAATCGAGAGCGCCAAGCTATCGAGCTGTTTCTAAGCGATGGCGCTAGCCTGTCGGTGCCAGTGTCTCGAATCCAGTTTGATGGCCCAAATAACCGCCCAACTGACGTTCAGCTATCAGAAGTGCAGCGCTGGGGCGGCGGCAACTCTATCTACTTTGAGAGCCTGTCTGAAGTGCTTTTTCTTGAGGATTTGAAAGATGGTATTTATGGCGATCGCGCCTGGATGGAAACACTAGCAGCGGCCTATGCCTAACCGATAATGATTTGAGTAGTGATCACCCATTGAAACTAGAGAGCGATCATCCTAAGGAGCCTACCCATACGCCCATCCCTGACGAGAAGAGAGCAGTAGCAGCGGCAGAAAGATTGCTCATAGGCGGTAGATACTCCAACGGGGACTGTCAGCTAGTCGCGCTGATGATTGCTTATGTCATTGAGGGCGGGATCATAGATGGGATGGTGAGCTTTGAGAGTCGAGATCCGATGTGGCACTGTTTGGCGAGAGACAACAAGGGCCAATACTATGACCCACTATCGGAGGACTGGGACGAGCAACCGACGCTGTACATGCTGAGGAGTTACGTAGAGGAAGGCGAGGTGTTGCGCGAGCTGGAAGTCTTTGCGAGAGGCGTCGATTTTATCCAACACGCAATTTACTTCCTACTTAGCTGGACAAACGCATCTACATCGTCTATTGCGTCAAAGTAACGACCGTAACTTTCCGAGAGATCCTTAAAAGTGTCGCATAACTCTTGTTGAATGCATCTAGCAGATGAGGGTGAAAAGGAGACCATCTCAAAGGTTTGGGTATCCCATAGAGCAACGCCTTCTAGTACTACAACTGCATTAATACTTTGTGCATGTGTAGCTGTCTTTGCTATTTCGGCGGTGAGGACGCACTTCATGGAGTCGCCCTGTATTGTTACGAAATGAGCGTCGGCTCCTGGCTTTATGCCTTTGAAGATACCGTGCAACGTAGTCTCTCCAGCGATGAGAGATCCCTCTTGTGCAAGTTCTGACTTATGTAAAGTGAACATACTTTACCTCCCTTATATCTTTCTACATGGTTGGGAATCGAGAGTCCACTAAAGCTTCTCAAAACCGGAAAATTATCGAAGCTATACCTAAAACTCGCATAGTGAAAGTGTACACCTAGAGTTTATTAAAAGTCGCGACCAGAAACTACTTATACTATAATACACTATACTGTAAATAGTTATAGTATAGGTAGATATGCAGGTAGTGAAGAGCGCGAGAGTCGAAGACTTTATGCAGTACTGCGCAGGCACTCGCCTCTCAAAGGTGATGCAACGGCACGTTGCGTTATTTCTCGCCAAGCTGAGCGGAGCCACCAATAAACGAACTGTAGAGTATCTATGCATCGAAGAGAAGGGGTGGTTCGAGCAGCAGTACCAGAATGACAACACCCGCGCTGCGCACATGACGAAGTATCGGCGAGCGATCGCGTCAATGAGTGCAGATCGCCCTTTCCCGAAAGCGGTCACCTACGAGCAAGAGACAGCCAACGGCCCGGTTCGCCAGCACATCGCGCTGAAGTGGATGAACTATAGCAGCGAATTCCACCAACAGCGCCAAGCGCCTACGCAGGCCAAATCGAAGGCGCAGCGCCGCAGCCGCGTTGCCTTTGAACCGCAGCCGGTGATAGATGCGGCGGTAGCCGCTCTCTCTTCCTCATCAACGTGGGAAGTGGCAGCAGCGATTATCTTGCTGACCGGGAGACGGCCCACCGAGATCCTGAAGTCAGGAGACTTTACCCAGGTCGGTGCCTACCAGCTTGAATTCAGCGGCCAGCTCAAAAACAGAAGTAAAGAAACGACCTACGAGATCTACTGTTTAGCGCGGTCGCACCTGCTGATAGATGCCTTTACGCGCTTTCGACGGATAGCAAGTGTGCGAGAGCTACAGGAAGCGGAGAACACCGCCGTAGATAGTCGGCTGAACGCCACCGTTAACCGCGCTGTGCGAGCTGTCTTTTCAGAAGATGTCCTACCCGCCCCGCTAGGCGAAGCGCAACTGAGTGCGAAGAACCTCCGCGCTGCCTATGTCAACATGGCCTATCACCTGTTCGGCATCCCTGAGACCTCAATCGGCTCGTTTGCCGAAGACTTTCTAGGTCATCAGAATGCAGGCAGCGCCGCTAGCTACGAAGATTACTATTGTGTCGATGGTGCAGGTCAGCCGCTAGCGATTGGCCTGTTGAGAGACGAGCTACAAGCCAAACCAAAAAGACCCAGAGCCAAAAAGCGCACCACCGTCCATGTCGATGGATTACTCAAAGACCGGTTTGAAGCCTACGGCAAAGGAACGCATAAAGAGAAGATGGCGCAGCTTCTGGATGCGGCAGAGCGCAACGAGCGATTAGCGCGTCAGCTCCACAGCGCAGAACAGCGGTTGAAGCTTGCCAAGGCTCACATCGCCCTACTCCAGCAGAAGCAAGCTGAGCCGTTAGTCACACCCAAGGAGAGCGATCACACTACAGCCAAAGCAGTCAAAGCAACTAAAGCGAGCGATCGCAATACAGCCAAAGCAGCTAAGGCAATCAAAGCGAGCGATCGCCCTGAGGCACCTGCGCGTACCCCCATCCCCGACGACTGGACAGAGATGAGCAGCGGGGAGCTAAACGGCTCACAGATCCCCGGCAGCGCCGACGAGAAGATCAGACGTTCAATCGAAGCGCTGCACGAATACAACGAAGGGCGACCACATATTGAGCAGTGGTCTATCACCCCAACCGTCGTTCAGAAGCTATCAGGCTCCAATGCGAACCGAGTCAAAGACTATCTAGAGAGACATCCTGAAGTAGAGCAGTACAACCAGGACTATGGCTACCAGCAGAACAGAGGCAAGGGTCATCCCCGCGACTCGGTGAAGTGGCCTGTTAGCTACGGCGAATATGAATGGAGCGCCTGAAGCACGGTTCAGTGTCAGCATGATAGGATGTCAGATCGAGCTTTTTGCAGATAAGAACATTGCCGAAGTGTAAGTAGTTATTGTTAGTGTAAATAGTTCCTATTCTCCGAAAAGTTGTTGCGGTTTAATAAAAGAAGAACAATAAATCGCAACAGCGATACACAGTGTAAGTAGATAGTGTAAACAGTTTACTCATGTGTAATTAGTTGTCTGTCATGACCTGGAATCATTGATGCTTAAGGGTTTCACGCTCTTCTATTAGTTGTTCTTTTTATTGAAGATAAACAGTGTAAGTAGATTTCTCAACTTCTAAAGTTGTTGTATAAGCGCCGTATCCCTTTCTGCATAAGGGTTTCAGGGGGGTTCTAAAAGTTGTTGAAAATAAAGAACAACAGAATAAGCATCAACCATAGCTGTATATAATATATACAGCTATGGTTGATGCTTATTCTGTTGTTC
>JBHYED010000076.1:0-6631 GCA_051860365.1 Phormidesmis sp.
GCCAACCTGATCACGCACTGTCATTTCGATCACTAGCTGTCGTTTTATTAAACGGCCACCGAATACTTGTCTTTAAATGAGCCTTGATGGTCTCGGCTAAATGTCATTCAGCACGACAACTGACTGTTACGTCACCCCTATGCCATTGACATTCAACACAATGGAAAGGACGACACAACTTGTCGATGCGCCAAATCCATAAGCCCGGTGACAAGTTATTCGTAGACTATTCGGGGCTGACCGTTCCCGTCACCGACCCCGCGACCGGCAAGACCGCTCAAGCCGAGATCTTCGTCGCTTGCTTTGGCGCGAGCAACTACACCTACGCCGAGGCCATCGAGAGTCAGGCGCTCTCCTGTTGGATAGGCTCGCATCAGCGGGCACTGGCATTCTACGGCGGCGTTCCGGCTGCCATCGTTCCTGACAACCTAAAGTCAGGCGTCACCGACCCCTGCCGCTACGAACCGGGCATCAATCGTAGCTATCACGACTTTGCTGAACACTATGGCGTCGCGGTGATTCCAGCTCGTGTAAGAAAGCCAAAAGACAAAGCCAAAGTCGAAAAGGCGGTGCAGGAAGTCGAGCGTCAGATCCTGGCCCCGCTGCGCCACCGGCAGTTTACCAACTTCACCGACCTCAACGAGGCGATACGCGAGCACTTAAGCAAGCTGAACAACCGCACGATGAAAGGCTATGGCCTTTCCCGCCTAGCGTTGTTTGAGCGCACTGACCAGCCTGAGCTGAGGCCGCTGCCCGCGTATCCATTTGTCTTTGCTACTTGGAAAAAGGCGCGGGTGAACGTGGACTACCACATCGAAGTGGGCAAGCATTATTACTCCGTGCCCTACTGGTTCGCTCGCCGGGAGGTCACCGTCAAAGTCAGCGAACAGTTTGTTGAAGTTTTCTACGACCACGGCCGGATTGCGGCGCATCCGCGCTCGATTGCTCAGTATCGGCACAGCACGTTGCCTGACCACATGCCGCCAGAACACTGGGCCTACAAGCATCAGTCGAAGGAACGGTTTGTCGCCTGGGCTGAGCAAATCGGCCCGCATACCAAAACTCAGGTGAGCGCCATCTTCGATAAGAAAGCGCATGAAGAACAAGCCTTCCGCTCTGTCAAAGGTCTTCAAAGGCTGGCCTCGCAGCATGGGCCGCAGCGCCTAGAGCTGGCCAGTCGTCGGGCTAATGCCTTTGGCATGACTGGACTTAGACGACTCAAAGCTATTTTGAAGTCTCACCTGGATGAAGTGCCGATGGCAACCGATGAGCCAGAGTCGCCCGCTATCGACCACGACAATCTACGCGGCCAGCAGTACTACAGCTAATTTCTCCTACTTTCAATCACTACTATGCAACAAACACTCGAACAGCTCAAAGATATGAAGCTCACTGGTTTCATGGAAGCTTGGCAGGAGCAGCAGGCACAGCCGACTTACCACGACCTCTCTTTCAATGAACGTCTAGCGCTGCTAGTCGAACGCGAATATCTACGCAGACAGCAGCAACGGCTGCAACGACGGCTCAAGCAAGCCAAACTATTCGTTGGCGCAGCGATTGCTGACGTTGACTTTGAGGTGCCACGCGGCTTGAAGAAAGCCCAGTTTCTCGAATGGGCGCAGGGGCAGTGGTTAGCTGACCATCTCAACCTAGTGCTGCTCGGCCCCACAGGTACTGGCAAAACATTCTTAAGCTGCGTTCTGGCTGATCATCTTTGCAAGCAGGGACGTACGGTGCGCTACATCAAAACGGCTGACCTGGTGATGGAACTCAAGCTGGCTAAGGCTGATGGCTCTTTCCCCAGGTTGCGTAAACGGCTGGCTGACTTCGAGCTGATTATCCTAGATGAATGGCTGCGAGATCCTTTGCCTAAAGCGGATGCGAGAGAGATTCTTGACTTCCTAGATGACCGTTACCGGCGCAGCTCTTGTCTATTTGCCACCCAGTTCCCGGTCAACCAATGGCATCAGCAAATTCAAGAACCCACCCTGGCCGATGCCATCCTTGACCGCATTGTTCATGACTCGCTCAGGCTAGCCCTCAAAGGTGAGTCGATGCGGAAGCTCACCAGCAAAGTTAAGCCGATTAAAGAGAGCGATTAAAATGTTCTTCTTTTATTTTCACTTCAGCCTATAATCTCTTTCATGAGCCTGCCGTTTTCACCCTGCCGAAGTTGAGTGTGACTTTGCCGCCGAAGTTGGGTGTGAATGCCTGCCGAAGTCATGTGAATATGCAAGAGATGACCGCCCTGTGGGAAGAACACATATTGCAACTGCCCGAGCCGTCTAATCTAGCCAATGAAAAAGCCCAGCATCTACTGTCTCAGGCAACGCGAGGCTACATCGGCGTCCTAGACCAAATCTTATGCGAAGCGGCGATTCGAACGTTACAGACGGGAAAGTCACGTATTACGTTGCCAACGCTTAGACAGGTGGTAAAAGAATGCTCCCTCGTTACGAAGTAAACAGCGCATCTAGCTCGCCTGTGCAGCCGTGGTTATTCCAAGTGCAGCCATACCCAAAAGAGAGCTTTGGGCACTTTCTGGGCCGATTTCGTCGTGCTAACCATTTGAGTAGCGCTCATCTATCGGCCATGTTGAAACAAAAGCCGTACGCCGTGTCCTACTGGGAGACACCGTCTCGTCGCCGTCAGCCGGATGCCTCAGCGCTACAGCACCTATCGCAACTAACGGGCGTGCCAGTATCCCGATTCAGCACCATGAGATCGCCGCCTGGTACACAGCTTCATAAGCCGACACGATTGTGTCCTGATTGCTATACAGCAGTTCCCTGCCACAAAGTAAGCTGGCAGATTGCGAATCGACCCTGCTGCAAGCTACATCGGCAGCGTCTTTTAAGAGCCTGTCCACGCTGCGATAGCGCCTTTCGACTGCCTAGCTACTGGCAGAGAGGCGAGTGCGACCATTGCCACCTTCCGTTTCAAGAGATGCGAACCCACCGAAGAGCTTAGAAGGTTAGTTTGAGAGCCTGACAACCCAGCTAGTTTCTCTGCCGGTTGTCGGTTCGTGTGTATCTCTAAACTGTTGTTTAATTGTCTTGAGCTGTTGTTCGCGCTTCTGAATGTGCTCTGGGTAGTCCCATTGTCCGCGCGTTAACTTACGAAAGATGAGTGCTTGTTCGTGTTCGAGCTGAGAAATATCTAAAGCGGCACAAGATTCAAGAAATGAAGGTTGGAGTGCTTCAATCTGATCATCAAGTTCAGCACGTTGTAGTCGTAGTGCCACCATTTGATTGATGACTTCATTGTGGTCAGTGGTACTTGTAGTCATAGAAATTCTGAGGAGTGTGATTCTTCTACTGGGTAGAGGCTTCGCCAACGCTTCCAGCAGGCTGTGCCATCGCAGACCATGATACGGAAAGATATTGATGGCAATACAGCAAAGCCGTGTTGATGTGCAGAGTTAGCTGAGAGCGAGCAGCATTTTGAGAGGTGCGATCGCCCCCTTCTCCTTTTCCTTCTTCCTAAACTACTTACACTTCTATTTTCTCTGCTATACTGTAAGTAGTTATTCTTCTAGTTAATATGCAAGTAGTGAAAGCGCAGCGAGTCAAAGACTACGAACAGTACGTCAGCGCCCTACGTCTGTCAAAGACGATGCAACAACACATGGCCCTATTCCTAGCTAAGCTAGGCGGCACGACGACAGCTAGAGGCATCGAGCATCTATGCATCGAAGAGAAGGGGTGGTTCGAGCAGCAGTACCGCAATGACAACACGCGAGCGGCGTACATGACGAAGTATCGGAAAGCGATCACTTCGATGACCGCAGATCGTTCCTTCCCTTCGTCAGTTCTCTACGAACAAGACACGCAAGACGGCTCCATTCTTCAACACCTCGCGCTGAAGTGGATGAATTACAGCGGCGAGTTCCACCAGTCCAGACAAGCGCCAACGCAGGCGAAGACAAAAGCGCAGCGGAGATCGCGAGTAGCCTTTGAGCCGCAGCCGGTGATAGATGCCGCTGTCACAGCGCTATCGTCCGAATCAACCTGGGAAGTAGCAGCGGCGATTATTCTGCTAACGGGACGCCGCCCGACGGAGATTCTAAAGTCAGCGGAGTTCACCCAGACCGGCTCCTATCAACTGGAATTCAGCGGTCAACTTAAGAGCAGATCGGATCGCGCAATCGCCTATCCGATTTACTCCTTAGTAAGAACGCATCTGCTAATTGATGCCTTCACCCGCTTCCGACGAATAGCGAGCGTTCGCGAGCTACAGGAAGCCGAGAACACAGCGGTGGATAGTCGGCTGAATGCGATTGTCAACCGCGCGGTGCGTGATGTTTTCCCCGAAGAGATATTGCCCGCGCCTTTGGGCGAGACCCAGCTTAGTGCAAAGAACCTCCGTGCGGCCTACACCAATATTGCTTACCATTTGTTCGGCACAGCAGAAACGTCCATCGGATCATTTTCAGAAGACTTTCTAGGCCATCAGAGCGCCGGTAGCGCCGCTAATTACGAAGACTATTACTGCGTTGACGCCAATAACCACCCCCTGTCTATTGGCCTGCTACGTGACGAGCTGAAGGCTAAAGCAAAACGACCCAAAGCGTCAAAGCGGACAACGGTTCACGTTGATGGCCTACTGAAAGAACGATTTGAAGCCTTTGGCGAAGGGACACGACACTGTTGGCGAACTCCGAAAGTAGCGAAAAACCGATAAGCTGAGGCCAATCTATTGCTATCCGGAAGTGCGATCGCCATGTCCCTAAAGCCCCAAGCAGACTCGCTAGTGCCTGCCGATACACTGCGAGTCGCCAAAGCCGTCTTCAAGAAAGGCAATCCCTACGTGACACTACACGATGAAGTCGGCCCTATCTTTGAAGACACCGACTTCACCGAGCTGTTCTCAAAGGTTGGCCAATCAGCTATCCCACCGTGGCGGCTGGCGTTGGTTACCATCATGCAATTCCGTGAAAATCTATCTGACCGCCAAGCAGCCGAAGCGGTGCGCTCACGTATCGACTGGAAGTATCTGCTGCGGCTAGAGCTGACTGACACAGGCTTCGACCACAGCGTCCTAAGTGAGTTTCGAGGCCGCTTGCTAACAGGCAACGTTGAACATCTGCTACTCGATAAACTGCTGGAGCGCTGCCAAGAATTGGGCCTCGTTAAAGCCGGTGGAAAGCAACGTACTGACTCCACTCGTGTTCTAGGCGCAATCCGTAGCCTGAACCGTTTAGAAGTGGTCGGTGAAACGCTCCGTGCAGCGCTCAATGACTTAGCTGTACTCGCTCCCGACTGGTTACAACAAATAGCGCCCGAAGATTGGTATCAGCGCTATGGACGACGTATTGAAGACTACCGACTGCCATCCAAACCAGCAGAGCGTATCGCCTACGCGCAACAGGTTGGAGAAGATGGTGACTACCTACTCAAATGCCTAGCCGATTCAGCGATCGCCACTGAAGGCAAAGCCCTCAAAACAGTGCAGGCACTAGAAGAACTTTGGCCCTACCACTATGAATACAACGAGAAGGAGGATGGCCCGAGCCTGCATTGGAAAAGCGACAAACAGCTAACGAAAAAGACACCGACTATTGAGTCACCCTATGACACAGACGTGCGCTATCGCCGCCGCTGTGGCACTACTTGGACAGGCTATATCACCCACTTGAGCGAAACGTGTGATGACGATAGCTGTCACTTGATCACGCATGTGATGACCACTGATGCCAGTGTCCACGAGGCACAGTGCGTTGATGACATTCACCAAGCGCTAATCGACAAGCATCTTCGACCCAAGGAGCACTTTGCCGATACCGCCTATGTCAATGCCTTCCTGCTCGTGAATGCACAGAATCAAGGGATTGAGATGGTGGGGCCAGCCCGGTTTGATACCAGCTGGCAGACGCGGACGGAAGGAGCCTTCAACTTGAACCACTTCGAGATTGACTGGGAAAACGAACAGGTGACCTGCCCGCAAGGTAAAACCTCTCAGGCATGGAAAGAATACAGCCGCGATACCGGGAAACCCTATATCCTGACTAGATTTAACGCGCAAGACTGTGCTGATTGTCCCGCTCGCTCGCTTTGTACCAAAGCTAAGCCAACCGTTGTCCGCACACTGCATCTGCTGCCACAAGCCGAACATGAGGCATTAGAAAAAGCTCGATCCATACAAACGACAACCGAAGGCCAGAAACGTTATCGTCGCCGTGCTGGTATCGAAAGCACGATTGCTCAAGGCGTCACCAGTTGCGGGCTGCGACGTTCTCGCTATATGGGCATGGCCAAGACACACTTGCAGAATATGGCGATTGGCGCAGCGGTGAATATTGATCGGCTATTCAACTGGTTTCAGGAAGTGCCGCTGGCCAAAACGAGAGTGTCCCGATTTAAAGCTCTAGAACCTGCGGCTTAGTTGCTGCGATTTTAGTTCGCCAACAGTGTCGGACACATAAAGAGAAGATGGCCCAGTTGCTCGATGTTGCCGAGCGCAACGACCGTTTAGAGCGTCAGTTGCATAACGCTGAGCAACGGCTAAAGGTCGCCCGTGACCATATAGAGCTATTACAGAAGAATCAAGCCGAACAGGAAAAGCAACGGCCAGCCCAGGCCGCGACCGCCGCCATCTCGAAAGCGAGTGCTCCGGCCAAGGAACTAGCCCA
>JBHYED010000077.1:0-6479 GCA_051860365.1 Phormidesmis sp.
ACTTTCCTGACCCTTTTGAATGGATGCTCACCCACATAGGGGAACTGCCGATGCCTCGACGGTCTGCTAAATCACAGCAGCCAAAATCCCTACACGCAGACGGGTTCCCGGCTTAAGTTGGTACCCGTCATAGGATTTAGATTTATGAAAGTTAGCATTTTGCGACATTTGTTCCGATATCTTCTCATTCTTGAGCCTGTGTAAAAATCGCTGCCCTTTGCAAAGAAATGTGTCGCTCTTCGCGATTCATCTAATACAAAAATCTACGTATAACCGCAGCTATAGCGCTGTGTTATGTAAGGCCACACGACCTTCTTGAAGTACGTTTATACTATCTAAAGGTTTTCAGTAAGTATTGATCACATGGCAAAAACGCGCTCTATCTATGTATGCAATGCTTGCGGTGCAGAGTCTCGTCAGCACTTTGGCAAGTGTCCTACCTGCAATAGCTGGAACTGCCTGATTGAGCAAAAGCTAGAGGCAAAGGAGACGAGCACGACGCGCCCCAGCATGAAGTCGCGCACGGCAAGCCGTAAGGAGAAAGCGCCTGCACAGCCGCGTCTGTCGCTGACGTTTAACCAAATTCAGGATCATCCGCAGGCACGTATTCCATCGGGCTATTTTGAACTAGATAGAGTGCTAGGGGGTGGGATTGTGCCGGGGTCGCTGGTATTACTGGGTGGCGATCCGGGGATTGGAAAATCTACGCTGCTGTTGCAAACGGCGAATCAACTGGCGAAAGAGACGCCGATTTTGTATGTGTGTGCCGAAGAGTCGGGGCAGCAGGTGAAGTTGCGATCGCTCCGGTTGGGCATTGGTGAAGAGAACGGCAAAAAAGAAAGTGGTATTCAAGAAAACCTTTATTTATTACCAGAAACAAACTTAGAAACAATATTAGAAGAGTTAGAATCTCTTCGTCCTAAAGTTGCGGTCATTGATAGTATCCAAGCGTTGTTTTATTCTGCGCTAACGTCTGCACCCGGTTCTGTTGCTCAGGTGAGAGAGTGTACGTCGGCTTTGATGCAGCTAGCGAAGAAAGAGAATATTTCGCTGTTTATTGTGGGGCATGTGACAAAAGAGGGGGCGATCGCAGGCCCGAAAGTACTAGAGCATCTAGTTGATACAGTGCTGTATTTTGAAGGCGATCGCTTTGCCAGTCACCGGCTGCTGCGCTCTGTAAAAAACCGTTTTGGCGCAACGCACGAGCTCGGCGTGTTTGAGATGGTGGATAAGGGCTTAGCAGAAGTCTTGAATCCTTCTGAGCTGTTTATGAGCAGTCAGGAAGAGAACGTACCAGGCGTGGCGACGATTGTAGCCTGTGAAGGCACGCGGCCTTTGGTGGTTGAATTGCAGTCTTTGGTGAGTCCAACTAGCTATAGTTCTCCACGCCGATCAACAACAGGTGTGGAGCATAACAGATTGTTGCAGATTCTAGCTGTGTTAGAGAAAAGAGTGGGTATTCCACTTTCTAAGCTTGATGCTTATGTGGCCTCTTCGGGCGGCTTAAATGTGGGGGAACCTGCGGCAGATTTGGGCGTGGCGGTGGCGGTGGCGGCTAGTTTTCGCGATCGCATTATCGATCCCGAGCTTGTGCTCATTGGCGAAGTGGGCTTAGGCGGGCAGATTCGGCCCGTATCACAGATGGAGCTACGGCTAAAAGAAGCGGCAAAGCTTGGGTTTAAGCGGGCGCTGGTGCCGAAGGGGCAGAAGCGTAAGGTGTCAGGGATGGAGGTGATTGAAGTAGGGAGAGTGGTGGATGCGATCGCAACAGCCTTAGCCAACTCCACGCAGCATGAGCCAGAGACGACCGCTGTAGAAGACTAAGAAAACGGTGTATTTGCCGTCGCATCCCGATATAATTAGGCGGTAAAGCAGCTCAAGGATACGTACATTGATTATGGCTAAAAACAAAGGATTCGGTAAGGCTCAACCTAAGAAAGAGAAAAGTTCGTTTGCTCACTTTTGGGTGGTCGATGGAGAGGTATGGGCTTTAGATGATAAAGCGAGTGGCGGCATTAAGCCTGGAAAAACAACGAGCCAGTATAAGGCCGGGAAAACAACAGCAATTGATAGCGCTATAAAAGATCTGGCAGGCAAAGCTGACGGATTTTATAAGTTTGGGGCAAGCGAACCCGGTGGCAAGTCTGACTGGACTTTTGAAGAGCTGTCTGCGACGACACAGCGATCTATCAACGCGACAAAGACACTCATTGCGAGCAAAAAGCTGGAAAGACAGCAGGCAGCTATGAGCTGAAGTGATGACGGCTGGCAGTTAGAAAGCCTGTAGATCGCAGCGAATTTTCTACCTTTGCGATATCAGTTTTCTAAACAGATCGTTGGCAATCGCGGTGCCTAGCAACACAAGTCCGCCACCGAAGATCATTGCGCTTGTAATGGGTTCATTCAGTGCGATCGCGCCCCAAACCATTGCAGAGACCGGAATTAAATAGGTAACGGTTAGCGCTTTTGTC
The DNA here is from genome assembly GCA_051860365.1 of Phormidesmis sp. Lineage (GTDB taxonomy): Bacteria > Cyanobacteriota > Cyanobacteriia > Phormidesmidales > Phormidesmidaceae > Phormidesmis. The sequence continues at coordinate 2,472 of JBHYED010000077.1, forward strand.
GATCCGATGCTTTGAATTAAGCGAAAGTAGAGCACGTAGGCTATTGATGTAGAAAAGAGGGCCAGTGCCATAACAGCCAGCCAAACCTCAGCAGATGGCAAGGCTTGTGGGATGGTAAATGGGAGCGCAGGCAGCAAAAAGGCGGCGGCACTGAGCTGGCCAATTGTAGCGATCGCAATCGGCGGTACCCCTGCAAGCTGTTGTTTTGCATAGGGAGCGGCAATTGAGTATAGCAAGGCTGCAAAAAGACCTGCTGCGATCGCTATCTTAAAACCGGGCGTTACCACAGCAACATTCCACCCCACTAAAATCGTGACGCCCACAAAGCCTAAGGCAAAGCCAATCATGCGGCTAACGGAAAGCTTTTCCCCGAGCCATACCGCAGCGACGATGGTGCCAAACAGCGGTGCCGTTGCATTTAGAATGGCCGTGAAGCCAGCCGGTAAAGAGATAGTCGCAAAGGCGAATAGTAAGAACGGCAGGGCTGAGTTGATGACGCCAATGACAAATAAAGGCACCGCCTTACGACGCGTGATGTCCCAAAGATTTGCCCGGAGAAATAGCGGTAACAGCGCTATTCCCGCGAGCAGCACCCGAATCTCAATGAGCCAAACTGGCCCCAAAACAGGTGCCGCGACTCGCATAAAGAGAAAAGATCCGCCCCATAGTGCAGCCAGTATCAACAACGTAGCGATATCTTTCCCCTTCATGCCGATGCTTCCCCTGAGCTGTGGTTCATACGACTCGCTTCCCAGCCTAGAATGGAGAGTTTTCGACTTAGCCCCCAAAGATAGCCACCGAGTTCGCCATTGCTGCGAATCACCCGGTGGCAAGGAATGAGATAGCCGATAGGATTTTTGCCAATAGCGGTGCCAACGGCTCTAGTGGCGGTAGGCCGATTGATCATGTCGGCAATGGTTTTGTAAGTGGTGAGGCTGCCGAACGGAAGCTGCAACAATGCTCGCCAAACCTGAACTTGAAAGTTGGTGCCTTTGATGAGAAGTGTTAAAGGCTTCTTCTCTCTTGAGGTGGCTGTGTTAAAAATTGAGCTGCACAGCGGCTGTGTAGTACTGATGTCGCTGGTGATTCTAGCTCTGGGCCACGATTGCTTTAAAAATTGTACGGCTGAAGCCTGATCTGTTGTATCTATGAAGTGAATGTTGCAGACGCCCCGCGCCGTTGTTGCAATTAAGGTTTTCCCAAACGGCGTATCGTGTAGGCCGTAGCAAATACTTAAACCCATGCCGCCTGCTTTAAATTCACCGGGTGACATCGCTTCTACAGTGACAAATAGATCGTGCAGCCGTCCGGGGCTAGAAAGGCCAACGTCGGTGGTCAAATCGAGGATGTTTTGGGTTTGCGCGATCCTTGATTTGGCGTATTCAATCGTGATGTATTGCAGAAAACGCTTAGGGCTAATGCCTGCCCACTGGGTGAAAAGCTTTTGAAAGTGGGACTCGCTGAGGCCAACATGATTGGCGACGGCTGCTAAGTCGGGCTGGCTGAGATGATGCTGGCGGATAAAGGCGATCGCGCTCGAAATCCGCTCATAGTTTTCAGCCTGAATTACCACAGCACGATCCATAAAAAGTAAAACAACAAAAAAGAACTGTCGACGTTCACTCTACAGAATACAGCCGTCTTAAATCCACCCGTTTCTGGCGGTAAGTGATGAGACTCTCAATCATCAAAAATTAAGAGTCCTCTACAATCGTTTGTTCGTAGAGGACTCTTTTTGTAAGAACCGATCGCCTTATGCCAAATCAGCCAACACCTGCTTCAACGCAGCTAGGAACTTATCTACGTTTTCAGGCGTTGCGTTATAGCCCATGAGGCCAACGCGCCAAACCTTACCGGCCAAATCACCTAGGCCGCCGCCTAGCTCCATGTTGTGATCGTCAATGAGCTTGGCGGTTACTGCCTTGCCATCCACCCCATCAGGAATGCGCACCGTCGTGAGCGTGTGCAGGCGATACTCACGGGGGACATGACACTCAAGGCCCATGTCTGCAAGCCCATCGTATAAGCGCTCAGCCGCATTTTGATGACGTGTCCATCGCGCTTCTAAGCCTTCTTCTGCCAGCAGGCGCAGCGCTTCGCGGATGGCGTAGGTCATGTTCACCGGGGCGGTGTGGTGGTAGGTACGGCCTTTGCCCCAGTAGTTGGCAAGTAAAGACATGTCAAGATACCAGTTGGCAACCTTGCCCTGGCGGTTTTTAAGCTTTTCTAAGGCGCGATCGCTCATCGTAAACGGCGAACTTCCAGGCGGGCAGCTCAGTCCTTTCTGGCTACAGCTATAGGCCAAATCCACGCCCCACTTATCTAAAAATAAAGGCACACCACCCAGACTAGTCACCGTATCCAATATCAACAAACAATCATATTCACGACAAAGATCACCAATGCCTTCCATCGGTTGACAGACGCCGGTAGATGTTTCTGCATGAACAATGGCCATAATCGCCGGACGATGCGTTTCTAAGGCCTCACGAATTTCAGCGGTGGTGAACACCTCACCCCAGGGACGGTTAATATTGACCACTTCCGCGCCATACCGGCCCGCCATATCCATCAGTCGATGACCAAAGTACCCGTTTACACACACCAGAACTTTGTCACCGGGCTCCACTGTGTTGGCCAAAGTAGCTTCCATTGCCGCAGAACCCGTACCGCTTACTGGCAGCGTCATGTGGTTATCGGTTTGCCACGCGTAGCGCATTAGCTCCTGCACTTCGTCCATCAGGTGCAAATAGGCTTTATCTAGGTGGCCAATGGGCTGACGATCCATCGCAGCAAGTACGGCAGGATCGGCGTTAGAAGGGCCAGGGCCAAGCAGCAGACGTGCCGGAATATCGAGCTTGTCGAGCGATTTGCGGTGGGTGTTATCGATACCGTAGGTATTGGTTGAAAGCGTTGTGGTCATAAGGAAAATAGGTGAAAAACTGTATATTAGCCTACCTTTTTCTGTGAGTGCGTTCATAGGGCCAGGTCAAAATTGTCAGCAAAATTTGTTAGGAGAATTGATAGATAGATGTTTGGTTCCCGTAAGCTCTTGCGGTATGGTGTCTTATCTATCGGCCGCGACTAGGCCAAAGACTGTGCCAAAGACTGAGCCAGAGGAAATGGAAAAATGGTGTCTCTAGAAACTTTGCAAGACGATATTTACCGGCGCAAAACTCAGTTTTATCAGTGCGATCGCCCTATCAATCTGTACCAAACACCAACCTGCCAGGGTCTTGTCACCCAAGCGGACACTCACCACCATCTTCACGTCTTAGAAATCACCAAAAATCAGCACGCCATCCGCGTCTGCCTCTGCAAAGACGACTATCTCGGCTGGATAGCTGCTACCAGTGCTACCGACCTAACGCCCGCTAAAACCTACCAGGCTCCCATCCTCACCGAACCAGAAATTCAGGCACGCTTGCCCCAGGTCGTCGCGTTTGCGCGCGATGCCATGGCTGCATCCAACGAATACCTATGGGGAGGCACCAGCGCCCCAAACTACGACTGCTCTGGCCTAGTTCAATCCGCCTTCATGAGCGCGGGCATTCAACTCCCCCGAGACTCCTACCAGCAAGAAGACTTTACCCAACGCATTTCACAATCTGACTTACAGCCTGGAGACCTGATCTTTTTTGGTACCCCAGAGCGCACGACTCACGTTGCTTTATATATCGGCGATAGCCAATACATTCACAGCTCTGGAAAAGACAAAGGCCGTAACGGTATTGGCATCGACTCTCTGACGGATTTAAGCCATCCTGTGAGCGATCGCTATTATGGTCTGCTGCGGTGCTTTGGTCGAGTGGTAAAAAGCTATCAGCCAACAGGACGCTGCTAAAGCCCGCTTTAAAAATAAAAAGCATTACTCAACTGCCTTAGGAGTTACGCATTGACAGATATGCCCCGATGTTGTGAGGCAAACGTGGAGGCAGTCAGATTTTCCAAGATGAACTGACGGATCACGGGTACAAACAACTGTCTCGATATCTCGTAACAGTTGTT
>JBHYED010000078.1:0-6462 GCA_051860365.1 Phormidesmis sp.
AAGTCATCGACGTGGCAAAAGAGTTCTTCTAAGCTAGACATAGCGGAGGACAGGGCTGATTGATTTTGGTAATCTCAGCGTACCTGTCCTTCTTTTTTATCGCTATCCTTATCCCGAACTGACGTTATTTTAAATTTAAATGTAGAGCTATTTCGCGCTTTCCTTGTCGAAAGAACACTCGACAGTGATGCTCAAGTTGCTTTCAGCCGTACCCTTAGTCACGTAAGGCACGCCTGCCTCACCACCCACACGAATGCCAAACTGCAACGTTACTTTGTCCACGTTGCCTTGCGACAAGTCCTTGAAAGCGCTGAGCGTGTGAGTCGTATATGCACGAATGGTGCCCTCAATGGCCTTAAAGCTCTGAGCCGCCGCCGCCGCCGCACCGCCGCTGACGTCACCACCGCTAGGGAATCCAACCATGCCACGGGAGCCGCCACCACCGCCCCAGCCTTTTTGTCCGCGTCGCACTTCCTCTTCTGGCTCGTCGTCATCGACATCAACGGCAGGCGTAACATCTACGTCGTTAGTGGCCTCAATGTAAATTTCAGTACCGTCTTCTAGCTGAATAGGAACAAGCTGAGCCATATAGAACCCTTGGGTAGATTTGAGAGATCGGAAGGTAGGGTTAAGGTGCCCAATCTCGGTCTTCAAATACCAACTTTTTTTGATTCAACCTGTCTGTCACCGGTTTTCCGCACTGCGCAAGTTCCAGACTTTTGTATAAAGTATTGTGAGCTGGGCTTTCTTAGTAAGCCTGCCACTGATGTAGTTTTTACCTATCGTCATGCCTGAACTATACGTGAGCGAAGATGCTCAGCAAATTTTACAGATTGCGATCGCCAAAGAAACCGAAGCAGGCGAACTCACGCGCACCCAGCTTATGGAGATAGCTGCTGAGCTAAATATTTCGGCTGAGACGATGCAATTAGCCGAGCAGGAATGGCGATCGCTTCAGAGCAAATCCCAGCAGCAAGCATTATTTAATCAGTACAAGCGTCAAAAGTTTCAGCACCACCTCATCCGCTACAGCATTTTCAATGTTTTTTTACTGCTGTTCGGCCTGGTATGGGCCCCGATGTACGGTCTATTCAAATTTGTCGCATTAACCTGGGGCTTGGTTCTAACGCTCCACGGTTGGCAAGCATACCAATCTGCTGGCATTCGCTACCAAAAGGACTATGAAAAATGGCTGCGCCGCCAGCAAGTCAAGAAATCAGTCGGCAGCTTATTCAACCGTTTTTTAGGTGCTTAATTCAATACATCCCTAACCGACACTCGCAGGGACTTTCTCTAGCATCAGCTTAGAGCTTCTTACTTCCATCGGAATATCAATCGGATAGTCACCCGTAAAGCAAGCCGAGCAGAAGTTATTCACGTTTACACCCGTGGCTTCTAGCATGCCTTCCCAGCTTAAATAGGCCAAAGAATCTGCACCAAGCTGCGTCTCAATCTCCTTGACTGACTTAGTAGCCGCGATGAGCTGATCCTGACTGTCAGTATCGATACCGTAAAAACAAGGATGCGTAACCGGCGGCGACGAAATTCGCATATGCACTTCAGTTGCGCCCGCCGAATAGAGCATCTGCACTAGCTTGCGGCTCGTCGTTCCTCTTACAATCGAGTCATCCACAATCAAAATTCGCTTGCCTTCGAGCACGTCACGCATTGGGTTTAATTTCATCCGAATGCCGACTTCTCGCATCGCCTGCGTGGGCTGAATAAAGGTACGGCCAACATAGCGATTCTTAATTAAGCCTTCTGCGTAAGGAATTCCTGAAGCTTCTGAGTAACCAATCGCAGCCGGGATACCCGAGTCCGGCACTGCCATGATTAAGTCCACGTCTGCTGGAGACTCCTGAGCCAGACGATGACCAATTCGCTTACGGTAGCTGTACAGGCTCTCACCATGAACAACGCTGTCAGGTCTGGCGAAGTAAATCATTTCAAACACGCACAGCTTGCGATCTGTATTAGCGGCCCACTGCACAGATTTCACGCCGCTGCTATCCAGCCAGACTAGCTCGCCGGGGGCAACGTCTCGTAGGTAAGTAGCCCCAACAATATCTAGCCCACAGGTTTCTGAAGCGACGACAAATTTACCCGCGCCGTACCCGCTGCCGTTAGGTTCAGGTTCTTCGGTGCCAATGTAGCCCAAAACAAGCGGTCTGATGCCATGCGGATCGCGCGCGGCCACAATGCCTTCAGGGGTACCGATGACTAAGCTAAAGGCACCTTCACAGCGTTTGAAAGCAGCGATCGAACCCTCTACCCAATCCTTACCATCATTCACCGCCTCCATCATCGCAAAGGCAATCAGCTCAGAATCAGAAGTTGTTCTCAAACAGTAATTCTCTCGCTCCAGCAGCTCTGCTCTTAGGCTATGTACATTGACAATGTTTCCATTGTGCGCAAGCGCTAGCTCGCCCAGTCGGGTCTCGAGTATCGCAGGCTGAGCGTTGGCCACATGGCTAGATCCGGTTGTGGAGTAACGCGTATGTCCTACTGCCCATTGCCCCGGAATATCCTTGAGCATCTCATCACTAAAGACTTGTGAAACCAAGCCCATGCCTTTGCGCTCGTGCACTTTGCCTTGGTCATAAGAGGCAATGCCTGCGGATTCTTGGCCGCGATGTTGTAGCGCATACAGACCAAAGTAAGTCAGCGTTGCAACATCATCACCGGGCGCATACACGCCAAACACACCACAGGCTTCTTCAGGCTTATCAGGACGCATTGAAGCTGTTGTTTCAAGAGAAGATAGCTCAACACTCATAGCAGAATCGGGTGACTGATACATGCTCGATTAAAACTCCAATGCAACCGTTCGAGTAATTCCTTTAGACAAAGCTAAGCTTAATGTTTTGTTAAACTTCTTTGTCAAATCTTACCATTCTCCGTAGCGATGGCCGCTCAGATCATGGTAGACAAACGTACCCTTTTATACTGTTTCCTCGGTATCTGTCGCGATCGCTCTTTCAATCGCACTATTCCACTGATTTGCAGCATGTGGCACAGACAAAGAAACAAGCTGATTAATAGATAAATCTCCATCAACCGCTCCAACCGTTCCAATCGGTTGAAGATCGCTCAGGTGAGCCTGACAGTAGCGCTCCCAATTATCTTTGCCTTCGGGCGAAACCGAGACGACGATGCGAGCACCGCCTTCTCCAAATAACATCGTATCTAGTCTGAGTGAGCTTTGTGTGAAGGTGATGTCCGCTCCTTTTTGGCCGCTGATGCATGATTCTGCTAGGGCGATCGCCAGTCCCCCCTCCGCACAGTCATGCGCCGACTGAATCCATCCCTCACGAATCCCCTGACGACAGGCTGCCTGCACCCTCAGCTCTAGATTAATATCCACCTTAGGCGGCTGCCCCGCCACCGTTTGATGAATCAGCTTAAGATACTCCGAACCACCCAGCGTAACTGCGCCATCACCAGTGCTATCAGTGCCGACACCCAGCAGATAAATTAAATCCCCTTCATTCTGAAAAGCCTGTCCACACACTTTTGTTAAATCAGGCACTAAGCCAACCATGCCGACAACAGGCGTCGGATAAATAGGCTGTGGCTTACCTGAACTATCGAGCGTTTCGTTATAGAGCGACACATTGCCACCTGTTACAGGCGTTGAAAACTGACGACAGCCCTCAGCCAACCCACGGCACGCTTCTGAAAGCTGCCAGTAGCCAATCGGCTTTTCAGGGCTACCAAAGTTGAGGTTGTCAGTAACGGCCACTGGCTCTGCACCCACGCAGCTTAAATTTCGAGCCGCTTCAGCGACAGCAGCCAATGCACCCTCGTAAGGATTGAGATACACATGGCGAGCATTACAGTCCACGGTAGCCGCGAGGCCAGTATTCGCTTTTGGATCAGGTTTAATCTGTGACCTTAACCGAATCACCGCTGCATCAGCGCCACCCGGCATCATCACCGTGTTGTTCTGCACCTGATGGTCATACTGCCGGTACACCCACCGCTTAGAAGCAATCGTCGGCGTCGCCAGCAGCGCCATCATCAACTCATTCCAAGACTTGCCATCCACGCCTTCTGCCGTCGCCTCAGGCAAAGAACTCTCCTGCCAAGCCCAAGCGGTCTGCGCATACTCAGGCGGCTCAGCCATCAGCTCATGCTTATAAATCGGCGTATTGTCCGACAGCGCCGTCGCCGGGATTTCAGCAGCAACCCCGCCCTCAAACAAAATCCGTACAATCGGCTCCTCAATCACCGATCCTGCCACCACTGCTTGCAGCCCCCAGCGATGAAATATCTCAATTAGCTCCTGCTCGCGGCCCTTATGCGCCACAAACAGCATTCTCTCCTGAGATTCTGAAAGTAAATACTCATAGGCCACCATCCCCGGCTCCCGCTCAGGAATCAGGTCAAGATCCAGCTCAATCCCCACGCCCCCATTTGCCGCCATCTCCGCCGTAGAGCACGTAATGCCCGCCGCTCCCATATCTTGCGCTGCCGCCACACCGCCCGTTTTAAACGCCTCCAAACAAGCCTCAACTAAAGACTTCTCTAAAAAGGGATCGCCCACCTGCACCGCAGGCCGATTCGCCTCTGATTCATCACTCAGCTCTGCGCTCGCAAAACTAGCGCCTCCCATGCCATCGCGTCCGGTCGTAGAACCCACATACAGCACCGGATTACCAATTCCCACCGCACCCGACTTCATAATCTCGTCAATTTCCATCAGGCCAATGGCCATCGCATTCACCAGCGGATTGCCACTATAAGCCTCATCAAAAAAGACTTCACCGCCGATGGTTGGAACCCCAAAGCAATTGCCATAGTGAGCAATACCAGCAACAACACCTGTAAAGATCTGTCGAGTGCGCGCATCCTCCAAGCTGCCGAAGCGAAGCGAGTTTAGAGCAGCGATAGGACGAGCGCCCATCGTGAAAATATCTCGTAAGATGCCGCCGACACCAGTAGCTGCACCTTGAAAGGGTTCGATAGCTGATGGGTGATTATGAGACTCAATCTTAAAGGCGACTCGCAGACCGTCACCCACATCAATCACACCTGCGTTTTCCCCAGGCCCGACTAGGACGCGAGGCCCTTCAGTCGGAAACTGACTCAGCAAAGGCCGCGAGTTCTTATAGCAACAGTGCTCCGACCACATCACCCCGAACATCCCTAGCTCAGCCCGGTTAGGATGGCGGCCCAAACGGTTCACAATCTCATCGTACTCATCGGGCTTAAGCCCCTCTGATGCAATATCTTCAGGGGAACAAGCAGAAGTCGCCATAGGTTTCACGATGGTTGAGAGCAGTAAAGGGGACATCAAACAGCTACTAATTCTATCGCTCCACGGCAGACTTACTGCCTGCATCACATAACCTATGGACTATTCCGCCCGCGCAGTCCTCAGTGTATTGTTAAGGAAGCTTAACTATTTCTCTAATAGTTTGGGTTCAAAACTAATTTTAAGAGAGGGCTTTCCATGGCGACTTATAAAGTCACGCTCATCAATGAAGATGAAGGCATTAACGAAACGATTGAATGTGCTGATGACACCTATATCATCGAAGCGGCTGAAGATGCAGGCATTGACTTACCTGCATCCTGCCGCGCTGGTTCCTGCTCAAGCTGCACCGGCAAGCTAACCTCCGGCACAGTTGATCAATCTGATCAAGTTTTCCTAGAAGACGATCAGATGGAAGCTGGTTTCGTACTCACTTGTGTGGCGTACCCTACTTCCGATTGCACTATCCAAACGCACCAAGAAGAGGCGCTTTTGTAGTTCTTTTGGCTCACAGCTAAGCAAAAGCCCCTGCTCAGTTTTTTAAGCAGGGGCTTTTTTTATTTAGGTAACTAGTACTACTTCAAAATGTCTCTGGGATGCTTTGTCTCGCGAAGCTTTGAAAGATCGCTCTTGGAAAATGCGCTGCTCCGTTTTTCAGGCAAAATATCGTTCAGAGCACTTTCTCTCTTATACGAGTTTATAGCTGTATCCTTACTTTCAGGATGATTTACGTTGTTGCGAAGCGTTTGCTCTACAACTTCACGCAGTTCCTCACCATGATACTCAATTGTTTTCTCTCCACGCGCTTCATCCATACCCATATCAATGTTGTAGGCAAGCAGGGGCTGCGTTGTGGGTAAGTCAGCAGCAAGTGCACTGGTTGAGCAAGTAAGGCTTGTGGATAGGAAGATGCAGAGTGAAAGGGTCGCGATCGCACACATCCCAAGCAGCCAGTCACCATAGCTTCTAAGGTAGTTTTTTGTTTGATTCATCGCTGTAGAAACCACTATGTTTACTTTTCTTCATACACGATGATACAGAATTCTCATTAAATTAGCTCAAACAAAAAGCCCCCCGTACATCCATCAAAAGACGGGGTGCGGGGGGCTTTATTGCTTATCAATGGATAATCATCTAATGATGACTACGCAGCGATAGAAGGAGCAGTCAAAGCAACCGGTGCCGCTTCGCCAGCCGCCAAGTCA
>JBHYED010000079.1:0-6214 GCA_051860365.1 Phormidesmis sp.
CTTTCCTGACCCTTTTGAATGGATGCTCACCCACATAGGGGAACTGCCGATGCCTCGACGGTCTGCTAAATCACAGCAGCCAAAATCCCTACACGCAGACGGGTTCCCGGCTTAAGTTGGTACCCGAAAAAGATAGCCAGCTTCCCTTTATAGTTGGACACTTCAGCCGCCTGTCGCCTTGGAAAGGGCAGCATGTCTTGATAGAGGCGCTTCAGTACTGCCCAGATAATGTGACTGTTTTGTTAGTAGGCGATGCTTTGTTTGGAGAGAAGGACTACGTTCAACAATTGCATCATCAGGTTCATTCTCTTAAATTAGAACATCGCGTTAAGTTCCTTGGCTTTCGATCTGACATTCCTCAGCTTATGGCTGCCTGTGACCTGGTAGCTCATACCTCTACAGCGCCTGAGCCTTTTGGTCGCGTTATTGTTGAAGCGATGTTGTGCGGCCGTCCGGTGGTTGCGGCGGCGGCCGGTGGAGCAAAGGAGATTGTGGAGCACGGTAAAACAGGATGGCTTGTCCCGCCAGGGAACGCAGCTAAGCTTGCAGATATTATTACGACTGCCTGTGATCATCCTAGTCAAACTGAGGCGATCGCAGAGCAAGGTCGCAAAAGGGCGCAGCAGCAGTTCGACTTGACAGTGGTTAATGCTCAAATCAACCAACTGTTGAAAGAGACTATGTTTATGAGTCAGTAGACGATATGCAAGGTAGCCCTTAGCAATACTTTTTGAACAGAACTAGGGGTTTAGACTAGCTGTTTTACCGCTCGACCAGATAACGATGAAATGTGACGCCCTGATGCTCTACGACTTCCGTATCGTAAAGACAAAAGCCAAATTTCTCGAACAAACCCAGACTAAACTCGCTGGCCTCCGCGTATAGCCGGTTCATACGCTGCTTTTGGGCATAGGCTAATACGGTTTGCATCAGCGCTGAGCCGATGCCCTGATGGATGCGATCGCAACGCACATAGGCCGACACCACATGCCCCTCTTCTCCAATACTGGCAAATCCCAAAATTCCAGTATTATCAAGGGCCACAAAGGTATTTGGATCTAGAACAAACTGACGAAAGTAATCTACATCTAAAGCAAAAGAAGCCCACATTTCCGTTTGAGCTAGAGTGTAATACTCAGGAGCGTTAGCTAGCACTGTTTGCCGAAACAATGTTGCTAGTTCTAGAACATCTGATTCCTCGGCAAGTCGAATGTTCATTCAGCCTTTCCTTCTCAAAATTTTTTGACTTATATCGTGTAGCGTTAATCATCAGCTCAGAGGGGTCGCGCTACTGCTTGATTTGCAGTAGGCCTTCGAGCATTAATGAAAATGAGTAGTCGTGAAACAGAAGATAGCGCTAAGGCTGAAACCACTGTTGCGTAGGCGTAGTTAGTCTACCTATTTTATACATAGTTTACTCAATGCAGCCATTATTTTCCATAGCCTATCGTCATGAGCTGGCGTGACTTTCGTCATAGGAAAGCTGTCGTAAATAATTGTTGTTGATGCGCCTTACCTGCTACCGTTTCACTTTCTGTTGACAATCCAATAAAACAAGCTCATCCTCAAATAAAATAGGAAAACGTCCTGAAAAATGTCCTATGTAAACGAATTAACGTGGGTGCATATTCTGAGTGGAAACCGGCAAAAGCTTTAATCAGGAGAAACGTTAGATGAGGGCAAAAGCATCCTGGATCTGGATAGGTGTCGGGCTTCTGGTCGTACTACTAGGTGGATCTATATCTTTGAATGTAGCGCTATGGAAAAAGGCTAAGCAGTACTATTTGGAGGCTAACGCGACAAGGCTAGATCCAATTGGACTGAGCGCATTTGAATCAGAGAATCTGCCAGAGAAAAGCAACCAAAGGAGGCGCGTTGTGATGATAGGTGATTCTCGAGTAGAGGCTTGGCCTATGCCGGAACTAGCTGGCTACGAGTTTATAAACAGAGGAATCGGCTCTCAAACCTCTATTCAGGTCACGGAGCGGTTTGAGGCGCATGTGGGGCCGCTAGATCCTGACGTAGTGCTGGTGCAGGTAGGTATTAACGATATTAAGACAATCGGGTTGTTTCCAGATAAGGCTACAGAGATTTTGAATAACGCCCGAGAAAACATTACTCAACTGGTCGAGCAGGCTGAGCAAACGGGAGCGACTATTGTGCTGAGTTCAATTCTACCTGCCGGAGAGATCACGCTGGCTAGACGACCCTTTTGGTCAGATGAAATTGATACGGCAGTAGTCGAGATGAACGCATATTTACGACTGCTAGCGGAAGAGAGCGAGAAAGATCGGGTAGTTTGGTTTGATGGGTATGCGGCGATTGCCGATGAGCAGGGACGAATGAAAAGGGCGTATCGCAAAGACGAGCTACACTTAAAAAAGGATGGCTACAATGCTCTAAATCAGGCATTTGTAGCACGGCTGAATGCAATAGATCTGGATTAAACGACTGCTTCTCATGGTCATCCATAGCGTTATGTTCTTAGCGACCGGAATTGAAGCGACCGTTCTAGCGACCGTTCTACAGCGTGAGTGCGATCGCCTCTACTCGCTTTCCATTCAAAATACTTCTTTGCCAGAGGTAAAAAAGCAAAACTCTAACGCCTGTCTATAGCTGGGAACGCTCATTACAGGTGAACCATCAAGCGCCAGCGTAACTGCTTTCATCAGTTTTCTGTTGTTTGCTCAGCGATCGCAAGTGAGTTATCGATGCTGGTAATATGCGTGTTTAGCGAAAAGAGCGCCTCACATCTTTATGTCTCAGGAGAAATGCGGCGATAGCGAGCCTGAACCATCAGATGAACACCATAAGCCAGCATTCCAAACGCGACAATGCCCATTAGGACACCCCCAAAAGGCTGTTGCTGAATCGTCTGTAGTGCCCCAGCCGTCGATTTGGCCTCGCTCGCATCAGCAGAACGTGCTGCCTGGGCAAAGAAATATCCTACAATCGTAGAGACAATGCCCTTGCAGATCAGGCCGAATCGGCCAATCCGAACTGCCCAGGTTTGCTCTACTTGACTCATTTCAGCAAGCTTCAGCTTTTTGCGAAACTTAATTTTGATACCGCGATACACGCAGTAGAACCCATAAGCAACCGTGCAGGCTGCAACCAGACCGACTAGCCAGCGGCCAAAGGGCTGTGAGAGCAGCGTTGCCGTCTGCTCGTTGGAACTACTGCCACTACTGCCAGATGATGAACCGCTACTCAGGGCGATGCGAAATGCGGCGAAGGCTAGGCTCCCGTAGATCAGGCCGCTAACCGCATAGGACAGACGGCGAAGAATGTTCTTGGCACCATCCTCGTTGTGCTCAGGGTCAAAAATGGCGGATACAAAGCGCCAAAGAACGTATCCCAATAAGCCAACAGCGACGAAGAACAGCATTGCTTTACCGAAAGGCTGGTTAGCAATTGTCTCAAACGCACCGGTAGATCCAGTTAGCTTGCCGCCCCAGTTGAGGGCAACTTGAATCGCGAGCACGCCCACGATGGCATAGACTACACCCTTAGCGGCGTAGCCAAAACGAGCTAGGATTTCAATCCATTTAGCGGTATCGCTACTGCTGGGCTTTCCAAACGATGGATGACTCATAATTACCTATAGAGGGTGCTGTACAAAATTGAACCCCATGCTTTTTATTTAGCAGCTAACCCTCAATCCTCTATCTACCCGTTGTTAGAATTCTGGCCAAAAATAGGTAGATATGGCAGGCGATCGCCTTTAAAAAGGTAGTTGACTGAGCCGTTGATCGCTATGCAATTGCCGATGTAGTCGCCGACTTTGGATGGCTCGCTAGTGCGACGAGCCTGTAAATTCTGCACTCTGCGATCGCTGTGCTGCGATAGGATATCTGGCCCAAAGGTGGGGCGATCGCTCACAGGATTAGCATGGGTAGGAGATAGGACAAGCTCCTCAAGGTATAACTTGAAGCGAGAGAAAGGAGAAGATAGACAACTTCTTGTTTGAAGCTGATGGTTCGATTATGCGCTGTATGCCAACTGCTTAGACATAACAACTACTAAAGAACCAACTTTAAATAGCAAAGAAGATAGGATAGTTAAGCGAGTTATCCACGGTAAGTTCCATGCGAATCCGAATGCTAATCGCAACACTAGGTTTACTAGGTGTGATCGCCTTTATAGGCAAAGGAGTCCTACGTTTATGTGGGTGGCTCTTGTGATCGATACCCTATCTTCGACCCCCCTTGCTCAAGACTGCTCAGCGTTCTTGAAACAGAGTCACTTCTGAAAAACAAGCAAAGCGCTGTAGACGAACTGATACAGGTTGATCCAGGCTTTATCCGAGTAGCCAACAGAACGCGGTCAGGCTGCGCTGATAAAGGCGTAATCGTGATCTACCATCCAAGCGAAGGAGACTGCGACGCTCTAAACGAGATTTTAGCTAGAGAGTTCTCTGACATCCCGTATAGGGTCGTCAATGACTAAAAACTACTCACTGGCGACTCTCGCAGCTTAGGAGCCGTTTGGTCAGGGTTGTTCTGAATGTCTTCATACGACCGTCGCGCATTCTAGTCTTCTATAGCATCAATGGCGTTCACCAAAATATTTATAAATACCTGATTAACTGTCTGGCATAGCACTCAATATTAGGTAGCTCGCTGTATTCTTTGACTATCTGAATGGGTGGTTGAGCCAGTTTACTTTCTAAACGATGCTGCAAGATAAGCAGCGTACTCTCAATCCCCTCACAAATATTAACTGCCTTTACCAAAGCCTCGTCAGCCACATAAGCCTCTTTAGATTTGGTGGCTACGACGCCTTCTACGTCGGGCTAGTCTGTCTGAAATGCTTTAATTCGACTGGCCGCTGTGGAAATATCCTTGCGGTCGAGGGCTGTATCTTATCTGCCTGGTGAAGCCGCTTAATCAACGTTGCACTCATAACGTTGCGAGTGATGATCTGCCACTACCCTCAGCTTTAGCGATCGCCTGCTCAACGAATCCATTGAGCTGCTGCACACTTTGCTGCGACTTACTAGCAGCCAGGTTTGCGCCACCGGTCACAAACAACAGGGCACTAAGGCCTAATGTCGTCAACCACTGCCAGCAACCAACCTTAGCTCTGGGTAAAACCATCATTAGTTTATTTTCCTTAACGAATGATTGAGGCTTGGCAGTTCAAATCACTAACGATAGATAGATAGTTAGTTTTGGATCTCAACTGTGCGTAAAAATAATCCTACGCGATCGGTGTGTAACAGGCCTATGTCAGATATGTGATCAACATGTGGTGGGCAGGGAGCCTTCTAGAAAGTTCAGAAAATTTGCTTATTGTTGAAGAGAAGCATTATCATTAGCAGCTATCCAGATCACGTCATCTGTGCTTGCTTTGTCTGCATTTGCTTTTTAGGAAACGATTTAAAAATGTCTATTTCTACCCCCTCTACCAGATCTTGGCTATTGAACAATCACGAGGCCAAAATTTGGTTTTTGCTAAGGCTGGGGATATGTTCAGAATTCATAGGGCATGGTGCGTTTGGCGTCATTACAAAGCCAGGATGGCTACCCTATTTTGCGGTCTGGGGCATTCCTGAAAATATCGCCTGGAAGCTGATGCCGATTGTCGGGGCAATCGATATTGTGGTAGGTCTGATGGCGCTATTTTCTCCCAGGAAAGCCCTTCTCCTTTATATGGCTGTGTGGGGACTTATGACAGCCTGCTTGAGACCTCTAGCCGGAGAGCCTATGAGTGAACTGTTCGAGCGGGCTTACAATTACGCAGTGCCCTGTGCAGCGTTTTTAATGGTGCTATGGGACAGCAAGCGCCATGGCTGGTGGCATCGCGTTAAAAACGTGCCTACCCTCAGTACAAAGCAGTGGCGCGTAATTAAAACACTGCTTCAAGTTACAATTGGCATCTATCTGATAAGCCACGGCGTCTTTGGTGCCTTTGACGGCAAAGCTGGGTTAGCAGGGCAATACGAGACAACCGGACTCTCGGCGCTGTTTGGTTCTACCGGTGCGGCAATGAGTGCCCTGGGTTGGTTTGAAATAGCGCTAGGCGTTTTAGTTTTGGCCATTCCAGTTGCACCACTGTTGTTTTTTGTTTGCGCCTGGAAGATAGCAACCCACATTCCGCCCTTTGAATTGTCACAATCAGAATAATGATGGAGGATGAGCTGAGAGCGCTGTAGAGGTTCGTACGATCGCAGAAACCTTAGAAGTCAAAAATCTCGACCATCTAGGCATCG
>JBHYED010000080.1:0-4910 GCA_051860365.1 Phormidesmis sp.
ATCGCAGCCCAGTCAACTGCTGGGTCAACATCATTTGCGGTTTAATTGCCTACTGTCATCAGCCTAAGAAACCTGGACTCCATCTAGAATGGGCGTTGCCGCCTGCGGCTTAACCCGAACTGACGTTGATTACAAGAGAGATTGAATGGCTAAAAAGATAAGAGCGATCGCACTAGGTCTGATCGAACATAAAGAGCATGTGTTTGTTAGCAAAGGCATTGATCCTAAAACAGAACAGACCTACTATCGTTTTTTAGGCGGCGGCATTGAGTTCGGCGAGACAAGTCAAGCCGCGCTGGCCAGAGAGTTTGTAGAAGAGATTGAAGCTGAACTTGTTGGCATGGAGTATATGACCTGCCTAGACAATATTTTTACGTACAATGGCAAGCCGAAGCATGAGCTGATTCAGCTATTTCGGGCTCGTTTTGCGGATGATGCTTTTTATCAAATAGAAGAAACATTTAGGCTGGTAGAGGGCGATCGCATCAAGCAAGCCTCCTGGCTCAGCGTTCAAGAAATATTAGCTGGAAAGCATCGTTTAGTCCCTGAAAGCTGCTCAAAATATCTAACAAGCTAATTATTTGCCTCATTTATTAAATATTTCAAAATCTAGGAGCCAGGCAGGCGGCTCAGTTGTTGTATAGCAGTCCGCACCTTATCGCAATGTTGGCAGAACCAGCTTCTTAGACTTCCTCACAAGCACCAATACTTACCCAGCTCGTAGAGCCATCTTTCCAGTGCTCCTTTTTCCAGATGGGGGCATTGTGCTTGAGGGTGTCAATAGCATATTGGCAAGCGGCAAAGGCCTCGGAGCGGTGAGGACTGCCAATGGCGACAAGGACGCTGATTTCACCAATGGTGAGCTTGCCGGTGCGGTGATGGATGATGACGTGAGTGATGTCGGGCCAACGGGTGCGAATTTCAGCCGCAATTTGTTTAAAGACCTGAGCAGCCATTGGCTCATAGGCTTGATATTCCAAAGCGACTACGGGCTGGCCGTCGGTTTGGTTACGCACCATACCGCTGAAGAGAACGATCGCGCCGTTGGCTCCGTCGTCGGCTAGCTCGTAGGCCCGATCAATGGAGAGCGGCGAGAAGGCGATCGCAAAATTATCTACAGAATTATTTTCAGAGCGATCGCTCATCTGAGTCGTAAGGTTAAACGGAAGACCAGCAGTCATAGGCTACAAATTTTCAGCATTTTTTCAGCATTAAGGATTATAAATACTAATACGGTCAGAATTTTGAGACAAATTTAGCCAAACTCATCCGGCTCAGAGGAAACGGCAACTCTGTTCCACTCGATTTTGGGCAAGTTTTCAGTCGCCGCTGACAAAGATTCCTCCCAGTAGTGACGCATTTTCACAAGGTAAGGATCGTCTGCTTGGAGCTGCACCCGCTCTCGAATTTCTAGCGCATCGGTTGCATATAGCACCATATCAATCGGCGGGCCCACCGAAATATTTGAGCGCATTGTAGAATCTAGCGACAGCAGCGCCGTTTTTGCCGCTCGATCCAAGGGCGTTTCATAGTTCACTGTTCTATCTAAAATTGGCTTACCGTACTTCGTTTCACCAATTTGCATAAACGGCGTCTCTGGCGTGGCCTCAATGAAATTCCCCTGGCTATACACCAAATACACCGCTGGCGATTCGCCTGAAATTTGTCCGCCGACAATAAAGGAGCTTTGGTAGTCAATTCCGTCTTTCTCTAGCCAGGGCCGCTCTTTGTCCTGAATGTGGCGCATCGTTTCGCCGATGTAGCCCGCCACCGCGTGCATAGAAGGCAGCTTGTGCAAGTTCACCTCTGCATCCATTTTGAGATGCTGCTCTAGCGTGTGGATGACCGATTGGGAGGTGGAAAGGCTACCGGCGGTGCATAAAATGATGACGCGATCGCCCGGTACTGAAAAGTCAAACAGCTTTTGATATGAAGAAATATAGTCTACGCCCGCATTTGTTCGTGAATCGGCGGCAAACACCAGCCCCTTTTCAACCGAAATTCCGAGGCAATAAGTCATTTAAGTTCCGTTTGTTAAGGGCTGTACACAAAAAGCATTATGCAAAAAGTATACTGAGCCTATCAAAGCCAAGGATCCTCCGCGTGATCCATTAGGCATACGTTAGGAGTCAATACTCATGGCTAGCACATATAAATACGAACTCAATCCCGGCCAGTTTCTTTATTTGAGCAATCAAGGTGATAATACTACGGTGACCCTCAGCAGCGGGAGTGCTGGGCAGCAGCAGCAAAGCAGCAATTGTTTTTCAACCGGCACTTGGGCAGGTGCACCACAGCTATACCGGATTGGTCAGGGCGTCGTTGTCACCATTCAAACAGCGGGCCAAACCTATTACGTTCAGTGCCAGCAGGGCCAAATTCAAATGAGCAATAGTCCGTCAGCAGCCATTACCACAGAAATCGCCCGCACTCAGCCGACTGCCATGGAGCCCACCACTAGCCAAATGCCCGGACTCTCTTCTATGCCCGCCATGACGCCAATGACGCCGATGCCATCAATGCCACCTATGAAAATGAACAACAATCCTATGAGTATGCAGCTTGGCAATATGTCTATGAGTATGGGGAGCAAGGGGGAAGCATCTACCGCTCAACAAACACCGGCTCAATCAGCTTCTGCGACGACCCGTGAAACAGCTCAAACAAAGAAACAATTTTGCACTCAATGCGGCGCACCCACTGAGCCCACAGACAAGTTTTGTGGCGCTTGCGGCAACGCTTTAAGCTAAGCTCGCTGGCTTCTCTCCTTTCTTCTCTCTTCTTACTTCCAAAACATGACTAATCTCAGCGTCAACCTCAACAAAGTCGCCCTGCTTCGCAACGCCCGCCCTCTCACCATTCCTAGCGTCGTCAAAATGGGTGAAATCAGTATCAATGCCGGAGCCCATGGCCTCACCGTCCATCCTCGCCCTGATGAACGTCACATCCGCCGCACCGACGTTTACGAGCTTGCCGAACTTCTCAAAGATCATCCCACCATTGAATACAATATTGAAGGCAACCCGCTACAGTCTCCTTTTATGGACATTATTCGCGAAGTGCGCCCCCATCAGTGCACGCTTGTCCCTGACGACTTGACTCAAAATACGTCTGATCATGGTTGGAACGTTGCCCAAGATGCCGAAAAGCTAAGGCCTATTATTGATGAGTTAAACGAACTAGGCTGCCGCGTCAGCTTGTTTGTTGATCCTGATATAGAACAGATTAAGCGGGTGCCTGAGCTGAAGTGCGATCGCATTGAACTATACACAGAACCCTATGCCACCGCTTACCGGGAAGGCAGGGGGCAAGAGAGCTTTGAAGTTTATAAGCAGGCTGCCGAATGCGCGCAGTCTCTCGGCATTGGGGTGAATGGTGGTCACGATCTCAACTTAGATAATTTGCCCAAGTTTAAGGAGATTCCCAATCTGTTAGAAGTCTCTATTGGTCATGCGTTGACCGCAGACGCTTTAGAAATCGGCTATGCCAATGCGGTCAAGGCCTATTTGGACGTGCTAACAAAGTAGTGTTCTATCTCTAAATTTTTGAGCTGTGTCTTATGCTTATTAAAACGGCTAGCGTGCTCGCGAGTTTACTATTGTTAGGCAGCAGCACGTCTATCGCCGCTGATTCTGTAGCCGTTAAGCAAAGCCTTGAGACCCGACTGCCTGATGCCACTACGGCCCAGGTTTCGAGTGAGCGATCGCTTCCCAACTTCACCGCCCGTCGCATCCAGCGCGACTTATCCCAACGGCTCAACGTTCCTTTCAACACCATACAGATCCAAAGCGCCAGCAACAGATATGGCCTGATCTATGCTTAGGCCTACGAGCCGGTAGCAGCACTGAGAACTGTGGCATTCGTAGCGTTAAAGGCTAGCAAATAACGGTTAACAGCGCTCAGCAAACCTGGGTGTACAGAAGCGATCGCACCGCCCGCCGCCTGTATTTAGAACCTTTACCGAAAGCCACCGACGACGCCACAGCCAGCTTCTCTACGGAAGTTAGCCAAATGTGATCGCTAGTGACAGTAAGGGCAAAGTTGCGACCTACTTTGAGAAAGTTCATAGAGACGCTCCTTTATCTGATTTTCTTGAGGGAGAACCCAAAATCATTTTTCAGTCTGTTTATTCTTCATATGATGGTGTAACAACCACTACGCTCACTGCTGATGGTGCGGTATCTACCAAGCGAGAAAGCGGTAATCCAGAAGAGATTGTTGAAGAAGAGACGATTTATACCATCTCATTAGAGAACGTCGCGGCTTTTGAATCGCTGTTGCAACAGCAGCAGTTCGCTAAATTTGATCGGCTCAGCTACGCCGATGAAGATCTGTTGCTTGTCACAGAAGGTAGTGTGACATTTATTTCCAAAGATGCGAGCGTTTCTTTTAATGCTGTCAATGAATATTTGCCTAAAAACTTACGGCCAATCGCAGACGCCTGGCTACATTTAGGCAGATGACTAATGGCTTTTCAAAGGCACTTCACCCGCACCGCGAAGGCATTGTTATAACACTGCGGCTATCGTCCTCACTAGCCTTGCATTTTGCTCAGGCGTGCCGACCGTGATCCGCAGTTTGTCATCTAGCCCAGGCTGGTTAAAGTAGCGAATCATAATCTGTCGTTCTTTTAACGCTTTATACAGTTGCTCAGCACAGTCTGTTGGGGGCTGAACTAGCAGAAAGTTAGCGTGAGAGGGCCATACTTTGAAGTTCATCGTCTGTAAATGAGTGGCGAGCTGCTGGCGGGAAGTGATGATTTTTTGGGCGATCGCACACTTGTAGCCCACATTCCGCCCTTTTGACTGTCACATTGAGAATAAAGGCTCATTCAACATAATAGGTAGTATTCCTGAGCGGCAGAACCCAGGAAGAGCAGTATTTTGCGATGATTTTCGTTGAGATTCAGC
>JBHYED010000081.1:0-4441 GCA_051860365.1 Phormidesmis sp.
GGCTGCAACGAAAGGCTTCAAAAGAAAGCGCTGCGTTTCAGCCGATGTAACTAATATAGCCTATGTAACGGAATGTTTCAAGCTCTCATAACGCTTTCTTAAGGATCTCCCTCAATAGGCATAGAGGCGTAAAACCCCTGTCTTTTCAGCGCATAGCACCCATTGTGCTTTTCCAGGAAAGTTCTTTACGAAGCACCTGAAGCGCTCGCTGATCGGCTTCTAAAAATAGCTCAGTTGCAATCAGCTCATCTAAGACCTGCTGAGTAAGCTGGACTGCGAAACTACCGCCAGAGCTGAGCAGATGCCCATAGTAGGCAAACTGAGGGCTGCCATTAGCAGATAAATGAAAGTTATGAACTTCGATCGTATTCATTCGGCAAACGGGCGTATTCGCAGGAATAACAACGCGAGGAATGCCATGAATCCCATAGTCGTGAGGCTTTCCTTTTTGCAAACTGCCAATGAGAACCACGTTTAGCAAGATGCAGGTGTCTTGAACCAGATCAGGCGTGAAGACAGGATCGGGAGTGGTAGTGAGTCGAGGGCCGCTGTTCACAAAAGCGGAGTTAAAAAGCTGCGTGTCGTATACGATGCCGACAGCCCAGTGGCGGCTGCTGTCGAACTTTACAAACTGCCCAAAGCCGTAGTCTTCTATTTGGGGTGGAGATTCAACATCGTTTGGCGTATTGAGCTGAACGACGTAATCGCAGTGAGAATTAGACTTTACGACTCTGCCCAAGCAGGTAGAGCTAAGCGGCTTTGGAACAATACGGGAGGAAAAAACCATAAAGCTATTAACTATTTAACCAAAGCAAAAGGCGAGGAAACGCATTGCATTTCTTCGCCCTATTAAAGTCAAGCATCAGTCTTAGTGACTACAAACTAGGAAGACATTGCCTGGATAATGTAGTCAAAGTAAGGGGCAGCTTCTGCGGCATCTGCGTCGCTCATAAGGGGTAGAGATGCGTTCTTAAGGCAGCGGATTGCTTCCACCATGCCAGGAACGGGCACATCAAGAGCGTTGTACATTTCGCGTACGCCAATAAGACCGATGTTTTCAATGGGATCTTTGTCACCAGCAAGAACGCTGTAGGTGATGAGGCGTAGGTACCAACCATAGTCACGTAGGCAAAGAGCGCGCTGCTTTTGACCGTATGCGTTGCCACCTTTGGCGATAAAGTCGGGGCGAAGCTTCCAAAGAGCACCGCTGGCCTGGTCTACAATTTTCTTCTCATTATTCGCGAGCGTTTCAGCAATTCGCATTCGCTGATCGCCAGTTCTTAGAAAGTTTTCGATACCTTTGAGTTCGCCGCTAGTGGGGTAGCGCAACTCATCATCTGCATTGAGGATTACTTGGCTGACAACAGACATAGTTTTTCTTGCGTTCTCTTACTTGCGGTAACTCTATTGAATATAGACAGTCTAGCGACTTCTGGGGTACCAAGGAAAGAGCATCCTCACTGTTTGGCGGTAATTTGTTCGTTGTAGATAAAGGCAAGTGCTGTAGAACCCTGAACTGAGAAAAAACTTAAGAAATATTAAGTCCTGCCCCAAGAGACGACCTGAATGCGAGTCGGGCGGAGAAAGAGGGAGGTCGCTAGCCCCAGAATTATGCCTAGATAACATTAAAGAACTCAAACACGGCCGTGAAGAACTACCGAAGAAACTTAGACAAATGCGCCATACTGAAAGGCTGAGTTACAAGAGCAATCATGACTTCTCCAATTCCTGCCCCCGAAAAGCGGATCGATAAGGCTGATGAGAGCCTATGGCCGAGCGAGCCGCCTGCGCCAAAGTGGCAGCGAGATGAGGTGCTCAAAATCGAGATCACTGATTTAAGCAATACCGGTGAAGGCGTTGGTCGCTGGGAAGATCGGGTCGTTTTTGTACCAAATACGGTGCCCGGTGATGTGATGCGGGTGAAAATGACCAAGGTAAAAGCAACGCATGGCTTTGGCATTCCGGCAGGCATTGTAACGCCTTCCTCAGATCGTGTGCGGCCTGCTTGCATCGTGGCAGATAAATGCGGCGGATGTCAGTGGCAGCAGGTGAGCTATGACAGGCAGCTAGAAGCAAAACAACATTTGGTGATAGATACGCTGACTAGAATTGGGAAACTGACGGTGGGTGAGCCTGATGGAATACGGGTTGATCCGGTGCTGCCAGCGCCTGAACATCTGGGCTATCGAAATAAGGCAACCTATCCGCTAGGGCTTTCTCAAATTAAGGCGGTGCAGGCGGGCTACTACCGCAAAGGCTCTCACCGCTTAGTGAATATCAATCAGTGTCCGGTGCAGGATAATAGGCTAGATCCTTTACTCGCTGAAGTGAAGCTGGATATTCAGGAGCGCAAGTGGAAGATATATAACGAAAAATTTCATAAAGGACACCTAAAACATTTGTCGGTGCGCGTTGGGCGACGGACAGGACAGGTTCTGCTGACACTGGTGAGTCGTTCGGTGAAGCTTAAAGGAATTCATGAACAGGCTGAGCAGTGGATGACACGCTATCCAAATGTAGTTGGGGTGCTGGTGAATTTGAATTGGAAGAAAACGAATTCTATTTTTGGGCCAGATACCTTCTGCATTGCGGGAGAAGACCATCTAGAAGAGGAATTTGCGGGGCTGACTTATCACATTCAGCCGACGACGTTTTTTCAAGTGAATACGGATCAGGCAGAGCGTTTACTTAATGAGATTCAGGCGGAGCTAGCGCTGACGGGAAAAGAGACATTGGTGGATGCGTACTGCGGGGTGGGAACGTTTACGCTGCCGCTGGCGCAGAAGGTGAAGCGCTGTATTGGGTTGGAGTCGTTTACGGAGTCGGTGACGCAGGCGGAAAAGAATGCGGTGCTCAATGGGATTGGGAATGCTGAATTTAAGATTGGCGATGTTGGAGAGCTAATACCTCAGCTAGATGTGAGGCCAGATATTGTGATGATGGATCCGCCTCGGAAAGGATGCGAGCCTGCAGTGCTGGAGGCTTTGATTGAGATGAAGCCGGAGCGGATTGTATATGTGAGCTGCAATCCAGCGACGCTAGCTCGCGATTTAAAGGTGCTGTGTGAGGGCGGCTATAAGATAAAACGGGTGCAGCCTGCAGACTTTTTTCCGCAGACATCGCATGTGGAATGTGCAGCCTTTCTGGTAGCTTAATTTTCACAGGTTAGGTGAATGGTTTGCATGGGCCTCCTAACCTCTTAATGAGAGGAATCCGGAGGGAAGCCATGAAGTTCAGCCAGATTGTTGCGGCGTTGGGTGATGAGGTTACGGCGTCGAGCTTGGAGGTAGCAGGCGGTCATAATGATGGAGATTTGGAACTGACAGCGCTTGCGGCGGTGCAAGAGGCAGGCGCAAATGCACTGAGCTACGTAGAAGGGCCTAAGTTTGCGGGATATATCACAACGACAGGGGCTGGGGCTTTGGTGCTGCCCCATGATGAGAATTTGCAGAGTAAAGCGATCGCGCGATCGCTCCCCTGGGTAAGCGTCAAGCATCCGCGCCTCGTTTTTGCTCGGGCGATCGCGCTCTTTTATCAACCTTTTCAGCAGTCTCCTGGCATTCACCCTACTGCTGTTATCGACTCCACCGCTGAAATTGGCAAAGGAGTGGCAATTGGCGCGCATGTGGTGATTCAGACCAATACAAAAGTGGGCGATCGCGCCTGCATCCATCCAAATGTCGTCCTGTACCCTGACGTCACCATTGGCGAAGGCACAGTACTTCATGCCAACTGCACCATTCACGAACGCACTCAAATCGGTGCGAGCTGCGTAATCCACAGCGGTGCAGTCATTGGCGCAGAAGGTTTTGGCTTTGTACCGACTGCCGAAGGCTGGGAGAAAATGCACCAGTCAGGGCGAACTGTGCTGGAAAATGGCGTAGAAATTGGCTGTAATTCTACGGTAGATAGACCCGCTGTGGGTGAAACCAGAATTGGGAAAGACACCAAAATCGACAATATGGTGCACATTGCTCACGGCTGTAAGGTTGGCCAAGCGGTAGCGATGGCGGCTCAGGTAGGTATGGCAGGCGGTGTGACCATTGGGAACCGGGTGATTTTAGCCGGACAGGTGGGGATTGCGAATCAGGCAGTGGTGGGCGATCGCGTCGTCGTCTCAGCCCAATCAGGCATTCATAACAACATCGCGCCGGGAGAAACCGTCTCAGGAATGCCTGCGATTTCCCATCGGCTCTATCTAAGATGCGCTGTCTTATTTAGCCGACTACCTGAAATGGCCAAGTCAATTAAGCAACTACAGAAGCAAGCAGAAAGCGATTGACTGAACAGATCGTTTACTGTTTTTTGAAAAATTAATTAACGTCAGTTCGGGATAAGGATAGCGATAAAAAAGAAGGACAGGTACGCTGAGATTACCAAAATCAATCAGCCCTGTCCTCCGCTATGTCTAGCTTAGAAGAACTCTTTTGCCACGTCGATG
>JBHYED010000082.1:0-3668 GCA_051860365.1 Phormidesmis sp.
CTATCCTCGAAGCAATTTACATTCATTAACGAGGGTCTCGTTAATTAAAATCTCTAAATTATTCAACTTTCTAGGTGCTACTCTTCGCCTCAGTCGCAGTGGCGTGAACCGCTGCGCCCTTCAGCGCCTAATGAATATAACCCTCATTCAGAGCAACTGTCAATACCTTTTTTGAAAAATAATAAAAAGGCTGAAACCCTAACGTAGAAAGGGCTTCAGCTTTATTATTTATTCGAATAAGTGATTTTTCCTCAAAATTAGGTACTTTTACTTACGCGTTTTTCCCAGTTAAAACGCTGGTATCCCTATTCACGTAAGGGCTGTAGCTAGTTTGGCTTTATGCTGAGGTTAATTTGTGGTCTTTATTGTGGTTGATACAGTGCTACCAAGCTGGATAGTTTTAGATGAGCTGTTGACGAGTTGGCTGAAGGAGGATATCGGTCGGGGAGATAAAACGACTGATGGATTGGCTGAGCTGGCACAGGTTAAGGGTAGAGCTTATTGGGTAGCGAAGGAGGATGGCGTGATTGCTGGACTGCCCATCGCAGAACGAGTATTTTCTTTGCTGGATGGCAGTGTGGATTTTCGAGCTGAGATAGTTGAGGGTGATCGCATTACAAAGGGAACCAAAATCGCTAATATCTCCTGCCAGCTCTCTACACTGCTCACGGGGGAACGAGTGGCACTCAACTTAGCAATGAGCTTAAGCGGCATTGCCACCATGACTAAACGATATGTAGATGTCATCGCAGACTTACCGGCGCAGCTAGTAGATACCCGGAAAACGACACCAGGAATGAGGCTGCTTGAAAAGTACGCGGCTTCGGTAGGGGGAGCGCAGAATCATCGGATGGGGTTGGATGATGGCGTGATGATCAAGGACAATCACATCGCGGCTGCAGGTGGAGTTGGAAAAGCAATTACGTATATAAGAAGGCGAATTCCGTATCCAATTACGATTGAGGTGGAAACGGAGGGGTTGGAGCAGGTAGCAGAGGCGATCGCACACAATGCAGATATCATCATGCTCGACAATATGTCTTACAAAACGATGGAGAAAGCAGTCAGTCAAATTCGGGCAGCGAATCAGGGTATCAAGATTGAAGCTTCGGGCAATGTGACGTTAGAAACGATTCGAGCAGTTGCCGAAACGGGTGTAGATTACATATCTAGCAGTGCGCCGATTACGCGATCGCCCTGGCTAGATTTGAGCATGAAGATTCAATCATGAGATTAATTCAGAAACCGCGTCACCAAACTAAAGACTGGCAATTGAACTAGGCTTGTTCCATTCTCATCTGTGTGACGGATTTTAAGTTTTTATGAGCTATCAACCCACAACCCCACCTCGCATTGTTCAAATAGACATGCTGGATGTAGATTACGCCAGGATGGTTGCCGGAGTCCCTATCGACAAAGATAGACAGGGGCGATTAGAAGCCACAGATGACTACACGCTGAATAGATTAGAGAAACAGATCAGTCGCTATCTCTATGGTCAGCTAGGACAAGAAAGCAAGGATGACATTTTGTGTGATATCGGTCAGACGGCTGAGCTGCTGAATCAAGGTGATATGGAAGATATTCACCAGCGGGTTCGGGAGACGGGCCGGTTCTATTTAACGGCCGGGGAGCGTCAACAGATTATTAACTGGTTAAAGGATGAGTTTGCGATTGATCTTGCAGCACCGGCTAGCTGACATCCTTACGATTAAGAAAGATTAGATTAGCGACAAAAAAGGCAGGCATCTCACGCTGACGAGGAATGACACGGGGTTGTGCTTACGTAGATGGTGAATAAATCAGCCTCACAGGTCACAGCGATATGGCTCCATCTGAACAGCATGACTCCACAGGTGAGCGGTGGCTTTCTTACTACGCGCGAGTTGGCTACGGTGCAAAAGGCGTTATTTACGGTAGCAGTGGGCTTTTAGCACTAATGGAGTCGTTCGACCTTAAACAAGGGGAGACAGTAGGCTCAACCGGGGCGCTAAGAACGATTGCCAGACAGCCCTTCGGACAACTTATGATCGCGACTTTGGCTGTGAGCCTAATGGGCTACGTGAGCTGGCGATTTATTCAGGCAGCGTTAGACCCTGAGCATAGCGGCTGTGAGGCGAAAGATGTGCTTAGGCGATTTGGCTACTTTTGTAGCGGCCTTATATATACCGGCCTTGCATTTAGCGCTGTGAAGATTTTGATGCACGCTGACGATAAGGGTGGAAAAACGGCTGAAGAGTGAGCCTTTGAAATAATGCAAAAGCCTTTTGGCCAATGGTTAGTGGGCGCAGGCGGTGCTGTGGTCATGGGCATTGGAGGCTATTACATTTACCGTGCTATTAAAGCTGAGTTTCGCAAGCGGTTTAAGCTGCATCAGATGAGTGATGTTGAGAAAACTTGGGCGACTGTCGCAGGCAGAGTTGGCATCGCGGCGCGAGGAATTGTATACGCGGTAATTGGCAGCTATGGCATTAAGGCGGCTTGGGCGTTTGATCCCAATGCCATTAAAACAACTGAGGAGGCGCTAGCCGTTTTTAATAACAATCCAGCCGATGAGTGGATTTTAGGAACGCTAGGAATCGGGTTTATTGCTTGCGGGATTCATATGGCGTTTCAGGCCAAGTACCGCAGCATCGATCCGCTTTGATACTCGTCTTTAGCCCAGATGAGTTTTACTACTGGACTAAAGACATACTGATGCGACTTAAGAAAGCTTGTAGTCTTTCGCTTTGCGGATTGGCTAATACTTCGCGAGGGTTGCCTTGTTCTTCTACGAATCCTTTGTTCAAAAACATGACTCGGCTGGCAACTTCGCGGGCGAACTGCATTTCGTGCGTGACGACCACCATGGTCATGCCTTCTTGGGCGAGCTGCTGCATAACCTGTAGGACTTCGCCGACAAGTTCGGGATCGAGGGCGCTGGTGGGTTCGTCGAAGAGTAAGATTTCTGGCTTCATGCAGAGGGCACGAGCGATCGCAACTCTTTGCTTTTGACCACCTGAAAGCTGATCAGGATAGCTTTGAGCCTTTTCACTCAAACCCACTTTATTAAGATAGAAACTAGCGGTTTCTCTACTCTGCTTGTCAGATTGGCTCAGAACCTTCTTGGGCGCAAGGCATAGATTTTCGAGTACCGATAGGTGCGGAAACAGGTTGAACTGTTGAAATACCATGCCGACTCTTGCCCTGAGTTCTTGCAACTTGTGCCGGCCAAGCTTGGCATTAGATAGATCAATGTTATCGACAATGAGCTGCCCACCTGTGATCGTTTCCAAGCGATTAAAGCAGCGTAGAAGAGTGCTTTTGCCACAGCCTGACGAGCCGATAATAGAAACCACTTCACCCCGATAAATTTGACAGTCAATGCCGTTAAGCACGGATAGTTTGCCAAAGCTTTTCTGCAGGTTGGTAGAGATGATTGCGGGTAGGGTTTCTGTCATAATCAGGGGCGATCGCAAGGATTTATCACAAGCAAACGTTTAGACATCCGCTTCAAAGAATATCACTTTGGCTTTTATCAAATGTTTATATGTAACATTGATCGTAACTACTCAGGCTGGGATATAGGAAAGATGGGATCGTCGGTAAAGGTGCTTCTGAGTGCTTCAAGAATGGAGAGACCCTGTTTTCTCAACGTCGAAATATAGCCGCGAATACGACAGAACTGC
>JBHYED010000083.1:0-3491 GCA_051860365.1 Phormidesmis sp.
TCGGGCACGGGATATAGCTCTCTTTGGTTGGAGATCTACCTGTGCCCTTTTTTTTGTCTGATTGCAAGCTTGCCTAGTTCTGCTGACGCTGCCGAATCGTCTTCACGCTGATTCGGCTAAACACGCCGACCGACTTTTGCTACCTGACCACTCCACTGTCACTTAATACATATGCTCAGCCACTGGGAACGGCTCGAACATCAAGCGATGCAAGAGCAGTGGTCGTACGCCCAATTTTTGCTCAATCTCTGCGAATTAGACAGGGGCCAGCCTCAATACCCTGATAAGAGTCTTCCTGATTAGACTGAATAGTGCCCGTGTTGCTATGTGCCGTTATTTTTTTCATATTATTTCGATGCTAGTAGGCGTGAATAGAGAAACCGCACTTTCTTGGGAAGGCCAGTTCCCCTAATTGAGTTGCTGTCGTAACTGTTTCAACCGCACAATCTCTATTGGCGATGCATAGACAATCCATCGTTTGTTAGAGAAGGTCTCTTGCTTTCCCTGAAGCCAGCCTTTCTGTAACCAGTTATAGAGTGTCACCGCAGGCATATCAAGCGTGTTCGCCAGCTCAGATAGCCACCATTGACCTGTGAGTAAGGGCGGTTTACTGACCGCTGCCCGCCGAGGTCTCGAAACATTCAAACGACGCATAAGCGACTGAATACTCTGAGTGCTGAAACGTCTTTGACGCTTTGCTGGCTGAAAACCTTCTCGATTTATCTGCTCAGCAATAGCCACCGCTTTATAGCCTTGCGACGATAGGGCTTTGATGCGCTCACAAAGTTGCGGATAGTAGCTGAGGTCACATAGTTTCCCAACGGGTCGAAAAAAGACAGCGTGTGTGAGATGACCACCTGCCCATTCTACCTCGATATTGACTTTTTCAGTTCGACCTTCAGCTTATACAACAATACGCGATACTATTTGTCGAACAATCTCCTTTCTCTGAGAATTAGTTGTTTCGGTAGAAGACCAGAGTGCAGGAATGTCCTTTGATAGCTGGCGAATCAGCGTTATCTCGTCTTCTGTTAGCAATCGTGACTGTTGACTTAAAAAACGCTGATACTCTTCTTGCAATCGTTTTTCATCTATCAATTTCTTTTCCCATGCCTTCGCTAGTTGACGGGCAACTAAGCGGTTTTCAGGTTCTACACGCTGATAGTGTCTAGCGGCTCTACTAGCTTCAAATGTGGCACGCTCTAGCCGTTGCTGCCATAGCTGATCTAACGCGGCCCGCTCAGTTTCGATTTGGCTGACGGCTTTTAACGACAGCTCTAGAGCAGCCGGTTCTATCGCTGTAATGACGTGCTTGCTGATGTATTGGTCGAGGGATTTTCCTGGAATTGACTGGCAGGTAGGAGCGCCGTAGCTGCTCGCTCGTCGTGCACAGGTGTAGGTATGGTAATCTTTTTCGCCAATATAGCGAACGGTTAGCCGACTCCCACACTGCTTACAGACAAGGAGTCCTGACAGTAGGGCAGTACCTGCGCGGGCATGACCCAACGACTTTGCATGTGTTTTATTTTCCTGAATCTTTGATAGGTTTTGCTCATAACGCTCCCAGGTGATGTAGGTAGGAAATTTATTGGGTAGAAAGACTTGCCATTCATCAGGAATCAAACTGACTTGACCCAAGCGAACGTGTCCCGTGCTCGATTGTCGAGAAGAGACTCGGCGGCGGCCATAGGCGTAAGCGCCTGCGTAGATTGGATTTTTGAACAACCCCTGAAGCGTAGAGCGAGTCGGACGCCGCCATTCCAAATCACCTTTACTCAAGCCGCTTCTGAGTCGAATACCTAGCTGAATGTTGTGGTATGCAAGATACCGTAGAACGCCATGCAGCGTTCCAACCTCCTCGAACTTCCGAAATAGTAAATGGATGACCGATTGAACTTGCTCGTCTGGGTCAAGAGTCACTTCTCCAGAGGGCTGACGGATGTATCCTGTCGGCAGGTCGAAGTGAAGCTCTCCTCGTTTCGCTTTGTTCAGCTTTCCCTGGCTCATGCGCTGCTTGATAAGATGTAATTCCGCTTCTGACATCGTACCTTTGAGTCCTAGCAACAGGCGGTCATTGTAGTGGCTCGGATCATAGATGCCGTCCTGGTCTGCTATCAATGTATTGAACAAAGCACAGACTTCTAACAACTGGTGCCAGTCCTTACAGGAACGGGCCAAGCGTGACATCTCGATACCGAGCACTAGGCCAACATGATTCATGCTCACTTCTGTGACCAGACGCTGAAAGCTGCTACGATTCTCGCTGGCTGCGCCTGACTTTCCTAAGTCCTCGTCTATCACTAGCACCCGCTCACTCGGCCAGCCCAGTGCCGTGGCTCGGTCTACCAAGGCATACTGCAAGCGCGTTGACTCTTGATTCTCTAAGACTTGTTGAAGGATTGATTGGCGAACGTAGACAATCGCTAAACGGTCTTGGTGATGCCCTTGGATGCGTCCGCTCCAATCATTGCCGGAAGGAGAGTTAGACATTATCCTGGCTCCCTCCGTTCTGTAGGGAGTTCAGCCGGTGCATGACCAGTTGACTGAGTAACACTAGCAGATGTTGGCGGTGGCTGGCAGGAAGCTGTTCCCACAGTTGGGAGACAGGCTGGTCGTTCTCTACGGGCGGGGGGGAATAGGCCGGGGTGACATATAGGGTCTTCCTTCTGCTCGGTTAATGCATTTGCACTCAGTTTATCAACTAGGGTCACCAGCCCCAGTAATCCGGCTACGCCAATGACTGGAGTAGGCCATCTTTCAGCTCTTATGTGGGTATTGTGGCTGCTCGCTGGAGGTGGACAGGCGTTGGTCTCTCCGTATAAAGCGAGCTTTAAAGGAAGCGCACTTCCCGGGCACCAAAACGCTTTCCAACTTCGACTGGACGCATATACCTGACTTCAATCCGGCTCCTTTGATGCAGCTAGCCACTGACACCGGATGGCTAGAGCGCGCCGAAAACTGCCTGATTTTTGGGCCATCGAGCGCTGGGAAAACGCATATCTCGATTGGCTTAGCACGCGCCACTATTGAGCTTGGTAAGCGAGCTAAGTTCTTCAATGCTACTAGCCTTGTCCAACAGCTTCAGCAGGCCAAGCTACAACTGCTTCTGCCTACAATGCTCAAGAAGCTTGACCGCTACGACCTGCTGGTCGTTGATGACTTGGGCTATGTCAAAAAGTCTGAGGCTGAAACCTCGGTACTCTTTGAGCTGATTGCTCATCGCTATGAGCGGCGATCTCTATTAATCACCGCCAACCAGCCTTTCAGCCAGTGGAATACGATTTTCGCTGACGACATGATGACGGTTGCAGCGGTTGACCGATTGGTTCACCATGCCCTCATTGTCGATATCCACTCTGAAAGCTATTGCAGTCGATGAGCTAGTTAGGACAGTTTTCTAAAAGCATCATCGACGGCATCCCATAGGCTATCAAACTGCTGAATCGTCTTGCCTAGATACTGTTTCAGCCTAGCCCAGTACTTCTCAATCT
>JBHYED010000084.1:0-3164 GCA_051860365.1 Phormidesmis sp.
CAGCTGCCCCGCAGCAGCCTTGAGCGTTGATTTGAGCTTTTCATCTAGCATCAGCGATTTCCTACAGCAGAGTCTATGACCACCCCTCTAGTCTACTCGGTACTCTTTTTTGAGGCGACTCCCTTAGCCAGTATTGTCGAGATCTCTGATGGCTTCCTACAGCTTTTGAGACGGCGGCAATCAAATAAGTTTGACGACTGGTTGTTAAAAACATTAGCCCGTTCTATCAAACCTTTACGGACTTTTGCAAAGGGTCTTCTAGATGACTATGCGGCGGTCAAAGCTAGCATGAGCTTGAGGGTTCAGTCAGAATAGGAAATATCTGCTACTAGACAGACTTTTTTCGCTTCACCAAAAGCTGGGAAGAGCCATCCGCTATTAGGTGTTGAAGTTGAAAGCCATCTGCCAAGCCTGTCTATGCCAATGGCAGACTTTCGGCGAGCTTTAAGGGCTGCTAAATACATTGGTGACGAGCATCTTGCTAGCGATATCAACGCCGTACTAGAGAATACGCCCAAAACTGAAGAAATATTGCTCTCTGAATCTTTCCATAATCAGGCTCAGGAAACTCTTGATTTAGCGAGAGCCCAACAGCAAAAGGAATTTGCAGATGTCATCGTTCCGCTCGCTTCTAAGGTGCTAAGAACGGCAACTGATGCTGGATTAGTAACGAAGGGACGTGATGTTGTCGCCTTTGAGGGTAAAAATTACTCTATCCGCCGCCGAGGTAGCGAGCTTAAAGTTTACTGCCACGGCACTGATGGTTTCATTCATGCCAGGGATGATATTCCTATCCAAAACAAAAACCTGTCAAAGCAGGATCGTGAGACCTTCAAGAGGTTTAGTCTAAGGTCTGCTGCTCAGCTAAGAGCTTCTGTTCCGAAAAGAACACAGTCCGCTGGATTAGATTCCATCCGTTAGTAGAAGCTTGATATTCATGCCGTATCGTTGGCTGGATTATAGTGTTGAAGAAAAGATACGCCCTAGACGATATTGTCTTGACCGACCTACGTTGGGCAGCACAGATTACTGGCAGATAATGTTGATGCTTACTGTTGTAAGAGGAAGTATGAGTATAGGAGTGTTGCGAAGAAAGAACTGGCTAATCGCGATCTGTTGTCTTGTAGATGCAGCGGCGGAGAAAACAGCTACTTATACTATTCTGGTAGGCTGATGATATGTCATGAAAAACTTCTCAATTGTTCTAAGGGCATGATCGCAACCCTTTTGAGCAGTAGAGGAAAGTTCTTGGTTGCGGTGGGTGCTGGCAGTGGGTATCTGTAAAAGCCATGCTTGGGGTGAGCGGCCATGTAGCTGCTGGGCTAAGTTCAGTAGCGTAATTGGTGTGCAGGGATGAGCGCCTTCTGAGGGCGATCGCTCTGCTGATTGTTTAGGTCGCGGGGTCT
Source organism: Phormidesmis sp. (assembly GCA_051860365.1). Taxonomy (GTDB): domain Bacteria; phylum Cyanobacteriota; class Cyanobacteriia; order Phormidesmidales; family Phormidesmidaceae; genus Phormidesmis. Next base: position 1,407 of record JBHYED010000084.1, read on the forward strand.
TTCTACTCGCAAAAATAGGATCTAGCTGTAGTGTTCTAGCGTGGCTTGCTCGCTGACAAGGACTCACAAAAAATGCATAGTCTACAGAGGCGAGGTTGTTCGCAAGATCTGGTGTGAGCTGATAAGCTGCAACAGATTTAACTGACGGTACTTCCCAGTTGGAGATGTAATTGGCGATTTGGATGCCGACTGCGTTATCGCCTTTTGCATCAGCGCTGTAGCCAATAACCAGGAAGCGGGGCCGCGTTATCTGTTTAGCCGCATTTTGGGGTGTCTTTTGCTGAGGTTCTTGAATAACGGATGAGTAAATCATTGTGGCCTTAGGCTCCTTACAATGATGCGCCTTTCTTTCCTCAGCTTAAAAAGGAGATGTGAAGATCCTATGAGGTCGTTAGTTGGCGAAATTTAGAGGATGTGAGAGGTAAGGCTACTCAACTCTATCGGTCATGATCTAGTAGCGGATCGTAGCGTTCCATAGGGCTGATTTCTTCCGCAGGGTTCATCGGCTCTAGCTGACTGGGCAAGAGAGCCTTCTTCTCCGCCAATGTAGATAGGCGTGTTAAATAACTCTGCGTCTGTCAGATTGAGGTTGTTCATTGACGCTCCGCTCACATCTACAGAATAGAGATGAGCGCCGCTGAAGTTCACTCCGTCTAGCTGCGTGTTTGCCAAGTTAGTATTGGTTAAAAAGGCGCTGGTAAGGTTGGCACCAGTCAGATCGGCCCCGGCCAAGTCTGCGCCTTCCAGATTGCTGTCTGTAAGATTCGCGCCTCGCAGGTCGGCTTGGCGCAAGTCGGCACCGATAAGATGAGCTTCTGTTAGGGTGACACCTGCAAGATCGCAGCCCATACATTCGTTGAGCAGGATTAGCTGATGCACGTTGCTCTGGCGATCGGCTTCTTGACTAACGGTAATTTGTGCGGGACTGCGCTGAGGTGTGAAGGTGGACTCGTCAAGAGGCGCTTCTGCCAGGACTGGTGTGCCTATCATCGCCATCACAGTAATCACTAAGATCGGAAAGTATATTCTCTTTTTGAATTTACGTTGGTGCGTAGATTTTGTTGCCTGTTGCAGCACTACAGGTTGCGTTGGGGGCTTCGTTAGGTGTCTCATTCATGACCTCCCTTCAGCCAGCGCTCTAACGAAGGGGACGCTGGTGTCCGAAATTTATCTCATCTATATGATGACACAACTATGCTCGGTATGTATGACGTTTGTTCAACATTTAGGAGACTAAAAAGCATAGATTGAATCTTTTTTGTTTCAGCGTGAACCAACACACAAAGTCTACATAATTCAGCTATAGGCTGAGGAAGTAGCGTTATTTAATTGAGGCGTTATTCCTATGACAAGAGCAGCCCTTTCTCAACTTCTACGGTATTTGCAGGATGAGCTTTCTGTCTCTAAAACTGCCATTGAAGAAGCTTTGCGATCGCTCGGAACGGATTCTTACCTTTTGCCGATTGCGCTATGGCAGTATGGCGTACTGACGCTCACTCAGCTAGATCAGGTTTACGACTGGTTGGCGATCGCCCGCAGGCGACAGGAATGTTCTGAAGCCTTTTGTCTGAACGTAGCTGATTAAGAAAGCCATTATCTTTCGCAAAAGATGCAGTTAGTTTCGGGCCATAATAATATAGGAGTTACGCATTGACAGATATGCCCCGATGTTGTGAGGCAAACGTGGAGGCAGTCAGATTTTCCAAGATGAACTGACGGATCACGGGTACAAACAACTGTCTCGATATCTCGTAACAG
>JBHYED010000085.1:0-2931 GCA_051860365.1 Phormidesmis sp.
GAAGTCATCGACGTGGCAAAAGAGTTCTTCTAAGCTAGACATAGCGGAGGACAGGGCTGATTGATTTTGGTAATCTCAGCGTACCTGTCCTTCTTTTTTATCGCTATCCTTATCCCGAACTGACGTTCATTAGCTCGTTTTCAGATTCCACTTCGGCAAGCAGGCCCTGGTAAATGATGATGCGATCGCCCGGAATCGCCAGCGCATTCACCGTCTCTTCAGGCACATAAAACACTTGATAGTCTCTCTCTTCTCGCTGATCTGCTGGAAGCTGCTCTTCCAATTTGTCGAGCAGGCGATTGAGTTCGGTTTGTGTCTCTGAGGGCTGGGCCTGCGCTTTATAAATAGGGACAACTACTTTGCCGAGCTGTCGCTCTACTGAGAGCGGAATCAGCCACACGAGAGAATTAGCAATCCAGAGGGCGATCGCAATTAATCCTGCGAGCCCGACTAAAAACATGCCAAAGACAATCAATAGCTGCGGGTTGTTAGGCGGTGGCGAGCGGTCAGAATAGGCAGCAGTTCCTTCAGGAAGTTCGACCGACATGATGCAAACCGGGGTGATGATTTTATTAGTTACTGTTTACAGGACGGAACGGATGGACAAAGTTGATAAACGAATACAGATTGCGAGATTGTATCCAAAGCCTACCCTGACCGCTAAAGCGGGTTACCAAGCCTTCACCGCCCAAAATACCTTTTTTAAGTCCGCTAAAAGAAAGGCCTCCAATCATTTCAACTTCGTAGTTAAGCGTATCTTCAAAGGCCACAATATAGCCGGTATCGACCACATATTGACCTTCTACTGGAATTTCTAAAATGGCTCCAAACGAGCTAAACCAAAAGTCTCCTTGCCCAGTAACCTTGAGCAAAAATAAAGACTCACCGCTAAAAAAGCCCTTAAACCCTTGAAACTTACTGTCGATAACAACATCAGGCCCAGCGGCAATAAACCCGGAAGACTGCACCATCAAGCTCTTAGAGCCATCTAAAACATAGTGCTCAATATCTCCAGGGACGCCAGGAGAAACGTATAAATTACCGGCTTGCCCTTCAGCCGTAAACTCGTTGACAAATAGAGATTCGCTGCCCAGCATTCGGCCAATTCCCTGCTTAAATCCGCCTTTCACTTTGGACTTCATGGTAATGCAGCTATCCATTGCGGCCATCGCACCCGCTTCTACGTTCACCATTTGGTTGGCGTTTAGACCTAGCTTTAATGAAGCGTATGCAGGCTTGTGTTCAATATCGTATTTAATTTCGGCGTTCATTTGTAGGCTGTCTCTTCTTAAGAAGTATGTGGCTAATCAACTATTCTCTTACCCGCGCGGTGGCAGTTTGCTGCCAACAAGCTTGCCGAAATATCCGGGATTATGGGTTTGGCAGAAGACTTTTCCTTGACCATGAAACCGGCATACGAAGCCCTCTCCGCCAAAAAAGGCAGCGGCCCAGTTGTTGTTTCCTTTACTGATTTTGTAGTCGAGCGATCGCTCAAAAGCAACAATGTGTCCAGTATCAACCACATATTCTCCGTCAACGTCAATCTCATAAATGCTGCCAAAAGAACTCAACAGCACCGCGCCCGATCCGCTGGCGGTCAGCCAAAAGAGCGACTCCCCTGAAAATAGGCTTTTGAACCCCGTGAACCCTAAGTCAATATCAACACCAGGCGTACTGGCCATATAGCCAGTAGATTGAATCACTAGTTCTGTGCCGTTCATTTGATAGGTGAGAATGTCGCCCATAAGCTTGGGCGCAAGGTAAATTTCAGCATTACTGTTGCCTGAGCGAAACACGCTCATAAACAGAGACTCTCCTGCGAGCATTCGCTTCATGCCGCCGAACACGCCGCCGCCTTTGCCCTTGCGCAGGGTGGTGCTTACGTTCATGTAGCCGCTCATGGCGATCATGGCACCGGCTTCAGCAATTAGCTCCTCTTGAGGCTCCATGCTAATTTTGGCGATCGCACTATCCGGCTGATGCAAAAGGTCAATTTTCATCGTTCTTATATTTCACTCTTTATCGAAGTTTAGGTCTCAAAAATCTCACCAGTCCATCTACGCTTCGCGATTGCAGATAGATTTTGCCGCGCCCCTGCAATTTATTGACAAAGCCCTCTCCCGAGGTGACTGAGCCTAACAACCCTCCAGATAAACCAATATTCATGCTAATGCCAGGTTCGTAGGCGACCAGGTGACCGCTATCGACAACAAAATCGTCGGTGACCATCACCTCTGAAAGCCCGCCGTAGGCTCCAAAAAAGACCATGCCAGTACCGCTAAGCCTGAGCTTAAAAAGGCCTTCGCCGGCAAACCAGCTAGAGAACCCGGCCCATTGCAGGCTCACGTTTGTCCCAGGTGTGTGAGCAATGTAGGCACCCGGCTGTAGGCATAGCTCATTGCAGCTTAGGTTAATGGTCGTAATATCGCCAATGTTCGACTGCGTGAGAACGAGTTCTTTGTCCTCATTAGTTGAGTTACTAAACTGATTGATGAATAACGATTCACCGCCAAAAAAGGATTTTAAGAGTCCGGGAATAAGCCCGCCAAAAAACTGCGTCTGCATAGAGAGCTTTCCGTCCATGCTAGCCATTGCGCCCGCCTCTGCAAAAATGCGCTCTCCAGGTTTTAGCGTGAGAAACAGCGTGGCAAAAGCTGGCTTGTAGCGAATTTCATAGTGCATCGTAGCCTTCCAATAGTGCGCATGTGTGTCAGTACTTTTTCACAGCCTACCCACATCCTTTATTAAAGATAGTCGGTGTAATATTACGGTTAATAAAAGCTGTATTTACACGGTGATATACAATAGGAGTTACGCATTGACAGGTTGACAAAGTTGTAAGCTAAGAATCGTCGGTCATTAGTCTCAGCTCGGTTGTCATTATGCGTCAGCCATCAAAACCGTCTACCGCCCAGTGTAATAGCACTCTGT
>JBHYED010000086.1:0-2516 GCA_051860365.1 Phormidesmis sp.
CACTAAAGGGGACAGCGCCTCTCTAAAACGCTCTAGCACCTATCACAACAGCGTTTTAGAGCTACAGGCTTAATACTATGTCAGGTCATCTAATTTGACACAAAAAATGTGCCAAATTATTTGGCATATCCCCCAGACTCATTGGTATCAAACGAATATAGCCTTATTAAGCTCTGCGTGAATTACGCCCACTCATGTCTGCACATATAACTACAAGCCCTGACAGTAAAAGGTTTCATCCGCTGAGGTCACTTAACTTGGCACTTGCGGTCATTTAATTTGGCACACGACAACTATATACAGCAATTACTTCGTCAAATCTGTTGCACTTTCTGCAAATAACAGCTTCATGAGCGGCTACAACCCTTATACAGCAGGGCATACAGCGATTAAGCAACAACCTAAACAACCACTAAAATCACCTTACACTATCTACTTATGCTATAAACAACAACTATTTATACTGGAAACAACAACTATTTATACTGGAAACAACAACTATTTATACTGGAAACAACAACTACAAAAATCTCTACAGCCCTTATACAGCGGGGCGTATGCCTCATAATCAGCGACTTATCATGAGGCATACAACTATTTACACTATCTACTTATGCTCTATAGAAAACAATTATTCTGTTCTATATTTTCATAAAATAAGAGACAGAATAAACAATAACTACTTATACTGTGTAAGTAGTTATACTATCTATTTACACTACTGGAGATTATTTAAGACGGTCTCACTGCTGAGCTTTCAGCGGAAGCCGAACCCATCACTTTAGCATCCTGGGAAGAAGTAATATGGCGATCGCACTGAGCTAGCGAAGACAGTTGCCAGAACCCTTTCAATGAAACCCATCATCAGTCCAGAGCCAACGGTCGCTAGCACTATGGACGCAGTTACCGTCCAAGCGATCGCTCCTCTGATTTTGCTCTGCTATTAGAGATTGGCGGCTCGCTTCTCTGGCAGCTCTCCTTAGCTCGGCAATTAAGCTAGCATCAGCTTCGTCTGTCGCCACAACCGGGGAAAAGCGATCGCACATAGCCTTTAAGGTTTTGAAAACCGGCGCATTAACTTTTGGCGGCACGGCATTGGGAGGGTAGAGATCGCGCTTATGAACCAATAAGCCAAGGGCACAGTAATTCAGGACGGATAGTCTGATGACCGCTGGAAGCGCTCGCTCTCCAAGCTCTACATCACGGCTAAGGCTATATCGCCACAGGAAATGATAAAAAGCTCGCAGCTACTTATAAGAGGAACAGGCAAAACTGCATAAGCTTTGAACTGCAATCCCTATATAGAAATAGCAACAGAATGGTTGCTATCGACAGTTTTAAAAATAAAGGAGTCAACTCATGGTAGACCACGCACATAGAGTCATTGAGCTTACTAATCAAGAGAGAAAGAAGAGAGGTTTGAATAGCCTGACTTGGAATGGACAACTGTTCCAGGCTGCTCAAAACCATTGTGTAAATATGGCAAAAGGTAACTTCTTTGACCACCGCCAATTCCAAGAGCGGGTAAAGGCGCAAGGGTATCCCTCATCTTGGATTGCTGAAAATATTGCAGCCGCTCATTCATCACCGGAAGATGTCGTCAGAGGCTGGATGAACAGTCCAGGGCATAGAAAGAACCTGCTAAACCCAGCGTACAACGAGATCGGGGTCGGTCACCACTACGAAAAAAACGACGGCGGCAGTCTGCGTCACAAGCACTACTGGACACAAATTTTCGGTAAGCGCTGATAGATTAGCTGAGCAGTCAGTTGGAATTTATCGCTGGATGCAATGTGCTTGCTATTTACAGCTCATAGCCAGTAGTCGCAGGCACATTGCACAGCAAATCTACTTCAACTCATTCTCAAAATTGATTGGGGAATAAAACAGCAGAGAGAAGACGGACTATTTTACAAAACTAAAAAGCGCTCAGACTAGGCTTGTTCTGTGGCAAGTAGCCTCCACCTTCTCTCAATAATCATTGGGCAAGACACAATAAAAATAGAGAGATCTTCTACGATGAACATAAATGATGTTGCGGGATTGATTGTATTGCTAGGGACATTTGTTTTTGCAATGTTTTTGGTTTACTTTGGCTTTAAGCTATTGACAACAGGAAACGAACAAGAGACAACTATCGTCAAATTGGGCAGCTTTGAGTTAACTATCAGCACGCTAGTAGGAGGAATTTTGATACTGGGTGCTGTCTTTAGCGTATTTACATTAGTAAGCAACTTTTACGGTTCTTAGTGGCTTGGGTACACCACTTTAAAAAAGACTGAAACGCTTCTCAATCGCCGCGCGGCAAGGTAATTACCACGAGGCAAGCAAGCTATCCAACTCAACAAGTTAAATAGCTATGCTTGAGTACTCAGCACTGTATCTTCAACTCATTCACTGGGTGACGAAGCTAAGGGCTGTCAATTGTCGCTCTCTTATAGGTCATAGAGCGACCGTTCTCCTGACTATATCAGTCTCTTAAGTGGCTAGAAAGCTATCGAACGCTCTTTGCACAG
>JBHYED010000087.1:0-1744 GCA_051860365.1 Phormidesmis sp.
GGGTATCAACTTAAGCCGAAAAACCGTCTACGTATAAGGAAGTCAGCGAACGTGCTTTAGCTGACTTCCGGGGCATGGGCAAATCACCGACCTGTTCTAGCATCCACTCAAATACGTCGGGAAAATCGTGCCCAAATAGTCGCTGTGCAGCGGTTGTGCCATCATGTCGTTTGAGGTCGAAATTATGAATGATAGTGAGCACCTGTAGGGACTGTTCAGAAAAGCCACGCCGGGCATGGTGGAGCTTGGAAAGATAGCCATTGCGGCCCTCCACTGCCGAAGAGGTGCGTTGATATCTGGCACAGAATTCTCGACACCAGCAGATCCAGCGCTGGTGTTGGTTGTCGTCTAATGTCAGGGTGGCTGGTTGCTCAAAGAGCCGGTCAAAGGCAGTGCTGGCGGCTTGCTGATAGCGTTGTTTGAGTGCGGGTTGTCGCGTTTTATCGGCTTGTTGTGTCCAATAGACCCAGGGCAATAGGAAACCGAGCACCCAGCTGCGCAGTGCAGCATCTTGGGTCTGAGCCTCTAGTGCCAGGGTGAGCCAGTCTCTCCAGGCGTCAATGCCTTGAGCAAAAGAATCGATTTGCTTCTCAAAGGTGTCAATTGCCTTCTGCGCTTTCTGAGTGTTGTAAGCCTGGGCTAGATCCCATAAGACCTGCAAAGGGGGAGCCAGATGCGTCAGCAGGTTTCTTTGGGTTTGCCACTGCTGACTATCGAGGCTGAAAGGATGAATGATTTGGCTGATGCGCTCAATGGCATCGTGGTAGGTTTGTTCATCTTTCTGTACCTGTTGTTGCTCGACCATGATGCTCTCCATGGATGACTGCAAGGCGGTTGGGAGAGGCTGTTCACGATGTTTGTCCAGTTGTTTTTGCAGCTTGTCTTGTTGCTTTTTTAACGACACCGCCTGACGACCTAGCACAGGTCCGAAAGGACGACCCAAGGCTCGTAGCGCATGAAACAAGTCGGCGACACTGACACAACCCAACCCCGATACCGCTAGCTTCACCAGTGCTCGAGCTCCATCACTGACGAGGTAATGGCAGTGCCATTGGTCAGAGTCCCACCACTTCTTAACCTGTTCCATCCAGGTCTCATAGGTTCGATTCTCGCATTCGGTTTCGATAAAGATATAGCCGCTGGCCAGTTCTATCAGTACCAGCACGGGCAAACCAAAGAAGGTTTCATCCGCCCCAACACAGATGCCTTGACCTTCTGATGGCTGACAGTGCTCTGATTGAGATGTCTCGTAGTCAAGCAACGCTTGATTCACACGATGCTTGAGCTGACGGAGCGAACTGGCTGAACTCGCCACATGGGTGTCCAAGTGCATCGCTTGGATGAACTCGGATAGACTCTCGGCTCCCACCCCTTGTTTGATGCCGAAGTGGTAGACGACACCGAACACCAAGCGCAACAGCCACTGATACCCTGCCTCCGTTTCCCAAAAGCTCGATTCTGGGTATTGATTACGGCGGTTGATGCCATGCCGATGTCGATGGATGCTACTGGGGTGAAGACCGGTGGTTACCGCGATTGTCTTGAGCGTCGCAGAAGCCTTCGTTTTGAGACAACTGGCGACTTTTTGGCTGCGTTCCCGTATATTGATTGGCATCGTACCCGTTCTTTGAATTTGTTAGGGCTACGATATACGGCTCTGGGCTTTGCTGCAGGGCCTTTTGTGTGGCGTGCTTATCGATACCACTGGCCGGTTGCCTTTTCATTTCGGCTTAAGTTGCTACCC
>JBHYED010000088.1:0-1744 GCA_051860365.1 Phormidesmis sp.
GGGTAACACCTTAAGGCGGGACAAAAAGTATTGGCCAAGGATGTATCAATAAGCACATCAAACGAAAAGCTCTGCGGCAAAGCCCAGAGCCATGTATCGTCACCCTAACAAGTTTTCAACGTGGGTACGATGACACTGAGTATAAGAGAACGCAGCCAAAAAGTCGCGGCTTGTATTAAGGAGAATGTAGCGCAGACGATTCGAGGGATTACGGCGACAACCGGCATCAGCAAAAGCAGCGTCCACCGCCATCGCCAAGCCCTTAATCGGCGCAATCAGTACCCAGAATCGAGCTTTTGGGAAACCGCAGCGGGTAGCCAGTGGCTAGCGCGATTGGTATTCGGTTTGGTCTACTACTTTGGGATTAAGCAAGGGGTAGGAGCCGAGAGTCTATCAGAGTTCATCAGCGCGGTTCACTTGGACACCCACGTAGCCAGCTCAGCCAGTGCCCTGCGTCAGCTCAAGCAGCGTGTGAATCAAGCAGTCATTGACTACGAAGCAGCCCAATCAGAGCACTGCAAGCCCACCGAAGGTCAAGGTATCTGTGTCGGTGCTGATGAGACGTTCTTCGGGCTACCGGTGCTGGTGCTGCTAGAGCTGAGCAGTGGCTACATCTTTATCGAGGCCGAATGCGAGAATCGCACCTATGCTACCTGGATGGAACAGGTAGACCAGTGGTGGCAAGATAGCCAGTGGCAGTGCCACTATCTGGTCAGTGACGGTGCGAGAGCGTTAGTGAAGCTAGCGGTATCAGGCTTAGGCTGTGCCAACGTCGCTGACTTGTTTCATGCCCTACGCGCCTTAGGTAAGCCGCTGGGCCGCTCACTTGGACAACAAGCAGCGACCTTACAGAAGCAACAAGACAAACTCCGGCAACAACTGAAAAAATGCTGCGAGGTCGCTGACCAGCAAGTCTTTCAGTCGTTGATAGCGGACAATGCAGCCGCGCAACACAAGGTGCAGCAAGCTGAGCAAACCTATCGTAATGCTATAGAACAGATGAGCTTAACCATTCATCCTTTCCGTCTAGATAGCCCACAATGGCAAACGCAAAGAGACTTGCTCACCCAACTGGCATCACCCTTACAGCGCCTGTGGGAGTTGGCACCCACCTATGGTGCACAGAAAGCACAGAAAGCGATTGACTCCTTTGAAGCGCAGATTGACTCCTTTGCTCAAGGAATTGAGGCTTGGCAACAATGGGTGACGCTTGCCTTGGACCACCAAACCCAAGACCCTGCGCTCCGCACCTGGGTGCTCAGCTACTTACTACCCTGGGTTTATTGGACGCAGCAGGCTGATAAGACCCGACAACCCTCGCTTAAACGGCGCTATCAGGACACTGCCAGCAACGCATTTGACCGACTCTTTGAACAAGCGCTCACCGTGGCATTGAGCGATCAACAGCGATTGCAGTGGGTGCGATGGTCCCAGGACTTCTGTACTAAGTATCAGCGCACTTCCTCAGCAGTAGAGGGGCGCAATGGCTATTTGGCAAAGCTCCACCACGCCCGTCGTGGATTCTCTGAAGAGTCCCTTAACGTCCTCACCATCCTGCATAATTTTGACCTCAAACGACACGATGGCACCACCGCTGCACAGCGTCTGTTTGGTCACGACTTTCCTGACCCTTTTGAATGGATGCTCACCCACATAGGGGAACTGCCGATGCCTCGACGGTCTGCTAAATCACAGCAGCCAAAATCCCTACACGCAGACGGGTTCCCGGCTTAAGTTGGTACCC
>JBHYED010000089.1:0-1705 GCA_051860365.1 Phormidesmis sp.
CCCACATTCCGCCCTTTGAATTGTCACAATCAGAATAATGATGGAGGATGAGCTGAGAGCGCTGTAGAGGTTCGTACGATCGCAGAAACCTTAGAAGTCAAAAATCTCGACCATCTAGGCATCGTAGCTGGAATCGTTGATGAATTAGGTGTTGTAGAGATTATCAACAACTGTTTGGGAGAAGACCCGCGCGAGCAGATCAGTGCGGGAGTAGCTGTTAAAGCCATGGTCTTGAATGGATTAGGGTTTGCCTCAGCGCCTTTGTACCTGTTCGGTCAGTTCTTCCAAGGCAAAGCCACAGAGCACCTGCTAGGGCCTGGGGTACACCCAGAGCATTTGAATGACGACCGATTAGGCCGAGTCCTAGACAAGCTGTACTTAGCCGGTATCACCTCAGTGTTCATGGGCCTTTGTCTATCCGCGGCAGAGCGCTATGGGATTGTCCGTGAGACAGCCCACTTGGATGCGACCTCAATGAGCGTGACAGGGGCGTATTTGAATTCATCAGAGCACGCACCCATAGCAGCTACATTGCCGATTCGCATTTGTCACGGCTATTCACGTGACCACCGTCCCGACCTGAAGCAGTTCGTGATGAATCTGGTGTGCTGGGGAGATGGCGACATCCCAGCCTTCATCGAATTGGCCGATGGCAATCAATCGGACAAAGCCCGATTTGCGGGGTTGTTTGACCAGTTTCAGCAACAGTGGGACTTTGAGGGGGTATATGTTGCTGATGGTGCGCTCTACAGTGCCGATAACTTGAAGCAACTGGGGTCGATGCATTGGATATCGCGAGTGCCGTTGACGCTAAGTGCGGCCAGTGAGTTGATGGCCACCATTGATGAGAGTGCTTTTCAGCCCAGCTCTCTACCGGGTTACCGTATCGCTATGGTCTGCAACGCCTACGGTGATAGTTGTCAGCGCTGGTTTGTCGTTGAATCCAGTCAACGTCAAGCAGCTGACTTGAGAGCCTTGGAGAAACGCTTAGTCAAAGCCACTAACAGCACCCAAAAGCAACTCGACAAACTGGGCCGTCAACCCTTTGCCTGCGAAGTTGATGCCCAGAAAGCTTTAGAGCAGTTTGAGAAGCGGTTGAAACAACATTCTCTCAAGGATGCGACTATCACGGAACAAGCCCATTACGAACAGTCTGGTCGTCCGGCCAAAGATGCGACACCGACAAACATCAGCTATCACATCCAAGCGAGCTTAGTCCTTGACCCGGACGCAGTGGCTCAACAACAGCGTCGAGCCGGACGGTTTATCTTGGCCACTAACTTACTGGCCACACCCGCGTTTGAGGAGGAAACAGACAACCTTGATGAACCGAGGCTGAGTGCCGATGATGTGCTCACTGAATATAAGGCCCAGCAGGGCACTGAGCGGGGGTTTCGCTTCCTCAAAGACCCCTTGTTCTTTACCGACAGTGTCTTCCTCAAATCACCTGAACGCATTATGGCGCTAGCGATGATTATGGCGCTGTGTTTGCTGGTCTACAATCTGGGACAACGACAACTACGACAGGCTTTAAGGGCGGCTAAAGCGCAGATTCCCAACCAGCTGGGGAAGCCAACTGATACGCCTACCCTACGTTGGGTATTTCAGTCCTTCATGGCGATTCATCTCGTCACGATCAATGACCAGCAACAGGTGCTGAATCTCAACGAAAATCATCGCAAAATACTGCTCTTCCTGGGTTCTG
>JBHYED010000090.1:0-1306 GCA_051860365.1 Phormidesmis sp.
TGTAGCGGCGAAGATAGTTAGGGCGTTGGCCCTTGTGAAAATAGCTCGATGCCAGGTTAATTAGTTAAAAGCCGACTCAATCATAATGATTGAGTCGGCTTTGTATTATATGTCCTCAGTGTACTTCTTCAGGCTTTAGAAGAAGAGCCTTGGGATGGTGATCTGTGAGATGGGCCAAAAGTCGCGCAGTGGATGAGTGATTTACTGGGTTGTCCTGTTTATCCTCAGCGGGGTTAGGAATACCTCAAAGCGATGGAGATGCGCCTGGTTAAGCTACGGCCCGCTCATATCGAGAGCGACCCGGTCGTGCAGGAACAATGGAAAAAAACTTAACGAAACGGTTGAAGTGCTACCTGACCACTCCACTGTCACTTAATACTAAAGAGTATGCCTTTGCTAATGAACTCAACAGAATGGCTAGGCAGGCTAGCGCTGAACGCGCCTGGTTTTCTATTAGCCGTTTCTACGATAACTGCAAGAAAGGCGTTAAGCCGGTTGGATATCCAAAGTTCAAAAAGTTTGCTCGCTCAGTCGAGTACAAAACTAGCGGATGGAAGCTGACAGGCACAAAACGGATCAAGTTCACTGACAAGAAAGGCATCGGCCTACTTAAATTGGTGGGTACTTACGACCTAGCGCAATACGCTGAGAAGCTGATTAAGCGAGTGAGGTTGATTCGCCGCGCTGATGGCTACTACTGCCAGTTTTGCGTTGCCGTAGACAGAAAAGAAACCCTTGAGCCATCAGGAAACACAATCGGCTTAGATGTTGGCTTAGCTGACTTCTACACTGATTCCAATGGTGAGAAAGTAGACAATCCCCATTTCTACCGGAAGCGTGAGGCTAAGCGTAAAAAGCTAGCTAAGCGCGTATCGAGAAAGAAGAAAGGATCAGCCAACCGCAAGAAAGTGATTAATCGACTAGCACGATTCGACCTCACAACTTCACGCAAGCGAAAAGACCATGCTGTAAAACTGGCATTGTCCGTGATGAGATCTAACGACCTCGTAGCGTATGAAGATTTGAGAATCCGAAATATGGTCAAGAATCACAACTTGGCTAAGTCAATTGCTGATGCGGGATGGTATCAGTTCAGAACGTGGTTAGAGCGCTACGGCGATATATTTGGCAGAGTCACGGTAGCCGTGAACCCTGCCTATACATCTCAAGAATGTTCTATGTTAAATGTCAATGGCATAGGGGTGACGTGACAGTCAGTTGTCGTGCTGAATGACATTTAGCCGAGACCATCAAGGCTCATTTAAAGACAAGTATTCGGTGGCCGTTTAATAAAACGACAGCTAGT
>JBHYED010000091.1:0-1245 GCA_051860365.1 Phormidesmis sp.
CAGAGTGCTATTACACTGGGCGGTAGACGGTTTTGATGGCTGACGCATAATGACAACCGAGCTGAGACTAATGACCGACGATTCTTAGCTTACAACTTTGTCAACCTGTCAATGCGTAACTCCTATGATACAGATATTGGCTACTACAAGTCAGTTTTGCTGTACCGTAAAATTCGCCCAATTCAGTCAGCTATGAATGGCTCGCCAGCGTTATCTAGCTAGCATTGATGGAAAAGACGCATGAAGACAAGTACTGTACCTATGATGCAGTACTTTCAGCATCATAGCTGCTATCAACGGATCTAGTAGCTGCCTGCTACGACGTAAAGAACGACAAAATTGTGGGAACCTTTTGAGACAGTAAAGTTGCCCGCATTTCCACTCGCAAATTTTCAGAACCATCAATTATCACTGACGCCGACTACAAGCTTCTAGACAGTACTCGTGTATTGTTACTTGCCTAACTGAAATAATTGATTTTGCTGTATCCGCCAACTGGTTGCGACAGCAAATAGTATAACTTGACCAAGATCACGCTCTATTTAGCTACGTTGTTTGAGAGCCTACGCAAGAAACTATTTGAGTTTGTGTTGGTTCCAGAGGTCTTTGCCAGGAACTACCTAAAGACTTGATATTGACCACAATTAGCACAATCAAAAAGTCACGGTATTTCAATTCATTAGCAGCTTCTATCACAGCCGGTGTTGCCGGTGGATCCAACTATCTTATCAGCGCACTAACCGGCATACTCGATACAAAGCTGTCGCCCGTCACTTCAAAAGTCTCGCTGTTCTCTTTCGTACCCTTCTGCACAATTACTCGATCAATCTACATACCGGTGCACTCTACTCGGAAAGCGCGGGTGTTCATTGATACCACTGAACCAGCTTCTTCAATCAGCGACTGGCATTTTTCCCGCATCATGCCGGAGCCAAGTACCAGGTAGTCAAATTCTTTAATCAGCGTTCTGGTGGCATTGCTGCCAAACATCGCATTGATAACAGTTTTTGAGAGTGAGAGTCCTTTAATACGCTATGCGGCCCATTTGGCCTGAGTTTTGTTGCAGGGGATGCCCCATACTTTTTCGGTATACGACTTAAAAAATGTGCGGTACAGGCTGTTAAATGTCAATGGCATAGGGGTGACGTGACAGTCAGTTGTCGTGCTGAATGACATTTAGCCGAGACCATCAAGGCTCATTTAAAGACAAGTATTCGGTGGCCGTTTAATAAAACGACAGCTAGT
>JBHYED010000092.1:0-1136 GCA_051860365.1 Phormidesmis sp.
TAGGAGTTACGCATTGACAGGTTGACAAAGTTGTAAGCTAAGAATCGTCGGTCATTAGTCTCAGCTCGGTTGTCATTATGCGTCAGCCATCAAAACCGTCTACCGCCCAGTGTAATAGCACTCTGTACACCTTGTTTCTGCTATCAGAGCCAAAGTATGTCAGTTGCGTACGGCTCTCAGAAATTCTGGAAACGCTGAGCCATGACAGCGTAAATCGTTTTTTGCTGCGCGAACGCTACACAGCTCGCGACCTATTCGATGAGGTTAAAGGCGACATCGTTTGGACAGCAGGCACCTTGAGCATTGACGATAGCGTGGAAGATAAACCGTACCGCGACCCGAGCAAAAGTGCGTTTGTCGATTACTTCTGGTCAGGCAAACATAAGCGTAGCGTCAAAGGGATTAATTTAATCACGCTTTACTACACCGATACAGCAGGTAGCTCTTACCCAATCAACTTTAGAATTTACGACAAGCAAGAGGGAAAAACTAAAAACGATTATTTTCGCGAGATGGTGCTTGAAGTCATGGAATGGGGAATTAAGCCTGTGTGGGTGACCGGCGATAGTTGGTATTCAAGCCTGGAGAACCTGAAGTTTCTCAGAAACGAGGAAGTAGGTTTTCTATTTGGCATTGCCAATAATCGTCAAGTCTCGGTAGAACGTGGCAATACTCTACCTGTCAAGGACGTAGACATTCCCTCTGACGGCCTAATGGTCTATCTAAAAGCATTTGGTTGGGTAAGAGTGTTTTGTCAGCCGTTCAAAAACGAACCGCGATATTACATTCTCTACAATCCAGATTTGTTGGCGCTCGAACAACTGACTCACACTGACTTCAAAGAGATTCACGATGACCATTGGAAGATAGAGTGTTTTCATCGAGTCATCAAGCAAGTGTGCAATATTGAGCGGTTTTATGTTCGAGATGAACAAGCTATTCGCAATCACTTCTTTTGTGCTTTGCGTGCTTTTTGCAAGCTGCAAACAATGTGCATTCGAGGTCTCATCAACAACTGTTACGAGATATCGAGACAGTTGTTTGTACCCGTGATCCGTCAGTTCATCTTGGAAAATCTGACTGCCTCCACGTTTGCCTCACAACATCGGGGCATATCTGTCAATGCGTAACTCCTA
>JBHYED010000093.1:0-1128 GCA_051860365.1 Phormidesmis sp.
ACCCGTTCCACGTCATATGAGCAGCCCACTGCAGTGCATCTTCAATCGTGTTTAGAATAGTCCCGTTCCAATACTGTTCTAAAGCAGCCCAGCACCGTTCAATTGGATTGTACTTGCTGTGATAGGGCGGATAGTAAATCAATCGAACCCTGAGCCCAGTGGTTTGGACGAACTGAGCGAGCCGTTTGATAAACTGCGTGCGATTGCTTCTGACCGCTGAGCCACCGTCTAAGTCAATGGCCAGTTCTTTGAGCCCCGGATGGTCAGCCTGATGGTCTTGCCACCAAGCTTCCAGACAATCGACAATAAAGTCGCTGGTCTCTGCTGACTGTCCGAAGTAGACAGAGAGCTGATTGCCTACAACATCGAGAATGCCAAAGGGGACGAGCAGCGCATCTCAGTGGTCGTCATGGTCATCAGCTTGTTTCGCGCTCAGCGTGCGCGCTTTGCCCTTTCTAGAGAGATTGCCGATGCGGACTTTGGCCTTGTATCTATCGACAGGCGCAGCACGCTATCATCGGCGTCAGCAGCTTTATTGGCCTGGGCAACATGGGTGAAAATCGCATCGGTTTCCGGTATCTTCTTCTGAGGCTTCACCTTTTGTGTTTTTTTAGGCGATAGCCCAAACGGTTGAGAATGCCCCCCATCGTCTGGCGGCAGGGCAACTCAGATTCTGCATAGCCCTTCTCTATCATCAGCGTATCAAGAACCGCTTGGGCTGTGACTTTGGTGTAGGCAAACGTTGTCCTTAGCCGAGGATCAGCTTGAGACTTCTCGCCGATCAGTTCGTGAATATCGGCTTCTAAGTTCGGCAGGTTCTCTTCAGTTTTCTTGCGGCCTCGGGCCTGGTAGTGGTCTAAGCAGACAACCCCGACGCGGCGCTCATCGAGCCCTTTCTGTACCGTTTGGCGTTTCCACCCTAGATGCGTTTCTGCTCTTCGCGCTGAGCCGTCCAGATAATCTGCTGCTGCTTTTGCCATGAACGCTCGCTTCTTTGGCCCCCTCAGCTGCCCCGCAGCAGCCTTGAGCGTTGATTTGAGCTTTTCATCTAGCATCAGCGATTTCCTACAGCAGAGTCTATGACCACCCCTCTAGTCTACTCGGTACTCTTTTTTGAGGCGACTCCCT
>JBHYED010000094.1:0-1068 GCA_051860365.1 Phormidesmis sp.
CTCCAGCAGGTGGTCAGGTGACGCTAACGCTTAAGCGACAACAGCAGCAGGCGTTGATTCTGGTTAGTGACAATGGAATAGGCGTTTCACCCGAGCAACAGGCTAAGATTTTCGACCGTTTTTACCGCGTGGATGCAGCCAGAGCGGGACGGGCAGGTAACTCTGGGTTGGGGCTAGCGATCGCCTCGGCCATAGCAAAGGCACACGAAGGCTCTCTTGCCGTAACTAGCCAACTCGGTAAAGGCAGCACTTTCACAATTCATCTACCAACTCCATCATGACTGTGTAATTTACCTGATCTTTTTGAAGCAGACGAAAGCCAGATGTCTCTGTAGATTTACTTGCTGACATTCTTATTTTTACACTGTTGATCCTTGCTCAACGTAAGTTAGATCGAACTGTGAAAAAACCCTTGCTGTAATCTAAAGTCCCTTAGCTTCGGTGTTTCCCAAGCTTTCGGCTAAAGATGCTAACAGTCCCAATCGCGAGATACTAGGAAATTTCATTCCCATTTCATAATCAGCCTTTATTGTTCAGAGTAGTAGTAGTTAGGCTTGTTGCTGATTGTTGCTCAATAACGTCGTATTCCTGTGTCGATGAACCATCCACCCGAAACCCCTGAATCACCTGCACCATCGGAGCCGATACCGCCGAAGTCGTCGTCGTCGAATGGAGCATTGCCTAGCGCTGAAGACCCATTTGAGATTGCACCTTTAACTGAATACGAAGAGCCTTCTACCACTGCACCTGCTGTCCCGTGGTGGAAAGCCTCTAGTAAGGCATTGCTCGGTCTAGCTGTGTTCGCGGGGCTTTCCATTGCTATTCTGGCTGCCACTGGCATGTCAAGGATGATGAGCATGGATATGGAAGGCCATGACATGGGCGGCATGGACATGGGCGGTATGGACATGGAGGGCATGGATCACAGCGATATGATGGGCGTTGATGGCGCTTTTAACGCTACGCCCGTCACAGTAGAAGCGGTGCAAGCTGGCAAGCTGGATGTCAGCGTGAACTATACGGGTGCGATTTATCCTTACACCGAGGTGACCGTATACCCTCGGGTGG
>JBHYED010000095.1:0-1059 GCA_051860365.1 Phormidesmis sp.
TTTTCCCGACGTATTTGAGTGGATGCTAGAACAGGTCGGTGATTTGCCCATGCCCCGGAAGTCAGCTAAAGCACGTTCGCTGACTTCCTTATACGTAGACGGTTTTTCGGCTTAAGTTGATACCCCTCAATCTCAGAGGCGACTTACTCAGCCGGTTCTCTACCTATGTTCAAGCTGAAGGCGTAGCCTTTAATGATCCATCGCTGAATAAGCTAGACGCCACTGACCTTTATTGGGACGGCGTAGACCCTGTAGAAGTCTTTTTTGTTGACGAAGGTGCTGGCTTTCAAAACCAGCTTCTTTTTCGCACGAACGACAATCCGCTAGAGATGATTTTTGATAATGTCTCTGGCAGTGGAAGCATTCAAGATCAGGGTAACGCCGCACTGGCTCTTGGCGAAGGTAGAAACCTGGGTAGATTTAATGGAGCAACTCAGCTTTCTTTCTTTATCAACGCCGACGGCAACCGTGGCGGCACTAACCTCTTTGGTGCCGATGAATTGACGGGCAGCATGGTTGACGGCAGAGAAGTCAACGCCGATAGACTCTCTCACATGATTGCCTATAACTACTTTGACGAAGTAGAGCAAGAAAACTACACCATCATCGGATTTGAAGATCTCTATGGTGAACAGGGCACACGGAACAGACAAATGAACAATGGTTACAATGGCAAGGTTGATAGAGACTTCAACGACGTTGTATTCGCGGTAAAAGGTCTTTCTCAAAAGCCGGTGGCGGAGGTGCCTGAACCGTCCTTGCTCCTCGGGATGCTGGGCGTAGCTGCACTCGGAGCAAAAAGTGCTAAGCGCAAGCTCGAAGTGGCATAGTGACTTCGTAAGTTGATACGTCAGGTCAGTATTTTGCCCTGACGTACTCTCCACATATATTTGACTTTTTATCTAACTGTATTACTTGATTTGCTCTTAAAGGCATAGGAGTTACGCATTGACAGGTTGACAAAGTTGTAAGCTAAGAATCGTCGGTCATTAGTCTCAGCTCGGTTGTCATTATGCGTCAGCCATCAAAACCGTCTACCGCCCAGTGTAATAGCACTCT
>JBHYED010000096.1:0-999 GCA_051860365.1 Phormidesmis sp.
TAGCAGTAAACCGTGGCTTCAGCGACTCAATTGGCTGTACTACTCAGAATTTTAAAGTTGAAACCCAATCGCACCAATGCTTTCAGGCCGATGTGATAGGAAATTACACGTATCTCGGCCAGGGGTCTATTAGCTCTTTCTTTACTGAACCGATGAAATGAGTGACAGTCCACCTAATGCTGAACAGGTAAATCGAGCGATTGCTTGGTATCGACGCGAGAAACTGACAATTGCTCGGCGTTGCCCTATTGCTACGCCAGGACGAATCTTCTCTGTAGACTGGCTCGCCGTCTTGGAAAAGCACATTGCTCTGTATGAGTCGGGTGTGCTGGGACTACATCTAGCATTTGCCTATATCTATTGGCCGCTGAAGACTATTCGCATCGCGCTCTGTCCTAGCCCTTGACTCTGGCCGCTCTAGTTGTGATTGCCCTTTGGATGTTCAGCCTAGTACAGCTATCTGACCTATCTGTAGAGTAACGAGTATTTCTCTTCTAGTAGTCTATGTGATTTTTTGGAGGCTGAACCTGCTGGTTTCCCATTGGGAATATCTTTTTAATCTCGGTTGAATACGTCCCTCAGACGCATGTTGGTCAATCTGAGAGAGTAGAGTATGCCCTAACAAAAATGAAGCCAGCCAGCCAAATTAAAACTGCATGTGCAACTTTGCTGTTATCCGGTGCGATTTCTGTCAGGCTATTTTCTCAAAGCGGCGATCAGCTAACTGCGCCTTTTGAGCCTGTTGCTGCCAGTCTCAGCAAGCATTATGACATTGTTCAAGGGACTGCCTACGACGACGATACGCTGTGCGTCAGTGATGGCAGGCAAGAAATAAAGGTTCGCCTCTGCGGGTTGGATGGGCCAACGATGGATTCCTGCTCATGAAGCAGCGTTACTCTACACGTTGGAGCCTGTATTTGCTACCCTTTTTTAGATGCTGTGAGAGCCATACCTGAAACGACTATCTAGCTCTCGGTGGAACTTTTCATAAGATAACGT
>JBHYED010000097.1:0-974 GCA_051860365.1 Phormidesmis sp.
AACGTCAGTTCGGGTTAAGCCGCAGGCGGCAACGCCCATTCTAGATGGAGTCCAGGTTTCTTAGGCTGATGACAGTAGGCAATTAAACCGCAAATGATGTTGACCCAGCAGTTGACTGGGCTGCGATGTCTCGAATGTTCTATCTGCGAAATGTTCTTCAACTGATCAATTACGGTCTCAACGATAGAGCGCTTGCGCGTCAGAAGCTTGTCAGTCAATCGCATCAGCTTGTTCTTCATGTTGCGCCGAGGCTTAGCAAAGAACTCGATGTTGAACGTTTCGAGCAACTTTTTTGCCAACTTCTTTGAGACGTAACCTCTATCAGCAAAGACCTTGCCGCCCAGCACACTGAGCAAATCTTCGACGGGCTTACGGTCGTCAGTGTTGCCCGGTGTGAGCGTGATGTTGAGCAAGTCGCCCCGCTCGCTAACGACAAGATGCAGCTTGTAGCCATAGAACCAGCCAACCGAGGTTTTGCCACGGGCGGCAGTGGCTTTGCAGACTTTATGCTGCCAGATACGACGATTGTGACAAACTTTTAGACGGGTGGCGTCGATGAAACTGATGCCGGTACAGCGGCCAAAGCAGGCCTTCAAGTAGCAGCACAGCGGAAATAGGCAAGTCGGCGTCCATTCGACAAAGCGGTTATAGCTCACAAGCTTTGGAAACGCTTGTTTCCAGTACTTACAGACTTGATGAATATAGTAGGCTTTGAAATTTCGATAGTGGCTTTGGTGGAAACCAATCAAAATGGTCATAATCTCGCTCAGACAGAGCGATCGCTTTCGCTGACGCGTTTTTAGATTGTGAGTTAAAAGCTGGCGATGCCATTCAGGTTCAAAAAATTGGCAGAAGTCATCGACGTGGCAAAAGAGTTCTTCTAAGCTAGACATAGCGGAGGACAGGGCTGATTGATTTTGGTAATCTCAGCGTACCTGTCCTTCTTTTTTATCGCTATCCTTATCCCGAACTGA
>JBHYED010000098.1:0-950 GCA_051860365.1 Phormidesmis sp.
TATTGCAGTCGATGAGCTAGTTAGGACAGTTTTCTAAAAGCATCATCGACGGCATCCCATAGGCTATCAAACTGCTGAATCGTCTTGCCTAGATACTGTTTCAGCCTAGCCCAGTACTTCTCAATCTTATTGAAGTCTGGCGAGTAGGGCGGTAGGAAGATAAGTTCGCACCCGGCTTGCTCAATCAGCTCACGAATACGACTGGACTTATGAAAGCTGGCATTGTCCATCACCACGACCTGCTCAGGTTTCAATTCAGGAACTAGAATCTGCTCAACCCAAGCTTCGATGAGTAAAGTGTTGCAATAGCCTTTGAACGTCAGCGGGGCAACAATTTTGCGATCACTCCAGCCTGAGACCATACTGATACGTTCAGTACGGTGGCCTAGCTTCAGATCATGGAAGCGTTCTGAGCGGTGGCAGTAGCCATAGGGATAGTCGAGGGTGTCGTCTACCCCTGCCTCATCCACGAACACAAGCTGAGCCGGTTTGTAGTGAGCAATCTGCTGTAGAAAGGCGCGGCGTTTAACCTCGTCTCTCTCCCGATAGCCATAAGTCTTTTTTTCTCGTAAACTCAATTCTCCTGAGGGCTTTGCCCAGCGTCACATCGCTGACTGGCTCGGGCCACAGCTCTGCCATCCGCTGCGCGGTTAGGCGACCATGTTCTGTCGCGAACTGCTTGAAGGCAGCTAGGTCTTTAATATTGGGGTCAGGCCCCTTTTTAACGGGCGTTTTGGGCGCGAGCGACCCGGTTTCTTCTCGTCGCTTCAGCCACAAATCCAAGGTGTTGCGGCTGATTTTCAGCGTTCTACTGACGTGAGATTTCTTCTCGCCCCGGTCGATGGCGGCGATGGACTTTTGGCGCAAGTCGAGGCTGTAGGCAGCAGGCATAATGGAATGAAAAACACATTGCTATCTATTCTGTCCTAATATGCTATTAGAATGCAATA
>JBHYED010000099.1:0-930 GCA_051860365.1 Phormidesmis sp.
GTGATAATGCCTGCAAGGCTGCTTTTGGTTCGGGCGACCGCGCTACAGAGAAAAACGTCTTTGAGGCTATTGTTGTGTACATCGAGACGCTGAGGGCAGAAACGGGTGATTTGCTCCACTTGTATGGGCGTTAGCAGTCGATTTTTGGCCTTTTAGATGCCTTCATTGCGAATGCGATCGCCTACAATTTCCGCTTTCTGCGCTTCTTCAGGACGACGCTCTCGCCACATATCAGCCAGATAGTGAGCGATCGCCATCAAGTGACTGTGCTTCTGAAAATAGGTGGCATCTAAGCTGGTGCGAATTTGACCCAGCACAACTTTAGGATCTTTGTCGTTTAATAGTTCTTGAATGGCCATCAGCAGTTCGCTGAGGAGGGTGCCACCCAAGTCGCCGCCGGTTAGCTCATGAGGTTTGAATTCTTTTGCACCCTTTAGCCTTGCTTTGTTGGCTTGCAACGAGGCCATCAGCGGTTGATAGGCGACGTTGAAGGCTTTGGAGAAGTTTTGGTAGTTGTCGAGTTTGGAAACGTCTTTAGAATTATCGCTAGCTCCACCCGTTTGTTTCCCTGAGCTATCTGTTCTTCTGTTGGATGTTGCCCAACGGCATAGCTTAGAACTATAGTTGGTTGAATCGAGAAAACAAGGCCAGCTATAAATACCAATTTTTTTTCGGATAATTGAAAGTATTAGAAGTGAACCCATGCGTTTTGACTCCTGGCTCAATCATCATGTCAGGGATTAGCCCTTCTTCTTGCCAACGAGCCAAGTTAGTCTCGACAGTATGCTCAATCCTTCTCTCCCTGGTCTAAGGCATCGATTCGAGAGAAACTGGGCCATAAGGCTGAAAGCATTAGCCTGATTGAGACACAGCGGTCGAGATCGAGGGTGCCGAGAAAAAGTACTAACTAACGGACATCAAAGTAAGGCT
>JBHYED010000100.1:0-914 GCA_051860365.1 Phormidesmis sp.
ATTTTCTCTCTGCCTTATCTGAACGACAGCAGCGCATTTTGCAGTTGTTGAGGGCTGCGGACGACATCTATCTATCTCTTTCCGGGTAATTTATTCAACCTTGTCTAATTTTGAGCGAACCGTGAGTGACAGGCAATCAAACCATAGTTTCAAAAGCTATTAGACCTTTTGATAGAGCTATTCTGAAACATGGGTTGAGACACAGTTTTCTACACGTCTCGAAATGCCTAAAATTTGAGACGTAGTAGACGCTAGCTTACGATCAAGGAGTTCGGTCACTTCATGTGCTACTTCTGCCTACACAAAGAGGCTTACGGGTTAATTCGTCCTTATGCAGGGTTGCTGCTTCTATTGTAGGTTAGTGCTACTAATGCCCTTCGCTTCTATAGCAATGCTGAAAGTCAATAGTACTGAGGCTATTCCCAAAATAAGTAAAGCGTTTTTGAACCGCTCCGCTTTCAAATTGACCTTTAATGAAGCCTTTTTGATAACTTCGTCTCTATTTTCTATGACTGCTCTTGTAAATTCCTCTATCTTCCTTTCTTCGCTAAGTTCAAGCATGACTGACGGGTAGATTATTGTGCTTGAAGCCGTCGGTATTAGCGCTGTGATTGCTATCAAAATAGAAGAGATGAGTAGCATCGCAACTATCGGCTTGAGTAGTAGTAACCAGTTGATAAGGTATAGAACGTTGGTGTATAGCTGCTGTCCATATGGATAATACGCAGCCGAGACAGCTACCCTTGGTATATCTAGCTGTAGCTTAAGTGTGCCGTTTATTCTCGATAGCAACGTAGCAAAGGTAGCGTTGAATCCAATTAGAAGTGCTAGGCTTGTGTTTAGATTGTATATGTTAGTCCTAAGTGCTTTCAGCGACTCTCCTGCATCATCATAGATGAGCTGCAGTATAGAGC
>JBHYED010000101.1:0-904 GCA_051860365.1 Phormidesmis sp.
ACCCACGTTGAAAACTTGTTAGGGTGACGATACATGGCTCTGGGCTTTGCCGCAGAGCTTTTCGTTTGATGTGCTTATTGATACATCCTTGGCCAATACTTTTTGTCCCGCCTTAAGGTGTTACCCTAAATTACCTATGGGTTGGCCAAGTCCTCGACTCATCAGCACTCGCTATTGATTTGCCATCAGGACTCAATCTAGAAAATATCTTGATTTACACAGCATCCGCTAATCACCGAAGATAATCAGTCGCTCTCCGGAGCTTACCGCTAAGTAGCTGCAACAGAAAACTTTACAATAGGAAACCATGGACAACATCAGAAAGATTAACGACGACATTTCGATTGCGACTAATCAACCTTCAGAAGAGCAGTTTAGGCAGGCAAAGGAAACAGGGTTTAAGTCAGTGCTGAACTTGCGAGCTGCTGGTGAAGAAGGGGCGATCGCCGATGAATCGCAGCAGGTAGAAGCTGCTGGGCTTACCTATGCCAACATTCCAGTAAAACCGAGCAATATGGACGAAACGCTAGCAAACGACGTTCTAGAGAAAATAGAGCAGTTGCCTAAGCCCGTATTAGCTCACTGCAAAAGCGGTCTGCGATCTGGCGCGATGGCGCTGATGTATGACGCCGTGAAGCATGACAAAAGCGCTGAAGAAGCCCTAGAGAAAGGCAAAATGTCCGGCTTTGACTGTGATGCTCACCCTGAGATGAAGCAGTTCTTTGTCAAATACATTAACGAACATAGCGAAGCTTAATGCTAGCTCGACTATTAGCAACATCCTTTTAGAAAATTACGCTTCCAACAAAACCACTATGTTCTTTAAACAGTTTTATCTAGAAAGTCTAGGTCATGCCTCATATTTGATTGGTTCTGAAGAAACCGGGGAGGCGCTAGTCTTAGA
>JBHYED010000102.1:0-859 GCA_051860365.1 Phormidesmis sp.
CTGAATCTCAACGAAAATCATCGCAAAATACTGCTCTTCCTGGGTTCTGCCGCTCAGGAATACTACCTATTATGTTGAATGAGCCTTTATTCTCAATGTGACAGTCAAAAGGGCGGAATGTGGGCTTGTTTTTATCCTGTTTATTTTTTCTACTTAAGTATGGTTGACTACTTCGGGAGATGGCTTTTGTCATCTCCTTTTTTAATTTAAGTAGAATTGTCAATGGCCTGCTGAATGACTTTTAAGTTGTTTTGGACGGTGAGAGTGTTGGGATGATTGGGGCCAAGAAGTTCTAAAAATATGCTGACAACGCTTGACATGGTAGCGGCGGCTTCGGGAAGGCGATTGGTGTTGTAGTATAGCGCTGCCAAGTTGTTTAGACTCGTTGCTGTGTCAGGATGGCGATCGCCTAGCTCGCTTTTCCTGATTTCAAGCGACTCTTGAAGCAACGGTTCTGCGGCATCATAACGGCCCTGGGCTCGATATAGCCCTGCCAAGTTGTTTAGACTGCTCGCCGTGGATGGATGGCGATCGCCTAGCTCGCTTTTCCTGATTTCAAGCGACTCTTGAAACAACGGTTCTGCGGCATCATAACGGCCCTGGGCTCGATATAGCAATGCCAAGTTGTTTAGACTTGTTGCTGTGGATGGATGGCGATCGCCTAGCTCGCTTTTACTTATCTCTAACGCTCTTTGATAACTCCGCTCCGCCTCTGCCCACTGACTCAAGCTTTCGTAAAACCGCGCTAGCCCTGTACAGCACCAAGTCTTATCATCGCCATCTAAAACCGTCGTCCATCGCAACGCCACCGCTTCCATATGCGGCACAGCTTCATTCACTCGAGCCCGCAAATCTACCG
>JBHYED010000103.1:0-855 GCA_051860365.1 Phormidesmis sp.
TTTTCCCGACGTATTTGAGTGGATGCTAGAACAGGTCGGTGATTTGCCCATGCCCCGGAAGTCAGCTAAAGCACGTTCGCTGACTTCCTTATACGTAGACGGTTTTTCGGCTTAAGTTGATACCCCGAAATTGCATAAGCCCAATCCTTTCGAGCAGGCTTGCCCGCTTCTCGGGAAACTAGCCACTGCTGAATGATTTGGCTGTCTTCATAGGTATAGGCTCGTTTGAGGATGGTGTAGGCAGCAGCGTACAGCCCCTCAGCAGCGTACCAAGTTAGAAAATCGATTAGTCCATTTCTGGCCTTTTTGCCTAGCCGACCCGGATTTTTAGCCCAGTCTCCAACCAGATCAACCCAGTCAGTCGCTTCAATGACTCTATAAGTATTACCGTCATTTGCAGCTATTTCTGACACCCTAAATGTCTTGCCAGATGGGAGTTTCAGAACATTAATCCCTTCTATCTCTGACACCCTATCAACAAAAGTTTGTGCAGGTACATCAGTATGGCGAGACATCCCGCGATAGCCAATCCCCACAGTTGGTCGCCCTTCGCCTAATCCGTTGGGGTCGATCACAACAGCATTGAACTTGCGCCCCTTGAAGTTAATGGGAATGAGCTGTCCGGTTTCAAGCACTGACTTACACCACAGGTAATAATATTTCTAATCTGTTCGTGACTGGAGAAGTGTTTAGGGGAGGCACGGATCCATTTGTCACTCGACGTTTACGATACACGGCTAAAAGGGGGCACGAGTAGTACAGGAATAAAGGCAAGTCTGTACTATTATCGTACTACTGACGATTTAAGAGCAAGACAGAGGGTACATCAAGAGGTTGAAATGTCTCGAAGATGAC
>JBHYED010000104.1:0-851 GCA_051860365.1 Phormidesmis sp.
GGGTAATCCCCTCTGCATTTAAAACAGTGCGCTCAACCCTAAGCGATTCTAGCGGCGGAGCCTCCAGATTTAGAAGCCGAGCCGGACTGACAATAAAGAGTAGGGCAACAAGTCCTACCAGTAAAACAGGCGGCAAAATCCAGCGCCAAGTTTTCATGCCACCACCTCAAAAGCGCTCATCCAGCCAAGTTCAACAAATTCGGCCTGATGAGCATGAAACATGTAGAGGCCGGGTTCAAAATCAGCAAACGAAAACTCTAAAATGCCCCGCTGCCCCTGACACTGCATGACCGTATCTATGGTTTGGCTGGTGGGCGTTAGCGTGGTGCCGTGGTCGTAGTAGTCAAAAAAGTTGGCGTGTAGGTGAAAGGAGTTGATCGGATCAAACTCAGTCACATTGATCAAGTACACCCTCACCGGGCGATCGCGCTCGACCCGAATCGGCTTTTTCATAAACGCATGAGGAATAGAGTTGACCGCATATACCTCGTTTTCTTCATCAAAGTTGGTATCAAAAGCGTTCATCACCATCAGCAACTCCTGCCAGCGCTGATTTTCTGGTGTTCCTAATGCTCTTGACCTAGCACTATCAGCCTGCTCTGGATGCCGCGATGGATCGGGGTCTACGACGAATGCACCATAGAGACCCTTATGCAAATGACGCTTAAACGGTACTGAATGGCAGTGGTAAAGGTGACAGCCAAAAGGCTTCGCTTCAAACTCATATAGGAGTTACGCATTGACAGGTTGACAAAGTTGTAAGCTAAGAATCGTCGGTCATTAGTCTCAGCTCGGTTGTCATTATGCGTCAGCCATCAAAACCGTCTACCGCCCAGTGTAATAGCACTCTG
>JBHYED010000105.1:0-851 GCA_051860365.1 Phormidesmis sp.
GTCCCGGACAGTGGACTCACTGGCTTCTATTTTAGAATAACGGAGCAAGAAGCCTCGATCTCACTCCCCGTTTTTGCAGATCCTTTTGATGAAGGTCTACAAGGATTTAGCCTCACTCTAGAGGAAGGCCCTGCCTACACAATTAATCCAGAAGCTGGCATAGCAAGTTATACAATTGCTGATACACCAAACTCAGTGGTTGAAGTGAGTCTTGTTAGCGAGTCAAACACTTTAGTTCAATCAGAGAATGATATGAGCTTGTTAACATTTAACCTTACATCAGCACCGCCAACAGAAGGCGTTATTGTCAATGTTGAGGCTTCTGACCTAGCAGCGTTTGATGTCGAAGCATTAGCTATAACAGGAGGAGAAATCACTGAAATCACTGACTCAGGATTTTCTCTCAGAATTACTGATCCTACAGCTACAGTTGAACTACCAATCGCTTCTAGTAGCGACCTGAGTGAACCCGAGACTGCTACGTTTAGCCTTGCTGAAACTGCTGGTTCAACAATCAATCCAGAATCAACCGAGGCGACATTTACGCTGTACGGTGTTTCGGAGCAAGTGCCTCCTCTTCCTAATGAAGTTGGCCCTAACGATACGATTCCCGAGGCTATTGATACTCGTTTAGGCGATCTCTTCCCTACGATTACCATCAACGGTAGTATTTCGGGCCGAGATCCGGGTGAAGATAAGGAGGACTTTGACAGTATAGATTTTACGGGTAGCAACTTAAGCCGAAATGAAAAGGCAACCGGCCAGTGGTATCGATAAGCACGCCACACAAAAGGCCCTGCAGCAAAGCCCAGAGCCGTATATCGTAGCCCTAACAAATTCAAAGAACGGGT
>JBHYED010000106.1:0-843 GCA_051860365.1 Phormidesmis sp.
GGTAAGCGGAGGAAAAGGCGGCGTCGGTAAGACCACAACTGCCAGGATTTTGACAGACCTGCTAACAGACCAAACCGAATACATCTACGGCTACGACTGCGATCCGATTAATCCTCAATTCAAGCGGTTCTATGACGCTGAGTATCTGCCAATAACAAGCGCTGATACCAAGACAGCAGACATCGCGGTAGAAGCCCTAGCCGAACGCATCGAAGCCAAAGGACACGACTACATCATCATCGACTCTCCCGCTGGCGAGATAGACATGCTCAGTCAGCTAGAAGAACGCTTCGCCTTCATCAGCAATCTGAAAGATATGGGGGCTAGACTCACGCGCGTAATGGTCATGAGCACCACTCTAGAAAGCGTCAATTTACTGGAACACGCATTGAGCGATGCACAAGGATTGCCGGTCGCTCACGTTGCCGTTAGAAACCTGCACTTTGGCGGGCCGCATTACTTCGATGCTTACAACCGATCGCCAGTCAAAACTGAGCTAGAAAGGCAGGGTGGGATAACGATAGATTTTCCTGAGCTGGGCGCGATCGCCACCGACAGCATCGACAAACAAAGCCTGACCTACGCAGAGGCCATCGAAAAAGAAAGCGGCCTGCCCACGATGCGCCGCTCGATGGTTTTCCAATGGCGCGAGAAATGTCGCAAAGCTTTTGCTAAAGCTGAACATTTGCTGGGAGTGAAGGCGTGAACGATAGCTCATTGGGGTAGCAACTTAAGCCGAAATGAAAAGGCAACCGGCCAGTGGTATCGATAAGCACGCCACACAAAAGGCCCTGCAGCAAAGCCCAGAGCCGTATATCGTAGCCCTAACAAATTCAAAGAACG
>JBHYED010000107.1:0-809 GCA_051860365.1 Phormidesmis sp.
GGTTTACGGCCTTGCCGTGGCTTTATACCCTGTTCGCCGAGATTTATCGGACACGGATTGCCAAAATGTACGGCGTTCGTGGGTTAGTCGTTCCGGGCCTAAAGATTAGCGCTCTTCCACTCATCCAGTGGCTAATCTTGCCGTCCTTTATTCTTTGGTTTTCTCGATACCAAATACTAGGGCAACAGCTGTAGGAAAAGGACAACTTTTTCGCACCATTTCTTTATAACGAGGAGAAACTTATTAGTGAGTGAAATAACTGAAACGCTACGGGGTTATGTCGTCGATATTGCTTGCTTACGCAAATATCCGAAACAGGCATTGGTTGAAAAGGCGACTAATCATACCCGCAAATGTTCGTTAGTAGGGCACTGCGCTGAGAGCGGCTTTGGATTAGTAACCGAAGACGGCTATACCACCTTGCTAGATGCTAAGGCAACACCAGCGGTTCTAAAGAGGGTTCGAGAGAGCGGTCGCGAAAAAGGTATTCGGCTAGAGGTAACGCGATCGCTAGAAGATGGAGAAATAAAGACAACAGGAGTCAAAGAGTGTTCATAGATTTCAAAAGCATTCTCTCTTCAAACCAGAAACTGAGATACGCAAATACCAAACCCGTAAAAAATCCATATGAGCTATAGGAGAGCAGGTAGGTATGCCAGTTAATTTCGATCAAATAAATTACCGGGTACCAACTTAAGCCGGGAACCCGTCTGCGTGTAGGGATTTTGGCTGCTGTGATTTAGCAGACCGTCGAGGCATCGGCAGTTCCCCTATGTGGGTGAGCATCCATTCAAAAGGGTCAGGAAAGT
>JBHYED010000108.1:0-804 GCA_051860365.1 Phormidesmis sp.
GGGAGCGGAAACGATTCGTGAATCGAGATGACATAAAGTCCTGTGGAATTTCATAATCCTTTCATAATCATAGGGGCTAGAAGGTCTATTGAACAGAATGTCTAGATCAATGCTAGGCAGTAGTCATCGCGAGACAGGATCCGCTATGCTGCCAATTATGAAAGGATTATGAAATAAAATGGATTTGAATGTGCAGCGGCGATCGCTCATTGGAGCGGGGCTTTTGGGTGCCGGAACTTGGCTAGGTCAGCGGTTGGGACAGAAGGCGATCGCGCAGGAACCCATGACAGAAGCAGTTCCACCTCACACGGGTGGAATGACTATGCTGGGGGAGGTCAATCATGAAAATAATGGATTCGATCCTCATACGTTGCTCACCGAATGGAATACGGGCAAAGTCTCAACCCTGCCCAGTGGTCAACGACTGCGAGAGTATGAGATTGAAGCCATAGAACGTGAGATCGAGGTCGCTCCTGGTGTTTTTTATCCAGCCTGGACTTACAACGGACAGGTGCCGGGGCCGACAATCCGTGCGACTGAGGGCGATCGCATCCGGATTCGCTTTACGAACCGGGGCGAACACATGCACACTTTGCACTTTCATGGAATGCACGGGGCGCGGCAAGACGGCATTCCAGGTGTGCTAGAAGCGACGCCTGGGCAAACGGTGAACTATGATAGGAGTTACGCATTGACAGATATGCCCCGATGTTGTGAGGCAAACGTGGAGGCAGTCAGATTTTCCAAGATGAACTGACGGATCACGGGTACAAACAACTGTCTCGATATCTCGTAACAGTTGTT
>JBHYED010000109.1:0-745 GCA_051860365.1 Phormidesmis sp.
AGTCATCGACGTGGCAAAAGAGTTCTTCTAAGCTAGACATAGCGGAGGACAGGGCTGATTGATTTTGGTAATCTCAGCGTACCTGTCCTTCTTTTTTATCGCTATCCTTATCCCGAACTGACGTTATCTTAGATTCAGATAATGCCTAATTCTTTTTTCATCAGGTAAAGCTCATGCTCAACTTCAAGACGGACAAATAGATTCTCTTGTTGTGCTAGAGAAGAGGGCTTTTTCGTAACGACAACGCGATGGTCAGAATCTACCTTGACGGTTTTCTTGAGTTCTTCCATTTCGCATTGAGCTTCAAAATTTATCCAACCCTCTTCGTACCAATCTATAAGTGGTGTTCCGTATTCAGAGCCACACAACTGATCCAAGAGGATTAGGCCACCGATAATTGGCAAAGCGCCCATTGCAAATAACCCAACTTTCATGCTGCCAAAGCCAATCCATGCAGCCGTTGCGCTTGTTTGTGCTGCGCCACTCAGTGAACCAATAGCCGTTCCAGTTTTTGCAACACCAACCGCACTGGCAACTGCGTTTATAGCTGGGTTACTAACACAGAGACCTACACCAGCAGCTACTTTCGTATTCATACTCAAATATATTGATTCGTATAACCCACATTCCGCCCTTTGAATTGTCACAATCAGAATAATGATGGAGGATGAGCTGAGAGCGCTGTAGAGGTTCGTACGATCGCAGAAACCTTAGAAGTCAAAAATCTCGACCATCTAGGCATCGT
>JBHYED010000110.1:0-744 GCA_051860365.1 Phormidesmis sp.
AAAGGATTCATTCTTCTCTAAGCTATTTGACACCCAGTGAATTTGAAGAAAAGTGGAGGACGGAGCAGTAATCGTCTAAAGGTGATACGGATAAGTCCAGACTTTCTATCATCTGATTATACTGTCCGAGTTTAGGGGTTCACTTCAGGGCCTTCTGCATGAGTGGCGCTGTCGTCAAGCTGAGTGAGCGTAGCCTTTGTATCAACTAGCTCGCTTGCCGTCTTGGCATATATCTCTACCAGGGTATTCATAAGAGTTGTTGCGAAATAATAGGGAGATCAGGCCGTAGCTCTGGCTCTCTTTCCTTCTTAGTTATGCCGCTGCTAAGTAGAAGTTCCACAGCCCATCTGTGGTCACCATTAAGTGGTCATCAAAGTTATCTATGCGGTTGCGGTAGATATCTGCTGCCGCTTTGTAGCGTTTCATGCCATCAAAAGCGTGTTCGACCACAACACGCTCTGAACTGAACTGTCGATTCTCTTCTTTCTGACTCTCCGTTAACTTGCCACCTCTGGACTTTTTATGCGGTAGTGCTATATTCTCATATTCGTTTTTAAACCCCTTAAAGCCTAGATCTACTTGAATTGGTACATCAATCGGGATGTGTTCTGCTATCACTGAGCAGTCCAGCATCGTCTTGTCGTGAAGGGTAACACCTTAAGGCGGGACAAAAAGTATTGGCCAAGGATGTATCAATAAGCACATCAAACGAAAAGCTCTGCGGCAAAGCCCAGAGCCATGTAT
>JBHYED010000111.1:0-721 GCA_051860365.1 Phormidesmis sp.
ATTTTCCCGACGTATTTGAGTGGATGCTAGAACAGGTCGGTGATTTGCCCATGCCCCGGAAGTCAGCTAAAGCACGTTCGCTGACTTCCTTATACGTAGACGGTTTTTCGGCTTAAGTTGATACCCGCTCATTGGATCAACTACTCAAAGGACGATCTCAAACATTTAGAGATACTGTTCGCGCCCTCGTGCAGCGCTACGGTATTGACGAGAACGATCCAACGTTTATTCTGCTAGCGGGCACCTCAACGCTAGAGGTCATTCTAGAGAAATACCCACAGGAACTAGAGACGCTCTTCGGCCAGCTCCTCTCCCAGCTTGATAACCGCTGGGGCGCACTGCAATCTGAGTGGGCGATCGCTGCTGAAAAAGGACTCATTGCCACTCAGCAGCTTACGCTGGCTATAGAGAACGTCAAGCAGGTATCTGAAGACGAACAGGAGACCATTAGGGCACAAGCGGGCACCCAGGCTGAGCTACTGACGAAGGCTTATCAAGAGCAGAGCGATCAGCTCAGGGCCGAGGCTGAGCAGCTGGCTGGAAGAGCGATCGCCAGCGCTCAGGTAACGGCAGCTAAACAGGTAGAGGAAATATCAAAAAAGCTGCGCAAGGCTTATCAGTTGGAAGCGGCTGGCATTGCCTTTATAGGAGCAGCGATGCTACTGATGACAGGCTGGGCACTCGGACGGTTTGGGTAACGGTTCAAGGGCAGAATATGTAT
>JBHYED010000112.1:0-689 GCA_051860365.1 Phormidesmis sp.
CTATTAACATTTAATAGGATACCTTCTGCTGGTATCTCACCTTCTGTCTTAAAGGTAAGCGTAACAAATGAGCTTTGGCTGGTATAGCCTTCAACAACGCGATTACTAATAAGTGTGTCGTCTATCTCTGAGGCGAGTGTAGCCGTTATGAAATCTAGGGAAACGGTTGGTACATCTAGCTGGGGTTCACTATTGTCGACAGGCGCTTCACTGTTATTCTCGCTGTTACCAGTTTCTCGAGGTAATTCAATGGTAACTTCTGGATTTAATCTTACAGTAAGATCATATTCACCATAGAAAGCAACATCTACTTCGGGAAAGCCAGCACCGCTTCCGCTACCTGGCGCAAAGGGATCGTAAATAGGTATTTTCCAGTCAGCCGCAGGAAAACCAAAGGCTTCTGGAACTTTATAGAAAGTGTTGCCATTAGGATAAGAGCTAATGCCTAAGTAGTAAGTCCCGTCGCTGGGAGCCTTGAACTCGGTGTATGAGTCATCACCACTAAACAGCTCTCCTGGGCCTTGACCTACAAAATTGACTGATAGCTCGTTACCCTCTGAATCAACCCACATTCCGCCCTTTGAATTGTCACAATCAGAATAATGATGGAGGATGAGCTGAGAGCGCTGTAGAGGTTCGTACGATCGCAGAAACCTTAGAAGTCAAAAATCTCGACCATCTAGGCATCG
>JBHYED010000113.1:0-650 GCA_051860365.1 Phormidesmis sp.
GTGAATCGGCGCAACTTCCAGCACTTTGGAACCATCCTGGAATACAGAAGCGGCGATCGCATGAATCGGTGCATCCTTCCTTTTCTCCCGCCAGATATACAAATTGGCGTAAGGCATCGTGCCCTCGGCCACCGGCAGCGAAACCGTCTCCACCTGCCCTTCGTCGGAAGTAACGCCGGAAACCTGCTGCTGATACTGCAACCGCCGCTGCTCATTCAACCGTTGGCGATTGCGATAGTAAGAGCGCTTACTCGGACAGCGCTTCTGATGCCAGCAGCCGTCACCGTTTTTCCCATGTAGTTGCTGCGCCTGACTCGCACCGAGCGGCGCACACTCCACACATTTTTTAGGAACTCGACGGGCCATATCTACGAACCGGAAACATAGTACGAGCTATTTTCAGACAGCTAAGCAGAAGGGAAGATCACCGGAATTGGAATATCTCGGGACTTGCGATAAATCTGAAAGTCACTGTCCAACGTGAATACTGAACTCTGAGGATTCAACTCAGCCATTCTCACCAGCTCCGCATCTGCTAGTGAAGCCGGAACTGACTCGTAGCGCTTCATAAGCGTGAGAACGGAGGCAAGCTCAGACTCTAAAGAAAACACGACTTGAACCTGTCCCTGTTCTAAGTAAGGTAGAAACGC
>JBHYED010000114.1:0-605 GCA_051860365.1 Phormidesmis sp.
CTCTCTTTTGTATAAAACCCTCTATAAAAAACAACAGAATCTCTGAAACCCTTTCACACAGCGGTTTTCAGAGCCTAAAAAAGTCTTTTTGTTTTGCATAATATAAAACTATATTTTTGACTCTTGCTGCTATCTTATTACTTTATCCTTTATCCTGTTCTTATTTTGGCAGTGACAGCAATTAGGGAACAAGTACTAGCGCTCGGAAGTGCGATCGCCGCCAAGCTCAACAGCCAAAGACCACTATCGAGGGAATTGCACCGCCAAAACCAGCGCCAAGCTCAGCGCCACGATCTGCGGAACCATCGCAGCACCGGCACGGGAATATCCGTGTATTTTTGGGCGCTGGCTGTGAGTGTGGGAAGTGCGATCGCCACCTTCAGCGCGGGAACTGTCCACTGGCTCGCAGGCATCCTAAATACACTTTGCGTGCGCTCGAAAAAAGCAGAGCACACGACCCAGCCAAATCGCTGTAACCCGCGTGGTTGCAGGAAAAACAGGTCACACAAAGTGTATTTCATTGTCTAAGAGATCTATTCCAATTTACGTGACCTTCCCAACACGATGAAACAGCCCCCGTTACAGAATGGCGTGAGGGCGTGAGG
>JBHYED010000115.1:0-580 GCA_051860365.1 Phormidesmis sp.
CCGCACAGCAGCCGATAGCCTGTTCCATTAATCGGTTGAGCTATCGAACGGTTCATCAGAACTGGCGGCAGTTGATTGCAGACATTCCTGCGCTAGAAGGCGCGAGACTGCATGATTTGCGGCATACTTTTGCCACCGAGCGGGTCGGATTAATGGGCATTGAAGAACTGAGAGCTTTGATGGGGCATGAATCCATCATGACCACCTTGCGCTATCAGAAAGTCACCTCAGCAAGGGCTGAAACGATAGCTCAAAATGCCTTCAAGAAGCTGGAGCAGGAGAACGCGTAAAGTCAGAGCCTTGACATCGAATTGCTCAAGCAAGCAGAGTATATACAATACTCTGCGTCAGTAGAATATGACTAAGAGCAAACGTACTATATAGCTCGCCTAAAATGTCTGTTAGTTAGTACTTTTTCTGAGCGGTCTTGATTATGACCTATATAACTCAGTCATAGCAGTGCTTCCGACCTTATGGCCCAGTTTCTCCAGAATCGATGCCATAGGCCACATACTGGTCAGAGACATGGTGATAGGCAATGCCGCCATAGCCCTGATAGCGAATGTGATATTCACAGAGC
>JBHYED010000116.1:0-570 GCA_051860365.1 Phormidesmis sp.
CAAAACCCTCTTAGGGATTGAAACTGGGAAAAGGGTATTGACAAAGGCTATGTGGTCTTGTGGCGAAAACTCGACCAAAACCCTCTTAGGGATTGAAACGTAGTCTATAGACCTGATCCACATCATAGGATGTAGCGCGAAAACTCGACCAAAACCCTCTTAGGGATTGAAACCTTTCGCATCCTCTCTACCTAACCACCACTGTAGTTGGGCGAAAACTCGACCAAAACCCTCTTAGGGATTGAAACAGGTAAAGAAAGTAACCTAGATCCTTTAGATTACGGTGCGAAAACTCGACCAAAACCCTCTTAGGGATTGAAACTCATTCCGAAGTTCCAAGTTAAGCCATTAATTCCCAGCGAAAACTCGACCAAAACCCTCTTAGGGATTGAAACTGGGAAAAGGGTATTGACAAAGGCTATGTGGTCTTGTGGCGAAAACTCGACCAAAACCCTCTTAGGGATTGAAACCTGTATTAAATATTTCCATCTTTAGTAACCTTCTGCGAAAACTCGACCAAAACCCTCTTAGGGATTGAAACTAATTCATCGTCGGGGAATGCACGGGATG
>JBHYED010000117.1:0-555 GCA_051860365.1 Phormidesmis sp.
AATACGTACCTAACTAACGGAATAATAACTAATGACTACTACTCTACAAACGCGTCAAAGCGCGTCCTTGTGGGAGCAGTTTTGTCAGTGGGTTACAAGCACCGAAAACCGCCTCTACGTAGGTTGGTTCGGCGTCTTGATGATCCCTACACTACTTGCTGCTACCGCATGTTTCGTGATTGCCTTCATCGCAGCTCCTCCAGTGGACATCGATGGAATTCGTGAGCCTGTTGCAGGTTCATTGATGTACGGCAACAACATCATCTCTGGTGCTGTTGTGCCTTCATCAAACGCGATTGGCCTTCACTTCTACCCCATTTGGGAAGCTGCCTCACTTGATGAGTGGCTTTACAATGGTGGCCCTTACCAGTTGGTAATTTTCCACTTCCTCATTGGCGTTTTCTGCTACATGGGTCGTGAGTGGGAGCTTTCTTACCGCCTCGGTATGCGTCCTTGGATCTGTGTTGCATACTCTGCACCTGTAGCAGCAGCAACGGCAGTCTTCTTGATCTACCCATTAGGTCAAGGTTCATTCTCAGACGGTATGCCTTTGGG
>JBHYED010000118.1:0-521 GCA_051860365.1 Phormidesmis sp.
GTATAAGGCTTTGTCAAATAACCATCAGCTCAGAGGGGTGGCGCTACTGCTGTTGTCTGAATTATCAGGTAGCGGGATGAATTCTGTTTCACCGGGAACTTCCGGGAAACGACGGTCTTGCCAATCTTGTTTTGCCTGCTCAATTCGCGCTGAGCGACTCGATACGAAGTTCCAGTACTTGGTGCGATCGCCCAAAGGTGCCCCACCAATAACCATGGCTTTCGCATCAGCATCCGCACTGATAACGACCGATTCATCCGGCCCTAAAAGGGCGAGACGGCATGGCTCTAAAGGTTTTCCATCTATGGATAAACCAGGCGTAACGCTATAAACCGCCCTCTCTATACCTTCTATTGGCTCTAGCTGAAATTGACTTTCTTCCGAGAAAACAAGCGCTATATAGAGCGTTTCAGAATAGGTTTTAACGGGCGATTGATGAGACTGGTAGCGCCCAGCGATTAGCGTTGCGCTAGTGTTAAATGTCAATGGCATAGGGGTGACGTGACAGTCAGTTGTCGTGC
>JBHYED010000119.1:0-520 GCA_051860365.1 Phormidesmis sp.
GCGTAAAGAGAGAATCAAAATCCCAATCATTTAGGCCGTGGGGATGCTCCCCTTCACTCATTAGCTTAAACAAGTCCACCACATTGACAAACCGCACCTTCAGCTCAGGAAATTCTGCTCTCAGAATCGCAGTCGCCGCTAGTGATTCCTGAGTCGGAATATCACCACAGCAAGCCATCACCACGTCTGGCACATCCGGCTCAGTTCCGCAATCATCATTGCTAGCCCAGTCCCAAATGCCAATCCCCTTAGTGCAGTGCTGTACGGCCTCGTCCATGGGCAGATATTGCAAATGCTTCTGCTTGTCCGAAATAATCACGTTGATGTAGTCCACACTGCGGAAACAGTGATCTGCAACTGAGAGCAAGCAGTTCGCATCGGGCGGAAAGTAAGCTCTCACAACATCGGGACTCTTGTTAGTAATAAGGTCAATATATCCAGGGTCTTGGTGACTAAAGCCATTGTGATCCTGTCGCCATACTAGAGAAGAGAGCAGAATATTCAGCGAGGAGACCGAGCG